>CAWEHK010000041.1:0-119852 GCA_963808625.1 uncultured delta proteobacterium
CAGAAACTACAGAATTATGGTTGAACTAAACCGCTTCGCGGTGGCGCTGGCCCCGTACGTTCTTTGACAACTGAATAGCGTTTGGGTTTTACCTGCATGGAAGACTCCGGTCTCTTGCCTTCCGGGTCTGCATGCAATCTCCTTTCCGCAACAGGCAAGGGACAACCACTGTTTCTGGAAAGGAGAATGACCATGGGAAAGTTGCAGGATCAGATGCAAAGGGACCTGGAGCTCAGGAATTTGAGCTCCAGGACAAAGCGCTGCTATCTGGACTGGATGAAGCGGTTTGCAGGGCATTTCCGCAAGCCGCCGGACGAACTGGGAGATGAGGAAATCAAGGGGTTCCTCCACTTCCTCCTCAATGACAGGAAAGCCTCGCAGTCATCAATGAACCAGGCCTATAGCGCCCTCAAGTTCTTCTACGAGAGAACGCTGGGGAGGCCCTGGAACGGGACGCAGATTCCCCGTTGCAAAAGAGGCAAGAGACTTCCGGTAGTTCTGTCCCAGAACGAGGTCCGGTTGATTTTATCGGCGACCGAAAACCTCAAGTACCGGGCGATTCTGGTCACCATTTATGCCGCAGGGCTTCGGGTGAGCGAGGTGGTCCAGCTGAAGATGGCCGACATTGACAGTCAGAGAATGACCATCCGGGTTCGGGGGAAAGGGGATCAGGATCGCTACACGCTTCTTGGCAAAAACGCCTGGAACTGCTTCGCAGCTATTGGAAGGCATATCGGCCAACCGATTGGCTTTTTCCCTCCAAAAACCCGAAAGAACCGATCTCGGTCTCGTCGATTCAAAAGGTTTTCAAGACATCCCTCGGCCAAACGGGGATCAGGAAAAGGGCCACGGTGCACACCCTGAGGCATTGCTTTGCGACGCATCTCCTGGAAAGTGGCTGCTGATCTTTACTATATCCAGCGTGTCTGGGCCACAGCAGCGTCAAAACGACCTCGGTTTATCTTCACGTCACCCGCAAAGATCTTCGGAAGATCGTAAGCCCCACCGATCTCATGGAACTGCCCGACAATCCCACAACCTCAGGGGGGAGCCTCTCCCATGCGGTCTCCTTTTGAAGTTGCCGACATCTTCAGGGCTTGCGGGGGAAAGTATCGGGCAGCACACGGCGAGGAGATGCCCTTGAGGCAGCATCGTGCCATGCAGGCCATCGAGGTTTGCCGAACGGCTGAATTGGGTGGTCATGTGGAGGAATGCGGTGCCTGCGGCCACGTGAGGATTTCTTACAATTCCTGCCGGAACCGTCATTGCCCCAAGTGCCAGTTTCTGGCCAAGGAACGCTGGCTGGAGAGCAGGAAGCAGGATCTTCTGCCTATTAGCTACTTCCACGTGGTCTTCACCCTTCCGGAGGCGTTGAGGCCCATAGCTCTCAGGAACCAAAGAACCCTATACGGTCTTTTGTTCAAGGCCGCCAACGAGACCTTGCAGGAACTGGCAAGCGATCCGCGCCGACTTGGGGCCCAGATCGGTTGTGTCGCCCTCCTGCATACCTGGTCACGCACCCTGACCGACCATCCCCATATCCACTGCATCGTTACGGGCGGCGGGCTTTCTCTCGACGGGAAGAGGTGGATTGCCTGCCGCAAAAAGTACTTTTTCCCCGTGAAGGTTCTCTCCCGGCTCTTTCGAGGCGGCTCCTCTCCTATCTAAAAAAGGCCTATCGTTCAGGGAAGATCGGGTTTACCGGCCAGATCGCCTCCCTTGGAGAGGAGCGCAATTTCCAGGACTTTTGCGGGCAACTCTATCGCCAGGAGTGGGTGGTTTACTGTAAGCCGCCCTTCAAGAGCGCCCAAAAGGCTATGCAGTATCTTGGCCCTGGTTGCCCTCGCCAACGAGAGGATCGTCGGGTTTGATGGAGACCGGGTTACCTTTACCTATCGGGATTCCGCCGACCACGATAAGGTCAAGCGGATGAGTCTCGATGCCTTTGAGTTTATCCGCCGGTTCCTGTTACACATCCTGCCCGATGGGTTCATGAAGATTCGCCACTTTGGGATTCTCAGCAATCGCAACCGAAAGACCAAGCTCGCCCGGTGCAAGACGCTCCTCGGAGTAAAGCCGGAGTGCTTCCCAGAGTCAAACCAGCCGGAATCGTGGAGTGATCTCTTCATGCGGCTCACCGGGATCGACCTTTCGGTCTGTCCGGCTTGTGGGAAAGGGAGGATGGTGCTAAAGGAAACACTGCTGCCAGGAGGGTCACGGTCGCCGCCTTGAAAGATGGTTATCGACCGGAAAGATGAAGACTCAAAAAACCATCCCATCCAGGGCAGCGGGGTTCTTTGGCCTTCGGCTCAAAAAAACGGGTGCAAAATGGCTGGAATGCACCCATCCGTTTCGGAGAAACGATGCCTCTGCGTCACCCAAACGCTGTTCGGTTCAAAATCCACGGTTACCAAGAGAAAACGCTTCGCCCAGGTTTCTGATTAAAACCCCATAGCAGTTGTGCGAAGCGGCTTAGTTCAACACGATTGTATGGGGAATGAGAAAAAGCCCTCACTCCCCATACAATCTTACATGTTAAGTGCTACAGAGAACATAGTGGAAAGTCCAGGACAAGGAGAGCAGAATGATTTATAAGTATTTTCAAAGAGAACCTAAGCAAATAATAGGTGGCGGACGCCCTCATTATTTTACAAAGAAGGAGCTTGAATCTTCCGTTGAAGCAAAGGAATATAATGCTATCCCTTATGAACCATTATATAGAATAAAAATTACCCCAAGTGAAAGAATCCATTGGGAAGAATTTGAAGGTGGGCAAATCGAAAGAAGAGTATGGGCCGCTTTTGGCCGTCATGGTGGCGGATGGGAAATGAAAACGGGGCAACAATTTTTAATGGAAACGCAAAAACAAACCGAAAATAATTGCTATGCAGGATGCTGGATTCTGGATAAGCAATTGATCTCAGGGGGATACAGAGAAGAATATGGTTCTTTCACTGATAATGGGATGAAACATGGTTTAATACTGAACTTGTTGGAAGAGATCTTTAAGACCTATTCAGATAAAGGAGATAGCGGGGATTTGAAACACAGAGAGAAAAGTAAAGGTACTTTTCAGTGGAAAATTCCCGACGATTCAATTGGAGGGATACTCTACTGGAAGATGAAAGACTTAGAATATACTATTTCTGTATTAATTAAATCATGCGAAAATGTTTACAATGGCCTCAAGTTTTGGGGCGTTTTCTGGAAAGACAATTCTAATAACAACAAAAGAGAACTTTATAAACCTGTTGAAGTTGTTATTCCTGGATTCCCTTTGTTTACAGATAATGATATTAAAAGTAACAACATGAGTTGGTTTAAAGAAGTGCTACACAAAGGATTTGATGATATTGGCGAGATATTAGGGAGAAAGAGTAAATGCGTAGATAGATTAACTGAGTATTACAGTCTAAATCTAATTTAACTGTAATACTGTGCACTTAACAAGAAAATCCAGCGGACAGGTAATAAGCGTAGCGTGATATTAACAAAGGTAATTGCCCCGCCGCTAATTTTTGTGTTAGCATGCGCCACCAGCTCGATCCTATTGAGCGAACACTGCCAGGATCAATATGAGCGATAAAAGAGACGACATCCCTGAATTCCAGTATGATGTATGTTTATCATTCGCTGGAAAAGAACGTGACTATGTTAGGAGTCTTGCGTTCGCTTTAAATCAGGCGGGAGTGCGGGTCTTCTATGATGAATATGAGCAGGCGGAATTATGGGGAAAGGATCTGTATACGCATCTGGATTATGTATATCGCCAGAGTGCTAGATTCTGTGTTTTATTCATTTCGAAGCATTATGCTGAAAAACTATGGACTAATCACGAAAGACAGAGTGCTCAAGCAAGGGCATTCACTGAAAATCGAGAGTACATATTGCCCGCCCGCTTTGATGACACAGCAATTCCCGGTTTGCGCAATACTGTTGGCTACATAGATCTCCGTACCACTACGCAATCCGAACTCCTCCCCCTTATCCTACAGAAAGTCGGAGAGCGACCCCGTGTTAACTACTTGCCACCAGTTCCAGATAGGCTTTTTGCCTTATTGAAAGCAAAAAATCAGAGGAAGAAAGAGAAGATCTTAGATCAAGCTTATGGTTTTTTCGAGGGTCTTCAACGGATGTCACCTGAGGAGCGTAATGTAATTTTTACTGTATTCTTGCATGGGTGCGATGGAGAACTACCCGACAACATTCATATGAACATTGACTTACTTCGGCGCTACACCGGTCTGACACCTATAAAGCTCAAGCAAGTACTCGGAGGATTGCAATCTCTTGGATTCTTCTGCTCGCTTCGTGAGGATGATGAAAATCCGGAGTACCTCGGCAGTTACGAAATGGTAGTCTTAGAGTGGCATAATCTACGTTCAAAATCGTCTGGAAATGCAACCAAAGTCGCTTATACAATGGTTACAGGTTGCAGTGTTGACACGTGCATGAGGTGCTGGATTGAAGCAATCAATCGTCTGGACTTCTCTCAGTTGGCATCCGCAACGGCAAGCATTGACGATCACAAAGAATAGGATTTGATCATGTAGCAGACGAAGTTGAACAGATGAAGACTTCAGAAGGTTGCTTAAGAACAAGCTCGGTTCAACATACACCTGTTATTGCTAACAAAAAAATCCAGCGGTCGGCGGGGAACGCCTCTTCCATCTTCTTCTTGGCCTTTGGCCCGCCGCCGCTGATTTTCACGTTGGCTTGCGACACGATGTCGCATAGTTGAGTGTACTCAGGTAGTTACCTGGAGTACCCGGCATGTTCCTGCCGGTCTCTACGCAGGCGTGCTACCGTCGCGCTGATGACGGGGTGCGAAGCCCTGTGGACAATGTACCGAATCGGGTTCAACTGGTGACAGGCGAACCCCTCGGGGAATCCTCCCCCGTTAAGGGCTGGAGAGGGATGATATGGTGAAAACATTTGAATTCCTGCAAGCGTCGTCAACGAATACAGACCTACGAGGATTAACCTCGTTTTGCAGGTCGAGGGCCGCTTCCCAGTGTTTGCGGCAAGAGGTCAGGTTGCAGGTCTCCTAACTGCCTGCACGGAACCGTAGTACCTCCGGCGTAGAGGGCGCACCTAAGTCATCCATAGGATCAACTATGTGGAACGTGGAAACCTCGTATCTCCGCCTGGTTTTCCAGGCAGGTGAACCGCAAGGCACACTGTTGGGGGTGCGGGATGAAGAGGCTGGAAGAAGCGAATGCCATCCTGTAACGGGATGGATACGGGTTCAAGATTTGCCCGGCCCGAAAGGGAGCAGACGTCCGGCGGGTGTCTCATTGCGAGAAAGCTGAGAGAACCACAGCAAGGAAGGAAAGCAAATGAACACGGCTTCGGCCAGTGTGTGCACCTTCCCCCGAAAGGCATTGTGGCTGTTGGCGTGTATCGCAAAGTCAATGAGGGCAGTTCCTCATCGGCGGGTGGCTCCACAAGGGCTCACCATTGAGATGCTTGAGCCGCGTGACGGGAAACTGTCACGCACGGTTCTGGGGGGGGAAAGGGACCGAGAGGCCCCTGACCTACCCGGTTATATTATTAAAGGGGACGACATGTGTTGCCACCGATGAAGAATGGACCCAGGCTGCGGTGAAAATTGGACCCATTCGGTCGTTGCCGTGGCGTGAACTGTGCACCGATTATTGAACCCATCTTATGACGTATCGACTGCCCCCTGATTCCCGTGTTTTTTCCGCCCCTTGCTCTGAGGGCAAAATTATTTGCTGGAAGCGAGAAAAGACCGCATAGAGTCGTTGTCCCACCCTGAGAGAGCGGAGAGACAACGATGAAAAAGGTCATGGCCTGCCGCAAACGTCCATGCCGCATTTGCAAACGCTGGTTCAGAGCCAATCCACGACTTAAAGACCGCCAGATGACCTGTGGAGAGGAATCGTGTAAGCGTGAGTGGCACCGGAGAAAGTGCGCCCAGTGGAACAGAGAGAATTCTGAGCCCATCAAGAAAGAGCGTTTGGCGCAAAAGCTCAAAGCCGCCGCTTGGGCAGGCGGGCAGACGAAGCTCTCGGCTGAAACGCCTTCTCGCCCGGCATCCGTGCAGAGCGAACACCTCCTGCCATGGATTCAAGAGGTGATCACCGTTCAAGTTATTATAATGCTTGATTATTTGGTCCGACATTCGGTGAAGCATGCTCAAGAAGTGATTCGCAGGCAAGCTGCCGTAAATACAGGATGATTGGTCCAACTACCCGCCCGGGTCGTTCAAGATGTGATCGACCCGGGTGAGCCCACTTTGGTAGCTTCTTCATGGAACAAGGAGGAGCCAATGGGCGAAGAAAAATGGACCGATATTCCCGTAAGCGCGATAGGTGAGAGTTATGGCCGTTTTCGTCTCATTTATCCGGGCAGTGAAGTCACCGTGATCGAATCTATGCGCCAGTTCGGACAGATCCTTCCGGTCGTCGTGGTAAAAGGGCTGGAGCCTTCCTGTTATGAAATGATCGACGGCTTCAAACGGCTTCGAGCTTCTCGCAAACTGGGGTTGAAGACCATCCAGGCAAAGGTGCTCTCTCTTGAGGCGCCACCTCTTAAAGCAGCGATCCTTCAACTCAACTGGAAGGCAAGATCCATCCGGGAGGTGGAAGAGGCGTTGATCGTCCAGTCCCTTCATCGGGAGGACAAGCTTAGCCAGGTGGAAATAGGGCTTCTCCTGAGGCGGCACAAAAGCTGGGTCTCCCGGCGTATCGCTCTGGTAGAAAAGCTCTCCGATGAAGTGCTGAGCAACCTCAAGCTCGGACTGATCAGTGCGGGCCACGGCCGTCAGCTCACCCGGTTGCCACGTGGCAACCAGGACAGGGCCCTTGCGACTATCCTAAAGCACCGTCTGTGCTGCAGGGAAGCCGAGAAGCTCGTTGCCATGCTCTGTGAGCGTCCGGATGGGAGCATGAGGCCATCCTGCATCTTCCCCTCAAAATCCTCGATGAGCGCACACCGCCTCGCCCTTCCAGACAAATTAAAGAGGAGCATGAGCCCTCTTTGGCCGAGCAACTTCGGGACTTTAAAAAGACCTGCGAGGGGCTCCTGGGCGCCATCAGTGTCTGTGACCTCGATCCGTTGAGCCCGCAGGAGCGGGAGCTCCTGCTTCCTCTCACCGAAAGCCTCGAGATTCTCCTGCGTCGGATGAGAAATGCTCTCAACACAACATGAGGAAAACCCCATGCCGCCCCTCATTATTTCCAGTCGAGAGGACCTTGAGCATCAACTGGTGACCCTCTACGCCCAGGGCTTGAACATCCGAGCCCTCTCGAGGCATTTTTGTCTGGGCAGAAACACCGTAAGGCGCATCCTTCGCAAACACAAAGCCAGGCGGGAGCATGGTCATGATGCCAAAGGATCACCTCTTCCCCGGGCAAGCAAGCTCGATCCCTATCTACCTCGGATCCGGGCCCTTCTGGATGAGTTTCCAGACATCACCGGTGAGCGCCTCTTTGAAGAGATGCGGGCCGAAGGCTATATGGGAGGGATCTCCATCCTGAGGGACCGCCTTCGGTCCATGCGATCTCACCCGAAGAAGGAGCCGGTCGTCCGCTTTGAGACAGACCCGGGGGTTCAGGGACAAATGGACTGGAGCCCCTACACCATCCGGTTCCTGAAGGGCGGCAAGGCCACAGTTTTATGCTTTTCCTACATCCTGGCTTTCTCCAGAAGACAGTATATCGATTTTACTCTTCATCGTGATTTCCATACTCTGATCAGACGCCACCGGGATGCCTTCGACTTTTTTGGCGGCGTTCCACGACACTGCCTATACGATGGAGAAAAGACGGTGGTGCTGCGCTTTGAGGCCGGGCGCCCCGTTTTTAATCCCGCCTTCATCGCCTTTATCACCCATTATGAATGCCATCCCATAGCCGTCCGGCGGGCCAGAACGAAAGGAAAGGTGGAAAGACCCTTCCAGTTTGTCGAAGGCAATCTCCTGAATGGGCGCAAGTTCCAGGATCTTGAGCACTTGAGGGCCATGGCCGGCTGGTGGATGAAGGAAAAAAGCGACCGCCATCGCCATGAAACCACAGGCCAGGTCGTGATCGAGCTCTTCCTGGAGCAGGAAAAGGATGCTCTCCGGCCCCTCCCCGTACACCCCTATGATTGCTCCGAGGTGGCCCACAGGGTCTGCCGTGTCGATGGCTTCATCGAGTTTGAGACCAACCTCTATTCCGTTCCCTACCAGTATGTGGCCGATATCCTGGTCTTGAAGGCCACCGAGCAGGAGGTGAGCTTCTATCAGTCCTGATCTCGAGCTCATTGCATGCCACGAGCGCCTTCCCACAGGCGCATCAAAGATGGTCGAAAACCCGGAGCATCGCCTGCACCCCAAAACACGCTATGGACTCGAGCCCGTCAGAGAATCCTTCCTCGCTCTGGGACAAGCATCAGAGGACTTCCTCAAAGGCCTCCAGCAAAAACACCCTAGAAACTGCGGCTTTCACGCCCGCTTCATCCTGAGGCTCAAAGAGCACTATGCATCGGATGACATCAACTCTGCCCTTCGCCATGCAACGGTCTACCACGCCTATGACGGCAGAGCCATCGAGAGGATCTTGAAGGCAAAGGCTAAACCCAGGACCCTGGAAGCTATCAGGAACGACCGGGCAAGGACAGCACTCACGCAATCACTCCCGGTCATCCGGCAACGCAATCTCGAGGATTACTGCACCTTTCTCTCACAGAATGGAGAACACCATGGACCAGACCACAGCCCGGATCAAAAAGCACCTGAAAGCCCTCAAGCTCTCGACCATGGAAAAGATCCTTGATCAGGAGCTCGCCAGGGCTGCCAGCGAAAAGAGCCCGCCATCCACTTTGATCCTGCGTCTTCTCGATGCTGAAGCTCAGGCGGCAAGGGCGCGCCGCATCGAACGGCGCATCCGGGAATCCGCCCTTGCCGAGCGCAAGCTTCTCGCCGACTTCGATTTTGACTTCCAGAAGGGCATTGACAAAAGCCAGATCATGGAGCTCGCAAACCTGGGCTTCGTTGAGCGAAAGCAGGGGCTAATCCTGGCAGGATCGTCCGGAACTGGCAAAAGTCACATCGCCAAAGCCCTTCTACTCATCGCTTGCTCCCAGCTCTATTCCTGCCGCTACACCACCGCATCCAACATGCTCTCGAACCTCATGGCCTCGCTTTGCGACGGCACCCTCCATAACGCTCTCAAAGTCTACACCCGCCCCCAAGTCCTTCTCATCGACGAGATCGGCTTCGACCGCATCGAGCAGGAATCAGCAAGAAATGCCGCCCTCTTCTTCAAAGTCATTGATGCAAGGTATTGCAAGGGCTCAACCATCGCGACCTGCAACATCAACTTCAAAGAGCTGGGTGATTATCTCGGAGACCCCGTCATCACAGCCTCCCTCGTTGACAGGATGGTCCATCACTCCATCATCATCCACATCGAAGGACCCAGCTACAGGATGCATGAATCCAAGAGGCTCAACCGCGCCGCCACCAAGAGAGGAAAAGACCATGGCGAGCCGACCCATGATTGACAGGTCGCCGCTCCTGCCGGAAAGAGCTCGAAAGATCCAGGGAAGCTTTGCCTTTATCGAGCACCGCTTCCTTCAGGGCGGTTTCTTGCAGACCCTAACCCATCATGAGCTCCTCCTTTACTTCTTCCTGATCCTTGCCGCCGATCGAAATGGCATTTCCTTTTACAGCTACGATCGCATATGCACGATCCTCGGCCTGGGGGTAGAGGACTACATCCTCGCTCGAAACGGTCTCATCCGCAAAGACCTGCTCGCCTTCGACGGCCATCGCTTCCAGGCCCTCTCCCTTCCCCCAAAGCCTGTGCGCTCATCCACACGACTTCTCAAGACCCAACACGACATGATCGAGCATGATCCTGCAACCATCCATCGCGAAATCTGCCATGCTCTGGGTACAGACCCCGACAAACGAACCAAGACTTCCCGAAAGTAGATAACCTGCCCGGCAGCCACAGCACTACCATTAAAAGATCTCGCCATCGGCATTTGCTCCTCCATTCATTCTTCTACCTTCCACCACTTCCCTTGAACACCTTCCGGACACTGCCTGCGCTTCTCGAAGAATCTGTCGACGCACGAAACGCTCAGATCGGGAAGAATAAGAAGTAGATTCAAAGAAGATCAATTGCGGGCGGGCGGACTACACTGGACAGACCAGCCGGGCCTCAGAGGGTGGGTCCAAAAACCGGTGGAAACGAACCGGAAAATCCCGATTATGCTATTCTCGCGTGGGTCCACTTCTCAGGTCTCAAAGGGTTCATTCTCTATCGGTGGTGACAGTTTCACAAGGTAAAATGCATCCAGCCTTTGCCGTATCGCTTTAGGACCGCAAGGCAGCTCCCGGTTGTATAATTCGAGACGTACAAATTCTACAATTTCCTCGATTTCTTGCTTCGTACACATTGGATTGTAATCAGACAAGCAATCCTCATTTACCTCTACCCATTCTCCGTATGTCGACATCGAATGCTCCTGATGATTTGTCGTTCATATTCTTTCTTGCCTTCTCAATGCGACAATTTTATCCGCAACATGGAAGCCTACCGGCCATCACGACACGACGTTGTCTTTAGGCGCCTTCGGCGATTCTCTTCTCGCTCTTAGGGTTTCCTTCAGTCGATAGCTGTCCCAATTGCAATGGATGATATGAGCCTTATGGGTCAACCGATCCAGGAGCGCTGCCGTCAGCGTGGCGTCGCCAAACACTTGCGTCCAATCGGCAAATCCAAGGTTGGTAGTAACAATGACTGAGCCCCGCTCGTGACGCTCCGCCAACACTTGGAACAGCAATTCAGCGGACTCCTTGGAAAAAGGGACGTAACCCAACTCGTCAACCACCACTAACCCGTAGCGGGCATATTTCTGTATCACCCGGCTCAGTCTGCGCTCTGTTTGAGCCTCGATGAGCTCATTACTCACCCCGCAACAATTTACGAACCGTGTGCTGATCCCTTGCCCGCAAGCGGCAACCCCCAATCCGGTCGCCAAGTGCGTCTTGCCTGCGCCACTTTTTCCCGTGAAGATGATATTTCTATGACTGCGAAGGTATTCTCCGGATTCCAGCTCGCGCATTAAGCGTTTGTCCAGTCCAGGAGCGCTGCTGTAATCAAATTGCTCCAGGGTCTTCAGCAAAGGAAATTTTGCCTCCCGGAGCTTACGCTTCAGACGGTTTTCCGCTCTCATCTGAAGCTCCACTTCGGTGGTGGCCAGAAGAAACTCCTCGTGGCTGGTTCCATTCTCCCGCGCTTGGCGCAGCAAGGACCCAAGGTTCGCGTACATATGCGATAGGTTGAGTGCCTTCAGATTCTCTTTGAGCAGCATCTCGGTACTGGCTTTCATGACAAACCTCCCAGCTGCGCATACACCGAAACGTCAGCCGGTTCGGTTGCCGGCCAGCCACATAGAGGCTCACACGCACCTACCCTATTTACCGGCAGCAGCAGGTGTTTTACTCCAGCGCTGGAGCTCACCCCATTTTGGACCGCCCGCTCCACCGCAGCCTCCACATCTTCGGTCCGATGTTCCCGGTAGAGCATCAACACCATAATAAAATCCCGTGTTCCATCGGTTTCGCCATTACTTGCTACAAACTTATCCCGGAGCCGCTCCAAACACTCCGGCCAGCTCTTGCGCCACTCTCTTATGGGCCGGGCCGAATCGAAAGCCCCGGGCCTCTGATAAAGCAGATCCAGGTAATGGTCCGGATTAAGCTGCCATTTGTTGTTGCCGAACATTCTCCCATGGCTCGCTATCTTCTTGCCTCTCTGGTAAACCTCCACACGGTCCACTTCAAGGATCGCCTTTACCGGAAACCCAACATAACATGTGGGAACCGAGTAACGGTTCTTGTCCACGATGACGGTTGAATAAGGATTTACCTTGCTGTACACCGTCTCTATGTTGCTGAACGGATGCGTCGGGAGTGCCAATAAATGGGCTCTTTCTTCCTCGAAGAGCTCATCGACGCTTTTCTCACGACCCTCTATCCGATGGCTTCCGTACTGCACACAGCTCCCCAGGATCTCTTCGTTAAGCTCCTCAAGGCTCTCGGCTCTCGGGATGGGAACCATGTAGTTGCGCCTGGCAAAACCTACCAATCCTTCCACACCACCCTTTTCGTGGCCGCTGTCTTTATTACAAAAACGCGCCGTGAAATTATAGTAACTGTGAAACTTCCTGAACGCCTCCTGTTCCCGGCGGTCTTTCCCCTTGAGAACCTTTTCCACGGCGCTGGTCAGATTGTCGTAAATCAACGTCCCGAAAACCCCACCATAGAATGAAAACGCCCGTATATGCGCATCAAAGAAGGCTGCTTGCCTCTCACATGGGTAACACCGCACAAAGTGCTTCCCCGAATACTTGGAGCGCATGCAAAAAAACTTGAGCCGTGTCGCCTCTCCGGCAATGATCGCCACAGCCCCTCCCCAGTCCGCTTCAGCCTCTTTGCCACAATCCGGCTCCAAAGGAATAAAGGCCTTGTCCCCACTTAATCCCAGACCTATCTTGGCTTGCCGCACGTACTGGCGAACCGTTGTGGCACAACCTGCAAAACCTTCTTCCCGTACCAGTCGATGATAGATCCTCGTCGCCGTGTGACGTTGCTTTCGCGGAGAATCCTTGTCCCCTTCCAACCATGAATCGATCAGACTCAAGTACGGTCCGAGCACCGGATACGGCTGAGATTGCCTCTGTCCGTAACCACTTGGCTCACCCCTCAAAACCTTGCGGATCGTCTTCCGATCATGGCCTGTTTCCCGCGCAATCTCTCGTAAACCCTTCCCATAAACCCGATGCGCTATCCGAATGTACTCATACTGATCCATGTTGATCATCCCTCCTGTCCTCCGGTAACTCTGGTTGATGAATTCACCAGATCTTGCTACCAGATGACTCTGAAGGGTGGGGGAATTTTGGACTGTCATCTGCCCCTTAAGTGGGGGAATTTTAGGCTATCAAAATCAAAGGTTCTCTTCTTGATCCGCTTTTTTCGTTGTCGCAGAACATTCGGCCATTAGTTTGTCACACAACTTCGTAAGTGCTGATACCGGTTCGTCTGTCTTGTCAGTTTGCAGGGGTTGCGGTTGGGGTGGTGGGTCCGTTCAAGGGTGAACTTGGCACCAGGGTAGCAGGCGAAAAAAGAAGACTCGGAGCGATCCGGGCCTTTTGTTGTTTAGAGGGCATTTCGGGGCTCTGGGTTGGAAATAGGGTTGGAAATGAAAATTAAGCCAATAAAAAAGGACTCAGATTTTTCGTCTAAGTCCTTGATTTTTCTTTGGTAGCGGGGGCCGGATTTGAACCAGCGACCTTCGGGTTATGAGCCCGACGAGCTACCTGACTGCTCCACCCCGCGTCAACTTACTCAACCATATTATTCTGAATGGGCCTGTTTGTCAAGGGTGATTGCATGTTTTGTCAGCTTGTCCGAATTCCTGGCTGTCGCGAACAGGGTTGCCGCGCATTCCCCATCAACTAAGTCCCGCTGTTCGGTCGTTCCCGGAAGGCAGGAAAATGGAGGGCGCAAGAAGGTCTTCGGTGCTCTGGAAAGTGGGGTTGGCGAGTGGTATAAAAGCACGTTCAGTTGCGTTTCGCGGTGGGATTTGCGACGGTCAGGCCGATTGCGCCCCGGAGGATGATCCTTTGATGAGTGGCATAAGGAAAGGAGCACGAGGACCTAAACAACATGAGCGGTATCGACGAGCAACGAACGGAACCGAAGGGCAGGTGGCGCAAGCCCAGGAGTTATGTGTGCGCGACGTGCAGTCGCGGCCAGCCTTTCTGCTGGACTTGTCCGTGTGGGTTTATGATCTGTTCCGATTGCATGGAGGAAAACTTCTGGGGTATGACCTGCAACGGCATCACCTGGACATGCCCGGATTGCGGCGCCATCCGCAGTTTTGGCAACGATTAAAGCATGGAATTTGGGAAAGGATAGAAAATGGAACCAAAACGTGTGGTCATCATCGGGGCGGTGGCTCTGGGGCCGAAGGTTGCCTGTCGCTTGAAGCGCCTGCAGCCGGACGCCGAAGTCACCATGATTGACCAGGATGAACATATCTCCTACGGCGGGTGCGGCATGCCCTATTTCATCTCGGGGGATGTCAGCGATGTGCGGGAACTGATGAGCACCAGTTTCCACATGGTAAGGACCCCGCAGTTTTTTGAGGATGCAAAGGGCGTTCATGTAAGGACTCGCACCCGGGCGCTTGGCATCAATCGGCAGACAAAGCTGGTCAGAATTCAGGACCTGCTTTCCGGAGAGATCGAAGAACTTCCCTATGACCAGCTCGTTCTGGCCACGGGTAGCCGACCCAACCGGCTGCCCATTCCCGGGGCGGAGCTTCCCGGTGTGATGAGTCTTTCAAATCTTCGGTCCGCAATAGCCATCAAGGAACGCATCGCCAAGGGGGAAGTTGGCAAGGCGGTAATCATTGGAGCCGGGGCGATTGGCTGCGAGTTGGCAGAGGCGCTCAGCGATCTCTGGGGTATCGAAACCAGCGTCGTGGAAATCGCGGACCAGGTGCTTCCGGTTATTCTTGATGCCGGTCTTGCCCGCATGGTCCAAAGACACATGGAAGAGAAGGGCGTCGCCGTTTTTCTCAAGGAAATGGTTCAGGAAATACGTCCCGACGGAGGCGAGAGCGTCCTCCGGGTCATAACCTCGCAACGCAGCCTCGATGCAGATTTGGTGATCACTGCGGTTGGGGTTCGGCCCAATTCGGAACTGGCCGGGCAGGCCGGACTGCTGGTTTCGCCCCGGGGTGCCGTTGTGGTCAACCGCCGCCTTCAAACCTCGGACCCCGATATCTATGCCGGTGGCGATTGCATCGAGACAATGCACCTGGTGACGGGCAAGCCCATCTTTTTTCCCCAGGGCTCCCTGGCAAACCGCCAGGGGCGCGTGATCGGCACCAATCTGGCGGGAGGATTTGCAGCGTTCAATGGGGTCGTGGGCAGCTTTGCCCTCAAGATCTTCGACCTGGCCGTGGCGGCGACCGGCATTCCCCTCCCGATGGCTCTTCGCGAAGGGTTCGATGCGGTGCATGCCCTGGTCATCCAGGCCGACCGGGCCCATTTCTATCCCGAAAACGATCTCATTTATCTGCAACTGATTGTCGACCGCAAGACCCGCCGCATCCTTGGTGCTCAGGGTCTGGCTCATAATGGGGACGCCCTCGTTGGCAGAATCAACAGCCTTGCCGCCATGCTTCCCTACCGGGCGACTTTGGAGGACCTCTCCAATCTTGAAATTGCCTACTCGCCGCCATTCACTTCCGCGCTTGACATCGTGAATGCGGCCGCCAACACTGCGGAAAACATTCTCGACGGCTACAACAAACCCCTGGATGCAGATCAGTTCGAGCAGTGTTTCCTCGATGACGGGAGTGACGATACCATCTGCCTCGACGTTCGAGGCCCCGCCAATGCCGCTCCCTATGTGGCTCATTTCGGTGAACGCTGGCTGAATATTCCGCAGGAAACCCTGAAAGATCGCCTTCCGGAAGTTCCAAGGGACAAACATCTGGTCGTGGTCTGCAATTCCGGAGCGCGCTCCTATGAGGCCCTCCGCCAGTTGGAAAATGCAGGTGTTTGCGAAGCCGTCAATTTGCAGGGCGGGGTTGCGGCTCTCAAGAAAGCGGGAATGCTTGATTTCAGCGATCAACAGGAGGACCATAAAGATGCTTAGGGCAAGAGCGCGGTTCCGGACGGACGAGGCATGAAAAGACTGCGTGCATCACAGAATGCGGACTCAGAAGCATGGAAGGGCCCTCCGGTTGCCGTCTTGTGGGACCAGTCACTGGTGTGGGGTCTTATTTGCCTGGAAACACTGGGGCATCTTGGCGTCCCTTTCCATTTAATACGTGCCAAAGAAATTGCCGGCGGCGGTCTCGACCGTCACCGGGTGCTCGTCGTCCCGGGAGGCTGGGCGTCCCACAAGGTGCGCACTCTCGGGGAAGCAGGAAAAATCCGAATAAAACAGTTCGTGCAAAATGGAGGGAGCTACCTGGGCTTCTGCGGCGGGGCCGGTCTTGCCCTCTCCAGCCCGCTGTCACTCGGCCTCGTTCCGCTTCAACGGATGTCCCTGGCGGAACGCCTCCCCAATGCCAGCGGCGAAATATGGATTCAGGGAGCGACCGATCACCCGCTCTGGGAGGGGCTGCCGCCAACCCTCCCGGTATCGATCTGGTGGCCTTCGCAATTCCAGCTTGAACCAATGCCGGATTCTTCTTGCCTGGCAACATATCGGTTCCCGGGATCGGATTTTTGGGTGGCCGATCTGCCTCTCTCGGACCTGAACTGGCGAAACCGTTCCATGGGAGGAATGGGAGAGGATTTACGGCATCAATCTGGATCCGGCGAGGCTGCTCGGCCATCCCGCGATCATGGAGATGCGGGCGGGGAAAGGAAGGGTGATCTTATCCTATCCGCATCTGGACACTCCCGGCGAGACATGGGCTAACCGTCTCTTCCGAAGATGCCTGCGCTACCTGGATGACGAGGCCAGTCAGCATCGCGGTTTGAAAAACTACGGAGAGACCCTTTCAGTGCGGCCCCCAGCACCACCCGGGAGGGAAACACGCACCCATATCAAGCGCGCCAAAGAAACTGTGGATGGCCTTATTGCCTTTGGAGAACGGCATCTTCTCTGGACGTGGCGACGTCCGTGGCTGTTGAACTGGCGTCGCGGAATTCGCGGCCTCGAATACGGGACGCTCAGTGTGGTCATGAGTCATCTTCTCGACCGCCTCGGGAAGATGAGCGACGCGGGCAATGATCCGGCAGATCCGTGGCTGGAGACCGGCGAAGAAAATCGAAGAAGAGGTCATCCGATTTTGCCGGCTTGCCAGAAATCTGCTCATCGAAGAAAAACTCGCCACCCAGACCACCAATTTAACCAAGCTGGGGAAGGTGAACGCAACGGTCGACCAGTTGCGGGGGCAACTGTTTGGCAACAAGATGAACCACGGCGGGCTGTGTCGAGAGCTTTTCGACGACCTTGACCGATTTCTTGGGGAAGTGCTTAGTCGGTCTGAGGGTAATGAGGGTGATGAGTAGAGTGCTGGGTGATGCTGAGTGATGGGTGAGTGCTGGGTGCTGAGTGAGCTGAGTGACGAGTGATGAGTGATGAGTTCGTGAGTGTCGGAGTGCTCTGTTTGGTTTTCCAGTATCAAATTCAGTTTCTTGCCCCATGACTCCTCTCTTCTGCCTTCCGAATTCTGCCTCCTCACTTGAGACTTAAGCCTCTCGTCTTCTGCCTTCCGACAACTGACCTCTGAATTCTGACTCCTGTCTTCCGACTCTGTCCCTCTGACTTCTTCTTCTGACCTCCTGACTCCTGTCTCCTGTCTCCTGTCTCCTGCCTTCCGTCTCCTTCCGCCCATTTAAACATTGAAGCGAAAGTTAATGATATCGCCGTCGCGAACCGGATAGGTTTTTCCCTCCAGGCGTACAAGCCCCTGTTTCCGTGCCGAGGGGTAGTCGCCGGACCGGCGCAAATCGTCAAAAGCCACCACCTCGGCGCGAATGAAACCCTTTTGCATATCCGTGTGCACCACGCCGGCGGCCTCCAGCGCGGGCAGGTCCCTGGGGATGGTCCATGCGCGCACCTCATCATCGCCAACCGTGAAGAAGGTGGCCAGCTGAAGCAAGGCGTAGGAACGCGCGACGACGCGATCCAGGGCGCTGTCGGAAAGGCCGAAGTCCTGCCTGAAGGCGGCCGCTTCCTCTTCGGGTAGCTGGGCCATCTCCATTTCGAGCTTTCCACGGACAACCGTTGCATTGGCATATTCAAATGTGGCTTCCGGAACCTGGTCGTCGTCGTCGGGATTATTCACCACAATGAGAATGGGTTTTGCGGAAAGAAAGGTAAAGCCCCGCGTTTCCGGGGCCGCCGTCAAGGCCGGTTGTGTTCTCAGCGGTTTTTCAGAGTTGAGGACTTCAAGGCAGGATTCGAGGAGTTCCTTTTCGGAGCCAAAGATCTTTTTCCCCTTTTTCAGTTCCGCCGAGATCCTATCCAGGCGTTTCTCGATCGTTCCGAGATCGGCAATGATGAATTCGTCTTCCAGTTCCCTGAAATCACGCTTGATGTCCGGTTCGCCGAGCGAAGGGTCCGAAAAATTTCGAATCACCATGAGAAAGGCATCGACCGGGCGCATGTGGGTGAGCAGGAGTGCCATGTATTCCTGGTGACTTTCCAGGACGCCGGGAAGACCCTGAAGGTCGAGGTAAGTCACCTGAGCCGGTGTGGTTTTTTTCGGCTTGTAGTGTTCGCTCAACCAGTTCAGCCTGGAATCGGCAACGGAAACGGCGCCCAGAACCGGAACGGCATGCCCGCCCGGTGGCACGGATTCCCCGGTTCTCTTGGTCAGGGCATTAAAGATGGTGGTCTTGCCCGCCCGTGCCAGGCCGATAATTCCTAATTTCATGAGGACCTCCTCCCTTTCCTGAAGGGCATTCCCAGCGCTGAAGTCCCGGCGCAGTCAGCGCGAATACCAAAACGAGCATATGAGGTTTGACTGCCGATAATGAGTGTCCCCAAATTCATGGATGGATACCGTCTGCAGGCAATCGAATGGTTGCATGGGCACCGAGCACCGTGGGCCACTCAGCACCCAGGACTCAGCACCCAGGACTCAGCACTCAGCACTTCCTATTTTGTACACTTGACATGGTCGGCATGCAACCGGTAACTTTTGTTAAAGAGATGACGTACCAGCCAAAACTTCAACACGCGGTTGACTGAGAGGATATGCCGACCATGCCCAGCAGCATGCACTTAACGTTTCCACACGACCCCGTGTTGCCGCGCGTCCTGCGCCCGCTGTCGGCAGCACAATCTTATGCCGTTTTTGTCGTGAACGCTCTCCTCGAGACAAAGCAAAAGGTGGATGGGCCATCCTATCATTCACACATCGCCGAAGTGATGCAGCATCATGTTGATACCGAAAAAGATCTGTCCGCATGGGTGGGGGAACGTCTTGCCCGTGGTCCGGTTGGCGTAAAAGCTTTCGATCGGGCGCGGAAACGGGCCGAGGAATGGCTTCGAGAAGGAAGATGGGTGGCATCATGGAGACCTTGGGCCGGTTTTCCCTCCAATGGCCCCTGCCGGCTGTCCCTGCGTCCTGTTCGGAAAGGGCAACATCGATCCCGCTCAGACCTGGGCCGCGTTTTTCAACTCAAGGAAGGCGAAAATCATCTCCCCTCGGGCAGAGTGGCTTCAGGTCCTGCGGGCGATGCTGCCGTTTCTGATTTCGAATAATTTGGGCGTTGCCGGAAGCTTCGGGACGATTACCTACGATCTCGTGAGTGCCGCCGCCGAACAAACCGGAGCAGGACTCCTCCTTGTCGTTCCTGCACCGCTGGAGACTTTGGGCGCACTGAAAACTTCCCCGCTTCGCGATGCCGCATCCTTTCCTCGATCGATTTTGACCTGCATGGCGGAAGCCGTCATCTGTCCCAAGGCTACCCGTATGGTTTGCCGTGACCGTCTCCTCGCCCTCGTTTCGGATCTCCACTGCGTCCTGGAATTGCGGCGAAGGGGCAACCTCTTGGAGATTCTTGAAATGCAACAAAGAGAGCAGGTGCGTCCTCTGTGGGTTTACCGCCCCGCAGCCGGCACTCGGGAAAATGAGGGAAATCTAAAATTGCTGGAAGATTTTCCGCAATCCGCCGCCGGCTTTTCAATCGCGGATTTTGTCAGTCCTGAAGAATCTCCCGCCAAAAGGAAAACGCCGCACCATACCCTCCGGTTGCTCGACGCGAATAGCATTAACTGGCAGGATTACCTGTATCACTACGTGCGGTCCTGCTCCGGTCCCTGGCCGGGCCAGTCGTATCGGGACTTTCTGATGGGTCTGTTCCGTGACGATTTTCTGGCGGGTCATACGGCCCTGGAGGCCCTTGTTCGCGTTCTGGTTGAAGGGCGCATCAGGGCCGGTTCGAGGATTGTGCGGGGAAATCACGCGGTCATTTCATGGACCTCCAGGCCGCCTGCGGAACTTGATGCGATACGGCGATGGAATCCGGCGCTCATTCGCTGGACCTTTGAACCGTACGGGGTTGCCGTGAGGCGTCGCGTATTGCGTGAACTGGGCGCCAAGCCCGCGATTTACGGTTCTTCTGCGGTCTATGCAAGGCTGCGTCCGGGGGATCGCTTCCGTTTCCAACTCCATGAGCCGCCGCGTTGTTCCTGGAAAATCGAACGCGAATGGCGCCTGCCGCGTGACCTGGAACTGGCGGGGATAGGCTCCAATGAGGCCTTCGCGTTTGTGCCGGCCGCGCCCGAGCTAACCGCAATGGAGCAGGAGATCTTTCGTGCACTGCCGATAGTCGTGCTGGGAGACGAGGGGGTGGTGAAGAAGACGGGAGACAGAAGACAGAAGACGGGAGACAGAAGACGGGAGTCGGAAGTCAGAGTGAGGGGATAAAGATCCCTCATTCTGAAGTTCATCTTCTACCTTGTAGAGAGCCCTTCTCGATAAACTTTTTGTTTGACGAGGTTCTCCAAACTGTATTAGGCTAAATAAATCAATTGCAGTGCTGTATTTCCGGAAACCATTAGCTGTGGTCGGTGCGATCTCTACAGTGGTTGGAGAGAGTGCTCATTACCAATCAACATCAAGTCAGGGAAGTGCGATGGATCGAGTGGAACTGGCGGTTACTCTTTTCCAGAAAGGTTTTTCCTGTTCGCAGGCCTTGGTTGCCGCCTATGGAGAATGCTTCGGCCTCGAGCGGGAAATTGCCCTGCGCGTTGCTGCCGGATTTGGCGGCGGCATGGGGCGCATGGCCGAAACGTGCGGGGCGGTCACGGGGGCATTCATGCTCATTGGCCTGAAGTATGGCAGCGCCGAAAGTAAAGATCGGCAGGCAAAAGAGAATACCTACGAGGCGGTAAGGGAATTAGCAAAAAGATTCAAAGCCTGCCATGATTCTCTCGTCTGCAGGGAGTTGCTGGGGTGTGACATCAGCACTCCTGAAGGCTTCCAACATGCAAAGAAACAGAAGCTTGCCGCGACGGTCTGTGCAACATTGGTGAGAGATGCCGCCCAGATCGTCGAGCAGATCATATGATGCCAGTCACAGCGTCTTACGAAACCTTTTGTCTGCAGCTTTAAGGAGGATGCGCCATGAAGAAGAAGACCCTGATTGCTCTCTGCCTTGTCTTGTTTGCCTCCTGGGCTTTGCCCGCAGGCTGTTTTGCGCTCGCCGTCGGCAGCCCTTACAAGAGTGGTAGTCTCCTCATTTTTCCCCTGATCGATGTGTCTGATGATACGGATACCATAATCGCGATCACCAACGGCTTTTATTATGGAGTCAACGTTACCTGCCGCTTTCGGAGCGCTTCGGATGATACTGCCGGGTTCACTTTCTTCGTTGATCGATATGAGACAGCCTGGTTCAGTGCCAAAACCGGTGATGGTTCCACGGCTGGCGGGATGACTGTTGGCGAGCGGGGCGAGCTGAAATGCTGGGCCGTGAGTCCTTCGGGGACTGACCAGATCTCCTGGAATTACCTGGAGGGGTTTGCCGAGATCACGAATTCGGGCTCCGATGGCTTTTCATGGGGGTACAGTTCGTGGAATTTTGCTGCCCGCAAGCCGCGTGGCCAGGTGGTCGGCGAGCCCGGGAGGATCAATCTCTCGGGGAAGGCGGGCGAATACGATGCCATGCCCAAGTATCTTTCCTTCAACCTTCCCATGACGCTTACGGGAGCAGAGCTTACGCTTCTTGTCGGCAAGGAGGACTTGCGGCAGGATCGCCAAAAAACCTATTCCAAGGCAAAATTCTATTACAGCAAGGGCAATACTTCCGGTACCCAGTGCATTGAAAACTGGGTCCAAACCGCAATTGGCCAGGCAGTTCTTGGGAGCTTCACAGTCCAGGGAATTGCGAGCACGGTGTGCGACAAGCTCTACAAAAAGCCTTCCGGTACCACTAAAAATGCGCCCATCCTCGGGGTGATCGAGGCTCACCGGAACGGCGCGGTTTATGGAATTATGCCTACAGGGATCGGGGCCGATCAGACCGGCTATATTCTCTGGGATGCTGATGCAACGGTACCGGAAGCAATCTCACGGTAATACTGCAACGAGGTCTCGCCGAGAGCTTTGATTTGGAGGGCGGGCTTTCCCACCCGCCTTCCGGTCGATTCGGCATAGCTCGATGGCAAGCCACCCACAGGTTCTATCCTTCCTCAAAGGACCCCTTTATTATAAGCCGTGCCGTGTTGGAAACTGCGCTGAAGTGCGCTGGTCGTGAAGCGAATTGGGCTCTTATCCTGCACACTGGTCCGGACCTGGTCAGTCATCCCCATACGGCACCGAATACAAAGCGAGCTCCCTGCCCACGAAGGCCTTTTCGAAGACCTCCTGCGCTTTGCCCTCGAGGCGCATGAGGTCTTCGTCGCTATAACGGGGGCTGATGTGGACCAGCACCGCCTGTCTTGCTCCCGCCCGCCGTGCCAGGTTGGCTGCCTCAACCACGGTCAGATGGCCCTTGGCGTTGGCGTGCTCGGCATCTTCCGGCAGGAACATGCCTTCGATGAACGCGATGTCCACGTTCCGGCAGAGCTTATAGAGCGCCTTCGCCGGCCGGGTGTCGACGACATAGGCCAGATGCCTGCCGCTTCTGGCCGGGCCCAGCACCTGCCTGGGTTTGATTGTTTTGCCGCTTTCCAGGACCACTTCCTGCCCGTTCTGGAGCCGGCCCCACAGGGGTCCCTTCGGGATCCCCAATTCTATGGCACGGCCGGGGTTGAACTTCCCCGGGCGTTCGCGCTCTTCCAGGCGATACCCCAGGCAGAATTGCGTGTGCTTGAGCGGCTCCCAGAACAGGCGCACGCGCTCGTCCTGGTAGGCAAGACCGTCCGTGTCATCTGACCATTCCACAAAGTGCACGGGATAATTGAGGTAGAAACCAAGGGCTTTCCGCGTCTCCTCCAGGAATGCTTTGATCCCGGGCGGGCCAATGATGGTAAACGGCTCCGGGTCGTCCATCTGCGCCCGGAGCATGAGCATACCGGGAATGCCGAGACAGTGGTCGGCATGGAGATGCGTGACGGCCAGCAGCTTGAATCCACGCAGGCCGAGCTGCGCTCTTTTCCAGCCCAGTTGGGTGCCTTCGCCCGCATCAAAAAGGTAGATCCGGCCATCGAGCCTCACCGCCAGTGCTGTCAGCAGACGATCCGGCAAGGGCGCCATCCCGCCGGTTCCGAGAAGAATGCAGTCCAAATATCGACTCCTCCGGTGCTTTGCATCATGAGGGTGGTTATATGATGTATTGGGCGAGACAGGTCCTCGCATACTCGAAGCAAATTCTCGACAGGACACTGATCGTTGCCGACTGTGGTGAGTATTGTCTCGTCCGCGATAGCGAAAGCTCTTATTTTACTCAGCAGATCGCTCTTTTGTCCAATAGGGAATAAGCGCTGGGTGTAATCAGAAGTGGGGGTAACCTTCGTCCCGAATGCCTGCTGCTGAGCCACTATCGTCAACCGGCATTCTTCTAGTACACGTGGGCCGAAATCCGTAGCCAGCTCCGGTGGGCACGGTGAAGCTGTGCCCACCCTACAGTGTTCCCGGAGCCGTAGGGTGGGCAGGTTTTTTTGCCCACCGCAAACATGCACGAACTTATGCCCATGTGTACTAGTACAGCCGGGCGGAAGTTTCTGGTCAGTTCAGCGACCATTCAACCGGATTGTGTAGGGGCGACCGGCCGGTTGCCCCTACCAGCCGAAACCAATTAGTGACTTCCGCCCACGCGTACCAGCCGGAATCCAGGGCAGTTTCACCGCTGCAGATGTACTCCTGGATTCCGGCTTAAGGCGTGCCGGAATGACGATTTGCGTATGTCCAAAGCTATTATTGTTGCGTTCAGATCTGTCACAACTCTCACTTCTAATTGCACCCATAAGCGCTTCAAAGAGGTCGGATGAGGTCTGAGAATTACTGATGCACGTTTCTTTCTGAAGGAGTTTGCGACCCATGGCTCCCATAATGCTTCACTGTGCAAGGGTCACCAAATTCATGGCGGTCGGGCCTGCTCTGGAGGATATCACCGGCGACTTGGCCGCAATGGTGGATGATTCCGGAGCAAAGGACGGCGTGCTGCATGCTGTGGTCATCGGCTCGACGGCATCCCTTACGACCATCGAATATGAACCCGGAGTCATCGAAGACCTGAAGCGGGCCATCACGCGGTTGGCTCCCCCGGGGCAGAACTACGAGCATGAAAGGGCATGGCATGACGGCAACGGTCACAGTCATGTGCAGGCGGCCTTGCTCGGGCCTTCGCTGTCGATCCCGATTCGCAACGGGGAGTTAGCCCTCGGAACCTGGCAACAGATCGTCCTCATCAATCTCGATAATCGCGCCCGCAATCGCTGGGTAGAGGTGACGATTGTTGGCAGGTAACAGCTTGAAAACGCAGTGCTGAGTGCTGAGTGCTGAGTGTTGGGAGCTGCACGCTCAGCAGGCGCCTTGTGACCACATTTGCGTGTTCTCACAGGACGCTGAGTCAGAATCGCAGTTGCTGCGGGGCGGCGTGGTAGGGAATTCCCAGGTGCTCGAAGGCCAGGCGGGTGGCGAGGCGCCCGCGGGGGGTTTTGTGCAGGAATCCCAATTGAATCAGGTAGGGTTCGTAGACGTCCTCGAGGGTGTCTTTTTCTTCGGATACCGCTGCCGCCAGCGTTTCGATGCCGACGGGGCCGCCGTCGTACTTTTCGATGATGGTGCTGAGGATCTTCCGATCCATGCCGTCGAACCCCTTTTCATCCACTTCGAGCATGCGTAAAGCGTGGTCGGCTACATTCCCGGGTGATCCGTCCATCGGCGCGGACTTCGGCATAATCTCGCACGCGCCTCAGCAGGCGATTGGAAATCCGTGGCGTTCCTCGCGAGCGTTTGGCGATCTCGATGGCCCCATCCGGGTCGATCGGAATGCCGAGGATGCGGGCCGAGCGGTTGACAATAATCGTGAGGTCTTTGACTTCGTAGAATTCCAATCGCAGGCTTACCCCAAACCGGTCGCGCAGGGGAGGGGAGAGGAGCCCGGCGCGGGTGGTGGCGCCAATCAGCGTAAAGGGCGGCAGGTCGAGCTTGATGGTGCGGGCCGAGGGGCCCTGGCCGATGATGATATCCAGCTTGAAATCCTCCATGGCCGGGTAGAGGATTTCTTCAACGACGTGGTTCAGGCGGTGGATCTCGTCGATGAAGAGCACATCGCGCGCATCGAGATTGGTGAGGATGGCGGCCAGATCACCCGGACGTTCGATGACCGGTCCGGACGTGCTGCGCATGTTCACTCCCAACTCGTTGCTGATGACGGTTGCCAGAGACGTCTTGCCGAGGCCGGGATAGCCATGGAAGAGGACGTGGTCCAGCGGTTCAGCCCGCTGTTTGGCGGCTTCGATGAAGACAGTCAGATTTTCCTTCACCCGGTCCTGGCCGATATATTCATCCAAACGCCGGGGGCGCAGGCTGTTTTCTGCCGGGAGGTCTTCTTCCATTCTCTTGGGTTCGATGATGCGTTCGACCATTTTTTTCAGTGGCTAGTGGCTAGTGGCTAGTGCTAGTGACTAGTGGCTAAGGGTTAGTGGTTGGTGGCCAGTTACAAATTCTTTTCTCTGCGCTCTCTGCGTCTCTGCGGTGAATGGCTTTATTGCGTTCAGGCGAGGAGGCGCAGACTTTCCTTCAAAAGTTTTTCCAGGGGCGGATCTTCGCCCAGGTGGTGCTGCGCCTTCCGGACCGCTTTTTCGGCCTCTGCCGGGCGGTAGCCCAGATTCACCAGCGCGGAGAAGGCATCATGGTAAACCCCGGGACTCGTGGTTATCGGCAACTCGAAGCCTTCGCTCTTATCGTGCTTGATTTTAAGCCGGTCCCGCAATTCCAGGATGATGCGTTCGGCAATTTTTTTCCCGACCCCGGGAATGTTTCGCAGACGCTGGTGATCTTTTCCCTGAACGGCCTGCCTGAGCGTATCCGGGCTCATCCCCGAGAGGATGCCGGCGGCCAGGCGGGGGCCGATGCCATTCACCGTGATGAGATGCAGGAACATCTCCTTTTCCCCAAGGGTGCGAAAACCGTAAAGCTGCAGCGCGTCTTCCCGAAGGTAGGTGTGAATGTTCAAGGTCACGGTTTGCCCGAGTTCGGGCAAGTCGTAAAAAGTGCTGAGAGGGACGTTGACAAAGTAACCCACACCGTGGACATCGACGATGATGAAATCGGGGGATTTGTGTTTCAGTTTTCCTTCCAGATACCCGATCATGGCAGTTCCGACCCGCTCCAGCGCCTCTTCGAGGCCTGGGTATTCAGGTGGCAGATGGCGGCGGCGAGGGCGTCGGCGGCATTGGAATTGGGCGGCTCTTTTAGTTTAAAAAGATATTGAATCATTTTTACCATCTGCTCTTTCCCGGCCTTACCATATCCCGCCACCGCCTGCTTGATCTGCAGGGCGCTGTATTCGAAGACGGGAAGACCGGCGTTCACGGCCGCAAGAATCGCGGCCCCGCGAGCCTGTCCCAAGCTCAGGGCGCTTTTCACATTCTTCGCGAAAAAGACATTCTCGATCGCCATGCACGACGGGCTGGACTTCCGTGATAATCGCCGATAACCGCTGATAGATGATGCTTAAACGCTCGGGGAGCGGCAGCGCGCCCGAGAGGCTGACCGTGCCATTGGTGACATGGCGGAGCAGGCTGCCATCCCCCTCCACAATGCCGTAGCCCGTATATCGGGAGCCCGGGTCAATGCCGATGGCGCGGATCATCTTTTGAACCAAAAGTGCTGAGTGCTAAATTCTGAGTTCTGAGTGCTGGGTGTTGAGTGCTGAGTTCTGAGTGCTGGGCGCTGAGTAAAAACACCTGATTCCTCTCGTACGGTTCGATGGGTGGTCATCTATCGTCCACCGCCGCATCGCCGTCATCTATCAACCATCAACCATCAACCATCAACCATCAACCCTCAACCATCCACCCTCTCACGCCAGAGCATCCAAGACCTTGTCAGGGATGTCAAAATTGGCGTAAGCGTTTTGAACGTCGTCACAATCATCCAGGGCGTCCATCAACTTCAGGACTTGTGCAGCCGTTTTTTCGTCTTCAACAGGCACGGTGCTCTGCGGGACCATGGTGATTTCAGCAAGCTCATAGGTCATGCCTTTGTCTTCAAAAGCAGCCTTCACGGCGGCAAAATCTTCCAGCGAGGTAGTGACTTCAAACTGGTCCTCTTGTTCATCTACATCTTCCGCACCGGCATCGAGGGCCACTTCCATGAGTTCTTCCTCGGAGACCTTCTCCTTGATGAAGACAATACTCCCCTTTTTGCTGAACATCCAGGCGACGCAGCCAGCCTCACCCATGCTGCCCCCGTGGCGAGTGAAAATATGGCGGACATCGCTCGCGGCACGATTTCTGTTGTCGGTCATGATTTCCGCGAGCACGGCCACCCCGCCCGGACCGTAGCCCTCGTAGTTGATTTCCTCGTAGGTGACTCCTTCGAGCTCTCCCGCGCCTTTCTTGATCGCGCGCTCGATATTGTCCTTGGGCATGTTTTCAGCCTTGGCGGCAGCAATCGCGGCGCGCAGTCGGGGATTACCCGTGGGATCTCCGCCGCCGGTCCGCGCCGAGACCATGATTTCTTTGATCAGCTTGGTGAAGATCTTGCCCCGTTTGGCGTCCGCAGCCCCTTTCTTATGTTTGATGGTGCTCCACTTAGAGTGTCCGGACATGAATCAGCCTCCTTCCTGTATTCTTTTGAAACCCCTGGCCAGGATGTAGATTTCCTTGCTCTGTTTACGTGATGCCGCCGGCTTCACCACTTTGACCGAGGTGAACGCCCGTTTGGTCCCCAGCAGTAGTGGGTGGAAATCGCTTCCCTGGAATATTTTGGCCAGAAAGTGACCGTTTGGTTTAAGGGACAACCGAACGATTTCGAACGCCCGCTCAAAAAGCAGCGCCGAACGCGCACTGTCGGCGACGCGAACTCCGGAAGTCGCGGGAGCCATGTCGCTGAGGATCACATCGAATGGAGCGTAGTCGCGCACTAATTCGTCCAGGAATTCCGGTTCAAAAATATCACGTTGGAGAATGACCACGTTGCCGGGAAAGGGGTGGTCGATGCTTTTGAGGTCGACGCCGACCACCAGGCCTCTGGGGCCCACCGTGACGCTGGTGAGCTGCAGCCAGGAACCGGGGGCGGCGCCCAGGTCCAGCACGCGGTTTCCCGGCCTGAGGAGCCGGTAGCGCTGTTGAATTTCCTCGAGCTTGTAGACCGCACGCGCCAGAAAATGCTCTTTCTTGGCGCGGTGAAAGTAGTGATCCTGGAACGCAAAGGTCATTGCCCAACCACCTTAAGCTGCTTTTCTTTTTGAGAAAACTCCGTATATCACAGAAGGCATGGGTCTGTAAACAGAGCCAGTGGCGCGTTGGTTATTTGACATGGGGTTTGCCGCAAAACAGATCAAGATGGTGGTTGGGACGCGATCCGGGATATGAAGCAGGTGTCGAATTCAAGAGGCTGCACGCGGCGGGACGTCCTCGAAGCATTGAGAAGCAGCGAAGTCGAGGGGGGAGAAATTTATGCGCGCAGGCCGCCGTTCCCGGAAGAAGGGAGCAGTTCGCCCACCTGGTGACCGGTTGAACACCGGAAACCCTGGTGATCATTATCCGACGTCTGCGGCGACAGCGGCTTGCAGCGTTCGAGGTCAGGCCCCTGTCAGGCTTCCGGGCTCAAACCATGATCGCGCATCAGTTCCTCCACTGCCTCGATCAATGGCTCGTCAACAGGATCCAGGCGCCCGCTGTGCTTCAGTCCCAGCATGATTGCCAGGGCCCGTCGCAGGCAGTCTCCGACATTCGCCTCGTCGCCTCGTGCCCACCCTCACCAAAGATACCACCAGGTCTCTCTGGTAGTCCGCTCGATCCGGCTCCGACTCCGCGAGCCGCTCGCGCCGTCCCAGAACCTGCTGGTGGCGCTTCAGCGCCCGGTCGGTAAAACCGAGCGCCAGGTGTGCCTGGGCTTCCTCATCGGCTACGCCGGCAAAACGCGGGTGATCTTCGGGCAGGGTTTCGAGCACTTCGGCAGCGAGGGCGGCGATGGCTATCGATTGCTGAAACCGGCGCAGGGCATTAAAACACGCATGGGCGCATTGAGCAGCAGCATCGAAGTCCTGTCCGGCCAGGTAGTTTCGCACCGCCTCCGTCGCGTCCTCGATGTTATGGCTCTCATGCGCGACCCGCCACCATCGGTAGCGCCCGGCGCGGTTGCAGCGGGCGCGATGTCGGACTTTGTCATCGAGAAGGGCGAGGCCTTCCGCGGTCCAGCGATGCACCCAGGCGGAGCCGTCGGGAAAGCAATGCACAAGAGAAAGATCGGCAAGCCTTGCCAGCTTGTGTTTGATGTTCTCCACGTCGGCGCTGTCGCCAGCAAGCATGCGGGCAAGCCCGTCGGGTTTGACCGGCAGATTGGAAACGGCAGCCTGAAGCAGCACTTCGTCAAGGTGCTCATCGCGCGCGAGCCCTAGCAACTCTTCAAGGAGGACGTCGCGCGTGCCGATCATGACAGTCGCGTGAAAACCATCTTCGAGTTGTTCGAATTCGGGTCGAAGATCAAGACCACTGCATTCGAGGAGGTCCGTGAGCTTCCGGGTGACGTGGGGAAGACGCCCCTGGCCGCCGCGAAGAAACGCATCGAGGAATTCGAGCATGCGGGGGTGTCGGCCGATAACCCGCAGGATCAAGGTCAGCTTCGCCGAATCGAAGGCCCGCAGGGCCGGCAGGCGCAACAGGAGCTTGCGGCTCTCTGCCGCGCTCAGGGGGCCGATGGGAACACGCTGGAGATAGGCTTCCGTTCCCGGAACGGGATAGCGGCTGGTGAGCAGAAGGCGTCCCTGCCGTGCGCTCTCGAGAAGAGCCAGGAAATATTCTCCCACATCCGCATCGATAAACGCTGCCCCTCCCGGGGTCAGGTTCTGCTCGAAGTCATCGAGCACCAGGACCACCGGCTCCTCGGCAAGGGCTTGCGCCACAAGCTGGAAATGTACGCGGTCGTCCAGGTCGGACCTGGCGAGAAGCGCTCCCGCTCTCTCGTCGCCTTTCGAGGCGCTCCCAGCAAGGCCACACTCAGCGCCAAACCGATGCCTGCGAGGTTGAAAAGCCCGGCATAGGCTGCGACCAGCCAGTGGTCCTCGGCGAGTCGCTGCATGGCACGTCCGGCCACGGCGCTCTTGCCGATCCCGCCAATTCCGGTGAGCATGACCCCAACCTGGCGCCGCCCGGCGTCACGCAGCGCGCGCAGGGTCTCGCGGAGCTCACGGCGCCGCCCGATAAGATCGTCGATGCGGAGCTGCGGTACCGGTCCCGCCATTTCATGGACCGGCGTGACTCGGAGCGGCTGTTTCTCGAGGGCAAAGTCGGCCAGCGGGACCTCCCGGTCGGCCACGAAGAGGGTCGCCGTGGCGTATTCCGGCTGAGTCTCAGCCAGCGGGGCGCCCCGCTGCACCGCTTCACGACGGATGTCCTCGAGCTCCCGGCGCGCCGCCGCCAGGGCGCGGCTCGCCAGCAGAAGCTCGCGGCTCGCCAGGTGGTGGTAGAACAACCGAGCCAGTTGCGTTGCGTAGAAGTCACTCACCGTAGTCTGCATCGCCAGCACCCCGGGCACACCGGCCCGGAGCAACTGTTCGGCGAAGCTTGCCGTCATTCCCTGGTGCACACCGCCATGGCAGGCACTGAGCAGGACCAGGGGCAGGGGCCGACCCGCGCGCCGAAGGGGGCCAATGAGATCGGCAGCCGTCGTGGAAACAGCACGACCATCCTCGTCCTCGAACTCGAGTGCTCCGGGCATGCCGTGGCAGGAGAGGTGAAGCACGTGATAGGCATCGGCGGCGACCGCGGCCGCGATCACCTCGGGGTGGCCCACCTCCAGGATGCGGACTTCGACATTTTCATGACGTTGTGCCGGTTCGACGGCATCGAGGATGTTCTGCAGCTCCCGTTCCTGATCGAGTACTGCGGCGCTCGTGTAAGCTTCATCGGGGGCGGCGACCGCGACGAGGATCTTGAGCGGGCCGGCGAGAGGGTGGGCTTGATGCGCTGGAAGTTCCACGGGACGGCGGAGCATCACCACCGCATCCTGGACCGCGAGCAGGCGGTCGTCCGGCAGGCGCAGGGCTTCGAAGGGCAAGCCCAGCAATACCGGATCATCGGCCTCGCAGAGCACTTCCACCGATGTCCCGAGGGGGCTGCCGTCAACGAGCTCAGCCACGGCCTCCCCGGTGCCGTCAGGAAAACAAAGCCCGCGCAGGTGCCGGCCAAGGTCAGCCAGGCTCGCTTCGAGGGCTGCCCGATTGGCTGCGGCCGCGCTGCGGTACGGGCCGAAGCGAAGACCCCGCAGAAACCAGTCCCGGGCTTCCAGCAGAGGTGCCGGGAGCAAGGCATGGAGCTTTTCGCCGTGCTTCTCCCTGCCGATCCACACGGTGACTCGGAACCCGGCGCCGTTTTCGCGGCGAAGCGAGATGACCACACGTTCGGTCCGACCGTGTCCGGGAACCGGCTGGGCGGGCGGCTTTGGCTTGCGGCCGAGAAGGGCGTCGGCGATGGCGTCGGTTTCCTCGATTGCTCGACGCGCAAGAGGACGGAGAAGCGGCGGGACATAGGAGTCCGTACCCACAACCACCGGGACCAGGATCTTGCCCTCTTCGATCCGCGCGAAAGTCAGGTAGCTGATCTCCGCCTCAACCCACCGGCTCTCGAGGGAGTGCCGGGAAAAAACGATCAAGCCGGCGTTCGCCGCCTCGAGCCCGGCGTTGATGCCGGCTGCGATGTCATCGCCCGGGCCGATTTCCCACTTGTCGAGCCAGGGTTCGATGCCCCGCTCCCGGAGCCCGAGGGCGAGTCTTTCGACGGCTGCCTTGTCTTTCGATGAATGGCTGATGAATACCCGCATGTTAGTTCAGTTGATCCTCGTGGAGGGCCCACTGGTGATGGCAATAGCGATTAAATAGCGCCAATGGAACGTGAGAAAACCACCTCACGGGTGCAGTTCTGTGAAACCTGCAATACCGAGGACCGGAGGATATTAGACGAGAAGTGGTTTGGCAATCCCTTTCTCACCCCTTTTCTCCTTTTGTGTCGCCGATAAAAGGCGAACGTGAGGGGCATGCAACAACGAGGTTTCGCTGTGCGACACACGTCCGGGCCTCCCCGCTGGTTCCCAAGCTGGAGCTTGGGAACCAGCGGGAGGCGCTTGCGCTCAGGGCCTGCCATCGCCCTTTAGAAAACGGCTCCTGGCCAGCAGGGCATTGAGGGCAATCGCACCGTCTTCCGGAGTCAGGTAGGTGCATATCCCTCGGGCGGTCAAGTCCTGTAGATGGGGCCGGGCTTCCCGCTCCGGCGCCAGGAGGACGACCACGAAAGGCTTATCGGTTGCTTTCCGGAAGTGTTCCAACTCGGGAATCGGAATGCGGATGAGCGCATTGTAGCTCCAGACCAGAAAGTAGGCGTCAAAGGGCTCAAGCAGCAAGGCATCGAGGACGCTCGCGTAGGTGTGGGGGAGAAAACCGGGTCCGGTGAGATCAACGGGGTTTTGGAGGTCAACCGGGGTCTTTTCCCCTATGACCGAGAGAATTTGTTTTCTTCCGCGGTCTGAAAGGTCCGGGAACTCCCATCCGGAAGCCAGGAGCCGATCCATCGCCACAATGCTGGGCCCGGCGGTGAAGGTGAGGGCGCAAAGGCGGTTGCCGGCGGGCGGTGGCAGCATGCTCAGGGCTTTGCCCATCACCGCCGTTTCCCAGCTCGAAGCCGCCTCGATGATTCCGGCCTGCCTGAACATGGCTTGATAGTATCGGTATTCCCCGGCGAGGCTCCCCGTATGGGTGACGGTGGCCCGTGAAACTTCCTCGAGCTTGCCGGCCTTGTAAGCCACGATGGGCTTATGGCGAGACAGGTCTCGAGCGCGTTCAAAAAAACTCCGCGGGTCCTTCAAGCCTTCGATAAAGACGCAAAAGGCAGCGACCTCGGGCTGCTCGCTCAAGACTTCCAGGTAGTCCTGAAAATCCACAACAGTGCAGTTGCCGGCCCCAATGAAATGGCTGAGGCCGCATTCCAGATCGCGCAGGCAATTGGCAATGGTGAGCCCGACGCCGCCGCTCTGGGAGATGACCGCAACGGGGCCGGGCACGGCGTCGAGATGCCAGAAGAGGCCGTGCAAGCCCCGGTGAAAAGAAGAGAAACCAAGGGTGTTGGGACCGATCACCGGCATCTGGTAATGTTCCGCAAGCTGCCTCAAGCGCGCCTCGAGCTCGCTTCCTCCCTGCTTGAACTCCTTGAACCCCCCGGCGACAATGGTCACTGCCGCGACTCCCAGTTTCGCCGCCTGTTCCGCCATCGCCACCGCCCCATGCTGGTTCAGCAGGATGATTGCCAGATCCGGTGGGGGCTCAATGGCCTCGAGACTCGGATAGCACTTGCAGCCGAGGACCTTCTTGTATTTGGGATTGACAGGCAGCACTTCGCCCGGAAAGGAAGCGGCGAGAAGATTGGAGAGCGGACCGATACCGACGGAGAGTTGTTCCGGTGATGCTCCCACAAGGGCTACGCGGCTCGCTGAGAGCGCCTTTTTCAGCTTGCCTTTCATGACTTCCGAGATGGGCATGGAGACCTCCGCAAAGTGAAGGAATTCTCATTACAAATGCAAACGTCAGGCTTCGAGGGCCGCCGAACCAGTCAGTAAATTCCTCGAATCACAAGACTCTGGCCCAGCATCGTTATGTCCGCATGGTCTTTCAAGATCAAGGAAATTGTATCAAGAAAATTGTATTGACACGGAACGTTTTGAACCCATAGTCTGGAATGGTAACAAGGGACAATGAAAATCGAGATGCTTTCGGTCCTGATGCCCACGGTGAAGGGAGGAAGGCGATGGAAAAAAACGTGAAAGGGAAAATGATCAGGTTGGTTCAGGGGGACCTCACGGAGCTTGCGGTCGATGCCATCGTTAATGCGGCTAACTCCCACCTGGTGTTGGGCGGAGGGGTGGCGGGGGCCATTCGCAGCAAGGGGGGACCCACCATTCAACAGGAATGTGACCGCATTGGCGGCACGACCGTGGGGCAGGCCGTGGTCACCGGCGCCGGCAATCTGAAGGCCCGGTACGTGATCCACGCCGTAGGGCCCAGCTACGGCGAGGGCGACGAAGACGAGAAGCTTCGCGGGGCCACGCTGAACAGCCTTAAGCGGGCTACGGAAAAGGGAATGCGCTCGATTGCCTTTCCGGCGATCAGCACCGGAATCTTCGGTTTTCCCAAGGATCGCTGTGCGGACATCATGCTCAACACCATTCGAGACTATCTCGAAACGGAGGCAACCAGCCTCGATGAGGTCATTCTGTGCCTGTGGTCGAAAGACGACCTTGAGTTGTTCGCGCGGACACTCGAGGCCCTGCTTCCTCAGCAAACAGTGGTGAGTGGACAGTGACCAGTCGTCCTGGGTTGTGGTTAGGAACGGTCCAAAAACAAACGCAACAGTTACGAGGAGCTTAGGGAGGGCTTTGCCCGCGCGCAGCGCCATTGGTGGACACAGTCCACCCCACAAAATGGCACAGCTGTTTTTGGACGGTCACTTAGAGGCTATCTCAAAACCGGCTTACCCCGTCACCCCGGCTCAAGCCCATGCGCGTCAACTTAAGCATTTGCTGTCTACCCCGAAGGGGTTTCATAAGTCAGCCCAGGGTCAGCGAAAGCGCCACCCTGGGTCGGGAGATGCCATAAACCATCTTACCCTGAAGGGGTTACATCAAACAGAGCCATGGCGAGCACCCGGATCTGTTGTGAGAAATGCTTTTTATATAACCCTTTCAGGGTATGGATACTTGTTGTGCACCCATACCCAGGGTGGCGCTTTCGCTGACCCTGGGCTTAACTATCCAACCCCTTCGGGGTAAAAGGGGATGCACCATCCTGATCGTGAACGACGATGCGCCTTCCATCGCCTTAAATTGACGCCAATGGGCGGAAGCCGGGGTCGAGAATACCTGCGAAACCTGGATTCCGGCTTTCACCGGAATGACGATCAGCGGTGTTTTGACCATTTTGAGATAGCTTCTTAGTGGTTAATGCTTGCTGGCTAATGCATGGTGTTTGGTAATGGTGGTTTGTGAATAGTGGCTGGGGTTGGTGTGACCGTGGTGAGAGGTCGCAAACCGGCTCAGGGTTCAGGGTGTACCAGGGGAGAGAATTTAACCATCGAATGACCAGACGAAACCGCTCTCTTAGAATGCTTCTCTCACTCATCCTTGGTGGGTTGGTGACAGTGGCGCTGGCCGCCTGCACGGTGGGACCCGATTTCGTGAAACCCGCCCCCAAAATGCCTGAAAGATGGGCGGAAGCGCCCCCCCATGAGACGACGATCAAGTCGTTGGACATTTCCCGATGGTGGACCATCTTTGGGGACCCGAAGCTGGATTCGCTCATCGAGCGAGCCGTGCAGGCCAACCTTGACCTTCAGCTTGGCCGACGCCCGTATTCGTGAAGCGCGTGCTCAGCGCATTGTGGTTGCCTCGAATGCCTATCCCGAGGTCGATGCTGTCGGCAACTACTCCCGCAGTCGTACCAGTGAAAATGCGAATACCTCGAAGGTTACTGCCATACCGGGAGGATCAAACCTCTTTCTTGCGGGCTTTGATGCCAGTTGGGAAATTGATGTGTTTGGCGGCGTAAGGAGAGCGGTCGAAGCTGCCGATGCCGATATTGCGGTAACGGTTGAAAGCCGTCGCGATGTGCTGGTGACTCTGCTTGCCGAAGTTGCCCGGAACTATCTCGAGGTGCGGGGGAGTCAGACCCGGTTGGGGGTCACGGAGAAAAATATTTTCACCCAGCAGCAGGCACTGGAGATTGCCAAAGCGCGTTACGAGGCCGGCCTGAGCAGCGAACTGGACGTGGCTCAAGCACAGGCGCAGCTTGCAGCAACCGAAGCACAGGTCCCTGCTCTCGAAACTTCATTGCGGCAGGCGATTCACCAACTCGGCGTGTTGCTTGGCCAGGGGCCGGAAAGTCTGCTGGAGGAACTTTTGCTGCTGGAGCCGATCCCAGCCGGTCCGCCCGCCGTTCCCGCCGGGTTGCCGTCGGAGCTTCTCCGGCGTCGTCCCGATGTCCGCCAGGCGGAGCAGGAATTGGCCGGCGCCACAGCCCGAGTCGGAGTGGCAACAGCCGACCTCTTTCCCCGGTTTTTTCTGACGGGCCTGGTCGGTCAATCCAGTGTGAGTGGTTCCGATTTTTTTCAAGCCTCGAGCCGATACTGGTCTATCGGGCCGACAATCAGTTGGCCGGTGTTCACGGCGGGCCGCCTCCGCGCTCAACTGGCAGTGCAGGGTGCGAGGGAAGAGCAGGCTGCGATCAGGTATGAGCGAACGGTTCTCAGTGCGCTCAAGGATGTTGAAGATGCGCTCGTCGCTTATACCAAAGAGCAGGCTACCAGGGATTCGCTCATGCAAGCGGTGAAAGCAAACCGCCTGGCCTCCGACATTGCCAATGAGCTCTACACGAGGGGATTGGTGGACTTCCTCAATGTTCTGGTGACCCAACGTGCCCAGTATAACAATGAAGATGCGCTTGCCCAAAGCGCACAGCGCGTCTCATCCAATCTCGTCGCTCTGTTCAAGGCCCTGGGCGGCGGATGGCAGGTTGACTGAAAGCTGGGGCGGATATGGGAAGGGACTGTCTGTCCTTTTTTGATACGGATGGTATAATGTTTTTCGAATGGGAAAAACTTGACAATGGGCTCTGAGCAGAATCTGAACAAGACGGGCGGCTGTTTGACCGCCTTTTTTTACGCGCCCTTGGCGCTGTGGGGATCGTCTTGGTCTTTGGCTTCGTGTCAGCCTGTTCCCGGGATGTTTCGGGAACGGCGAAAACCGCGGACCCTCGAAAGAAGGTTGCGGTGCCGGTGACCGTGGCCACTGCCGTCGCGAAGCCAGTGCCCGAGCAACTCAGGGCGATCGGGAATGTCCAGGCGTATGCGACGGTGCTGATGAGAGCGAGGGTCGGCGGCGAGCTCCATGCCGTCCATTTTAAAGAGGGGGATGAGGTAAAGAGCGGTGATTTGCTTTTCACCATCGATCCTCGCCCGTTCGAGGCCGCGCTCAAACAGGCGGAAGCCAATCTCGCCAGGAACCGGGCGCAGTTGGAACACGCCCGCAGGCAGGCCCAGCGCTATGCCGCAGTGGTGAAGAAGGGTTATGTTTCCGAGGAACAAAACGATCAGATCCTCGCTAATGCTGCCGCCCTTGAGGCTGCGGTCCGGGCCGATGAGGCGGCAGCGGAAAATGCCCGGCTCGATCTCAAGTATTGCTCCATCCGTTCGCCCATCAATGGCGTCACCGGGCAGCTTAAAGTGGATCGGGGGAACCTCATCAAGGCCAACGACACTGACAATCCCATGGTTACGATCAAACAGACAAGCCCCATCTATGTCGTGTTTTCAGTCCCGGAGCAGAATCTCCCCCAACTGAAGAGACGCTTGGCGGTCCGTCCTTTGGATGTCTCCGTAAGTGCGCCGGGGGATGAGAAACAGGTAATTCGAGGCGAGCTTACTTTTCTCGATAATACGGTTGACCAGACCACCGGAACGATCCTGCTTCGCGCCACGTTCCCGAACCAGGATCGCGCCTTATGGCCCGGACAGTTTGTCAACGTCACCCTGACCCTCAGCACCCAACAGGATGCCGTGGTCATCCCGTCTCAAGCCGTCCAGACCGGTCAGCAGGGCCGCTACGTCTTCGTCATCACTCCGGATGGCACGGCCGAACATCGTCCGGTGGTCCTGGCCCGAACGGTTGATGGCGAAGCAGTGGTGGAAAAAGGCATCACGCCGGGCGAAAGGGTGGTGACCGATGGCCAGCTTCGGCTCACGCAGGGAACTCAGGTGAAAATCGTTGGTCCCGGGGAAACAGCCGGCGAGGAAAAGCCTCAATGAGCATCCCGGAGTTCTTCATCAAAAGGCCCGTCACCACCACCCTGGTGATGCTGGCCATTGTCATTTTTGGGCTTGCCGGCTATCGCCTGCTTCCGGTAAGCGAGCTGCCTAATGTGGATTTCCCCACCATTCAGGTTACTTCCCGTCTCCCGGGCGCCAGTCCGGAAACCATGGCTTCCTCGGTATCCACGCCTCTCGAGCGCGAATTTTCCACCATCGAAGGCCTCGATTCGATGGCTTCAACGAGCGGACTGGGCGTCAGTCAGATCACCCTCCAGTTCGCAATGGAACGTAATCTTGACGGTGCCGCCCAGGACGTTCAGACGGCTATCGCCAGGGCCCAGCGCCTGCTTCCGGCAGATATGCCGACACCGCCTTCCTATCGCAAGGTCAACCCGGCCGACCAGCCCATTCTGTTTCTGGCCCTGAGCTCGCCGATCCTCCCCCTGTCCATGGTGAATGAATATGCCGATACGCTCATGGCGCAGCGCATTTCCATGGTGAGCGGGGTCGCTCAGGTGCAGGTGTTTGGCGCGCAAAAATACGCCGTGCGCGTGCAGTTGAACCCCAAGGCCCTGACTTCCATGGGGATCGGTATTGATGAAGTGGAAAATGCCATTGCCCGGGGCAATGTCAATCTCCCGACAGGGACGCTCTATGGCAAGCATCAGGCCTTCACGGTGCAGGCTACCGGCCAGCTGACCGAGGCGGCAGCCTATCGTCCGCTCATCGTGACCTATCGCAAGGGCTCGCCGGTGCGGCTGGAAGAGCTTGGAAGCGTTATTGACAGTGTCGAGAACGATAAGGTTGCAGCCTGGTACAATGATCAGACCGGAGGCACCCGGGCTATTACCCTCGCCATTCAACGCCAGCCGGGTACCAACACGGTCGAAGTGGCGAATTCGATTAAAGGAGCTGCTGCCGAGCTTCCTTGCCCAAATGCCGGCTTCGATTAACCTCAATATCCTTTATGACCGCTCCGATTCCATCCGCAACTCGATCGAGGATGTCCAGTTTACGCTCTATCTCAGCATTTGCCTGGTCATCCTGGTGATCTTTCTCTTCCTGCGGAACCTCTCCGCCACGATCATTCCCAGCCTGGCTCTGCCCGCCTCGATCATCGGCACCTTTGCCGTGATGTACCTGCTGGGATACAGCCTGGACAACCTTTCCCTGATGGCCCTTACCCTTTGTGTCGGTTTTGTGGTCGATGACGCCATCGTCATGCTCGAAAACATTGTGCGCCACATGGAAATGGGGAAAGGGGCGATGCAGGCGGCCTTCGACGGTTCCCGCGAGATCGGTTTCACGATCATCTCGATGACCCTCTCGCTGGTTGCGGTCTTTATCCCGCTGCTCTTTATGGGAGGCATTCTCGGGCGGCTGCTCCATGAGTTTGCGGTGACCATCGGAGTTGCCATCCTGGTTTCCGGGTTTGTGTCCCTGACGCTTTCTCCCATGCTTTGCAGCCGCTTCCTGACTCCTCCCGCGACCGCTCACCACGGCCGCTTTTATGCCGCCTCGGAACGGGTCTTCAACGGCATGCTCCATGCCTACGAAAGCAGCCTCACATGGGTCCTGAAGCATCGTCGGATGACGTTGATCGTCTCGGTGCTTCTGGTTTTCGCCACGGCGTATCTTTTTGTCATCATCCCCAAGGACTTCATCCCCAGTCAGGATACCAGCCAAATATCCGGGTTTACGGAAGCGGCTCAGGGGATCTCGTTTCAGGCCATGGTCCAACATCAGATGGCCGTTGCCGAGGTGATCCGCCAGGAGCCCGAGGTCGAGGCCTTCATGTCGGCGGCGGGAGCAACCGGCGGGGTGCCGATGGGCAATTCCGGCCGCCTCTTTATGCGGTTGAAGCCGCGCGAAGAGCGTACCCTGAATGCGGACGGGGTGATTCAAAAATTGCGCGCGAAAGTGGCGCAGATCCCGGGCATTAATGTCTATTTGCAGAACCCTCCGGCAATCCAGATTGGCGGCCGGCTGAGCAAGGGGCAATATCAATACACCTTGCAGGGAGCGGATATCAAAGAGCTTTACCACTGGGGTCCGGAGGTGGAGAGCAAATTGCGCGGTCTGCCCGGTCTCCAGGATGTGACCAGTGACCTGCAAATCAGCAATCCTGAAGTGTGGGTGAACATTGACCGCGATAAGGCACTGGCGCTCGGCATCACCGCTGAGCAAATCGAAACAGCCCTGTATAACGCGTATGGCTCCCGGCAGGTCTCGACGATTTACGCCCCCACCAACCAGTTCCAGGTGATCCTCGAAGTTGAGCCGCAGTATCAGCTCGATCCATCGGCGCTGTCCATGCTTTACGTCCGTTCGGGCAGCGGCCGCCTCGTGCCGTTCGAATCGGTGGCGAAGCTCGAACAGCGCCTTGGCCCGCTCACCGTTAACCACAGTGGGCAGTTGCCGTCGGTTACGATTTCCTTTAATCTCCGCCCCGGTGTCAGCTTGGGTGAAGCGGTCTCGCAGACGGAGAAAGTGATCCGCGACCTGCGCCTGCCGGCAACCCTTTCGGGCAGCTTCCAGGGCACCGCTCAGCAGTTCCAGGCGTCGATGAAAGGCATGTGGCTGCTCCTGGTCATGGCTATCCTGGTTATTTACATGGTTTTGGGCATCCTTTACGAGAGCTTCATTCATCCCCTCACCATTCTCTCCGGGTTGCCCTCGGCAGGGGTTGGAGCGCTCTTGACTTTGCTTATTTTCCGCACCGATCTAAGTATTTACGCTTTCGTTGGCATTATCATGCTCATCGGGATCGTGAAGAAGAATGCCATCATGATGATCGATTTTGCTCTAAATGCCCAGCGAGAAGAGGGCAAGCCGCCCGCTGAAGCCATCTTTGCCGGGTGTATCCTGAGATTTCGGCCGATCATGATGACCACCATGTCGGCCCTCATGGGGACCCTCCCGATTGCACTCGGCATTGGGGCCGGCGCCGAGGCGCGGCGGCCGCTGGGGTTGGCCGTGGTGGGCGGGTTGGTGCTTTCCCAGTTTCTGACACTGTACATCACACCGGTGATTTATCTCTATTTGGAGTCCTTACAGGAGCGCTTGCGGTGGACCGGTTACTGGATTCGCACCCGAACAGGCTGGTCTAGGGCAGCCGGATCGCCGGGGCGGGACAAGGTCATCCCGGAAGGTCCCGGCGGTCACCATTAGGGCGTATTTTGAGCGGTCAGAATGACCCAGCAGAGGTCCGGACAACCCTGAGAAAAGAGGCTCTGGGAAAGATTTTCATACAATTTGAAGGAGCACAGCAGCGATGTCTGAATTAGATGATCTGATGGGGCAGATCAGCGGCCGGTTTCCGATTGAGACCGTTCCCCTCAGGATCGGTGACCATGTCCTGCAGATTATTCAGCTTAAGGATTATGAGGAGTACATCCTTGATCGGATTGAAGCCGAGGATCCGGATGTTACTGCGGCACCCTTCTGGGCGAAACTATGGGAGGCGGGTTTGCTTCTGGCGACTTTTCTTGGAAAACAACCGGTCAATGCGGCTTGTCATATGCTGGAGATTGGCGCCGGAATTGGAATCGTCGGTATCTATGCAGCTCTTGTGCGGGCACCGGATCACGATTACGGACATCAATGAAGATGCCCTCCTGTTTGCCAGGGCCAATGCGCTCCTTAACGGGTTGACCGAGGCTGGAGGTTCGCAAGCTTGACTGGAGCGATCCCGGTGAGACGCGTCGGTACGATGTCATTGTTGGTTCGGAAGTCGTTTACGACCGCCGATCCTATCCTCTCCTGGTGGATTTCCTGCGGAGAACACTGACGCCAAACGGCGTCATCTTTCTGGCGAAAAATGCTGATTTGCCTGCTCCGACATTTTTTGTGGAGCTGACCAAGCATTTCAAATTCAAGAACACATCGCAGACCCTTCGGAGGGATGGAGAGACGCAGCAGATTGAGCTCTTCGCCGTCCGCCACAAGCACCCGGTTGATGGTTAGGAATCCCATGACATCTTCCTATCCTTTGTCGATTCCCAGCCCGGATGGGCCGATCCCTGCCGTGGTCCATTTGCCGGAGCGGACTCCGGCGCCGGTCGTGGTGTGCTGTCACGGACTGCTCAGTTACAAAGACAGTGCAAAGTTCGTGGCCATCGGTGAGCAGTTCGGCAGTGCGGGCATGGCCGTTGTGCGTTTTGATTTTTCCGGCTGTGGCGAATCGCAAATCATCCAAAGAGAGAGCCTGCTGTTCTCCAGGATGCGCGACCTCGGTTGCGTGCTGGACTATGTGCAGCGGCAATCCTGGGCCGATGGGACCGTCGGGCTCCTCGGGTCCAGCCTCGGCGGATACCTGTCACTGCTGGCGGCATCTCGGGCGAGCATCGACATTCAGGCCGTAGTCTGCTGGGCAACCCCGTTTGATTTGTCCCGGATAAAGCTGGCGCTTGCGAATCGGAGGAACTGAAGCGAGTTGTTCCACCGGGATTGCCACTGGGAAGTCCGGAAAATCTGACAGATCTTCGCATCGCTTTCCAACGTCCTGGTCATTCACGGACAGCAGGACGAAACGGTTCCTGGCATGATGCTGTTGCCATCTATCGTCAAGTCGGTGAGCCAAAACGATTGCTGCTCATGAAAACAGCAGATCACCGCTTGCTCGATCCGCATTGGCGGGCAATGGCCATGAGGGTGAGTTTGGAATGGTTTCAGGAACGTGGGCTAAGCGTAAGAGCTAACACGTAATAGATTGGTAAAAGCTTGATCTTTTTTGTCGGCAATCTAACCAGGGTGGAGAATAGATTCCCGATACCAGGCGCTAAAACAGTTTGTCTAACGCGGCAATAATGGCGATGGACGCAGCCATCATGGCGCCCAACTTGATGGTGAGCTTGTATTCCAGTTCATTCAAATGGCTGTCCAGACGCTGTTCCATTTCCGAGAGATCGCGTTTGGTGGTAAGCTCTTCGTTGATCAGCCCTGCAATGGTTTCGGCCTGGACGGCGGCCTGCTCCTCGGTGAAGCCCACCGCCCGTAATTTCTTGATATAGAGATAGGTGTCAAAAACAATCGTAGCCATCAATCATCCTTTCACTGTTAGAAACATAAGGGATGGCAGGGCTGGGAGTCAAGTCCATCTGACGTTGGTTGGTGCTTTAGCAAAGGAAATCAAGCAGTGTTGACGGAAGCAGTCTCGAACTTTGCGATAAAATGCCTGGATCAGACCGGGTACTTCGGCGCCGGGTTGCTCATGGCCCTCGAGAGCATGATTGCTCCGATCCCGAGCGAAGCGGTCATGCCATTTGTCGGGTTCCTGGTGGCGGACGGCAGTTGGAATCTCTGGTTGGCGATAGGGGTCACCAGTCTCGGTTCCATTATTGGATCGCTCATTTCCTATTACCTGGGGTATTACGGCGGTAAGCCTCTGGTGTTGAGGGTCGGCAGGTACCTGCTTTTGAACCCTCACGACCTTGTCATCACCGAGAAATTTTTTCACCGACGCGGGGGACTTCTCACCGTTTTCATCAGCCGTTTCGTTCCCGTTGTCAGGCACCTCATCTCCATACCTGCCGGTATCGGCCGCATGCCGCTTGTCCCCTTTCTGGCTGTCACCCTCGTTGGTGCGACCATGTGGAATACCTTCCTCTTGCTCTGCGGTATGAAGCTTCGCGAACATTGGCCGGTGGTCCAAACCTACTCGCACCAGATCGATCTCGTGGTGGGGGTCATCCTCCTGGGGGGCCTGGCGTGGTTCCTCAAATCGCGTTTTTCAACGACCCAGGTCAAGGAAGAAAAAATAGAGAGCGAGCTGTAGGCGTCTTGGAAACGCAGTGTTTACCGGTAATCAGCAAAATACCGGCAGGGGGGTCTCAAAGCGAGAAGCGGAGGAGGGAATGAGAGGCAGGGGAGGGCACGGCGAACCGTGCCCTCGAATTACCCTATGTTCTTTCCGAGATTTCGACCAGCACGCCAAAGGTGGACTTCGGGTGGAGGAAGGCAATCTTGGCTCCGCCCGCGCCCATGCGCGGCTTCTCGTCAATCAGAGCAACGCCCTTGGCCTTCAGTTCGGCCAGAGCTTCTTCAATGTTTTCTACACGAAAGGCAATGTGCTGAACCCCGCCTCGACCGCCATTCTTTTCGATAAATTTGGCAATGGGGCCATCCGGCGCGGTTGATTCCAACAATTCTACTTCGGTGTCGCCCACCGGAAAGAAGGCTGTGGTGACCTTTTGTTCCGCTACCGTTTCACTACCGGCGTGGGGCAGGCCCAGGATGTCGCTGTAGAGTTTCTTGGCATCATCGACGCTGGCGACGGCGATGCCGATGTGATCCACTTTTAAAACCTTCATTGTGCCCTCCTGCTACCTTTTCGAAATTGAAAGCCAATTCTTGACGATCTGACGCATGATGGTGTAGGGGTCTTGTTTGTGATCCAAAATGTCCTCTACGAGATGATCAAGCTGTCCGGTGCTGTCGAGTTGCTCGCGCACGACTCGGAAAAGCTCATTGTGGATCATCCGGAGCGTTTCCCGATAAGTGCGGTCGCGGCGTTTTTCCAAGAGTTTACCGCTGTCTTTCAAGTGGTTGCGATGCTGCTCGATTGCCTTCCACAGGTCATCCACGCCTTCATTGTTAACCGCGACCGTCTTGACGATGGGTGGAGTCCAATCGGTTGGCTTAATGTGGCTATCCTGCTCGACCCGGTAGCAAACCTCGGCCCACAATTGATCGGCCCCGGCCCGGTCCGCTTTGTTGATAACAAAGACATCGGCAATTTCCATGATCCCGGCCTTCATGCTCTGGATCGCATCGCCGAGGCCCGGGACCAAAACCAGGCAAGTGGTATCGGCGATGCCGATAATGTCCACTTCATCCTGGCCCACACCGACCGTTTCAATAATGACCACATCTTTGCCAAACGCATCGAGGACTTTCACCACATCCCCAGTGGCTTTGGACGTACCACCGAGAAAACCGCGGGTGGCCATACTCCTGATGTAGACGTCCGGGTCCAGGTTGTGTTCGCTCATGCGCACGCGGTCCCCCAAAATCGCCCCACCCGTGAAGGGACTGGAAGGGTCCACAGCGATAATGCCCACGGTCAGTCCCGCTTTTCGTATGTGGTGGGTCAATCTGTCGGTAAGCGTGCTTTTTCCTGCTCCCGGTGAACCCGTAATACCGATGATGTAGGCGTTGCCGGTGTGGCGATAGAGTTTCACCATGCACTGGTATGCCCTCTCGTCTTCATCTTCCAGCCAGGTGATCAACCGCGCAACCGCCGTGGTTGATCCTCCAAGGATCTCCGCGGCGTAATCCTTCGGCATTGCATTGTGCACTGCTTTCCCCTTCAATACCTTCGACTGGTTTGATTGTTTGTTGCGAGGCTTTTATAAGGATACGGTCGGCCAGCCCTCGCAGGATGACTTAACTCGCCCACCCGAGCTAATCGTCTTCCTTTTGCAGGAAGCATGAGAAAAGTGAGGGGTTAATTACAAGGCCCCGGCTCTTCCGTTGTCTGAGATTCTGAGAAGAGCAGGGCTGGCTCTGAGGATGATCGGGGAGCGCAACCCTTTGGGAGGTCCGTCTCCCCGATCCATCAATTACCAGTCCGTTTAGACTGTTGTCATCAAGAGCTCAGCCGTCTAGCCACGAGCCTTGACATTGCTCTGAATGAAATCCACGATTTCCGTAGTGGGAGTCCCTGGCCCAAAGATGCCAGTCACGCCGGCCTTCTTAAGACCTTCGTAATCCTCCACCGGAATGATGCCACCGCCCACCAGTAAAACATCACTGAGCCCTTTGTCACGGAGTAATTCCGCCACTCTGGGGAAAAAGTAATTGTGCACACCGGAAAGGCTGCTCATCCCGACCACGTCGGCGTCTTCCTGGATGGCCGTTTGAACAATCATCTCGGGGGTCTGGCGCAATCCGGTGTAGACCACCTCCATACCGGCTTCAGCAAATATTCTTGCCAACAACTTGGCGCCACGGTCATGCCCATCGAGACCTGGTTTTGCTACTATGATTTTGATCTTCTTTGCCATGGAAAATTACCTCCGCTAATCGAACAGTTCATGAACCTGAAGTCTGATCTTCTAGACAAATTCTTTGGGTCGATATTCGCCGAAAACGTCACGCCACACATTGCAGATCTCGCCGACTGTGGCTTTTGCCTTCACGGCTTCAATTACTGCGGGCATGACATTTTCGTTCGTCTTGGAGACTTCCCGCAACTTATCCAGAGCTGCCTTCCACTTGGCCTGATCTCTTGATGCGCGAAATTTCTTCAGCTCTGCGGCCTTGACGTCTCCCACCGACATATCCACCTTAAGAAGACCTGTTGGAGGAGGTTCTTCCATGGTGTACTTGTTGATCCCGACATATACCCGTTCCCCGGACTCGATCTCTTTCTGGAACCGATAAGCACTGTTCTGGATCTCTTTCTGGATGTAGCCTTGCTCGATGGCGACCAGGGTGCCGCCCATGGCATCGATCTTCTTGATATATTCATCGATTTCGGCTTCGATCTTATCGGTCATGGCCTCGACGTAGTAGCAGCCCGCCAGAGGATCGATGGTATCCGTGGCGCCGCTTTCTTCGGCCACGATCTGCTGGGTGCGCAGAGCCACCGTCACGGCTTGCTGAGTGGGCAGACAGAGAGCTTCGTCGTAGGAGTTGGTGTGGAGTGACTGACCCCCGCCCAACGCCGTGGCGTAGGTCTGCAGGCCCACGCGAACAACGTTGTTCAGCGGTTGCTGGGCGGTCAGGGTAACACCGCCGGTCTGAACATGGTAGCGCAGCATCATGGAGCGCGGGTCCTTTGCCTTGAAGCGATCTCTCATCACTTTGGCCCAATACCTGCGAGCGGCGCGGAACTTGGCAACCTCTTCCAGAACGTTGGTGAAAGCATTGAAGAAGAAGCTCAAGCGCGGACCAAAGGAGTCAACATCCATGCCTCGATCAACGCATGCCTGAGCATAGGCGATCCCGTCAGCGAGCGTGAAAGCCATTTCCTGGGCTGCGGTGGAGCCTGATTCACGGATGTGGTAACCACTGATACTGATGGTGTTCCACTTGGGGACATGCTTCTGGCAGAACTCGATCAAGTCGACCGTCAGCCGCATGGTGGGCTTGGGGGGATAGATGTACTGGCCACGGCAGATGATTTCCTTCAGAACATCATTCTGTATGGTGCCGCTCACCTTGTCCCAGGTTACCCCCTGCTCTTCGGCCAAGGAAAGATACATGCCCAGAAGGACCGTGGCAGCAGCATTGATGGTCATGGAGGTGGAGACCTTGTCGAGCGGAATACCATCGAAAAGGACCTTCATATCTTCGATCGAGTCAATGGCAACGCCTACTTTTCCTACTTCACCCATGGAAAGCGGGTCGTCGCTGTCGTATCCGGCCTGAGTCGGAAGGTGGAAAGCGACGCTCAACCCGGTCTGCCCCTGTTTCAGCAAGTACCGATAGCGCTCATTGGTCTGCTTGGCGGTGCCAAATCCGGCGTATTGACGCATCGTCCAATAACGGCCGCGATACATAGTCGGCTGCACTCCACGGGTGTAGGGGAACGATCCGGGATAGCTGAGGTCCCGGTCATAATCCAAGCCCGTAACATCCAGAGGCGTATAGAGCCGCTCTACGGGCGCCCCCGAAATGGTGGTGAACTCTTTCTTCTGCTCGGGCGCCTTGGCGAGTGTTTTTGCAACAGGTCCCTGATCCCATTTTTCTTTTCCTGCTTTGATCTTTTCTAACACCTTCTCGTCAAACATACTTACCCTCCTCAACACGATTTCCACACGATACCGCCCCCCAGGTGTCCCCGGAGGACTCTGTTAAAAAAAGCACGAACTCACGTGTTCGAGCACTTGTGGATCACTTCCTCAATCCCCGCCAACGAGGTCTTTGGAAAGTGAGCCAGAGCGTGATGAATAAAAGGAGACGGGTTAATGATACGGTTCTGCCTGTGCGCTACCTCCATCAGTCAAAAGTCTATATGGATCCAGGGCCCTCACACAATATTTCACTAACATCTATAGCAGCAAGCATCGGAAGATGCAACAGCAATTGATGCGCCATGGCAAAAATGGGAACACAAAATGAGGCCCGATGAGCAGGTCGCGAAGAAAAGGTTGGCGTTCTTTGTGGAAACGGGCTTGACACCCGACGAAGGTGCATTTTATATGGAATACAGTTTTAGCAAATAGTTGATTCTGGGGCGGGCTGATCCTGATTTGAGGGAGGTTGCGAGTGATGAGCGCTGGCTATGCTAGAACTGTGGAGAGTCCCTGTCGGACGTGCGAAAATGTGGATGCGAGCAAGGAGGAATGCAGCAGGAACTGCGACCGGCTGCGAGCATTTCAGGATGCCATTCTTCTCTGCGACGAGGCGAGTATTAAGAATTTTGCCATGAAGTGCAGCTTTTCCAGGAATTGAAAGTCATTCCAAAGGCGAAATGCCTGGCAACACAAAGTCCCTTGAAGAGGCAAAATGCAAGGAACAAAAAAGGCGGCTCGAAGCCGCCTTTTTTGTTACCTTGCCATGAACAGTGACCTTAGATAGGCAAAGCTTTGACCAGTTCCTTGACTGCAACCACGGATTTGTCAAACGCTGTTTTTTCTTCAGGCGTCAGCTTGATTTCGATGATCTGCTCAACACCGTTCACGCCCAACTTCGCCGGTACGCCGACAAAGTAGCCGCCCACGCCGTATTCTTTATCACAGTAAACACAGCAGGGGAGGATGCGCTTCTTGTCTTTCAGGATCGACTGCGCCATCTCCACGGCAGAGGCCGAAGGAGCGAAGAAGGCGCTGCCGGTTTTGAGCAGGTTGACGATCTCGGCGCCGCCATTGGCAGTGCGTTTGCACATGGCTTCGATCTTGTCCGCCGGCAGCAGATCGGGCAGCGGAATGCCGGCAACCGTGCTGTAGCGCGGCAGGGGCACCATGGTGTCGCCGTGGCCACCGAGCACGAAGGCATTGACATCTTCAACGGACACATCAAGTTCCATGGCGATGAAAGCGCGGAACCTGGCGGCATCCAATACTCCCGCCATGCCGATGACGCGATTGGCGGGGAAGCCACTGACCTTGTGGGCAACGTAGGTCATGGCATCCAGCGGATTGGAAACGATGATCAGGATCGCGTTGGGAGAATACTTAACAATGTTTTCCACAACGGACGAAACGATCTTGGTGTTGATAGCCAGCAGATCGTCACGGCTCATCCCAGGTTTCCGAGGCACACCGGCAGTGATAATGACGATATCGGAATTAGCGGTATCCGCGTAATCATTGGTGCCGATGACGTTTGAATCAAAACCTTCAACCGGAGCTGCCTGGCGCAGGTCAAGGCCTTTGCCCTGAGGCATGCCTTCGATGATGTCAACGATGACGACGTCTCCCAATTCCTTGGATGCTGCCCAGTGGGCTGCGGTGGCGCCAACAAAGCCGGCGCCGACTACGGTGATCTTATTCTTCTTCAGTGCCATTTTCTTTCTCCTTCGATTTCATCCACTCGAGCTTCAACAAATACTCACTCGCTTCACTTAGCCAACGACCAGCAACACGGTACCCTTCTGTACGCTTTGACCAGCCTGGCACAGCAGATCTGTTTGATCACGCCATCCGCCGGACTGGTGAGGGAATTCTCCATCTTCATGGCTTCGAGCACCATGACGACATCGCCGGCCTTGACCGTATCGCCTTCTTTCACTTCATAGCGAATGACCATGCCCGGCATGGGGGATTCCATCTTGGTGCCGCCGGCAACCGGAGCGGCAGGCGCCGCGGCCGGAGCGGCAGCCGCGGCCGGCTTCGGCGCCGGGGCTGCGGCCGGTTTCGGAGCTGCGGCGACGGGCTGGGCAACCGGGGTGATCGAGGTGATCACCGGAGCGGCGCCGCCAACCTGCTCCACATCAACCTCAAAGAAGTCACCGTCAACAAAGACATTGAAGGTGCGCACCCCATCACCCTTTTCGGGGACGACCTTTTCGGGCTTCTCGACGAGCTTGCCGGCGAGGGCCTTCTTGACCAACTCGGCCTCACGCTCGCAGTCTTCGAGGGTCTTGCCCTTGATTTCCGGTGGCATCGGCTCAACGCCATACTTCCACTTCAGGTAGCGCATGCCGGTCATGGGGTACATGCCGTAGATGATGACATCGTCGATGTCCTTGGCCAAGCCCTTGGTATCTTCCCAATTCTTCGGCATTTCGGTCTGGGATGATCTCACCGGGGCGGCACGTGATGGGAACTTCGCCCTTGGGATAGCCCTTGAGCGCCTTCTTCTGAATTTCGGGATCGAGAGGCACAGGGGTTTCACCATAGAGCCCGTAGAAAAGGTCTTTGGACTGGGCCGAAATCATCTTGTAGCGCTCTTCGGGAGTATCGAAGAGCACGTTGTTGACGGCCTGGATGCCAACGATCTGACTGGTTGGCGTGACCAGGGGTACCTGGCCCATCTCTTTTCGAACCTGAGGCAGGGCTTCGAACACGTCGTTCAGGCGGTCGGAAGCGCCCATTTCGCGCAGCTGATTGATCAGGTTGGAGAGCATGCCGCCCGGCGTCTGGTGCAGCAGCACGTTGATGTCGATGGTCGACATCCGGTCATCCAGGAGATAACGATACTTGGGGGAGACCTTCTCGAACCAGGCGCCGCACTCGGCGAGCTTAAGGAGATCAAACCCGGTGTCGCGGTTGGTGTGTCGCAACGAGACAACCAGCGGCTCGATGGCTGGATGGGAGCTGCGGTAAGCCCAAGGCGCCAGGCAGGTGTCGATGATGTCCACACCCGCTTCCACGGCCTTCAGCAGGGCCAGGTCCGCCATGCCTGAAGTGAAGTGGCTGTGCAGATGAATCGGGATCTTCACCGCTGCTTTCAGAGCTTTGACCAGGTAATAAGCGTCGTAAGGAGCAACCAAACCGGCCATATCTTTGATACAAATGGTGTCGGCGCCCATGTCTTCGAGCTGCTTGGCCTTCTGCACATAGTAGTCCAGGTTGTAAACCGGCCCGCCCATGCGGCGCAGGGTCAAGGAGTAGCAGATGACTCCCTGGAAGTGCTTGCCGAGTTTCTTGATAGGCTTGATGACCGCTTCAAAGTTGCGGAAATCGTTGAGCGCATCAAAGGTCCGGAAAATCTCGATACCATTGATGGCAGCGCGCTCGGTGAAAGCCTCGGCAAAGTCGTCTGCGTAATTCCTATAGCCTACGCAATTCTGCCCGCGCAGCAGCATCAGCATCGGGGTTTTGGTCAGGATTTTCTTCAGTTCGCGGATCCGCACCCACGGGTCTTCACCAAGAAACCGATGCATGGTGTCAAAAGTTGCCCCTCCCCAAGTCTCCATCGCCCAGTAACCCACCTCGTTCATTTTGTCGGCGATGGGCAGCAAATCCTCGGTTCGGCCGCGGGTGGCGAAAAGCGATTGATGACCATCACGAAAGGTCAAGTCGCAGATTTTGATCGGGTTGTCCACTGCAGGGGCTGGATCATCAACGAGCTTTGCAATCAGTGATGTGCCATGAAGGTATTCGTTGTTTCCCATCCTTAATTCTCCTCTTTTCCGTTTTTTTCGTCCGCGAGATTCCACTCAACTCACCCCAGCTCAGCACCAGATTCCGTATTCCTCGGAAAGGGCTATTAGATCCTGAATGTTTCGTTTCTCTTCAGGTTGTTACAGCCAGGACTTGATACTCCAACTTAGGGCCACTTGCTCTCTGTTTCCTCTGTTGCCATGCACTATCAGCGCAACGTGATTGCGAAACAAACCTCAATCAAAAGCCTAGCGCACCAAACGCATCTGCCACATCCACCTCGCTTCCATGGCAGCTTGCCGCCCGGCCATGGAGTAGGCAATATACGGCTGACGGGGTTTTTCCGCAAGTGCTTTTTGTTGCATGGCCAGTAACGCTGCTGCTTCCTGTTCCGTTTGAATATAAAGACCTAACGCTGATGCAATTGCCGCAACCACATTCTTCTGTAATTCCATTAAACCCTCCTGATAAAGTTCAGCCTGTTTCCGCTCACCACTCCTCTTTCAGAGTCCCAATTCATCGCTGATGGAAGCCATGGCTTTGATACTCAGCTCGATGAATTCCATCAGCGGTATGTTAATCCGTTCGCAGAGGGCAACATGATCCCGATTCACACTGCGAGCGAAGTCCTTGCTTTTCATTCGTTTCCTGACCGAACCCGGATTCAGGCTCCTAACCTGTTTGTCCGGATGGACCAGAGCCGCCGCAACAATGAGTCCCGTGATTGTCTCGGCGCAGGTCAGAGCGTAGTCGAAAACGGTCTCCCGCTCCAAGCCAAGCGCTTCGGCGTTATGCCGCAAGACGGCGTTTCAGCGCTTCTTCGGGGAGGCCGTAAGGCGCCAGGAGTCTCGACCGTCTTCCGCCCATGGACCTCGGGGTGCTCCTTCGTGTCTTCAAAATCAAGATCATGCAGCAATCCGATCGTGCCCCACAATTCACGGTCCTGCTCCAATCTTGCGGCCAGTTCAAGCATAATGGCTTCGGTCGCAAGACAATGCTTTTTAAGGTTGTCGGCCTTAACATGGGAACCCAACAGCTGCAGAGCCTCATCCCGAGTCATTGGACTCCCCTCAAAAAGGCGATCATCCCGCATCCCACTCAGGCAGCCCGCCTCGTTCGCTTTTTCAAATTGCTGATCCGCCGTCTGAAGGCATCGGCAAGTTGATTGTTGCCCGCTTCCTTGGCACGCTCCCGCTTCTCCTTGAGCGTTGTAATCTTCGCCTTAAGGGCTCGCACATCGATCTCTGTTTTGGTCGCCTTCTTGTCCTCAACGATGCCCTTGGCCTCTTTGACCGCGGCAATCAGCTCATTCTTGTTCATGGCATGGACGCCAACAATACCCTCCAGGGTCAGAGCCAATTCGCGGAGCTCCTTGGCGGTCATCTTCTCCAGAGGTTTTTCTTTCTTTTCCTTCTCTTTCTTCTTACCCATCTATCTGCTCCTTGGGCTGCCCCTTTGCCTTGCTGCTCTCATACAGCTCCGCCATAGAAATGAATGGTTTAAAGAGATCGATAGGAATCGGGAAGATGGTGGTGGAATTGTTTTCCGAAGCGATCTCTCGCAACGTTTGAAGATAACGCAATTGGATGGCGATGGGCTGTTGCTGCATAATCTCCGCTGCCTCCGCCAAGCGCGACGCTGCCTGAAACTCCCCTTCGGCGCCGATCACCTTCGCCCGTCGTTCTCTTTCCGCTTCGGCCTGCTTGGCCATGGCCCGCTGCATTTCTATGGGCAGGTCGATCTGCTTGACTTCAACCACGGTGACCTTGATTCCCCATGGCTCGGTGTGACTGTCAAGGATCTCCTGAATGTGAGCGTTGATTTTGTCACGTTCCGCCAGGAGGTCATCCAACTCACCCTGGCCGCAAACGCTTCTGAGCGTAGTCTGGGCCAGTTGGCTGGTGGCATAGAGGTAGTTCTCGACCGAAACGATCGCCTTTACCGGGTCAATCACCCGGAAATAAATCACCGCACTGACTTTTACCGAAACATTGTCGCGCGTGATGACATCCTGCGGCGGCACGTCCGTGGCTATCAGTCGGAGACTAACCCTCTGCAAACGGTCAATGTAGGGAATGAGGATGATCAGGCCCGGCCCCTTGGCGCGGATCACCCGCCCAAGCCGGAAGATCACGCCCCGCTCGTATTCATTGAGAATACGGATGGCGTTGGCCAGAAAAAGGACCACCAGAATGACTATCGCTGCGATCCCATAAATTGGCATATCTTCCTCCCGCTTATGCAGCCTTCTCTACCGGAGGCTGCAAATGAAATAATTCACTACTCTCTAGCACTGATTTTCCTGACTTTCAACCTTAAATTCTCTACCGAAACGACTTCCACCTTTTCCCCTGCAAATATGTGCTCATCAGCGACGGCATTCCAGAGTTCCCCACTGACAAATACTGTCCCTTCGGGAAGGAGATCTTTTTTAACCTCCCCAATCATTCCGGGCAGGGCCTCAGTCCCTGATTTGCGGCCTTCGCATCTGGGCTCGAAAGGCGAGACTGGCCACGGTCACAAAAAAGCCCGAGACGATGAGAACCGTCGGAATAAAAACCGACATGGCCAGCCGATTCGTATGACCGGGACCCGGAACAGCATGAGGGATCCCAGAACGAGCGAGAACACCCCGGCAAAACTGAGCAAGCCATGAGAGGCCACCTTGACCTCCAGGATGAAAAACAGCACCGCAAGGAGGATGAGGAGAATGCCCGCATAATTTACCGGCAGGGTCTGTAAGGCATACAGGGCCAGAATAAGGGCGATGCCCCCGATCACTCCGGGGAGGATGGCTCCGGGTTGAGAAAGCTCGAAATAAAGCCCGGCCAGCCCAATCATGAGCAAAATATAGGCAATATTGGGGTTGCTGATGCTTCTCAAGACCTGGTGTTGCCATCCTGGACGAAATCGTGCGCTGCTCAACTCCTGCCGTATGTAGCGTTCTGGTAGATCCTTTCCTCATGATTTCCCAGCCATCCAGCTTTTTGATCAGGGTTGGGAGGTCTTCGGCAACAAGGTCGATGACGTTTTTTTCATAGGCTTCTTCGGCCGTGATTGACACGCTCTTGCGAACCGAGTCTTCCAACCATTCCGCGTTCCTTCCCCGCTGGCCGGCGATGCTTCGCGCAAAGGCGACCATATCATTGACCACTTTCTCATTCATGGCTGACGGGACATCACCGCCCCCGATTGAAACCGGATGAGCCGCTCCGATATTGGTGCCGGGGGCCATGGCTGCGATATCCCCGGCAACCGTGACAAAGACTCCTGCCGACGCTGCCTGGGCGCCGCTGGGGTAGACGTAAACGACTATGGGCACAGCTGAGCTTCAGGATGGCCTGGACGATGCCCCGCATGGAAGCCATAACCCTCCCGGAGTGTCAAGGAGAATGATCAGGCATTCCGCGCCTTCCTCCTGGGAACGTTCAATGGCATACTTCACAAAATCCTCGACTCCGGGATTGATCGTGTCTTGAACCTGGACGATGTTGATGTGCGCGATATCGGCAAGAACCGTGCCCAGGCAGAATAGAGCCGAACAGAGCAGAGCCCCGAAAAGAAGCACCCTCCGGTTTTTCCCCGAATCGTTTCTCATTTAGTTTCCCTCCCGGTGACCGGTCAAAATGTCATGGACCAACAGCAGGTCCTGCCAGGCGGAGGCCTTCTGGGATGCGTTTCGCAGGAGATAGGCAGGATGGAAAGTGCAGATTAAAGGCATGCCTCGCCAGGAGATGCCACTTCCCCCGCAGGCTGGAAATGGGCCTGGTCGTGGCAAGCAGAGTCTGGGCGGCGGATGCTCCCAAAGCGCAGATCACCTCCGGGCCAATGGCCTCCAATTGTCGAAAGAGGAATGGAGAACAGGTCTCAATCTCATCCTGAAGCGGGGTCCTGTTGTTCGGGGGGCGGCATTTGACCACGTTGCAGATATAGACTCCGTCACGTTTGAGCCCCAGAGCTTGGATCATCTTGTCAAGAAGCTTTCCCGCTCTGCCCACAAAAGGTCTCCCCTGCTGGTCCTCGTCAAACCCGGGACCTTCACCGACAAACACCAGCCGGGCTTGTGGCGAACCTTCACCGTAGACGATCGTGGTGCGACCGAGATGCAGACGGCAGCGCGTGCACTCGCCAAGATCCTCCCTGATGAGGGAAAGCTCCTGCTCCGGATGGACCCGCTCAGAGGTCCTCTCACTTCCTGCCGATGCCGGCGTTTCGTGGTGCTTCGGTCTTACCGGCCAGTCCTTGATCCCGATCATCTGCAGATCAGTCACATACCGCTTCAGGCGATTCACGATAGCGGCGAGCTCCGCCCTCTTCCTGCTGTCAGCTTCCACTAAGGCTCCGCAATATGCAATAAAGCTTCAATGCGATCAAAAACCCGCTCTGCGACTTCTTCCTTGGTCAATGGTGGCAGCTCGGTAACGATCCCCTTTCGATCGATGACCTTGACCTGATTGGTGTCGCAGCCAAATCCGGAGCCGGCCTGAGTGAGGTTGTTCGCGACAATAAAGTCGAGGTCCTTTTCGATGAGCTTTTCCGTTGCGTTTTCTATCAGGTTCTCGGTTTCTGCAGCAAAGCCGACGAGCACGGGTCGCCGCGATCCTGCCCGTGATTTTCCGAGGTGTCTCAGGATATCAGGGTTTCTCACCAGAGTGACGGTCATCTCGTCCTGAAGCTTTTTCAATTTCTCGGGCGCAACCTGCCGTGGCCGATAGTCCCCAACGGCGGCGGCCATGACAATCGCGTCCATGTCTTGAGCATGCCCCAGGACGACATCTCTCATTTGGTGTGCTGTCATAACTTTCTCAAAATGGACTCCATAAGGTGGGGGAAGGGCACTGGGACCGGTGACCAGGTAGACTTCTGCAGCGCGTCGAGAGGCGACCGAAGCCAGGGCGTAGCCCATCTTGCCGCTCGATGGATTGCTGATGAAACGCACCGGGTCAAAAGGTTCCCAGGTGGGGCCGGCACTGACCAGGACGCGCTTGCCCTCGAGGCTGGCAGGAGTCAACAAGCGCCTTGCCGTTTCGACGATGACCGAGAGCTCGATCAAACGTCCGGCGCCTTCCTCTTTGCAGGCGAGCTCCCCCACTTCCGGCTCCAGGATGTGGTAATGAAACTCGCGCAACACGGTCAAATTCCTTTGAGTCATATGATTTTCATACATTTTGACGTTCATCGCGGGGCAGACCACAATCGGCGCCGTAGTGGCGAGCAAGATGGTGGTGAGGTAATCGTCCGCAATGCCGGCAGCCATTTTGGCGATGAGATTGGCAGTGACGGGTGCGAGGATGACCAGATCCGCCGTTCGGGCCAGGTGAATGTGACCGATTTGAGATTCGTATTCCAGGTTAAAAAGATCTGTCCCTACGGGGTTGCCCGTGAGCGCCTGAAACGTCAACGGCGCAATGAAGCGCTGCGCATTGGCGGTCATTACCACATGGACGTTCGCCCCGTCTTTAACCAACAGGCGAACGAGTTCGGCAGCTTTGTAGGCGGCAATGCCGCCGCTGATGCCCAGGAGGACCGACTTCCCATTCAACATGAGATTACCTTCGATTAACAGGTTGAACCTACTTCAAACCACGGAACACACAGAAAACACGGAAAAATCACCTCTGAGCTTTCGTGTCTCCAGTATTTTCCGTGTATTCCGTGGTTGAGGATGACCTTTTTTCTTGGACCGCCCCTTAACCGCAAAACCATGCCTCGCGGCAGCAGCCTAGCCACCCGCGGGGGTCACAAAAATCTCCACATAGGTATAGATCGTTCCTTCATAGAGGCGAATAACACAGATTCTGTCGGGCTTTTCGAAGATAAGAACCGATCGCTGATAGCGGAAAGCTCCCTTCGGTTTCCAGTTCTCGCGGGGCATGGCCATCTGAAAGAAACTGATGAGAGAATTGAGGTCAACCCGTCCTCGCAAGGTGAGGATACCGGTCTTGATGGAGCCCGCTTGGACCACGTATGATTCTTTGGATTGCAGGTCCAGTTCCTGAGGCGTCGGGATATCCGGGAAGTCATAAAAGATTGGTCGTGGCGCGGATGGCGATGAAGCCGAAGGGGGCGCAGAAGGAGTGGCAGCCGTTGCCGTACCCGGCGCCGGTTGCTGACCTACAGGATTGGGCGGAGGGGTGGTGTTTTGCCCCCCCATCGAGCTGCATCCAGAGAGCGCCACAATCCAAATCAAAGCTGCGACGATCAACGCCAATTCGTTAGGCTTACGAATTTTCATTTTCCTCTCCCTCCGCGAAAAGGTGTTCTCCCATCCGGAACGTTGCCCGGAGCCATGCAAGAAAGCGCACGACAGCTACTGAAAGAAGGGATTGCTCCTCTGCTCTCGTTCGACCGTGGTTTTCGGGCCGTGACCAGGGAAAACCGCGGTTTTCCCGTCGAGCGGGAAAATCTTCTCCCGCACCGATCTGATCAACTGGCTGTAGGAACCGCCAGGGAAATCCGTGCGCCCAATAGAGCCGGCAAACAAGGTGTCGCCGACAAAAATGACACCGGCATCAGGGAGATGAAAAGAAACATGCCCCGGGGTGTGCCCCGGCGTTTCGAGCACCCCAAAACAGAGCGATCCGAACTCCAGGGAGTCTCCCTCTTTCAGGTTTCGATCCACCTTCTTGTCTGTTGTCCGGGGCTTCGGTGCAAAAAGAGACCCCATCCCGGCCATGCTCTGCTGGAAAATCACTTCGTCTTTGGGGTGGAGATAAATCTCTCCGCCCAATCGCTGCTTCAGGGCCCAAGCGTCCATGATGTGGTCGAAGTGACCATGGGTGTTAAGGATAGCCACCAGGTTCAGTCCCAGTTGCTGAATTCTGCTCGCGATCCGTTCGCTGTCACCCCCAGGATCGATTACCACGGCCACGCGTGTTTGACTATCACCGAGAAGGTAGCAGTTGGTTTGAAGCATACCAACCACAAAAGATTCGAGGATCATTTTGCACCTTTCTTGCCTGGACACTATTTTTCAAGCACCACGAGCTCTTCTACCGGTTTCCGATGCGAAGTCTGATTGCGGTGGAGCGGGTGGCCGACGGCAACGACAGCCATGAGCTCAAGGCGCTCCGGGAGCTCGAGAAGACTGAGGACCCTCTCCTTGTTTTTCAAGATCTCCCCGATCCAGGTTGCTCCGAGGCCATGGGCATGCACCGCCAGCAAGAGGTTCTGCAGACAGGCTCCGATGGCCTGACAGTCCTTGACGCGATCATAAGAACTATCCTGGTCCAGGAAGACCGGAACCAGGACCGCAGCATTCTTGAGGACCGCAGAGTAACGGGTCAGGCGCCCCAGTTCTTCCTTCAGACGCTGGTCCCAAATAATGGCAAAGCGCCAGGGCTGGTTGTTCAATCCCGAGGGGGCCCACGATGCAGCTTGCAGAATTTCCATGATCAAACGGCGTTCTACCGGGGCTTCGGTAAAATTCCTCACACTGCGCCGCTCGTAGATGGTCCTAATCACCTCCAAACCGGCTCTTTCCGGGTCCATGAGCACTCCTTTGCATCACCTTATAAACAAAAAACCGCCATTCTCCCATCACCTTTAACCAACTCGTAAACCAAAAACGAGCCCAATCAACTCATCTTGGGCAGGTTGGCGTCTGTGATTTCAGTCACATCGTGTCATGATTTATAGCAGAATCTGTTTCAGCTTTAACAAAAAATCATCTTGTGGCTTGGAATTTTGCGGCTAATATGGTTAACGTTTCGGCCCGGCAGCAGATGCTGCGCCCTCTGCCCCGGGTGCCCGGGAGTTCCAATTATGGATGGAATCTCAATTCTGGATGCCGGGTTCTTCTTTCCAGCGTGGCGCAGATGCTTAAGATGTTCCGAGTTGAGAGCCTATGATGGTCCAATTGTCACCGGAAAAAGACCTGCTTCGGGAGGGCACTATTTTCCTTGCACCTGGAGGGCGTCGTGGCCATGAGCACGGTGCCGGGGATTCGCCGGGCGCTCCTTGGCGCAGCGAGGAAGAGCGAGGTTAAAGAAGTTCGCCTCGATTTTTCCCGGGTCACGTTACTGGATACCGCTGGTGTTGCCATGCTCGTGGAAATCTGGAGAGAGCTTGCCCGCAGGGGTGGAACACTCCGGCTGACCGGTCTGAGCGAAAATGCCAGGAGGCTGATTCAGTTGGCCGGGCTTGATCAGATCTTCAATCTGCGGGATGATCCGGAGAGGAGGATTCCTTATGGCTCATAAGGATTTGATCGAGGTGTGCGGCCTGAACAGCTATTATAGCGGGCGGCAGGTCCTTTTCGATATCCGTTTTGGGATCCCTGACACGCAGATTACGGTAATCATGGGAGTGAGCGGTTGTGGAAAAACCACGCTCCTCAGGCATCTGATCGGGCTGAAGCCCACTTGGCCAGGCCAGATAATGGTTGATGGTCAGGACATGGGGAGGTTCAACGAGGAGGAAATGCAGAGCTATCGGCGCCGCATTGGCGTGCTGTTTCAAAGCGGTGCGCTTTTTAACTCGATGACGGTGTCGGACAACATTGCCGTTCCCCTGAAAGTCCATACTCGACTGGCCAACGAGACCATCCGTATCATGGCGCTGATCAAGCTCAACCTTTTGGGATTGGCGGAGTTCGGCGCCTACATGCCATCCCAGTTGAGCGGCGGGATGCGCAAGCGTGCCGGTTTGGCGCGGGCGTTGGCGATGGACCCCGAAATCCTCTTTGTGGATGAGCCCTCTTCAGGTTTGGACCCGATCACGGCTGCCGGGTTGGACCGCCTGATTCCGGAGCTGCGCGACACACTGGGAATGACCATCATTGTGGTTACGCATGAACTGGAGAGTGCTTTTCGAATTGCCGACCGACTGATTGTGATGGATGGCGGGCGCATTCTTGCAGCGGGAAGCCCCGAAGCGATCCGGGCAAGCCAAGACGAGCGGGTGCTGCAGTTTCTCGAGAGAAAGGCCGACACTGCGGAAGTCAATACCGACGGGCTATTTGTCTCGCATCAGGGGAAGCGAAACAAGCAGGAGTGCCTCATGACCCGTTTGGTTCAATTGCTGGGCGCCTTCGTTCTGGATCAGCTTGCATCCCTGGGTCGCATGGGGCTCTTTTTGGTTTATATGATCAGAGGCACCGTCAAGCCGCCGGGGAAGTTCTGGCCGGTCGTAAAGCAAATCCACTTCATCGGCACGAAGTCGTTTTTTGTGATCGGATTTACTGCGGCCTTCACCGGGATGGTGCTTGGTTTGCAGGGTTATTACACGCTCTCTAAATTCGGTTCCGAGGGTTTATTGGGATCAGGGGTGGCCCTCAGTTTGATCCGCGAGCTGGGACCGGTGCTCACAGCGCTGATGGTTACGGGCCGGGCGGGTTCAGCCATGTGTGCCGAGATCGGGATCATGCGGATTGACGAACAAATCGATGCGCTCGAATGCATGGCTATCGACCCTTATGCCTACCTGATTACCCCGAAACTCCTTGCCGGCCTGGTCTGTCTTCCCCTCCTCACGGCCTATTGTGATGTCGTTGGGATCTATGGCGGCTATGTGATCGGGGTTAACCTCCTGGGGGTGAGCCCGGGAGCATACCTCTCAGGGATTGAAAGCAGCGTGGTCTGGAAAGACGTTTACATGGGCATCATAAAATCGCTCTGTTTTGCGGTCTTGATGATTTGGATCTGTACCTACAAGGGCTTTTACGCCGGGATTGACGAGGGCAATTTCGGTCCCGAGCAAGTAAGCCGGGCGACCACCGATGCCGTGGTGCTCTCATCGGTGTCCATTCTCGCGGGCGATTATGTGGTCACCTCCATTTTGCTGTAGCGTTCATTATTGATTGATATTATGCGACATTCGGTTCGGAGAGCATCATTTTCTTTAGCGGCAGGGGACGACCACATGGAAAAAAGGGGACTTGAGTTAGGTGTAGGGCTGTTCTTAATAATTGGGCTTGCATGCCTGGGTTACCTATCTTTTAAACTGGGTGATATCCGTCTTTGGGGTAGTTCCGACTACGACGTTCACGCCAGGTTTTCAAATGTCGCCGGGTTGAAGGACAAGGCGGCGGTGACGATGGCGGGAGTGACCATCGGTCAGGTTAAGGACATCAATTGGTCGATGGCCAGGCCCTCCTGACCGTCAGCATCAACAAAGACGTTCGTCTCGAAGAGGATGTTATTGCCAGCATCAAGACCATGGGCATCATCGGGGACAAGTATGTCTCGGTCAGTCGCGGGAGCTTCCGAAGAGTACATCAAACCGGGAGGGATGATAAAGGATACGCAACCGCCTTTGGACCTGGAAAACCTGGTGAGCAAGTTCGTCTTTGGAAATGCTGAAAAATCGAAGCAGTAACTTCGAGCCAAGCCGGAACGGGATGACGCCCGGTTGCCTCCTGTGAACCGGGGAGTCTCGCACCAAAGCCATCCGATTGTTGGAAAAAGGAAAAGCCGCTAAAGGACTTTAGCGGCTTTTCCGTGCAACCAGAAAGTAATGCGTAGCGAAACTACTTCTTCATTTTCTTCATGAAAATGTCTTCGCACTTCTGTGCGGCGGCCTCAGCCCGGCGAGCGGCTGCATCGGCTTTCATCGCGGCAGCTTCAGCTTGCTTGGCATAATTTGCACAGGACTGCTCTACCTGCTGGCCTTGTCCAGAGCTGCCTGACAGAGTTCGGTGCATTTCTTGGCATCTTGCGTACAAGCACAACCAACCACCGTGAAAGCGAAAGCGACCAGCAACAGAACTGACATTATTCTCTTCATAACTCTTTCCTCCTTCGAAAACCTGACTTGACTCTTGTGTTGATGAAATTTGCCTATCTGCTCATAAAACCTGTTGGATATGTTTGCTTCCCACCTCCTCCCTTTTTCAATGAATTCACTGCAAAAGCGCTTGGGAATTGCCTTCGCTATCCCGCACCGTTGGGAAAAACAACATAAGGCTACTCTAGAAAATCCTAAAATCAAGAAGTTTTTTAGCCTGCACCGAACGCGATATTGCGCTTTCGACACGGCATCGCATAGCACTACTACTGCATAATATCAACCAATTTCAGGGACGTTTCGTCGGCTGCCAACCGGGAGACATTGGTGGGCACCCCGTTTTGGAGCTTTACCGCCATAAGGTATTTCTTTTGGTCGATGTATTTCGCCAGAGGGTGCTGCGCCAGCTTACCAAGAGCATACTGAACGTAGTCGGGGATTCGTCGGTACACGTCAGGATGGGACTCGACAAAGATCTGTCCGTTCTTTTGTCCGAACTTGACCGGTTCATAGATGATCTCCAACTTGGTTCCCATCGGCACCTGCGGATAGAGGAGCTTTATGTGCTCCGGGTAGCATCGAATGCACCCATGGCTAACCAGACGTCCGACCCCCCAGGGCATCGCCGTGCCATGAACGCCATAAGCACCCGCAGAGAATTTCATGACATACTCACCGAGAGGATTCTCCGGCCCGGGAGGCATCGAAGCCATGCCATATTTCTCTTGCAGGGAAGCGGGGATATACCAGGTCGGATTGGCTCTCTTATCATTGATAAAGAAGGTGCCGAGCGGGCTCTCCCAGCCTTCGTCGCCGATCCCGATGGGATAAGTCTGGACCGTGGAAGAGGCCTTGTCAAAAAAGTACAGCCTGAGTTCCGGTATGTTGATAACGAGCTGCTGGTGCTGACTGGGAGGCAGGACCCAGAAGGTGGGGATAGAAATTTTCTTGTCGGTTGGGGGGACCCACGCGTCCATGCGAGGGAAGAGAAGATCCATCTCATTATAGCCCAGACCGTGCTTCCTGGCGATATCGAGCATGCTTTCCCGGGCGCCGATCTTGTACCAGGTCGGCGTCCCAATGACGGTTAACTCGGGGACCCGATAGGGATAGCGTTGAACCGTGGCATGGTATTCTTCATCACTACCCTGGGCTTGGGATGCGGCGAATGAGCAGCATATTAAAAGCAGAGAAACGATTGCCAGGATTCTTCTCTTCATAAATCAATCATCCCAAAATGTTTATTTTTGACTTTGAATCACCAACATAGCCGTGGTGTGAAGTAAAATAAAGGTTCTACAGGTGTAGATCAAGGTTTTTTTAAAAAGGAAACCATTTAAAACCTTTCTAATGCTTGCCTTGGCAAGATCGCTCTTGACTGATTCCGACATATCGGTCTACAAATCAGCTTCTCTTTGCATAGTTCAATGAATTTTGGAGGTGAATGAAATGAGTAAACCAAGGATTGATGGACGACCGGCAAATGTTAAAGCGCGCTTTCCCAACAGTATTGTTCCCTTGTTCAATGGAAGGGCCCTGCTGGCAGCCGCCAGGAAGCACAAGGGGATGATCATGGCCTGTAACATCCGGTGCCGGTTGCCGGTGGAGGGCATCGTGCTTGCTTCCATGGCGGCCAAGGCCCCGGTTATGTATGAAATTGCCAAGTCTGAGCTGGGATATACCGAGTTCACCCCGGCAACATTTGTCGAGTTCATCATTCAGGAAAACGAGCGACTGGGCAATACGGACGTCCCCTTTGGCGTTCATGCGGACCACATCACCGTCAAGAAACCGGAGGAAGTGGAAAGCGTCGCGGCCCTGATTGCCAAGCAACTGGAAGCAGGGTTCACGTCGTTTGCCATCGATGCTTCGCACATGGAAAATGACAAGAACCTGGCTGCCACATCCGAACTGGCGAGGCCTATCGTGCGGGAAGGCTTGGGATTAGAGGTCGAGCTGGGAGAGATTGGAGCAAAGAGCGGAAGCTCCGAGGGCTTTACGCAGCCGGAAGAGGCGGAATGGTTCATTGGTGAGCTGGACAAGAACAAGATTCGCCCAAATCTGCTTGCCATCAATAACGGGTCGATCCACGGGACCTATTTCGGCGCCGCCCATGAGGGCATTCAGCTCGATCTGACGGCGAAGATCTGGGAGTCCATTCAACCCTGGTCCGTGGACGTCGCTCAGCACGGGATCACGGGGACTTCCTTGGAAAAGATCTCGTCCTTCATCGAGTACGGAATTCGCAAAGGGAATGTGGGAACGTTGTGGCAGAACATCTCCTTTGGTATGGCCATGAACGAAAGCGGCAATGCGCTTACCACTGAGAATCGTGAGTACATCAAACGCCCCTATCGCGGCATCCCCGATGAGCTGTGGCAGGAAATGTGGGCCTGGGCGGTGGAGACCAAGAATACCGGCGGCAACATTAAAAGCGCCAACCAGACTTTTGCTGCAAAAATGAATGCCATCCCGCTGCCATACAAGAAGCGAATCACCGACCATGCTTACGAGGAAGCTCTAAGGCTGTTCGAAGCCACCCATTCCATCGGGTTGGCCGAGAGTGTGTGGGATTTTGTCTAACAGCATCATCAGACAAGAATTCCATACCCCATTTCCATGTCGATCGACTTAACGGGAATGACAGGCAACAGCCTGTCATTCCCATTGACACAGCTATTCCAGATAATTGCTCCGTGGCTTCCCGGTCAGCCGGTGGTGCGGGTCACAGGCGTTCCCATCGGGTTCCCGTCGTGGTGTCAAACACCCTGAGTCTGCGCTTTGATAATTCTTCCCTGAGGCGGTCGGCTTCCGCCCATTGTTTTGCCTTCCTCGCATCCTCGCGCCTTTGGATGAGAGTCGCTTCCTCAGGGGTGCAGAGGCTGGAGCTCCATATCGAAAACACCCATAAGAGCATTCAACTTCTTAAAAACATCCAGAATGTGCTGTCGCTGAGCCTCGCTAAAGTCTCCCCGATCGAGGATCGGGTTTGTCTGGCGAACAAATTTGAAGAGCGCGGCCAGGGCCGGAGGCATATTCAGATCATCGGCCATGGCATCAAGGAAGCTCTGTTCGAGAGCGTAAGTCATCTCCGGGATGACCCGGTTCTCCTGTTCATTGCTTCGGGCATGGTGGACGCGGCTGATGAATTCCTTCAGGCGTTCGTAGCCGCGTTTGGCATTGAGTATGTTCTCGGAGGTGATATGGATGGGTTTCCGGTAGTGGGTGTTCAGCAGCCAGTAACGGATCTCCATGGCACTGATACCCGGCGGCAAGGAATTCTCTGACGGAGAGGTTCTCATCGAGATGGCCTTCGTTCCTTCTCCTGCTGTGAAGACCAGATCCGTTCGCAGAGCATCCAAACATTGGCAAAGGGCTTCCCGGTTATCGCCTCGCCGATCTCGCGCAGATTTTCCAGGTGGGGGAAGAGGAAGTCCACGCTGCTGACGTGAATGTCGATGGGCGATCCCAGGTCGTGAATGGCAACCGAGGCGGCAGCGATGTGCCACGTGGGGAGGACGTTTCCCCAGTCCGTTTTCAAAAAGACCCCCTGTTTGAGCTCGGCTAACGTGGATCGCTTGAGCAGAGTAAAATCCCGTGGATTGAGCTTTTCATAGGCCTCCAGATCCACGGTCTTGCCGAGATGGATTTTCTTGGGGTCGACCCGGGAAAGGACCCCATAGTTGCTGCTCTTGGAAAGATCGAAGTAAACGGAGCGCAGCTTCTCGTAGGCGAGGCCTTTACTCATCAGAGACCTGGTGAATTGGATAATGGTATCAATATGTTCCGTGGTCCGGGGACAGGAATAGGTGCGCTGGATCCCAATCTGATCGAGGTCGCTGAAGAAATGCTCCAGTTGCTGCTGGGCATAGGCAGCGTGTTCCATGCCCGCCGTTCGTGATTCCTGGATGGCGCTGCTGTCGAGATCGGGCGCCAGGATTACCTCGTTTACGGAAAAGTTCTTCACCCTGAGGAAACGGGTGAGAAGATCGGCCAGCAGAAAGCGACGCAATTCCTGCAATGAAAGAAGCTTGTCCAGGGGAGGGCCGGTCACGAAAATCCGGACTTTGCCCTCCTGGGCCGGTTTGAAGTCGATCTTTTCCCGCCGCAGCAGATCATAAAAGCGAAAGTCCGGCTCAAGCAGGGTGGTGAAGAGGTTGGTGCTGAGATAACGATCGCCGCCGTCGGGGAGAATGGCTACGATGATCCCCTCTTCACGTTCCATCGCCAGCTTCACGGCAGCGGCCATGGCCGCCCCTGAGCTCATCCCGGCAAAGATCCCTTCTTCTCTCGCCAGACGCCGGGCCATCTCGAACGCTTCGTCGTCCTTCACGTTGATGATGCCGTCCAGGGCATGGCGGTCAAAGATGCCGGGGACGTAAGATTCCTTCATGTTTTTTAGACCCTGGATCTTGTGTGCCGGGTAAGGTTCGACACCGAACACCTGGATCGCCGGGTCCCGCTCCTTCATCGCCTCGAGGATGCCCATGGCGGTGCCCGTGGTGCCAAGCGTGACGACCACGGCGTTGACTTTGCCTTCCGTTTGCTCGTAGATCTCCGGACCGGTCTTCTCGTGATGAGCGGCGGGGTTCGCCGGACTGTTGAACTGGTCGGGCATGAAATAAAGTTCCGGGTTTTCGCGCACCAGGTTGTAGACTTCTTCGATGGCGCCGTCCGTACCCTTGCTGCCCGGGGTCAGCAATAATTCCGCACCGAAAGCCTTGAGGATTTTCTGCCGTTCCAGGCTCGCGGTTTCAGGCATTGCCAGGACGATTCGGTATCCCTTCACCGCCGCAACCATCGCCAGGCCGATGCCGGTATTGCCACTGGTGGCCTCAATGATGACCTTATTGGGCGTGAGCAATGCCTCTCGTTCCGCTGTCTCGATGAGGGACAGGGCCGGCCGGTCTTTGACGGACCCGCCGGGGTTCTTCGCTTCCCATTTGACGTAAAGGGTGACTCGCGGATTGGGATTCATGCGATTGATACGAATCAGCGGGGTATTGCCGATGGCTTCCAAAACATTGGAGAAGACGTTTTTCATGGTGACCACATTTCCTGCTCAGAATTGCACCTCGTCAACCAACCTCAACCAGCATCCACTTTATAGGCAGTCCCACGGTTCGGTGTCAAAGCCTTTCCTCGTTCATGACATTTTGTAGTAGAATAAATGGGCTGGCTGCATGCGGTGGGTAGGGGGCGTCCAAAAATAAAAGGCCTTCTTTTACCACGAAGAACACGAAGGACACGAAGTGATTTCTTCGTGCTCTTTGTGTTCTTCGTGGTTCGAAAAAGGGCTGGAATGAGTGCAAGTTGTTTTTCGACAGTCTCTTAGCGTTGAAGAGTTTGCGCTTCTTGGGCTCAGGCGTATTCTCAGCTTTCACTGAGTCTCTACGGTGGAGTCAAGATCGGAGGGTATCAAGGCCCGGGGGCATAGCCATTTCATATTATGGAGGACGTGTTGGAATTCCGTTTCTGTCCTTACTGTGGAAGGCCTTTGACACACCGTGCGGGCAAAGAACAGGCCCGTCTTCACTGTGAAACGTGCGGGGAAACGTTCTATCGGAACCCAACGGTTGGGGTGGCGGTGGTGATTGTGGAGGAGGGGAGGGTGCTTTTGGTCCGCCGCCTCGGTGTCTATGAAGGAATGTGGTGCATCCCCTGCGGCCATGTGGAATGGAACGAAGAGGTCCGCGCGGCGGCGCACCGCGAGTTCCGCGAGGAGACGGGATTGGAGGTTGCGGTTGGGCCGGTTTTTGCGGTCTATTCGAATTTTCATGATGAACATCGGCAGACGGTGGGTGTCTGGTTCTGGGGAAAGATCAGAGGAGGCGAACTGCGGCCAGGTTCCGACGCGAGTGAAGCCAGGTTCTTCAACATTCATGCTCTTCCGGAGGCCATGGCGTTCCCGACCGACCGACTGGTCTGCGAGAAATTGGAGCAGGGCATGAGAACCGGGGGCCTCTCCAGTTGGCTGGCTTCCCACCCGGATCGTGAATGGAAGTCCAGGGCATGACTTTTGCGATTGACCCATCCGGAAATCTTTGCTAAAGGTTTCACGAATTCCAGGAACTGCCGGTAACTGTCATTTTTAACGAGGAGTTGTGTTATGTCACCATTCGGCGAATTCTTGTGTGTAGAGCTCAAACGCAGTGTCGCCAGCGCGTTGCCTCAGGACATTCCGTGGTACGATCCCAGCCACGCGGTTTTCTTCGGAGCGCTTTACGGCGCTCTGGGCGTGATCGGGCTGGGCCTCTTGGCCGCGGTTTTGATCACGTTCAAACGGCTGAAACAGGGGGACGAAGGGGGCCACCACTAGTCCAGCCGGGCGGAAGTTTCTGGTCAGTTCGGCCACCATTCAACCGGATTGTGTAGGGGCGACCAGCCGGTCGCCCCTACCAGCCGGAACCAATTAGTGATTTCCGCCCACGCGTACTAGCCGTCTCGTCACCTGCACCATCTCCCTTCAGGGGAGGAACATCTTCATCTTTCCAGCATATTGGACATCTGGTACTGGGCGCTCGATCCAGGGTGAGGCTCCCCAGCTTATGGTGAGCCGGGAGCGCCGGGTACCAGGGCGCCCCTTCCGCTCATCCTTTGACAGCAATTCCACACCGGTTTATGCCCTCATGTAAGGGCGGACCGCCACCCTCTGTGGCGAGGAGACACCAAGTGGACGCGAACACTTTTCGAGAGTATGACATCCGCGGTATTGTGAACGAAGAAATCCTGGACGAGGATGTTTTGGTCCTGGGTAAAGCTTTCGGCACCTACATGGCTCGGCAACAAAAGAAGTATGTGGTAATAGGGAGGGACTGCCGGCCCAGTTCAGACCGTTATCGGGACCTGCTGCTCGAGGGGATGCTGACGACCGGCCTCGATGTCGTTGATGTTGGCATGTGCCCGACGCCCGTCTTCTATTTTGCCCTGCGGCATCTGAACCGGGAGGGAGGGATGATGATTACCGCAAGCCACAATCCTCCCGAGTATAACGGCTTTAAAATCTGCAACGGTTTCGATACAATCTCCGGAAGCGAAATCCAGAAATTTCGCACCCTCATGGAACGAGGTTCATTTGAGTCGGGGGTTGGTCAGGTCGCACCTTATGACATCGTGACTCCCTACATCGACTTTATTGTCGGCAATATCAGCCTGAAGCGCCGCTTGCGAGTCGGCGTTGATGCCGGCAATGCGACCGCCGGGCCGGTGATTTTGCCCATTCTTCAGAGACTGGGCTGCGAGGTGTTCCCGCTTTACTGTGAGGTGGATGGCACCTTTCCCAATCACGAACCGGACCCGACGGTGCTCGAAAATCTGAGAGACTTGAGCGCGCTGGTCAAGAGGGAAAATCTGGACGTGGGCGTCGCCTACGATGGGGACAGCGACCGGCTGGGAGTGGTCGACCATCGTGGAGAGCCCGTTTTCGGCGACAAGTTGATGATTATCTTCGCTCGCGAAATCCTTTCGCGACGCCCCGGGGTGACTTTCATTTCGGAGGTGAAGTGTTCGCAAACCCTTTATGATGACATAAGAAAACATGGCGGGAAGGCGATCATGTGGCGCACGGGCCACTCCCTGATGAAAGCGAAGTTGAAAGAAGAGGATGCAGCGCTTGCCGGAGAGATGAGCGGTCACATGTTCTTCAAAGATCGTTTTCCTGGCTTTGACGACGGGCTGTATGCTTCCTGCCGGCTGTTTGAAATCCTTGCCAGTACCGGAAAGACCATACCCGAACTGCTCGAGGGAGTACCCGCCACGTATACCACGCCTGAGATCAGGGTACCGTGCCCCGACGCGATCAAGTTTGACGTGGTGGAGAGAGCGAAATTGCTGTTTCGATCCAGGAACTTGGATATCATCGAAGTCGACGGCGCGCGGATCGTTTTTGAAGATGGCTGGGGGCTGGTGCGCGCCTCCAACACGCAGCCCGTCCTGGTGCTGCGCTATGAAGCCGGCACTCCCGAGCGCCTGAACGAGATCCGTGATTTGGTGGAAGGAACCATCGAAGAGGCAAAAGGAGAGGTCGCAGCAAGATAATTTGACCGTGTAGGAATTTGCATTCTTTTTTGACCACGAAGGACACGAAGAGCACGAAGAAGATCATATCGGGAATACCATTGAGAAATCGCAATCAGAAGATCGGCTGTGTCGTCACCGGCGCGGCGGGTTTTGTGGGCAGCCATCTTGCCGAACGACTTCTGTCAGAAGGCTATCATGTTGTTGGGGTGGACAACTTCTTTTCCGGCCGCCGGGAAAACCTGACTTCATTATTGGCACATCCTGATTTTTCGTTTCATGAGCGCTCCGTCACCGAGGCCGGCCTGCTGAGGGACCTTAAAGCTCAATACCCCGAACTTGAGAGCTGTTTCCATCTGGCCGCCATTGTCAGCGTGCCCTACTCGGTGAATCATCCCGAAGTCACCATGGAAGTGAATTGTCAGGCCACCATGAACCTGCTGCGTGAAGCAGAGCAACTGGACTTCAGGAGTTTTGTCTTTGCCGGGTCTTCGGCGGAGTATGGAGATGAGCAACGATTGCCGCTCAAGGAAGAATATGCCACAGCAGGCACGAGGCATCTGAGCGCTTATGGTCGTTCAAAATATCTGGCTTCGCGGGAAGTTGCCGCGAGCCGCTGTGGTGTTGCGTTGCGCTGTTTCAACATTTACGGACCGAGACAGGACCCGACAAGTCCTTACAGTGGCGTGATCTCCCGGTTTGTCACCCTGGCCCTGCGGCAGCAGCCCCTCACCATTTTCGGAGATGGCCTCCAGACCCGTGATTTCATCTACGTGTCGGATGTGGTGGAAGCTTATCTCTTTGCAGCGAACGTGTGCAGCGAATCACTAAAGGCAGAGAAGGACGTATACAATATCGGGACGGGCCAAAGCACGACCATTGTGGAACTGGCCAAAGCCATAAATACCTTGGTTGGAGAATCATGCAGAGGTGGCCTTTTGCCCGGAGCGACCCGGAGATATTCGTTTTTCTGTGGCGTCCGTGGAGGCCTTTGGCAAGGCCGCCGGGTGGGCGCCCCGGGTATCACTCCGCGAGGGGCTGGGGAAAACCATCGCGTGGGCCGGAGGGTCTCGAAAAGTGGTGCTGCAGCCATAGCCGGCTGTTGTCACCACGTCTTCCGAATCTTAACACCTTGTTCCTGAAGGAACTCCTTGATCGTCCTGATCGAATAAGTGCCGTAGTGAACCATCGAGGCGATCAAAGCCGCATCGGCGCGCCCTTCCGACAGCACGTCGAAGAGGTGTTGCGGCTCCCCGGCGCCGCCGGAGGCAATGACCGGGATGCGCACCTGCGATGAAATCAGCCGGGTGAGAATGAGCTCATAACCGTTTTGCGTGCCGTCCGCATCAATGGAGTTGAGGCAGATTTCGCCGGCCCCGAGCCGTTCCGCTTCCTGTGCCCACCAGAGGGCATCGATCCCCATGGCAGTGCGCCCACCGTTGATAACCACCTCATATCCCGAAGGGATCTTCACTGATGACGGGACCTGCTTCACATCCATGCCGAGCACGATACATTGACTTCCAAATGCTCTCGCTCCCTGCCGGATAATTTCCGGATTGAGCACCGCCGCCGAATTGACGCTCACTTTTTCGGCACCCGCAAGCAGGACATCCCGCATGTCTTCAAGGGTGCGAATGCCGCCACCAACGGAAAATGGGATGAAAATGGTTGCGGCGACCCTTCTCACGACATCCAGCATGATGGGGCGCCGGTCGCTCGATGCCGTGATGTCGTAGAAGACGATTTCATCGGCGCCTTCCTCGTAATAGTAGCGGCCCATCTCAACCGGATCGCCAATGTCAATATTATCTCTAAACTTGATCCCCTTGGTGGTCCGTCCATCCCGGACGTCCAGACAGGGGATGATCCGTTTACTCAGCATGCGATATCCTTCACTTTTTCAGAATTCTAGATTTCACCGCAGAGACGCAAGAGCGCAGAGAGGATCGGCGGGACGAATCTCTGCGATCTCTGCGTCTCTGCGGTGGAAACACAGAACTATAACCCTCACGGATGCTTTCAGTCATCAAGCCCATTCCATTGGCAAAAATTGCGCAGGATCTGCAGTCCCGGGGCCCGCTCTTTTCCGGATGAAACTGGACGGCCACCAGATTGCGACGCGCCACAGCCGAACTGAAAGTGATTCCGTATTGGGTGATTCCCACGGCACACGCCAAATCACTGGCTTCGGGATAATAGCTATGGACAAAATAGAACTCGCTCCCTCGCGGTAACTCCCGGAACACCGGATGTTCCCGGGTGAAGACCACCTCGTTCCAGCCCATGTGAGGAATTTTCAGAGGGTCGCCATTTTCATCGCGGAGTTCTTCCGGAAACAGCCGCACTTTTCCCGGCAGGATGCCGAGACATTGCGTATCGTTTTCTTCACTGTAGTCAAAAAGCACCTGTAACCCCACGCAAATGCCCAAAACCGGCACTCCGGCTTCCAGCCGCTCGCGAAGCAGCGAGTCCAGACCCAGCTCTCGCAGGTCCTGCATGGACTTTCCGGCCGCGCCAACGCCCGGAAAAATGATCCGTTCCGCAGCCCTGATCCGTTCTGCAGAATGGGTGATTTCGCAGGCAAACCCGAGAAAGCGCAAAGCCCTTTCCACGCTCGTCAGATTGCCGGCCCGATAATCCAAAATGGCGATCACATGTAACTCCTCTCGACAGCTGGTTGCGATTACGCTCGAATGAGCGTCCTAAATATGCAATATCATTTCTCCAGGTCAAGGAAATAAAGGGCGGGCATGCTTTCGCTCATAACGCTGGTGATAAATCTTTTGACATGACTTCATCCGGTGTGCAAGATGCGCCTTAGAGCCGATGCAGGGCCTTGCGTGCGCTCGGCGGAGGAAGGAAGCTCTTTTCGCCTGGAGCTATGGTGGCTTGCCCGTGAGCGCAGCCCTGTAACGGATGTTGATTCACTCAATGCGCCTGAATGAAGGTGAGGAAAACGTCATGCAAAATATTTCTGAATCCCTGAAAAGACAGCGCGAACAGGTCCTGACCGACAGCAGCGAAGAGATGCTGAGTCGTCACACCAGCCTTCTCGAAATCGCGGTCATTTCTCTCTACAACCGCATGGTCAACCGCCTGAACCTGGATGCGGAGCAGTTCCGCTCGAGCGGCGCGGTCTTGGCTGCCGGCGCTCTGGGGCGCGGCTTGCTCGGCCCCAATCAGGCCGTCCCTCTGCTCTTGCTGAGGGCGGAGTCCTCTCCCTGGAAAGAGGAGTGGATGGACGAGATTGTTCCCCTTTGGTAGAAGCGGGTTGGATTGTTGACGTTGCAGCAAGGCGCCATCGATTCGCTGCTCGATCGAGCCATAAGGATTTCGGCTTCTTCCTCGATCTTTTGGAGACCCGGTACATCTCCGGAAACCGCCAGTTGGCGGAGCAACTGGAAAAGGCCCTCGAAACCTTCGTTGAGAGACGCCAGAACGACCTTCTGAGCGCTCTTTTCGAGTCGGTGCAAGCGCGCCAGGCGCGTCTCGAAGATCCGAAAAGCTGGATGGAACCGGACCTTGATCACAATCCCGGAGGGCTTTCGGAAATCACGGCGATCCGCGCTGCCTGCCGCATTGCCTCGAACGTCCGCAATCTTGAGGATGCCATTTTTGGTGGATATCTGACACGACAGGAAGTGGACCTGCTGCAACAGGCTGAAAAAACCTTTGCCCGCCTTTTGAACCTGGTTCGCACCATGAACGGTGCTTCCGCAAGCACTCTTGGCTTCAACGAACAGGAAATTCTTGCGGATAAACTGGGTTATCAGGCGCGTTCCGGATTTTTGCCGGTGGAAACCTTCATGCAGCACATTAACCAATTGTTTCACGGGGTGTTATGTGTTTCGCAGGAGTTCTGGGAGCGTTTGCTGGAGAGCCGTGAAGATGACCGGGGAGGGGAGGACAAGGCCTCGCAGGCTGGTGGAGACCGGAGTCATGGTGCGCGCGGGGAGAATCCACATCCAGACCGATCGCTATTCCCCCACAGCCGGCCAAATTGTCCACCTGTTTGCCCTGGCGGCAAGGCATGGGATGGGCCTGGCCAATGTCACCAGGCAGTGGATCCGGCATCATCGTAATGCCCTGGATACGGCTGCCGGCGAACAAACCGTGCGGGAAGAACTTTTCGCCCTGCTTCGAGCGGATGCGGCTGGACCTGCACTTTGTGCGCAAGTTTTACAACCAGGGACTCATGCTCTCGCTCGTCCCCGAGCTGTCTGCCATCCATGGTCTGGTTCAGCACGACGCTTTCCACCTCTATCCGGTGCAGGAACATCATTTTCGAACGCTTGCCGAATTAAAAAAGATCTTCCGCGGGGACTACGCCCAGGCGGAACCGGAGCTGACGCAAATGGCGCAGGATGTTGAAGATCCGACCATGCTTTATCTGGCCGGACTGGTGCACGATATGGGCAAGAGCTCGGGGCGGGGGCATGCCGCTCACGGAGGAGCGATGATTCCCGCTGTTGCCCGACGCCTGGGGTTGAATGCCGAGGAATCCGAGTTTACTCCAGTTCCTGGTGGCTCAGCACCTGCTGCTCATGGACAACGCCTCGATGAGGGATCTGGGCGATGACGAGATGGTGGCCAACTGTGCCTCCGCTGATCGGGACACCCGAGCGACTGGACCTCCTCGCCCTGTTGAGCCTTGCCGACATGGTTGCCACCGGCCCCAAGGGCTATCAGAAGTGGCGGGATACCCCGGTGATTGCACTCTCCAGGCGCATCCGCCATCTTCTGGAAAAGGGAGAACCCAGCCGCAGGCCATCACCGAGCGCATTGCTCATATCAGAACCCAGGTTGCCAGAGAAGTCGCGGATGTAATGGAACCGGCGGAACTGGAAGACTATTTCGCCAACCTTGCTCCCCGATATCTGCTTTCCATGCTGCCCGGCACGATCGCCAGGCACCTGCGCATGGAGCGGCAGTTGCGCCAGTCCGGGGAGCCTTTGGCATGGAGGTGGCTAAGCGAAGGCACGGCCGAGATTACCCTTTTGAGCCAGGAGACGAGCGGCCTGGTATCCCGTTCTGCCGGCATCCTTACCCTTCACGACATGGACATTCGAGGCGCTCAGGTCTTCGCCATGAACAGCGGCGTACTTATCCTGATCTTTCAGTGTCGCTATGCGGAAACACGTGCCGGGGAACCGGATTGGGATGCCGTGAGGGCGACCTGAAGCGATTGCTGGAGGGGAAGATAGGCGTTAGCTACCGGATTGCGGTCCATGCTGCCAGCCGCAGGTACGGTCAGCCGGCTCCTGCGAAGGACGCCCAGTCAGGTCCTGATTGATAACGAGTCGAACGCCCGGTACACCATCCTCGAAGTGTACACTCTCGACCGCGTGGGCTTGCTCTATACCATCACACGCACCCTCTTTGAACTGCAGGTCCGGATATTTGTTGCCAAGATCACGACGAAAGTGGACCAGGTGGCCGACGTCTTCTATGTCCGAACCAGCCAGGGAGAAAAGATCACGGACCCGGAGCGCATAGAGGAAATACGGAATGCTCTGCGGTTCTGGCTGGATGGGCCGGACGAGCGAACCGGAGGAAGAGGAGAATTGACATGGAAGGCGTCTTACTGGAGCGGGATGGACCGCTTGCGTGCCTGGTTTTGAATCGACCCGAGAAGCGCAATGCCCTCTCCCTCGAAATGATGGCGGAAGTGGTCGAGAGGCTGGGTGAAATTGCCGAAGATCGGACCATTCGGGTGGTGGTGGTTCGGGGTAATGGGCCAATCTTCAGTGCCGGCCACGACCTGAAGGAGATGGCAGACCACCGGGACGATCTGCACTACATGCGCAGCATTTTTGCCACCTGCAATCGCATGATGCTGAGACTGCACGAACTGCCCCAGCCGGTGATCGCCCAGGTGCATGGCATTGCCACTGCGGCCGGCTGTCAGATGGTGGCCGCCTGCGACCTTGCCATTGCTGAAGCGGGCGCTCGCTTTGCCACGCCGGGAGTCCATATCGGCCTTTTTTGCACGACCCCGATGGTGCCCCTGGTCCGCGTTATAGGCAGGCGGCGAGCCATGGAGATGCTCTTGAGCGGCCGCTTCATTTCGTCGGAGGAGGCGCTTGATTACGGCCTCGTCAATCGCGTCGTTCCGCCCGATCAGTTGCCCGAAGCAACCCGCAAGTGGGCCCTGGAGATAGCCCAGTTCAGCGGTTTCACGCTGGCTCTCGGGAAGCGGGCGTTCTACCAGCAGATCGACCTCGATGAAAAATCGGCTTATGCCTACGCCGGGGAAGTGATCGCGATGAACTGCCGGGCCGAGGACGCCGCCGAAGGCATGAACGCCTTTCTGGAAAAGCGCAAGCCCCAGTGGCGTGACCGCTAGGGTGACGTGCGGCTCCGCTAAGGGATCCTGAGCTTCTGGCCCAGAGTAACGGTATTCGCCTTGAGGTTATTCGCCTCGCGCAGTGTTTGAACGCTCACCTTGTATTGTTGAGCGATACTGAAGAGAGTCTCTCCCTTCTTGACCGTGTGGTAGCTGGCAGTAGGAGCTGTTGGAGCAGCGGGCTTTGCCTGGGGCTTTGGCGGCGCAATCGCGGCGGAGGCTGGCGGCGCTGCTTCCGCAAGCCTCTCTGTTTCGTCCTGACTGCTTGACGCAGGCGGGCTTGGCGCAATCCTTGACAGGTCAAAATTCTGTTCGAACGTTTTCCCCGTCCCGGCAGGGAACTTCAGTTCATGGGTTCCTGCGGGAACATCGTCCGCCCGAAACTCAGGATTGAGCCGCTTGAATTCGCGATAGGTGATTCCCGCCGCCGCGGCAATGCTCTGGATAGCAGCCGGACGGGAAAGGGTTACCCTCACACGATCCAGTTTGAGCTCGGCGTATCCCGATCCTCTGGGCAAGAAGTATCCGTATTGTGCCGGGATTACCCAAAACAGCCTTGACCGCCAAAATTCTCATGACATAGCGTTCCGTCTCCTGAGGCAGCCGGAGATGGTAATAGTCGTTGACGCGCTGGGTGCGCATCTCATCGTAAATGCGCCGGTCGCCGCAATTGTAGGCAGCGAGCGCCAGCGCCCAGTTCTTGTGGCGTGCGTAGAGGTCGCGCAAGCAGGCGAAAGGCGCTCTCCGTTGAGCGTTCAAAATCATACCGGCGATCGCAGGAACCCTGCTGATCGAGTCCGTATGCGGCCCCGGTGCTCGGCATAAACTGCCACGGTCCGGCGGCGCCTTTTGGGGAACAGGCATTGGGCTGCAGATCGCTTTCCACGATGGCGACGTACTTGAGGTCTTCGGGCAGGTTGTAATAGCGCAACCGCTCCTCGATCCAGGGGAAGTACCGCTCCATCCGCTTCAACCAGAGATAAACCTGGGCGTGGTTATAGACGATCAGGGTAAATTCGCGGTCAAACCGCTCCTGAACATCTTGGACTCAAGCGGCACCGGTTCCCCGCAGAGGTCGATTCTGTCGGGAGGCGGGTAATAAGGGGCCATACAGCAGGGCACGGATGGGAAGAGGGGCGCCGGAGCCTCTTTCACTGGCGTAGTGGCTGCAGAAGAAGAGGATGGAGGCGCTGTTGGTGAAGGCGTTTGAGTCGTGGCGCAGCCGAAAAGCGCCCCAACCAGCAACAGGGCAAGCAAAGACAATACAAAATGATCTTGAGTAACCGTCTTGCTTCATGACTTCAACTCTCCTCTTGATCGCCGTAAATCTCCAAGTGACTGAATAAAAAAGCGATTTCCCTGTTTGCGAGACCGTGGAATCCGAACCATGGACGATATTTTTCGTCAGGTCCCGCGCAAAGTCATGGCGAATGGTGCCGGGCGAGGCCTCGCGGTAATCGGTTGCGCCCATGAGCGCTCGGTTTGTTTGAATTACATTCTCCCCCTCGAGCACCATTGCCACAATCGGTCCCGACGACATGAAATCGGTAAGATTTTCATAAAAAGGCTTTCCTTGATGTTCGGCATAAAAGGAGCGCGCACACTCGTTGGTCAGGCGAAGCATCTTCAAGGCGACAATGCGCATACCGGCATTCTCGAAGCGCCTTATGATTTCACCGACAAGTCCCCGTGCGACGCCATCAGGCTTAATCATGGACAGGGTTCGTTCCATCAAAAGTTCTCCTCGCAAAGGTAGCGCCTTTCCAGCGGACGACCACTCCTTTACCTCAGTAATTCTTGAGTGTCTATTCAAAATCGAAACCTGCTTGACCTTCGAGGGCATCATCAAATCGTTATGCATGGAGAAAAGTCGGCTGCTTGGGGGAAAGGGCTGGTTTAATTTACTTAGGTTTTTGTTGACAAACATTTTAAGGGTTGCTAATTTTATTGATTGAAGCGTCGGTTCCATCCTCTCAATCGCCTGCGGCAACTCGTATTCCAATCCTCACTGAACAGTAGGATTTCTCTAAAGCTGACGACTGTCAGCTTGGCTCTTCTTTTCATCAGCCTCTCCTTATTCATAGCTCAATCTTGGCTGGTTCTCCCAGGCGGCGGAATACACACAATTATTCCAATAACTTACCAAGGAGGAAGCTATGTCGGATCAAATGTTTCCCGTTCCCGAGTCCTGGGCGAAATCGGCCTGGGTAGACAATGACAAATACCTGCAGATGTACGAGCAGTCGGTCAAGGACCCCGAAGGCTTCTGGGGAGAGCAGGCCAAGCGCCTCGATTGGTTCAAGCCCTGGACGAAAGTGAAGGAAGGTTCATTTGAGGGTGATGTGCGCATCAAGTGGTTCACCGACGGCAAGCTGAACGTCAGCTACAATTGTCTGGACCGTCATCTGGCCAAGCGCGGGGACCAGATTGCCATCATCTGGGAAGGGGATGACCCAGCAGTGAGCAAGTTCATCACCTATCGCCAGTTGCATGAAGATGTGAGCAAGTTTGCCAACGTCCTCAAGTCCTTGGGGCTGAAGAGGGGCGACCGGGTCACGATCTATCTGCCGATGATCCCGGAGCTGGCGGTGGCCATGCTGGCGTGCACGCGCATCGGTGTCGTTCACTCGATCGTGTTCGGCGGTTTCTCACCCGATTCTCTGGCGGGGCGCATCCAGGACTGCCAGGGCCGGGTGGTGATCACCGCTGATGAAGGGTTGCGCGGGGGCAAGCCCATCCCCTTGAAAGCGAATACCGACGAGGCCGTGGAGAAGTGCCCCGTGGTCGAAAAGGTGGTCGTGGTAAAGCACACGGGCGGTCAGGTCCCGTGGACGCCGGGGCGCGATCTCGAGTGGGGAAGCTCATGCAGGAGGCTTCCGCTGATTGCCCTCCTGAAGACATGGATGCCGAGGACCCGCTTTTCATCCTGTACACCTCCGGTTCCACAGGAAAGCCCAAGGGCGTGCTGCACACGACCGGGGGCTATCTGGTGTACACCTCGATGACCCATCAGCATGTGTTCGACTATCACGAGGGCGACATCTACTGGTGCACCGCCGACATCGGCTGGGTGACCGGACACAGCTACATCATCTACGGGCCCCTGGCCAACGGCGCCACGATCGATCATGTTCGAAGGCGTGCCCAATTATCCCGACTGGTCTCGCTTCTGGAACGTCGTTGACAAGCATCAAGGTCAACATCATCTATACGGCTCCGACCGCCATCAGGGCCCTCATGCGGCAGGGCGACGAGCCGGTCAAGAAGACCTCGCGCAAGTAGCTTGCGACTTCTCGGCACCGTGGGCGAGCCCATCAATCCGGAAGCATGGATGTGGTACTACAATGTCGTCGGCGAAAAAAGGTGTCCCATTGTCGATACCTGGTGGCAGACGGAAACCGGCGGCATCCTGATTACGCCGCTTCCCGGCGCCACAGCTCTCAAACCCGGTTCCGCCACCCGGCCTTACTTCGGTCTGAAGCCGGCCATCATCGATCCCGAGGGCAACTTCCTCGAAGGGCCGGGAAGAGGCTATCTGGTTATTACCGATTCCTGGCCGGCAATGCTGCGGACGGTGTATGGGGACCATCCACGTTTCATCCAGACTTATTTCAGTGCCTACAAGGGACTTTACTTCACCGGTGACGGAGCCCGCCGGGATGAGGACGGTTACTACTGGATCACGGGTCGAGTCGATGACGTCATCAACGTGTCCGGACATCGCCTCGGCACCGCAGAGGTCGAAAGCGCTCTGGTTGCTCATCCCACCGTCGCTGAGGCGGCCGTAGTCGGGTTCCCACATGAGATCAAGGGCCAGGGGATTTACGCCTATGTGACCTTGAATGCTGATCGACAGCCTACGGACGAATTGCGAAAAGAGCTCATTCAATGGGTGAGGAAGGAAATTGGGGCAATCGCCTCACCCGACTTTATCCAGTGGGCGCCCAGCCTGCCCAAAACGCGGTCGGGCAAAATCATGCGCCGGATTCTCCGCAAAATCGCTGCCAATGAGATCTCTGATCTCGGCGATACCAGCACCCTCGCGGAACCCGCGGTGGTTGAGGACCTGATCAAGAATCGTTTGGCTGCAGTACAGAAATAAACTTTACTCATGGCCGAGGGGGGATGCCCCCCTCGGTTCCAGCCTTGTTGACACTCAGGAAGTTCATGCATCGTGGTTGGTTCTGTTCTTTATCGGAACCTGGAGTACCCCTCCTCACTTCCCCATCCAAGAGACATCAGCAAGGGCCACACAATATTCTCTCCCCTAAACCATAATCAGCGTCGGCGGTTTTCTTTTTTCCGGCTGAGAAATTGCCGAAATTTGAATAGACAAACACTTGACTATTGCTCGCTGACAAGGCAGACATCATACCAGCTTTCTTTTGACACTACTCACGCCGGGGAGCATTGGTATTAAGAGCTTAGAATGAGGAAACAGCTAATGCGAAGAACAGGTTTTTTGTATGACGAGCGGTTTTTTCTCCACTGCACAAGCCCGGGACATCCCGAGCATCCTGACCGGCTCGCGGTCGCCTACCGGGCTTTGGAAGAAGCCGGACTGTTGTCCGACCTCACCTTGATTCAGGCGACTCCGGCGCGATTGAAATGGATTGAGCGGGTCCATTCCCCGAGGCATATCTTTCGCTTCGAGGAGGCGTGCATGCTCGATCTCGGCGAATTCGACCACCCTGACAATCAGATCTGCAGAGACAGCTATGATGTTGCGCTCCTGGCTGTCGGCGGCATCCTCAAGACCATCGATCTCCTCATGGAAGGAAAGCTCGACAATGCTTTCTGTGCGGTAAGACCCCCTGGGCATCACGCCGAGATGAACCGCGCTCTCGGTTTCTGTTATTTCAACAACGTGGCGATTGCGGCAAGATACCTGCAGGAGCAATGGGGAGCCCAAAGGGTTGGCATCATTGACGTTGATGCGCATCACGGCAACGGAACGCAGCTCATTTTTCTCGGTGACCCCACGGTATTCTACTATTCCATCCATGAACACCCTTCTTTCTCCTTCCCTGGCACGGGGCGTGAATTCGAGCGAGGTGTTGACGAGGGCTATGGCTTCACGCTTAACTCCCCCGTACTCCCCGGACAGGGCGATGAAGCCTACCAGGAACTGCTGCCCAGGGACCTCTTCCCGGCATTTGCTTCGTTCAAACCTGAAGTGATCCTGCTTTCGGCCGGTTTCGACGCTCACATGGACGATGATATGTCAAACATCAATCTGTCTACCCAGGGCTTCTCCTGGATCATGCAAAACCTGGTCGAGCTCGCCGAAGAGCATGCAAACGGTCGCTTGATCTCGATTCTCGAAGGTGGCTATTCATTGAAACGCTTACCCGAGTTGATTAAAAACCATGTAGAAATCCTGCTCGGTAAGTGAAATTCTCACCCCATAGGGCCTAAGGAGGGAAAGATGTTCATTGATAAATCCATGACGAGAGATGTTCTCACCATCGACCCCGAGACCAGCATCGCCGAGGCGTCGGAACTCATGCGCCGAAACCATATCCGTCATCTACCGGTCACTGACCAGGACCGCAGGCTGGTCGGGATTGTGACGGATCGTGATATTCGCAGTGCCATGCCTTCGATTCTTTCGAGTGAAGAGGCCGTGGCCAAGGAGAGAGAGCGAATCGTCCAGCTCAAGGTGAAGGATATCATGACCGGGAACGTGGTGACCGTTTCCCCCATGAATACCCTTGAGGATGCCCTGTTGCTGATGCAAAGAACGAAAGTGGGGGCCTTTCCCGTGCTCGACCAGCAGCACCGGCTCATCGGGATCATCTCCGTTCGCGATCTCATGCGGGCCTTTATCAATGTCTTGGGAATCGAGGAACCCGGGACCCTGCTCTGCATCGTAGCAGAAGACAAGATGGGGCAGATGAAACGGATTGTGGACGCCATCACCGAGGAGCGCATACCCTTTGGCTCGATCCTCGTTGCGCGTTATTGGGAAGAAGGCAAGCGGGCGGTTTTCCCTTACCTGCTCACAAGCAATGTGGCCCGGGTCAAGGCAAAGCTGGAAAATCTCGGATATACCTTGCTCAACCCCATGCAATGGAGCCTGGACCAGTTGCCGAAGAAAACAGAATAGGTCGCATGAGCCTCAATGGCATGCTGACCTAGTTATTCAGCAGCTTCTTCGCCGGTGATCCCTAGCGATCAGGGCGATAATTTTGGTTTTGTTTGCATATTGAACGCAGCACGCTTCCCGGAGCTTCCCCGGTCCCATTTGAAATCGCCGGCAGCTTTGGGCAGTCAAGGTGAAGAGTCTACTCTTTGCTGGCTGCCGCAGTTTGCTGAACATCAGAATCATCAAACCGGCAAGTCATGGTCAGTATGCCTTCTTCAAAGCTAGTTAGGATGGTGTATGGCAAGCTATTGAAAAGCTTTGCCATGGCTCGGTTTTGCATGGAGGTGTAGGCAGAAAAGCCGGCAATCCCGTTGTCGCGCGCGGCTTCCGTCAGTTTTTTTAGAATGATTTTAGATAATCCTTTGCCCTGCCAGTCTCTTGAGACCGAGAAAGCCACCTCTGCAATATTGGTGGCTGGATCGAGAGCATACCCTCCCAAAGCGATGATCTTGCCAAAACCGAATTCCCCGACCACCGCCACGATGGTCATCTCATGCACATAATCGATTTGATACATGGATACGACATCGTTCCGAATGAAGGTGGTCTTGCGGTGGAAAAACCTCGAGACAATGTCATCGGCATCGAGATTATAGAAGTGTTCCTGGATCCGGCGCTCATCCACCGACTTTGCCGGTCGGATCGTGACCTCCTGCCCGTCGACTTTTATGATCTCTTCGTATTTGAGAGGATAAACGGCGTGTATGGACTCTTTGAGACTGCGCTCGGCGCCGATCAGGCCCAGTTTCTTGGCATTAAAGAAAAGCTCGTCCCTAAAATCAGGATGGGCGAGACTGATCATGGCCACGGCCCGTTCCTGAAGACTTTTGCCAAAGAGGTTGACGGCTCCAAATTCACTCACGACATAGTACACGTCGCTTCGAGGGATGACTACAGCGGTGCTGTCGAGCGTCGGCATAATCCTGCTGATCTTGCCATCCCGCGACGTGGACGGAAGCAGGATAATGGATTTTCCTTGCGGGGATCGGGTTGCGCCCCTCACAAAGTCAAGCATTCCGGTCACCCCGGAAAAGTGGTTCTGCGGACGCGCGTCGGCGGCGACCTGCCCCGTTAAGTCCATGATCGTGGCAACGTGAATGGAGATCATCTTATTGTGGCTGGCAATAACGGTGGGATTATTTACGTAATCCGAAGGGTGGAATTCGATACTCGGATTGTCGTGCAGAAACTCATAAAGATTAGTCGTGCCGATGGCGCTGCTCGCAACACACTTCCCCTCATTCAAGCCTTTCTTACGATTGGTTATTACACCTTTGGACACAAGTTGCATCATCCCGTCAGTAATGAACCGTGAATGCACACCGAGGTCGTTCTTGTCGGAAAGCGCCTGCAATATCGCACCGGCCGTTGCTCCCAGACCCAGATGGAGCGTGGAACCGTCATCAATGAGTTTGGTGATATGCCTGGCAATCAACCGGGCCGGTTCAAAGATAGCGTGAGCTTCGATGGTCAGCAGATCTTCCTCGTGTTCAACAATGATGTCCACATCGTTGACATGGATAAAGCTGCGGCCAAGGACTCTGGGCATCTTTGGATTGACCTGAGCGATGACCAGATCTGCCGAGAATGCTGCCGCCATGGTAATATCCACAGAGATCCCGAGGCTCATCCACCCGAAATCGTCCGATGGAGAAACCTGGATGAGTGCCACGTGAATGGGAATCTGCCTGCTTTGAAAGAGATGCGGCACCGCGGAGAGGTTAACCGGTGTGAAAAAGCGGCGGCTCTTGGCAAGAGGCTCAGAAATGGTTGATCCCGAATAGAAGGACCTTATCGTAAAGCTGTTCTGGGAAGTTTCACTGGCGATCAAAGTGAGCGGGGCCGTCTCGAGGCTCAAGAGCCGGACGACCTCGATGTCGGTGAAGTTGGCTGCCTGAGAAGCCAGCTCCTGGATCAGATGCTGCGGCTCGCCGCACCCTGTTCCGATAAAAATCCTCTGACCGGGTTTGATGGCCCCAATCGCCTGTTTGGCAGAGCGTCGCTTCTTTACGTAATCGTCGGCCCAGTAACTGGTAATCATGGGAAGCTCTTCCTTCTCTATGGGCTCACGTTTGGAGGGTAAGTCACCGCCTCAAAAAAACGCTTATGTCTGCGTTGCCTTCGGGGTGCACCAGGGGATACAAATGAGCGGCGTATGATCATGGTTGCTGAAGAATTCCTCTAACCCACCGAAATTGTGCCTCTCAATACGATAAGCAGTGGCATTTCTGCTCTGCCCCATTTTCATTATAGTTGCTCGACGGAGATTTTCAAAAGTAATTGTCAATGCACAGAGAAGGTTTGCGTTAGGCTGCGCCTGGGAATATGCGAGAGGGCGCCGGCGGAAGACCTGAAACCCAGGAAAGGGGAAAGAATGATTGCCAACGACAAGCGTCTGATCATCGTCATTGGGCTAATCTTGTTATTTGGCGTCGGCTATCTCCGCGAAGCGATCTGGGGTCTGAGCCCTGCACCAACTCCTTCGATCCCTTATGTCGTGCCCTACTTTGCTCCACCGGAACAACTTGAGCTCTGCGGGGAACCGGTCCCGCTTGATATCCCCGATGTGAAGGGAAAGATTGGACCGGGAATTTACGATCGTCGTTTACAGCCACGCCCAGGTTTACCTTTGGCTGAAGCGCATGCAGCGCTATTTCCCCTGGCTCGAGAAGGAAATTGCGCGCCATGGTCTGCCGAGCGATCTAAAATATGTCGCCGTAGCGGAGAGCGATCTCCAGGTTTCGGCATCGTCTCCGGCAGGTGCCGTCGGCCCCTGGCAGTTCATGCGCGGCACCGGCGCCAATTACGGTCTGGCGCAGGCGGAAGGAATTGACGAGCGGCGAGACTTTGAGCTGTCAACCCAAAGCGCCTTTAAATACTTGCGCGATCTGCGCGAGCTGTTCCAGAACTGGACCCTTGCCATCGCCGGTTATAATTGCGGAGAACGGCGCGTTCAGGACGAAATGAAGAGGCAAAAGGTGAACAGCTATTATTTACTCAAGCTGCCGTCCGAGACGGAACGCTATGTGTTCAGGATCCTGGCGATCAAGGAGGTCCTCAGCCACCCCGAAAAATACGGCTACTTCCTTCCGGAGGGGGCCGGCTACCCCGGTGTTGCCGCGGAGGTTGTCAATATCGTGGCGCCTTGTCCTCTTCCGATGCAAACGGTGGCGGAGCTTGCCGGCATGACCTACCGGGATCTTAAGAATCTTAATCCCGCGCTCGTTTCGGATACCCTGCCGGAGGGGCCGCGCTCCCTCAAGGTTCCCGGGGACAAGGGGAAGGAGTTTTGCAGTCGGTTCGAGGCCTTCAAAGCGGGCTATCAGCCCAATGCCGTCTTTCATAAGGTCGTGAAAGGGGAAACTCTGAGCGGCATCGCGGCCCAATACGGTGTCAGCACCTCGAGCGTGCAGGAATGGAATGGTCTCAAGGGCGATAAGGTCCGCCTCGGCCAGGTGCTCAAGATTATCAGGTGATGGCTCGCCGGCGGGTCTCACCAGAGGACCGAAAAAAATGAAGTGCTTGACAAGTGGGGCTGGGGGATTTACGATACGCGCGCCATAACGCATTAGAAATTCAATATTTTTTGGTGAGAGATGGATGATTATCGACGGATGGCCGAGCGCATTCTCCGAAGCGCCTATGTGGTTGCTTTGACGGGAGCGGGAATATCGGTTGAAAGCGGCATTCCCGATTTTCGCAGTGCGGGAGGGCTGTGGTCGAAATACGATCCGATGGAATACGGCACAATCGAGTCTTTTCGAGCCAATCCGGCAAAGGTATGGAAGATGCTGGCGGAGCTCGATGAAGTCCTCCTGCGAGCCGATCCCAACCCGGCCCACCGGGCGCTGGCGGAGCTCGAAAAGCGGGGGGTCCTCAGGCTGATCATCACGCAGAACGTAGACAGTCTCCACCAGCGTGCGGGAAACACGAAAGTGGTCGAATTTCATGGGAACAATCGGACCTTGCGCTGTGACTCATGCGGCCAGGGGTCCTCACGCGCATCCGTTTCCTTGAAGAATTTGCCTCCGCGCTGCGCGTGCGGCGGGGCGTTGCGGCCTGAGCTGGTGTTCTTTGGGGAGCCCATACCGGGTGAGGCCTTTCACCAGGCCATTGCGGCCGCGGAAAAGTGTGACCTGATGCTGATTGTCGGGACTTCCGCTTCCGTTGCTCCGGCATCGCAGATTCCGCGGGTTGCAAAGCGCAAGGGTGCGTTCCTCCTTGAAATCAATCCCAAGGCGTCAGAGCTATCCTACCACTTGACCGACTTCCGTATTGCCGAGCCTGCGGGCATCGCCCTGCCCGGCATCCTGGCAGCATTAGATGAACGTGATCATTTTTAGGGGTTCGAATCGATGACATGCAGTATTTTGTTTCTCTCGGTATTTGCCCATGCGGCTTCTGAAGCTGTAAGCCCGCCCTATCAGCGGGGTGGGAATGGTATCTGGGAAATGGTTGGCCACGCCGGCCCCATGGTAAAATTCGTGCTGGTCGCATTGCTGGTCCTTTCCATTGCCTGCTGGTTTGTGATTCTGTTGAAGGTGCGGCTGCTCAGAAGAGCGAAAACCGAGTCCGTTCAATTCATCGACCTTTTTCGACAGCGCAAGAACTACTCGGTGCTGTACCGGGACAGCCAGGTCTTGGAGGACAGCCATTTGGCGCAGCTCTTCCGGGTCGGTTATCTGGAGCTGAATCGCCTCAGCAAATCTTTGGAGAGTAAGAATATTCAGGAAGTAAAGGTGAACCCCGAAGTGTTGCTCGAAAATGTGGACCGCGCCATCCAGGGGGGGATGATGGCGGAGCGCCAGCGCTTTGAGCGCTTTTTGCCGCTTCTTGCCACGACGGGCAGCACGGCCCCCTTCATCGGTCTCTTCGGCACGGTCTGGGGGATCATGACCAGCTTCCAGGACATTGGCCTCAAGGGAGCGGCAAACCTGGCGGTCGTCGCCCCCGGTATTTCGGAGGCCCTGGTGGCCACGGCGATGGGCCTCGCGGCGGCGATTCCAGCGGTCGTTGCCTACAATCATTTTGCCAACCACATCCGTATGATTGAAAATGAAATGAGCCATTTCTCGGCGGATTTTCTGAATATGCTGAAGCGTGACCTGATGCGCCGGGGTCGGCAGGACGAATACCCGATCGAACCGCAACGGGCGGCGATGCAGGATTAGGAAAGAGCGGTTGATGGTTGATGGTTGATGGTTGATAGTTGATAGTTGATAGTTGATGGTTGATAGTTGATGGTTGATGCCCAAGGGCCAACAGCTAAGAGCCAAGAGCCAAGAGCCAAGAGCCAAGAGCCAAGAGCCAAGAGCCGAGTCAATGCTGGAGATTAACGATGGGGATGCAGACAAACGGAAGTAATCACAACGGAAGGATGGTTTCGGAGATCAATGTAACGCCATTTGTTGACGTCATGCTTGTGTTGTTGATTATCTTTATGGTAACTGCTCCGATGATGACCCAAGGGATTGACGTGAGCCTTCCTCAGGCCTCAGCGCCGGCAATTCCCACGGAGGATGAACGCTTGATGGTGACCGTCAACCAGGACCGCAAAATCTTTATCAACGAATATCCCGTTGAGATGGACGCCCTGGGGTCCAAGCTGTTAACGATCTACCAGAATCAGAACCGCCGCCAGGGCGTTTTCCTGCGGGCCGACGAAAAGATCCCGTACGGCTTTGTCGTCCAGGTGATGGGAGTGATCCGCGAGGCCGGGATCGAACAGATCGGGATGGTCACGGAACCCCTGAAGGCTCCGTCCAAGACCTTGTCGCCATGACCTTTTCAGACATGCGTTTAGGGATCAGGGTTAGAGGGTTGTTTCCTTGGAATCCTTAAATTTAGCACCACGCAAATTGGCGCGAGAGGATGTTTTGACCGGGATCGGGGGGTCTTTTGTCGCACATGCCCTCATTATTGCCCTTGCGATCATTGGCCCGTTCAGCCCCACCAAGACCATTCTCGCCAATCCGTTCTGGACGGTGAACCTGGTCACCATGCAGGACCTCGGTCTGGGAAAAGAGGTCCCGGCCAAGGGCACGACGGTGAAAGGCGGCGCTGGACCGAAAGGGCAGGATGACCAGAGAGCGTCGGCCAGCCGCACGAAGGCAGGACCACTGGTGCCGGTTAAGCGACTGCAGATGGATGAACCGACCACGCGGAGCGAGGCGGAAATAAAAAAGCTGGAGGCGCCGGAAGTCCCGAAGTTCTCCACTAACCCGCAGAGCGCGAGTGCCGTCGAGAAGAGCGTGGAGAAGCTCATTCCCAAGCCGAAAACACCCGAGCGGGTGCAAGTTGCTCAAGGCGCCAGGGAGCCAGGCGAGAAGGGCGCACCCGCCGCCGCAAGCACGGAGAAAAAAGAAGGGCAGGGCGGTGCAGCCGGGGGCGGCCAGGCCGGAGAAAAGGGGGTGACGGGCACCCGTGACGGGTCTGCCAAAGGCGTGGGAGAGAAAGCCGCTCAGCAGGGAGGACCGCCGGGTGGGGCTGACGGGGCCCAGGTCGGACTCGCTCGCCGGCTTTACTATACGGAAATCTGGAATGCGATTCGGAGGCAATGGGCACTCCCCGAGTTTCTCAAATCGCAGCGCCTGGAAACGGTGCTTGTCGTCGTGGTCAGAAGGGATGGGAAGGTCCTGGATTTGCGCGTGGAGAAGAGCTCCGGCAATGAGGTCTATGATGAATCCGCCAGGCGAGCGGTGCGAAAAGCCGAACCGCTCCCGCCGTTTCCGGCCATCTACAGTCCCCCTCAGGAGGAAATAGGGCTCCGTTTTCGCCCGGAAGACCTTTCTTGACCATCATGGTGGAAGAGGATTTTCAAAATCATGTTGCAGAATAAGCGGTTCCTTGTCTGGGTGCGTTGCTTCCTCATCGTTGGCGTCATTGCTTTGGCATGGGGTAAAGCTGCCTGGGCCCAAAGAGTCACCATCGATATCACGCAACCAAGTTTCGAAAGAATACCCATCGCCATTCCTGATTTTAAACGTCAGGCTGCCGAGCAGTCGCAATTGGCCCGCGAGATGGGAGAAGCCCTGGCCAACGATCTGGATTACTCGGGAGTTTTTCGCTCGCTTGACCCGAAAGGTTTCCTGGAAGATCCCCAGACCATGGGTTTGACCGCCGCGGATATCAAGTTTCCGGAATGGCGCAAGGTGGGTGCTGATTTCGTGGCGCGGGGAGCGTATCAAGTCCAGGGTTCGACGTTGAAAATAGAGGGGCGTCTCTTTGACGTCGTCGGCTCCCGTATGGTTTTTGGCAAGGTCTACGAGGGGGAAACGCGGAACTGGCGGCAGATGATCCATCGTTTCGCGGATGAAATTCTCTATGCCCTGACGGGAGAGCGCGGCGTTTTCGACACGAAGATTGCCTACGTCCAGGCCCAGGGCAAAGCGAAAGAGATTTATGTCGTGGATTTCGACGGCAGCAGTCCGGTTCAGGTTACCCGGGACAACAGCCTCAATCTGTCTCCTGCATGGAACTCGAATGGCACCCAGTTGGCCTATGTCAGTTACAAGGAAAACGCCGCCAAAATTTACGCCGTCAATCTGATGGACGGGGCGCAGCGTGTCATATGCGGCTATCCGGGACTGAACATTTCCCCGGCGTGGCGGCCTGGAAGCAATCAATTGGCGGCGACCTTGTCCAAGGACGGGAACCCCAGCATTTTCCTCGTATCCTCGTCGGGAGAGGTCATTCAGAAGTTGGTTCAAGGCTTTTCCATCAATGTTTCTCCGAGCTGGTCGCCGGACGGGAAACGCCTGGCGTATGTTTCGGATGAAACCGGAAACCCTCAGATCTACGTTTTGGACGTCGCCAGCGGCCAGAAACGGCGCATCACTTTCAGTGGAAACTACAATACGGCGCCCGCCTGGAGCCCGAAAGGGGATTATATCGCCTATACCAGCCTGATCGGGGGGCGTCACAATATCGTTGTCATCCGACCGGATGGGAGCGATGCGCGCCAACTCACTCATGGTGAAGGAAACAATGAAGATCCGACCTGGTCCCCCGACGGCCGCATGCTGGCTTTCAGTTCCACGCGGGAAGGCGGCTCCGCGATCTGGGTGCTGCAGACCAATGGGACAGGAATCAGACGGCTCACTCCGAGTGGCAGTGGCCAGGAACTTCCCGACTGGTCACCACGGTCGGGTGGGCGTTGACCATAGCCCTTCGTTCTTCGATCCTTGTTCTTTACTGCAGGGTTTCGGCGGCAACCCGGTGACCACCGGGTGCGGCGGCGCGATGAGAGATCCAACGGTCCCAAGGTGGTGTTTCCAGATTAACCCACGTGACATTGAGGAGGATGAAAATGAGGTGTGATTCGCTGGTTCGAGGGTTCCTGATTCTCGCGTTGTTGGTCGGAGGGTTTGCTTGTGCAAAGAAGACCGTGCCCCCTCAACCCGGTTTTGGTTCGGGGGCCGGGGGATATTCGGAAGGTGGCGGAACCGGGGGACCGGGAGGAGCTGCCGGCGCCGGCCTGGACGATGCCAGGTGGCGCGAGCTCGGGCTCACCACCGAACAGGAAAAACAGGAATTCCTTGCCAAATCCCAAAAGTTTGAAAATGAAGACATCTATTTCGACTATGACGCCTATGTGTTGAGCGAACCGGCGAAGCGTATTCTCGATGAGAAAGTGGCTTTCCTCAAGCGGTTTCCGAAGGCCAAGGTGACCATCGAGGGCCATTGTGATGAACGCGGAACAACGGAGTATAATCTGGCGCTCGGGGAACGTCGGGCGAACAGTGCGCTGCAATACCTCACCAATTCGGGAGTCGGCCGGACGAACCTCACGACGATCAGCTACGGCAAGGAGCGCCCGATTGCCGCCGGCCACGATGAAGCCTCCTGGGCAAGGAATCGAAGAGATCATTTTGTGTTGACTCATTAGAACGACCCAGCCGGGAAAGAGACGCCAGAGAACAGGGAGAACCAGTGGTTGCTTGACTGTCCTTGCTTGGAAACCCCAAGTCCGAGATTCGAATTCCGAATTCCGAAATCCGACATCCGAAATCCGACATCCAAAATCCAAAGCTGTGGATGGGGAAGGGAGAATTTATGAAAGTAGGGAAGGAAGCGACGGGGATTGACATCAGGTGTATCTTGGCCGCAGTGACCATCGTCGGCGTGCTTGCGGGATGCGCCTCCACCTCGATCCATGAAATGAACGCCATCCAGCAGAATATGGCGATGCTCTATGAACGGGTCCAGGCACTGGAAAAACGTGTCGACGGCATGGATGGCCAGCCCCAGAAAAGGGCCGATCTGTATGCGCGACTGGAGGAACTGCAGCTTAAGGTTGGGGCCCTCAATGGGCGGATCGAAGAAACCGATCACAAAATCGAGCAGTTGACTCGCCTCACCGCAGCGCCCCCCGCACCAGCGACTCCGACCATAACGACCGCCCCCCCCGCCGCCGCTCCTGCGCCGACACCAGCTCCTCCTCCAACACCGCCCCCGGTGGCAAAACCGGCTCCTGCTCCCCAGCCGAATATTGCCATCCCGGAGAAGGAGGACCCGGAAAAAGCGCTTTTGGATAAGGCCGGTCAGTCGTTTCAGCAGGGGCAATTCGAGGCCGCGCGGAGGGATTATCAGAGCTTCATCTCCAAGTATCCCAAGTCATCGCATGCGGATAGTGCCCTCTTCTCGGTCGGAGAGTGCTATTTCTCCGAAAAGCGATATCAGGACGCGGTTGAAGTTTACCAGCAGGTAATCGAGCGCTACCCAAAGGGCGGCAAGGTGCCGCAGGCCCTCTTCAAGCAGGGCGCAGCGTTCCAACAGATGGGCGACGCCACCGCCGCGCGGATTCTCTACGAACGGCTGATGGAAAAGTATCCCGACAGCTCTCAGGCGCAGGCTGCCCAGAAGAAACTGAAACAGCTTCAATAGAATGTAGAAGGAAGTGTGTGCCAAAACGCCGGTGATGAACGAGGGACTCCCGCGGCTCTTTCTCTTTTTGTGGCTTGGGCTGGCCCTTTCTTTCATGGTTTTGCTGGCCTTGCCGGCTGGATCAGCGGCGGAAGAGCCCTCACCATCCCCCACCCTGGACGTGCGTTATATTAAGTTCAAGGGGGTGCAGACCATTCCTTCGAGCGACCTGAAAAAGATTCTTGACACCAAAGAGAAGTTTCTCGGTTTGTTCACCAAGGCTCCCCTGGAAGAAAAAATCCTCAGCGATGATCTGGAACGGATCCAAACGTATTATCGCAGTCAGGGCTTCTATCATGCGCGGGTCGTATCCCACCAAAAGACAAAACTTTTCGGCAATGAGGTCCTGCTCGAAATTCAAGTTGAGGAAGGGCCTCCCATGGAGGTTTCTGCAGTCACGCTTCAGGTGGATGGCAACCCCGAGGGTCCCTGGCACCGCGAGCTGCTTCGTGTCATGCCATTGCAGGTCGGCAGCAGGTTCACCACTCCCGGTTATCGGGACATTGAAAAAGCCGTCGTGCGATATCTTTCCGACTGGGGCCATCCGAAGGCTCGTGTCGACCTGAATGCGCGCCTCGACAAGAGCACCAACCAGGCCGTTATCTCGGTCGAGGTTCAGACGGGGCCGATCTGCTACTTTGGTTCGATCATTCTGGAAGGGAATGAGAATGTTGCGGATCAGGTCATCTATCGAGAACTGACCTTTCACCCCGGGGACCGCTTCAATGGCTCGAAGATTCAAGACACTCAGCAGCGCCTTTTTGGCCTGGAGCTCTTCCAATTCGTCGATTTGACCGTCGAAAACATGGACGGTGAGGAGACTGCGCTACCGGTCCGGATTCTCTTGAAGGAGGCCAAAAAACAGACCGTGCGCGGGGGTGTCGGCTACGGAACTGAGGATGAACTTCGAGGCCAGCTGCAGTGGGAAATTCGAAACTTCTTTGGGGACGGCCGGCGCCTGCAGATCAATGCCAAGGCAAGCTCCATTGTCCAGATGTTGCAAGCCAGATTTCTGCAACCCTATTTTCTGACCCCGCGCAGCACTCTTACCGTGGATGGAGGGATTGAGCACGAGAACCAGGTTTCATTTGAGAATGACAAAGTGTATTTGGACCCCGTTTTCAACTACAAGTGGAACGAGCGATTGTCGTCCTTTTTCGGGTACAATCTGGAAGCGAACCGCCTTCTGAACGTGAACCTTCAGCCGGTGGTTCGAGGCCCCCAGGACCAGGAACGCGAGGATTATTTCATCTCGTCGATCCTCCAGGGAAACGCCTGGGAGCACGTGGATATCCCAGCCAACCCCCGCCAGGGACTGCGTTTCTTCGAGACGCTCGAGTGGGCCACGGCCGGGCTGGGGTCGCAGGTCGATTATGTCAAGCTGATTCTGGAGGGGAGGGGGTATGTGCCGCTCAGCAAATATGGCGTGCTGGCTGCAAAGCTAAAATGGGGCGGCATACAACCGTTGGAAAATACGCCATATATTCCCATATTCAAACGCTTTTTTGCCGGCGGAGGCGACAGTGTCCGGGGCTATCCCTATCAGAAGCTTGGCCCTCTGGACCAGGACGGCAACCCCATTGGCGGCATGACCCTGGTTGAAGGCAGCCTGGAATGGCGCTTTCCGCTGCCGAAATCGTTTGAAGGCGTGCTTTTCACCGATTTTGGAAACGTCTTCGAACGAAGCTTCGAGGTTGTCTGGAGCAATCTCCGATACACGGCAGGCTGCGGAGTCCGATACCTTACGCTGGTTGGTCCCCTGAGGTTGGACGTCGGTTATCAACTCAATCCCCCGGACCAGGATTTCTTCAATCCTTACCAGTTCTATTTTAGTATCGGACAGGCTTTTTAAAAGAAGATAAGGGATTTCACGATGGATGGCCCGGCTAGGCTGGATACGCTTATTGAACGTATGGAAATGACGATGGAGCTCACGCGGGTTGCCTCTAACCCGATCCATGCCGGGAGCAGCGAAGGGGATAGTCTCGAGCACTACCGATGTCAGCTTTTGAGACCCGGGAAACACTTGAATGTCTATCTCTCTGTCCATGCGGAAGAAGGCGCGCCTACGCTGTACGATGTGCTCTTCATGCTGGCTCTGGACGCCTCCGGCTGCGACATGATGGCGGGATTCGACAAATATCGAGAAAAATGGAACACTATTTTCGGTGGATCCGGCAGCGAGGTCAAGGAAATCGAGCTCTTCTGGGAGGAACTCGATAGCCGCTGCAAACAGACCGAGAAGTTTATGGATTTCCTGGGACCCTCTGCTTTTGAGGAGTTGCTCAACTTGTTCGGGCTGGAGGAGGCTGAGAACCTGAACCCCTTGGTGCAGCTCCATCAGTACAGGTCCACAGAATAAAGTGACCATAAGCCAAGAATATCTGGCGGGGTCACACCTACACTCTTGACACGAAGAAACTCCACACGAATGTGTGACAGAGGCGGATCGTTTCCAGAAGAGCACGGACAAGAAGCAGAGTGCGCCACTGTCGGTCAAGATCGTACAGACAGCATCAACACCTTTGGGAGTGCCGATAGGAATCTGATCGCGGCAGACTTCACTCGCGAGGAGAGACGAAGTTTCACCATCAGGCGAGATATCCTCTGGGAATCAGAGACTGCATCACAATCTGAAGTGACCCAAAAAGAAGTCGAGCTCATAAGACTTTACAGATCAAACGACTCTACGATTGGATACAATAAATGGCCCAAATTTGTTGAGCCAGAATGAAACCACCTCACCAGTAGAGATGCAGCCCATCTATCATGCTGCGGAGAGACAAGGGACCAGCGAATGCCACCCAAAGTGAGAGAACTCATTGCCGAGCTTGAACTGGCAGGCTTTGTGGACCGAGGAGGCAAGGGCAGCCATCGGAACTTTGTCCACCCGAAGGTGAGAAGGCCAGTTGCCATTTCCGGGCGGCCGGGTGACGATGCAAAATACTACCAAGTGCGAGCTGTGAAGCTTGCGATAGAGGAATCCACAAAATGAAAGACAGTGCCAGATACGTGAAGATCGTCGAGTGGTCAGAAGAGGATCAGTGCTACGTGGGCAGCTCACCAGGATTGCTGTATGGGGGATGCCATGGAAACGACGAAAGGGAAGTTTTCGCAGAACTGTGTCGAATCGTGGAGGAGGCAATAGCGCTTTACAGGGAGGATGGGAAGACCCTTCCTCCGCCAACTTCGGGCCGAGACTTCGCCAACAAGCTGCAGAGTGTCGCATAACTCGGGTCATGGCAATGTGTGGATATTTATGGATAAGTTTGGAGAACAGAGGTCTTGGCATGTTTTAAGCCAACACTTCGGAGGATTTTCTGCGGAGGAGATCATGAAAAAGAGACATCACATCAAACTTGTCCACGAAGGTGAATATGTAGCAGAGGTAGACATTGAGCTCATCTACACCGATGAGGGGTGGTCACCTTACCTTTCTTTGGACGACGCTCAGAAACTCGACGACATAAGGGAGGCCCTGCGCAAGGGTGATTTGAGACAGGCTGCACTGCATGCTCGCGTCTATGCGCTGACTCCTGTAGCACTGTAAGTATATGGCAAGAGTCGTTTTGATTCCCATTGACGCAAACACGAACGTAATTGGTTGGTAAAGTTATTGGTAGCCTGCATATCGCACAGGATAAGGTGGGAACCTGCGCCAACCGCGTATACGTTGACCTCGACAGACAGGGAAATCTGGTGAGCATGACTATCGATCATGCGCACCAATGCACGGCTTCAAGATCTTTCGGACCAGGAGTCGCAAACCGCTCTCAAACGGGGGAGAGAAATAGAGTGGTATCCGCCATGGCAAAACCTAAACGAAAACTCACTGCTGCTGAAATGGCTGAAAAGAAGCGCCGAAAAAGAGAGTACATGACCATCTTCATCAACGGCAAGCAGAAACGAGTAAAGCGACCGCCAACCATCGACGGTATGGATGTAGATGAGTTTATCCGGAGGAACGCAGATCCCATTTGGTTACACCAAAATGAGATATGGGAGGTCTTGAATGATGACGATGAAACATAGCCTGCCATCTGCCAATAAGGCGGCCGCACCTGGACGGCTGGAAGGTCCGGCCCTTGGGGACAGCGGAGCTTTTAACAACGTTCTGAGCACTTGGGCGAGAATTCGTGGGGTGTTTTTTGGTGGGCACCATAAAGCTGTGCCCACCCTACGATATCTGAAGCTCTGACGGCAGAGTGTAGGGTGGGCACGTCTTTTTGTGCCCACCGGAACCGCGCAGGATTTACGTCAATAGGTAACAGTCTTTGAGCAGTAAGGAGCAGAGCAAAAGATTCAGGCCGCCGGTGCAATCGGCGGATCGCGTTGGTGTCTTTCGCGCCGGGCATGAATTCAGCTTCTATCGTCTTCGCCCGAAGATGTTCAAGAGCATAAGAAAGAGGTTGACGAAGTCCAGGTACAGTCGAAGAGCTCCGATAACGGCGCCTTTTCGCTCGCTTTCTTCATCGCCGAAACCCTGAAGGGCCATCGCTTTGATCTGCTGGGTATCATAGGCGGTCAGCCCGACAAAAACGATCACGCCCGCGTAGGTCACTACCCAGTAAATCATCTCGCTCCGCAGGAAAATGTTTACCACTGATGCGATGATGACCCCGATCAGCCCCATGAACAGGAAACTTCCCCACGAGGTCAGGTCGCGCTTGGTTGCGTAGCCGTAGAGGCTCATCGCGCCAAAGGTGCCGGCTGTGACGAAGAAGGTATTGGCGATGGACGCGCTCGTATAAGCAATGAAGATGGCGGAGAGGGTGAGACCGTTCAGGGCCGAATAAGCGAAGAACATCAGGGTAGCCGTGGTTGCCTGCAGGCGGCCGATGGCGGCGCTGAGGGTCATGACCAGTCCCAGTTCCGCGATAATCAGGCCAAAAAACACGATTTGGTTTCCAAAAATGTAATTGAGCAAGGCCGGGTTTGAAGCTGTCAAGCAGGGCCACCACGGCCGTGGTAGCCAGTCCCAGACCCATCCAGTTGTAGACGCGAGCGACGAAATTGGTTTGAATTACAGCCGCTCGATCTCTCTGAGCATAAATGCGATCATCCATAAGTTAGGATTCTTTCCACCAAATCGGTTAAGCGTTGACTTCCTTCCACTTGATACCGACTGTAAATTAAGGTTTCTGTCGGCATGGGTCAATGCTAAAAGGTTGGAACGTTCCCGTCCCGGCTTCCGAAATGCCTTTTGTTCTCCCAAAATCAGGAAAACGCATGGTGTTGGCAGCGCATATTTCCTTATGCTCCGTAAAAGCATTGTGGTAGAAGATTTCGGACAAAGCAATTTGCGGGCGCAAGGAACCATAACCATTGAGAGTTGCCATGGCTGATCACTTCGACCTTGAACAAATCAAAGCAATGAATGAGCTGCAACGAAAGTACTTCAACGAGAATGTAGATATTTTTGAACCTCCGCTCCCGAAGGGGGTCCCGGCGCGCTTGCGGGCCACGGTGCAGGCAAGCGGCCTGCGACCGGGCGAAAAGGTCCTGGACGTAGGAACCGGAACGGGGATTCTCATCCCCTATATTCTCAAATATCGGCCTTCCGAGATCCACGCGTGCGACATCGCGGAGAAGATGCTGGAACGCGTCAAGCATAAATTCCCTCGCGTAATAACCCACCTGGGTGATATCAGCGACCTGCCGCTTCCGGACGACAGCCTCGATGTTGCCTTGATCAACGGCTGTTTTTCCAACATCCTGGATAAAGCGAAAAGCCTCAACAATCTCTACCGCCTGCTGCGGCCGAACGGGACGACTGGTCATCAGCCATCCTATGGGGCGAAACTTCATCGTCGAACTCAAACAACACACGCCTTTTCATCTCGATTTGCTGCCCGATGAGGCGGAGGCAAGGGAATTGCTGGAGCGGCATGGCTTTGAGATCGCGTCATTCAGAGATGAATTTGCCTTTTACCTCCTGGTTGCGATAACAAAAAACTGGGGCGAGCTGCCTCAACCGATGAAAAGCGGCAACATCTCGGGTAAGCGATAGGCAGTCCCTATCCCCAGCCCTTTAGGGGCGTCCAAGAATAAAAGGCCTTCCTTTAGCACGAAGAACACGAAGTGATTTCTTCGTGCTCTTCGTGTTCTTCGTGGTTCAAAAAAGGGTTGAAATGGGTGCTTTCTTCGTGCAACACCACATCAATAAATGTCCCAAAACGACCCGTCATGCCCGAGAAGGCGGGCATCCAGGCTGTTCTTCTGGATTCCCGCTAAAAGCCTGCGGGAATGGCGATCTGCGCTAATGGTCACTTCATTCTGTGGTGACGGCACTTAGCGGTCTTTTCCCAGGATTTATTTCAGTTTCAGGTTAACGCCACTGCCCTTGGATGCGGTTGTTTGCGCCTGGCCGCCAATGGTCGGTTCCAGAACAAACAGCCTTCGGGGTTCGACTTTGCCGGCTTCCAGCAGGTATTCTTTCACCTTGAGCGCCCAGTCGTAGGCGAGCGACCGCAAATCCTCATCGGTCACTTGAATCCTGGTCAGAAGCTGGGCTTTCATCTCTTCGGGAGAGGGTTTCTTGCCGAAATCCAGTTTGAGAAACCCCCCTTTGGGGAATTCCTCATCGTAGGCCAGCTTCAGGTATTTGGGGACTTCCTCGGGGCTGAGCGTCACCTGGTCCACCGAAACCGCAACTCCTCCCTTCTTGATAATTTCCTTCATCTTCTCGGTCTTCAGCTTCTTTTCATAGAGGGTTTGCGTCAGGAGCTCCTTCCCCTTTTCAGGCTCGACGGAGCCCTGAAGGTCAACTTCCAGGTTCGGGCGGTCGCGCAGGATTTGGGCGACGGCCTCGAGTTTCTTGACGCTCGCTTCGGGGATGTTGCCGCTGGTGTATTCCATGTCCACGTGGTCGATTTCGCCCACGCCCTGGGGTACGAGGGCCCCCAGGAGAGCGAAGGGCGCCGTCACCGCCTTCATGATGATGTTCTTGATGGTAGTGAGGATGACCTGGCCAAGACTGAACTTGGGGTCATCCAAATCGCCGCTTACCGGGATCGGCAGGTCGATTTCGCCCCTGCTGTCCTGCAAGAGCGAAATCGCGAATTTAACCGGAAGGGTGGTGGCATCGGGGCTGTCCACCTTGTCTCCCAGGGTCAGCCGGTCAAACACGATGTTGTTCTGGGAATCCAGTCGCCGCTTGGCAATGAGGTATTTCAATTCGAGATGAAGATTGCCTTTTTCCAGGGTATAGCCGACATATTTTTGCGCGTAGGGGTTCCAGCGGGTCAGGTCGATATTTTTGAAATTCACGGCGAGATCCACGTACAGATTATCCGGGAAGGGGCTGATTTTTCCCGTGATCTCTAAGGGCGAGCTGCGGTAGAGCCGCCCGCGCAGGTTGACGTCGGCGAGCATATCCTTCCCGCTGGCAAGTCCGGTGATGGTCCCGCCGATATCGTACAGTTCGGCGCGAAAGTTGGGTTTGATATGGAGGTCAGAGAAGGCGATTTCCCCGCCCTGGAGGACGACCTGATCAATCTTGATCGCCGGCGGCGGCGCGGCTTGCTTTGCGAGGGCCGGGGTTGGAGGTGCCTGGCGAGGGCTGCCGGGCCGCTTCATCGGCGCTGCGGCAACTTTCTCTGGAGTTTCTTCTCCGCTTTTGGCCCTTTTTCTTGAGACGACGCGGGGACCTTGGGGAGATGCCGTATCCGAACCAAGGACCTGCGTAACGTTTATTTTTCCTTCCGGGCTGATGGTCACCCGCGAAAAAAACTCCTTGACTCCGATCTTCTTGACGCGAACCCTGAGCGGACTCACGCCGGCATCGATCCCATTGACGTCAATGCTTTTGCAGAAGAAGAAATCCTCCCCCTTGATCTTATCCACGGTCGCCACGTCGGCAAACCCAGTGTCTCCGGTGTAGGAGACGCTGAGGTCATTCTCCGCCGGATTTTCCCAGCACCAGATTTCCGTCAGCAGAAAACCTCCCTCTCGTCAGTTTCAGTTTGACGTCCTCGGGAAGATAGGGCTGGACCGGGGGCATCTCGAGGTCCTTGAGACTGAGCTTTAAGTCGGCAAAGAGCGGCGTGATGCTGAAATTTCCTTTCATCTGCAGGGCGCCTCTTTCGTTCACCCGGCAGGAAAAGGAGACTTCCGCTTTGCTGTTCTCTTCAGCCGAAATGTTCCGGCCCTCGATATTGATGAGATCGACGAGGAAAGTTACGGGCTGGGAAATCATCCGGTCCTCGAAGCTGACCAGGTAATTCTTCAAAGAGACTTTTCGCAGCAGAAACTTCCATATGCGTTGCTGAGCTGTGGCGATTCCTTCGGCGAGGTATTTTCCCTTGCCCAGTTCGGGAGCGGATGCAATCAGGGTCTGGAGATTGAGCTCACCGCTTTTTTCACGGACGGGGGCGAACTTCCCATTCTCGGAAGCGATTTCGCCAATGCTGATCTCCTTTGCTGCAAGGTCCGCAGAGCTTTCCTTGATCTGAAGCAAAGGGATCTCCAGGAAATTGGTGGTTTCGTCACGTTTTTTCAATTTCAGAGAAGTGACCGCTGCCGAAAGGTCCGAAAGCCTTACCTCCGGCTCCTTGCTCGCCATTCCGAGGCGCACCGAAGTCTTCAGATCCAGGCGCCCATCGAGAACATCAAAGAGAAGCTGCTTCCGGTAGTACGGTGCGTATTTGCCGGGGGCAATTTGTGAGACACTCACAACGCCCTCGTATTTAACAGGATCAATGGAGACGGTTCCATTTGCGTCGAAAGCCTCCCCGGCTTCGGTGCGAGCGCTGAGCCGCAGGGTGGCTTTGGAGCCGGGCGCGGTGGTGAACCGGCCAACTTTCAGATCAATGGCCTCGAGGGAAGTGCTGAACGCCGATTCCACCGCATGGTCGATGAACCCCACCTTGCCGTCGCTAATTTCGAATTCGTCCACCGCGAGCAGAAACCCGGGCTCCCTGGTGTTGCTTGCGGGCCTGGCTGAGCCCGCCTCACTGGTCGCGAGGAGCGACTCCAAGTTCAGCCTGCCGTCCCGGTGTCGAGACAGCTCGAGCTCGGGAGACTGCAATCGAATTGCGGAGAGGTGGGCTTTGCCTTCCAGGGGCTCGAGGGATTCAAGCGCGAGCTCCACCCGTGGCAGCTTGATCAGCTTCGCGTCGTTGGCATCGGCCGCCTCGAAACCGGTTATGGAGGCCCGCCGGTAATCTTTAGCCGGTTCTTCGCTTCAGCCTGGCAGTAAGTGGCTCTGGCTTCGGCATCGACCTGCCCCGACCTTATCTTGACTTTGAGCTGCGGGGGGAGATAAGCAAGGTAATCGGTCAGGTCAAGACGCTCCACCCACATATCGACAACCGCTTCGAGATTCTCGGAAAAGAGTTTGGCTTTCGCCAGGATGGAAACAGGGCTCTCATTGAGCTTCGCCGTTACGGTCAGCCCGGTCCACCCCTCCAAGCCTTCCTCCAGGCTCGAAATCAACGGCACTTCCAGGTCAATGTTCGCGACGCTCTTTTTGTCACCCTTCGCTTCGTCGAAATAGTCCACCCTGCCGTTCACGATTTGGACGTTATGAACGGAGAATTTGAAAGGGGAGGGGGCCTGGTCTTTGCCGCCTGAGGGCGTAGCTGGTGGGCTCGCGGCAGATTCATTCCCAGGTTCCGAGGCCCTTCCGCCTGGAGCAGGCGGCGTGGTTTGCGGCGCCACTGCCTGTTCCTCGAGGAGGTCGATAAAATTGAACCGGCCGTCCCGGGTTCGGGAGATGCCGACGTAGGGGCCGGATAACCTCACTTCTTTCAGGATCAGGGCGCGTTCGACGATCGATCCCCCCTGCAAAACGGCGTAAAGCTCATCGAAAGCAACGAAATTATCAGTAGAATTGAGTTCTCGGATGCTGAAACCCTTGATGGAGAACGTGAGTTCGAAAGGATTTATCTTGATCCTCTCGATACTGACGGTGCGGTGGAGCTGCGCCGAAAGATTGGTCTCGAGCAGTGATTTCGCGATTGGGGGTAAAATCCAGAACCCTGCAACCGCGTAGAGAATGAAAGCAAGCATGATCCCCAGGAGAAAAAGGAGATACCATTTGGCCATTCGCTGTTCCTTGTCGATTTGCATCCTGTCAATTCCCGTATGCTGGCTAATGCTCTAATCTACGAGTCTCCCTTCTCGTTTTCGCACGAGATGGGGCGGGCCCCTCCCAAAGACTTTTTGGTGCTCTCTAATACTACAAATTAAGACATCGTGGATAGACGTGGAAGCAGAAACTTGACAGGCTCCGGCTTCCACCGCGAGCTGCCTGTCCAATCGCGACTCTTACCGGCAGCCATTTGAAATCATTAGTCATCTTAGCGGCTTGTAAATTGGTGCGTTTGGGGGTATATGGGTAGCTCTCGCCATCATGGTATGGCATCATTTGCTTCCGGCAAGGACTCGGGGAATTCAGCTTCCTGAGGAATCGGGGTCCGGGCCGATGAGAATGCGGTTCACACGGTTGTTGATGAGGGATGAAATGTCCAGAAGACCTTTTCTTTGCTTCGTTATCCTGCTTCTCGCGGCGGTCCTTTCCCTGTCCTTTGCCGGAGACGGGATGGGAGTCGAACCCGGTGCCGGCAAGAAAACAACGGTAAAGCCCGGTCGGGGAAAGGCAAGACCTGAGAGGCAAGCACCGGAAAAGGCTGGTGCAGCGGATAAAGCTCCGGGAAAAGGGCGCGTCCGAGTCCTCGCCGGGTGAAATCAGCGCCAGGGCAGCCATTCTGTTGGATGTTGCCACGGGAACGGTTCTATTCGAACAAAATGCCGACGAACTGGTCGAGCCGGCATCATTCACCAAGGTCTTGTCGCTTTATCTGATTTTCGAGGCCCTTCAGCGTGGGACCATCCGGATTCAGGACGACGTCTATATCAGCGACCAGGCCTGGCGTACCAAAGGTTCCAAGATGTTTGTCGGGGTCAACACCAGGGTGCCGCTGGAAGAGCTGCTCAAGGGCATCGCCGTGGTGTCCGGGAACGATGCCTGCGTTGCCGCAGCCGAGCACCTTTCCGGGAGCACCGAGGCATTCGTCGACAATATGAACCGCAAAGCGAAGCAACTGGGCATGGAACGCAGCCATTTCCTGAACCCTCACGGTCTGCCGGCTGACGGGCAGATCACCACCGCAAGAGACATGGCCACCCTCGGGGCCGCTTACATCCGCCAATTCCCTGAAGCCCTTCGCTACCATTCCATGAGGGAATACACCTACAACAATATCACGCAATACAATCGCAACCATTTGCTTAACAAAGACCCCTCGGTGGATGGTCTCAAGACCGGTTTTATCGATGCTTCCGGCTACCATCTGGCAGCCACGGCCCAGCGCGAAGGCATGCGGCTGCTGGCCGTGGTGATGGGAGCGGCAACCCCGCGCATCCGTGAACGGGAAGCCATGAAGCTGTTGAATTTTGGCTTCCGCTACTATGCCATGGTCCAACCCTTTCCCGACGGGCAACCAGTGACCACGATCAAGATCTGGAAAGGCGAAAAAGATGAAATTGGCCTTTATCCCGCAGAGATGGCTGCCTTTGTCATACCCCGGCAGCAGAAGAACCTGCTCCGCTGGGAAGTGCGCACCGCCAATGATGTGACGGCACCAATTCAGATCAAACAGCCTTTGGGAGAAGTCGTTTTTTATGTCTCTGATCAGCCGCGGCGAAATGTTACGCTGGTCAGCCAGGAGGATGTAAACCAGGCGGGGTGGTTCAAACGAACGTGGCAAACGCTGCTCCAGATCCACAAACTGGATTGGCGGTGGTTCGCCGGCATCGCTGGCGGCATTGCCCTGGTCCTGGTAATCTTTTTCCTTATCTCGAACCGCCGTACCCTACTCAAGCGACCGCGGTAACCTGCCGGTCCCGCAACCGTGCTTACGTGGGTTTTATACCTCTTTCGGCTGAAATGCTTCGCTTTGAATGAGTCGAAATCCACAGCAGAGACGCAGAGAGCGCAGAGAAAAACCACGAATCCAAATGCTCTGCGTACTCTGCGTCTCTGCTCCGAAAAGTCATGGTGGGCAGGCCACCTTCAAAGACCGACTCGGTTTTGGAAACCGAGTCGGTCTGGTCGCTACCGTAAAGCTTTTTATGTGTCTTCGCGTGTCCCGAAGGGACATGAGGGACTAATGGTGAAAGAGAAGGATTTAAGCCTTCAAGCGGAAATGTAGAGGTGTTGCTCAGTAGACGAAAATTGCCTAATGATCGGGCTTCGAGATTGGCTTTTTCTTCGTGGGATCTCCGACCCCACAGGCAGCAGACATTCAGGTAGGTACTCCGAGCCTGGGGAGGACCCAGCGATTCAAAATCACCCAGACTGCCAGCGCACCCGCAATAAGAATCAAGTCCCAGGACATTCATGCTACTCCACGTTCAGGGTTTCGTTGCAGCTCTTTCAGACCTTCTCAACGAAGGCCTCAACCTTGAAAGGCCACGGCAACCTGCCGCCGCTTGATCAGGCTCAGCCGAACCCCGTTGTCGGCCGCGGCTGACAGCTCGATCCGGCCCCGCCGGTGCGACCGGACGCCATCGAACAGACTGATAAGATACGCTCCAGATCGCTGCTGCAGCACTTGGGGCATGATGTAATCTCTTCTGTTGCCGAAGTGAGGACGAGAGTTTCAAATTCCGTGTCACAACACTTACACCGATACTCATAGATGGGCATTTGGCTCTCTCCCTTTTCTGGTCTGAATCGTCATTCATCCGATACAGCAATCCGCCCCGACTCGAATTCTCATCATAAATTAATCATAGCCCATCGAAAAAGCAATTGAGGTGGGGTGTAGTCAGAAGTGGGAGTTCGCCGTGGCCTCATGTGACCATTACCTGATTGCGAATGAGCCTGCATGGTTTCGGTGGGCGCAAAAAGACGCGCCCACCCTACGCCGTGGCCCAATTGTAGGGTGGGCACAGCTTTACCGTGCCCACCAGGACAGGAGACCCTGCCTTTCAGTAATTTCCAACTCCCACTTCTGTTCACACCCATTCAGGTGGGATGACGCTCTCCAAGTTGACAATATGGGCTATAATCCTTAAAGGAAGCCACACCGAAACGGCGGTGAATCGTTCTAAGAGAAGGAGTTCCCCATGAAACCATGCGATGCCAAGTCATGTGAAGGCTGCTCAGACAAGGAAAAGCGGTCCAGAGAGCAGCTAGTTCACTGTAATCTATTGAGGATAAAGCATAAATTGCTTGTGATGAGCGGCAAGGGAGGGGTTGGGAAAAGCAGTGTTGCTGCCTATCTGGCCCTGACGCTGGCCAAGCAGGGCTATCAGGTTGGAATCCTGGACGTGGACCTTCATGGTCCCAGCATCCCTAAGATGCTCGGCCTCCATGGGGCTCTCGACATTGCGCCTGACAACCAGATTGTCCCGCAAGAGTACAGCCCCAACCTTAAAGTAGTCTCGATTGAGTCGATGTTGGAAGATACCGATTCCGCGGTCATCTGGCGTGGTCCTTTGAAACACGGTGTCATCCAGCAATTCCTGGCTGACTGCAAGTGGGATGACCTTGATTTTCTGGTTATCGACAGCCCGCCGGGAACGGGGGATGAACCCTTGAGCGTCGCGCGGCTCATCCCCGAAGCCAAAGCGATCATCGTCACTACGCCCCAAGAAGTGGCGCTCGCCGATGTCAGGAAATCCATCAACTTCTGTCGCAAGGTGAAACTCAGTATTGTGGGTCTTGTGGAAAACATGTCCGGCCTGCATTGCCCTCACTGTCAGGGTTTTATTCCGATCTTTCGCACCGGTGGCGGCAAGAAAACGGCAGAGCGAATGAAATTGCCCTTCCTGGGCTCCCTGCCATTTGATCCCGCCGTTGTGGAGGGCGGTGATCGTGGGCGACCCGTCCTGGAAAACGACACGGATACTCCGTTCAAAGAGGCGCTGCAGGAATTTGCTGAGGCGGTGTTGAAAAACCTCAAAATGTCCGAACAGGTCGTGGCGCCGGAGGGGAAGACCGTTCATTGATATGAGTGGGCAGTGGGCAGTGACGAGTGTTGAGTGACGAGTGACGAGTGGGCAGTGAGGAGTGATGAGTGGTCAGTGGTCAGTGGGCAGTGACGAGTGTTGAGTGATGATTGGACGGGGGCGAGTGACCCGAGAGTAGGGGAGGGGTTCAGCCCCTCCCAAAATACACTGAAATCATTGCCCAATTTTTTTTAACACCCTTTCGGAGACGAAGAACTCCGGTTTTGCCGGTAAGTCGGCCCGGCTCAACCGGTTTGGCGAAAGGGCTGCAGGCGTGGCCCTTGAAGTTTCCGCACGAGTGCCTGCTGATGCGTGGCGAGCGAGATGACCGAACGGGCCATGAACCCACCATCGCAGGGGTCTTCGAGGGGACCAGGCCGACGATGGCTTTCGTGCCCTGACCGGGGCGATAGGGTAGCAGAGACTGGAACGATCAGGGCCCCGAGAGAACGAGTCGGTCCGGCTTTGAGCAGCGGCCTTTGCCACCTGGCCCAGGAAGCAAGGGAAAATTGGTAAAGAAGGAGTGCCTGCCAGAAGAGGCATCGACCAATCTTCTTTTCGCCGGGAACGTCCTTGAGACCCAGCCGCCTCAGGAGCATCCTGAAATACCGGATGCAGTTTTCGCTCGTTCCGTTGCTCCCTGCAAACTGTTTCAAAACCGGCAGGTAGCCATCTGCGGGGCCAATTCGGGATAACCAGCAACCTTCCAGTTCGCTCTCCAACCAGTGATGGCACTGCGTTCTCGAGAGCTTGAATGTCCTGCAGAAGACCGCGTCAGGGTCACTCAACTTTTCGATGATGGGATGCCAGTCGGCATCCGCAAGGAAGTGACTTGCCACACCAAGGACCCAGGCGAGCGTCTCCGGACTGGGCTCTTTTCCCCCCTCCCTCAGGACTGATACCAGAAAAGGTAGACACAACTCGCCTTCCAGGCGATGGAGAGCTGAGCCCAATGAGGAAAGGCGGAAGGAAGGCAGGTCATAGAAGAGAGCGTCCGGTGAGACTGCCCCCAAAAAATAGGCAAACTTGTGATCTTCACTCAACGGCGATGAGCCAAGCAAGGAGGTGAGGACCTGCAGGCTTTGATCTGCCAGGAGGAGGTGCAACCGCTCTTTAGGCATGATCTGGTGACACCTAATCACTAACCACTAACCACTAATCACTAATCACTGATCACTAACCACTAATCACTATTTCGCCTTCGCTAAGCGCCCTCTTCTTGTTCCTGGAATGCCTGGATGGCATCCGGAATCAGTTTCCTGACGAAGCCCCCGCGGTCCTCTACGAAAACCTCCTGATATTCAGGATATCGGGGGTGAGACTGAAGAAGTCGAGGAGTCTGGTTTTTCATCCCTGAATAAACAGTTGAAAAACGTTCGACCAGGTCCAAAAGGGGAACAAGGCAGAAGGGAGAAGGCTCAACCCAGCCAAGGCGTCTCATGACTTCGAAGCGCAGTTGATCGAGTAAAAACAGCGAGGTATCCATCACCTCGAGTCTCACCCGGCTCTCCAGCTCGAAAAATGTAGCGCCTTTGCCGAGTCCCAGGAATCCCATGATCAGGCCATAGAGCAACAGGGATGGGCCTTCTTCGTGTTGAATCAGAGTCCGGAGCGCGGTGTCGCCGAGGTCTACAACGCAGGTCTGTTCGTCGAATGAATCGGAAAAACGCCTGGTCCAGGTTTCAAAGCCCCGTTTTGCTACCAGGCGCCGCCGTTGTTGCTGCAGGTCCAAAATCACCGCCATAGAATCTCCTTGAGGCCCTTCAGCAGGTGAGCGATGAACTTTCCGGACCGCACCGCAGTTCGCCTCGTTTTCGGGCTAAAAGATGTCTGCTGAAAATACATACAAGTCGGTGTCTTTCTCCTTCCAGGCGGCCGGAGGCAGCGAGGCTTTCCGGCAGGTCGCCTCGAGGAATTCGTTGCGATCCCAGCCCTGGTCGGTCGCCACTTGCGGAAGAAGCAAACCGGAATGGGACTTCTTGCGGACCAGCAGTCCGTGTTTGCCGATTTCAATCTGCGAGGCGTCCTTGATCCGCTGCATGGGAGTCAGCACCGAAATCTCGAGGTCGAGATCATCCAACTCGCCAGGGTCCAAAGGACAAAAGCGGGGATCGCCAAAAGCTGCCTGAATCGCCATTTCTCTCACGGTTTGATACAGCGGGCCGAAGCCATCGATCATCCCGATGCATCCCCTGAGGTCCTTTCCCTTGTGCAGGCAAACGAAGGCACCCCGTTCCTCTTTCAGTATTGGGGTCAGAGGGGGAAGCGCCGGCATTGGCTGTTTCAGGCATTTGCTGCGGATAGCCTGGAGGGCAATCGCGCGCAGGGTTTTCTTTTCTTCAGGCGAAAGCCCGAGGTCAATGGCAGCCTCGTGTCTTTTCGGGGATGGCTGGTCGCTCGTTCTTCCGGGATTGTCAAGAAACGCCGCGGCCATGTATCCTACTACCCCCTGCAGGTCCCCGGTCACGTCGCCGGAATTCGCATATTGAAGGACCTGGGCCTTAGTTGCCCCCAGCTTCTGAGCGGCAAGCATGAGCGTTACCATCGGTCCGCCGCCGCAGGCTTCGCACATTCCTTTCTCGATGGCTGCCGCAAGACCTGCGGGATCAAAGGCCGAGACCCGATCGAGCACGACCTGGTCGAGGCGCTTGGCCTCCCGGTAGGGGTGGTAATGGGAAAGATCGGAACTGGCTATCAGCAGCACCCGTTTCCCAGCGCACACGTGGGCAATGGCGTCCGCTAATTCCTGACAGGATTTGAAGGAGTGGTCCCCGATGAGAATGGGGATGAGTCGAAATTCGGCAAGAACCACCTGCAAAAAGGGTAGCTGTATTTCCAGCGAATGTTCCTGAGCTTCGGCTCGAGGAACATAATCGCAGAGCGAAGACTGCCCGCACAGAGAGTCGATCAGCTCGTGATCAAGAGGAACGATTCCCAGAGGGGTGCGGTATCCGCCGAGCCGGTAGACACTGGCGCCCTGGAAATGGGCCCGATGGCTGGGAGCAAGGATCAGCACGCGGTCGAAGGCTTGTTGGCGGAGGGTTTTGTCAGCGTGCGCGGCATCTTGATGGTTGATGGTTGATGGTTGATGGTTGATAGGTTGTTGGCGCAGGGTTTTGTAGGCGTGCGCGGCAACCCCGCCCGAATAGAGGTAGCCGGCGTGGGGCACAATGAGGCCAACCAGAGTGCCTTGCATCGAAGGAAGCCGGGCCTCATCGAGGTACTTACCGATCTGCTTTTTCAACACCTCGGGCTGGTCGGGATACCACGTCCCGGCGATGACCGACTCGCGGACCTTTTCTTGTGCCATGTGAGACCCTCCCCTAATCCATCTTGTGATCTTCAAGGCAAAGGATGGTCATGGGCTCCCCTTGCACTGAAAGGGATTGATGAAATTAAACCATCGCCAAACGGCCATGTCAATGTGGATGACACCCATGCGGATGACACTCGGCGCCGGCCGCTCGGCAAGGGTTGCCCTGCCGGTCGGCTTGATTTGGATGAAACAACCACTATAATGGACGCGCCCGATCGTTCCGGGAAATCACGACAACGCGTCACGGCTTTCGACCCTGAAGAGCAAAACGCATGAAAGTGAATTTAGACCATATCACAATCGTTCTTCATCGGCCTCATTTTCCCGAAAATATCGGGGCTGCCGCTCGCTCTGCCAAAAACATGGGAATCCGGCGCCTCATTGTGGTCGACCCTCGCGACTGTGACCTCACCAGGGTCCTAAAAATGGCGACGCATAATGCGGAAGATGTTGTTACGGAAATGGAAGTCTTTGACGATCTGCGAGATGCCTTGAAACCCTTTCAATACGTGGTGGGGACTACGGCACGAACCGGTTCGCACCGGCAAACGGTGCGGAACCCGAGGCGGCTGGCGGAACACCTCGTAAACATCAGCCAGCATAATCAGGTAGCCGTTCTCTTCGGACCGGAAGACCGCGGGCTTGCGAACAAAGAACTGCAATACTGCGATGGGCTGGTGACTATTCCCACTGCGGGCTTTGCCTCGATAAATCTTGCCCAGACGGTGATGATTCTGACCTATGAGATTTTCCTGGCAAGCACTGATGAGCCCAAAACTGTCGTGCCGCGACTTGCGAACAGGGATGAGCTCGAAGGAATGTACGATCACCTCAAGGAAACCCTCACCAGGATCCATTTCATCAATCCTCAAAATCCCGAATACTGGCTGACGGGCTTTCGTCGCTTTTTCAGCCGCATCGGCCTTCGTGCCCGGGAGGTCAAGCTCATTCGGGGACTTTGTCGGCAGTTTGACTGGTACGTTGACGAACAACTGCGATCCAGGTCGGGGAATCCCGAGAGCCATTCCAAAGAATGACGTGACCATCATCCCAGGAGGTCATTCCCGCATGCTTTTAGCGGGAATCCGGAAGCAAAAGCCTGGATGCGCGCGGTGACGGGCATGACGGCTGGGTATCGGACACTCATTCATGCGGTGCGCCAATGAGGGATGTCAAGACCGCGGTTCCGTCCCGATACCGCTAACTTAAGCCTCGACCCTGATGCGGAGGCCCCTTGGCGTCATTCCCGCCGAAAGCCCATGCGCGTCAATTTAAGCATTTCCTATCTACCCCGAAGGGGTTTCATAAGTCAGCCCAGGGTCAGCGATAGCGCCACCCTGGGTCAGGAGATGCCATAAACCATTTTACCCTGAAGGGGTTACATCAAAGAGAACCATGGCGAGCACCCGAATGTGTTATGAGAAATCCTTTTTATGTAACCCTTTCAGGGTATGGATCCTTGTTGTGCACCTATACCCAGGGTGGCGCTTAGCTGACCCTGGGCTTAACTATACAACCCCTTCGGGGTAAAAAAAGATGCACCATCCTGATCGTGAACGACCATGCGCCTTCCATCGCGTTAAATTGACGCCAATGGGTGAAAGCCGGAATCCAGTCTTTTCAACCCGTTCTGGGCCCCGGCTTCCGCCGGGGTGACGGCGTGGCCGACGAGATTTTCGTTAAGTTAGCAGCATTGGTTCCATCCCTTGGGGCGCCGGAAATTCTTGAATGGGAAATTGCTCATCTGTGTTATGAAAGCCCAAAGGAAAAGGAAATATGCGAACAGAGCAGGGTGGACTTCATCTCGAGAGGCGACGTACGGCAATGTTTCCGATGGAACCTTCGCAGTCTCGCAATATTAATGGGATTACCATCCTGGGGCCTGATTTTTCTGCCAGGGACCGGGACGGCAAACCTCTGAGTCCCATAGCCGTCATTTTCCCAAAGCTGCTCTTGCTGGTAACGGGGCGTGGCATCCATGCCGAGTTGGTGGTGAGGGGGGAGGAATTCCTGCGTGCCAAGCTGCGCGAAACCGAGAAGCGCGACCTGACCGCAGAAGAAGAGGAGGAAATCTATGAGAACGTGGTTTCTCTCCTGACGAGGGATGCGACCGTTCTCATCCGTTCGTATCCGGACGATATGGAAAGGGTCTTTGCCGCGGATGAGCTTCTCCAGAGGTTCTTGCCGAAGGAATGCATTCAGTTTACCGGGGTCCACATCGCCGAAGTTCGGGCCCAACTGAGGAAGCGAGGTGAAAACTGGAGGATTGCACCACCGCCGCGCTCGGCCAGGGAGATCTGTCAGCATATCAGCGCCAGCCGGGTTCAGGTTAAAACCGGGACGACCTACTATCAAAATGCACAAAGCGGAGAACGGTTTCTCACCTACGAGGAATTCATCCGGATTCGCCCCCTCCTGCGGCAAGCAGCAGGGGAAGCTCGCGCCCGGCTGCGAGAGATCGACCACCTGAGCCGTCTGGTCAACGACCAGGGAGTGCCGGAGCTGAGCTTCTTCGTTCCCGCGAAAAGAAGGTTGGCCACAAAACTTCTCGAAGATCTCCTGCTGGTGCTGGAGGATGATGTCTCGCAGCAGGCTTCCGAGCGAGCTGAGGACCTCTTTGACCACTTTGCAATGTCCTTTGCCGAAACGGCTGGCGAAGAACTTACCGTGGATGGTGAAAAACACACTACCTGGCAGACGACCATGTTTTGCCGTCTGTATGACCTTGACGAGGAGCTTGTCGAAGAACGGACACTGGGGCTCAGCCCGGAATTTCATCTGAATGTGAGATGGCTCCCCGGGGCACACCTCGAAGAAAACGAGGTCACCTTTGAAGCAAAGGCAGGACCCAGGGTGCGCAGCCTCATCGCATACTTTCTGCAAACGTGGCCTGGGATTGTCTCGATTAACATCGGCCGGGTCGAATCCTCCCTTACGGACAGAGACCGAACGGGGGAGGAGCGGGAAGTTTATCTGGTGGTTTTGGGCCTGCCGCAAGGGGGAGAGGAGATTCGCCTGCTGCGCCTGATGAAATGGGATGTGGTCCATCGCCTCAAGCAAGGGCTTCCGCTGAACCAGGCCATTAGTGATACGATCCGTTACCGCGACTACGTCCTTGACCGTCTCAAGGCTACCGCTGCCCTCGAACATCCCCATTCTTTCCTACACCGCGATTCAGTTTACAGAAGAACTCCAGGACTTCGGTGAAATCCCTGTTTTCTTTTTCGACCGCCGCTACGTGACGGGCATGGTGAGCGACAAAATTCCTCTTCCTTATTATGCGAAAAAAGGCTTTGTGGTCCGTCTGGCCCGCCTGCTTGGCGCTGCCGCTGCGGCCAGCATGGTTTTGGGAAGGGCCAGCTATCGCCGGGGTGACCTCTTCTTCGATGATGGCGATGAAGTCATTCAGTTGGATGCGGAGAAACTTCCCGAGCGGCTGGTCATTTCCGAGACAACCGGGTCGTTCACGAATTCGACCACTCCCATATCGGAACTTCTGCCGCAGTGTCTGAGCCACCTTGCAGTTCATCTGAAGAAGGCTTGCGAGCGGGGGATTTCGCGGGACGACCTGAGGGCTGGAGTCGCGGTTTTTTGCGAAGCTTTGGGAGCCGAGATCGAGCGAATGCAGTCACTCTCAAAAAGTCCGTCTGGTGCCCTGCAGTCCCTCTTCGAGGCGCAAACATCCGAACCGGGCTCGATTCGGGCACGGTGGCAGAGCATGCTGGACCGGCTTGAAGCGACCGACGTCAAGGAGCTGAAACGCGCCGCTTTCGCGAGCCCGCACCTGGCTGCCTTCTTCGATCCCTGATCAGCCTGAATTTATTGCCTGCCCCACCCTGCGCTGCTTTGGCGGGAACAGATATGGTGTCACTCTTCCAGGAGAATCTTGTGGTTCACCAGTGACATGCTCCGGATCTTACCCCGGATGACCTTTTGTTCGCCGAAGATGTTGGCGAGTCGCACCTGATTTCCTTCGTTTTCCAGAATATCGACGGCTTCCAGGATGAGCTCTTCCTTACCGTCTCGATAAAGATACGCATTCGCTTCACACATGACTGTTGCTCCCACCCCAGTTTCTATCATAATGTGCCATAACAGCGACGGCGAGGGCGCCATCCGCGTTGCGGCCCGCCGTCTGCGCGGCTGCACATCAACAAGCGGCTCAGATTGATACTTTTCTGTGGGGCAGGCTTTCCAGCCTGCCTTTTGCCAGTTGGGCATGGCAGGCTGGAAAGCCTGCCCCACACCGTTTGAGACTTCCTCAAAGTACCGTTGTAGTATTAACGCACGGCGCGTTTGGGTTCATGATAACCGGACGGCACCGAAGTCACGGGAAGGACCTGGCAGCCCTTTCCCAACAGAGTGCCCGGGTTGGTGACCGCGTTGCAGCCAATTTCAACCCTGATCTCCCAGGACCGCCCCGAATTTGCGCAACCCGGTATCAATCAGCTCATTGCCGACTTTTACGCGAACCGTTCCCGCGCTGATCTTGAGGTTCGCCAGTTTCGTCCCGGCGCCAAGATTGGTCGCATTGCCGAGGATGCTGTCACCGATGTAGGCAAAGTGCCCGGCTTTGGCATCGTTGAGCATCACGCTTGCCTTCATCTCCGTCGTATGCCCCACCACGCACCGGTCGCCGATGATGCAGTTGCCGCGCACGTAAGCGCCCTGGCGAACTTCCGTGTGAGCGCCGATGATGGTTGGCCCCTGGATGAGAGCACCGGGCTCAATCACGGAACCGGGACCAAGAGTGATCCGCTCATCCCAGAGGACGCTCCCCGCGTAAAGGACGACGGCATCGCCCGTTTCTTCCCCCTCGATCTGCACACGGAAGCTCCCTTTGGTGATATCGCCACCCAGGAACTCATAGCCTGAGCGCCAGATGCGCCCCTGCCAGAGCACCACCGTCTGGGGAAGGGGTTGCCTGAAACAGCCAACCGCCGCCACATTTCCGACAAGATGCCGTTCGAGATAGGGCGCAATATTGCGAAGACTTTCCCACACGTTCCGGCAATTTTCAAAGAGTGAGGCATGCTCGAACGAGCTAAGATCAAAGAAAGCTTCTGCCCTCAATTTCGAAGCGTCCATAAGCAATTATCCGCCGCGGGGTCCTGTCTGTTAGCCGGGAAGGCGCGCGTGTTCAATTTTCATGCACCGGTTCATCACCACCGCGAGCCCGGCCTTGCGCGCTTTTGCCGCCGCCTCATCGTGAGCCAAACCAAGTTGCATCCACACCGAACCCGCTCCCACGGCAATGGCCTCGTCCACAATGCCCGGAATCGCATCGGTGCTCCTGAAGATATCGACGACGTCGATGTGGTCCGGGACGGCCTTGAGGTCAGGGTAGCAGGGCTCGCCGAGCACCTCCTGCAATTTCGGGTTGACCGGAATGATTTTGTAGCCATGGTCCTTCAGATACTTGGCCACCCGATGGCTGTCGCGGTTTTCCTTCTCAGAAATTCCTACCACCGCCACGGTCTTGGCGCTTCTCAAAAGCTCGAAAGCCAACGCCTCGTCCGCAGGAGATGGGTTGGCACGTTGATTCTCCAGCATGGGCATACTCCCTTCTATGATGAGATTGCTCGCTTAACATAATAGCAATGCCCGGACGGGTCAAGGAAGACAAATGGAGGTCCCTGTGGTAACTATTCGTGTGTCTTCGTTACTCTTGGTGTGACTTCGTGGATCATGGGGCGTTCTTGAAGGAGGAAACAACCATGGAAGAGGTCCTTCCCATGCTCATGCCATACTTGATGGTTGCCGCCGGTGTCTTTGCTGGTGCGGTTGCGACCTGGTTTACCCTGCGGTTGAGGGCAGGGCAGGAGCTTCAAAGGGTAAAGGGCGCATTGGAGCTGGAGCAAGCCACAATACACGAGCGGCTCAGCGGCAGGGAGCAACAGCTTCGCGAATTGAGAGATGCTCTGGACAGAGAGTGAGGCGGAGGGCGCCCACACGAGGGCGGAGCTCAAAATTGAAGCCGAGAGACGGGCTATTGCCGAAGAGAAGAATTCGCGCATTCCGGAACTGGAAGCGGAGCTGAAATCACGGGAGCGGCAAACGCTCACCCTGCAATCGGAAAACACGGAATTGCGCGCCCGGCTCTCGGAAGTTGAGACCAGGTTGACCGAAGAGGCCAAGGCGACTCAGGAAAAGCTCGGCCTGCTCAGGGAAGCGCGGGAACAAATGACAGATGCCTTCAAGGCACTCTCGGCGGATGCCCTCAGAGGCAACAATCAATCCTTCCTGGAACTGGCGAGGACGACCCTCGAAAAATTCCAGGAGAGCGCAAAGGGCGATCTCGAAATGCGGCAAGCGGCCATAGACGAACTGGTCAAGCCCCTCAAGGAATCTTTGGAGAAGGTCGAGGGGAAGATCGGGGAGGTGGAACGCGCGCGAACCACGGCCTACGTCAGCCTCCATGAGCAGATCAAGACCCTCGCCGCCACCCAGGACCGGTTGCAGCGGGAGACCGTAAACCTCGTGCAGGCCCTGCGCAGCCCCACGGTTCGCGGCCGCTGGGGAGAGATTCAGCTCAAGCGGGTGGTCGAAATTGCGGGGATGCTCGAATATTGCGACTTCACCCAGCAGGAATCGGTTGCCGCGGGAGAAGGGCGTCTTCGTCCGGACATGGTCATTCGCCTGCCCAACGACAAGATTGTTGTGGTTGACTCGAAAGCGCCGCTCCAGGCCTACCTGGAAGCACTGGAAGCAGGGGACGAGGCCGGGCGCCTGGCAAAATTGCGGGAGCATGCGCGGCAGATCCGCACGCACCTTGCCCAGTTGAGCAACAAGGCCTATTGGGACCAGTTTCCGAGTGCGCCGGAATTTGCGGTGCTCTTTCTGCCGGGAGAGACTTTTTTCAGCGCTGCCCTCGAACAGGACCCAAGTTTGATCGAATTCGGGGTGGAGCGGAATGTGATTCTCGCCACCCCGACGACGCTCATCGCTTTGCTGCGCGCGGTGGCGTACGGCTGGAAGCAGGAACGCATCGCCGCCAATGCGCTCGCCATAAGCGAACTCGGAAGAGTGCTCTACGATCGCCTTCGCGCCTTCGTCGGCCATTTCGCGGAAATCGGCAGGGGCTTGGATCGTGCTGTTGGCGCTTACAATAAGGCCGTGGGGTCCATTGAGGGCCGCGTCCTCGTAGCCGCGAGGAAATTCCGAGAGCTCGGGGCCTCCTCGGGGGGCGACCTCGAGTCTCCGGAAGTCGTGGAAAAAACGGCTCGAAACCTGCGAGCGGATGCCCTGGCAGGCCCGATCGAAAACGCTGATGACACATTCGAGGGCGATGACTGAAAAAGATGGAACCCTAAGAAACTATCTCAAAATCGTCAAGACGCTCTCAATCGTCATTCCGGCGAAAGCCCATGCGCGTCAACTTAAGGATTCCCTATCTACCCCGAAGGGGTTTCATAAGTCAGCCCAGGGTCAGCGGTAGCCACCCTGGGTCAGGAGATGCCATAAACGATTTTACCCTCAAGGGGTTACATCAAAGAGAACCATGGCGAGCACCCGAATCTGTTATGAGAAATCATTTTTATGTAACCCTTTCAGGGTATGGATCCTTGTTGTGCACCCATACCCAGGGTGGCGCTTAGCTGACCCTGGGCTTAACTATACAACCCCTTCGGGGTAAAAAAAGATGCACCATCCTGATCGTGAACGACCATGCGCCTTCCATCGGGTTAAATTGACGCCAATGGGCGAAAGCCGGAATCCAGTTTTTCCGTGGGGTTCCGGACCCTGGTTTCCGCCGGGGTGACGATATGAGGCAGTTTTGAGATAGTTTCTAATGGAAATTACTATGAAAAATGCCTTGAAGAATGCTTTGAAAAATGCTTGACAATCCTAGTTGGCACAAGATAAGCTCTCCTCGAAGTGAACAAAAAAACTGCTCATAATTAGTTCAAGAGTGTCCCATGCTTCAAGACATCATCACCTCGAAGACCCGCATCAAGCTGCTCATGAGGTTTTTCCTCAATGCCTCGTCCACCGCTTATCTGCGGGAGTTGGCCACAGAGTTCGGGGTCTCGACCAACGGCATCCGCGAAGAACTGAAGCAGATGGTGGATTCGAAGCTCATGAAGTGCCAAAAAAACGGGCGCCATATCCTTTACCAAGCCAATGAGGACCACCCTCTTTTTCCGGAACTGCGGATCATGGTGCAAAAATCGCTCGGCATGAATGAAATCGTGGAAAGCGTCCTCACCCGCCTGGGAGAACTTGAAGAGGCCTATTTGATCGATGACTATGCCGTCGGCCGCGATACCGGCATCATCGATCTTTTGTTGGTGGGAAACATCAACGAATACCATCTGAATGACTTGAGTAGAAAAACTGAGCGATACATAAGCCGGAAAATCCGCTCCCTCGTTCTCACTCTGGATGAATTCAGGCAACTGGAGGACAACCTAAGGCAGAGACCTCACCTGTTGTTGTGGCATCGCGAAAATGATTCTCGAACCCCGCTTATGGAGGGATAGGATGCCATTGCCGAAGGAACAGGTAAGATTCTCTTATCAGGACTACAAGACATGGCCTGAGGACGAGAGGTGGGAGATCCTTGATGGAAGAGCTTATAATATGACTCCCGCACCCACTTTCAAACATCAGAGGATTGTTGGAAATATTTACCACATTTTACGGAATGCCCTCCGTGATAACCGTTGCCTGCCGGGTATCGCACCGACCGATGTGGTTTTGTCGGAATATGATGTGGTGCAGCCTGATGTCTTTGTTGTTTGCGATCCTCTGAAGATTACCGAAAAGAACGTTCAAGGGGCGCCCGACTTGATTGTTGAGGTTATAAGCCCGGCCACGGCAAGAAAAGACCGATGGGAGAAGAAGGACCTTTACGAAAGATTTGGTGTTCTTGAGTACATCCTGGTCGATGTTGAGGGCGAATATGTCGAACGGTACCTTCTGGACGAATCCGGCCGATTTGACCGGGGGGAAGTACTTTCATCCGGAGAGATTTTGCTTTTGAGATGCATCGAACAGGTGGAAATTCCTCTCTTGGAAGTGTTTGAAGTGAAGAGGATCAACCATGATTGAACACTCGAGGTTTTGGCAGATCTATTCTGGTAACTTTTACAAATGACTTATTCATCTTTGACCCACACACAAGAACCGGTGCTCATCCTCGAACCCGGGCGCACGGAGAAAAACTACTGGGCCGACCTCTGGCGCTACCGGGAGCTTTTTTTAATTCTTGCCTGGCGTGATATCTCCGTGCGCTACAAGCAAACCATCATCGGGATTCTCTGGGCAATTCTCAGGCCCTTTCTCACGATGGTGGTTTTTACCGTCATTTTTAGCCGAATCGCCAAACTCCCCAGCGATGGAAGCGCGCCATACGCACTGATGGTCTTTGCCGCCATGCTCCCCTGGTCCCTTTTCTCAAACGCGCTGAGTGAATCGTCCAACAGTCTGATCAGTAACGCCAATCTGATCGGCAAAGTCTACTTCCCCAGACTGATCATTCCCGCGGCGACCCTGGTAACCGCTTTCTTGGATTTCCTCATCAGTTTCATTATCATGGTCGGAATGATGGCCTATTATCAATTCGCCCCCAGCTGGCAAATGCTGTTGCTGCCGTTCTTCATCATCCTGGCCTTGTTGGCCAGCCTGGGCCCCGGTCTCTGGATTACCGCGCTCAATGTGAAATACCGGGATTTCCGCTATATCATTCCGTTTCTGGTGCAGTTCGGTCTCTATGTTTCCCCGGTGGGATTCAGCAGCAAGGTCGTCCCGGAGCAATGGCGACTGCTTTACGGCCTCAATCCCATGGTGGGGGTAATCGACGGTTTCCGCTGGTGCCTCCTCGGCGGCGACAGCCCCATTTACGTTCCCGGCTTCATTGCTCAGCCTCGCTATTATTGTATTCTTTCTCTGGCTGGGCGTGTCCCGTTTCCGGAAGACGGAAAAAACTTTTGCAGATCTGA
>CAWEHK010000042.1:0-64732 GCA_963808625.1 uncultured delta proteobacterium
AACTCGGTATCTTTTGTGAAGACCAAAAAGCCGTCCTTCTCAGTGAGCACCCCTTCAGCAATGAGTTGCTTGCGCTGAGCCATGACATAGGGATACTTCTCCATAGATGGGCGCTCTTCTACGATGGCCGCGGAGCCACGAAGGACGACAAAACCGTTGGGGGTGCGCTGGCCTCGCCCCCAGGAAATCTTCATACGGCACCGAAGCACGCCACCACGCTGGGTTTTGCATCGGGTTGAGAGATCGGCGAGAGAATATCGGAGCCGAGGACGGGAAGAAGCTGACGAATGCGGGCGAGAAAGACCTCCATGTCTTCACGATCTGATTCGGGGAGCTTTGAGCCGCCCGACTGATTTTGCTCAAGTGCGAATCTATTGACCTTTGCAGCTTCAGCAAGGAGACGACTCTCAAGATACCTAACATGGGCCTTGGTTAGATTCTCGTCCTTGCTGACGAAAACGATGGCCGAGACCCAAAACTCCTTTGACCTGTGTTGCCTTAACCGATCACGTATGACCTCAGCTTCGCCAATGTAAGCACGAGGTGTGCTGGTCAGCGGATCGCTGCCAATCAGTATGTACACCCCGGCTTTGTCGAGTTCCTCGCGAGCCAGGAGTTCATCGAGTTCGGTACGGGGAGCGGCCACGGCCTTCCCGGTCCAATTAGAGATTTCGGCGGTTCGCAAACTCTTTGCATCCCCACGTGGAAGGAAGAGCTTGATGGTGGCTGATGTCATGACTCCTCCAAAGGCCTCAAAAGGTTGTTAGGCGTCAACCCGCAACGCCTCTTTTACTACTTCCGCAACCGTGTCCTTGTTGATGCCGCGCTTCTTACAGTAACTCGACTGAAGCCAATCAGAGAGTTTCTTTGTGCCTTTGCTTGAATTGCACGCTACGCAACATCGGGCAATATTCTCACGAGTGACGATGCTTGAGTCGTTGATGATATGTTCCCAGGTTGCTACCGCTTTCCGGGGGCCACCTGGAGGCATCTGCTCGATCATTTGGGTGCCACAGTAGACGCAGGTTTTGTCTCGATTCTTCACTTCTCTTTCGAGCCAATCAGGAATACCCCAATGGTTCATGTGCCCTCCGATTGCACCCCTAACCAGTGATTGTCCATATCTGGCTATCTCGCCATTTCCGATGATAGCCAGAAAGTTGACGGGTGAGTATCCACCTGAGGCACCCTCACCCAATCAAGACCGAACAGGCTCATGACATAAGGTTAAGACAATCTACCATCTTCGACTGCAAACGCCAGTACGAGAATAAGCCAAGAGGGGAAAGTCAGCAAGATGTATCGTTCTCCCGCTCCATGTATGGGCCGCAATCCTATATCTCGAAGAGCTCATGCCGTTTCATGAGCTCGCGGAAGATGATGAGTTTCTGCACATCCTGGGTGCCTTCACCCAGCGACGCGGCCCAGGCGTCCATCGGATACTTATGGATAGGATGCTCGAAAATGACCGAAGCCGCACCAAACAGATCAGCAGCCCAAATCCCGATTTCTCTTGCCGCCTCCACCGCAAGGTACTTGGCCAGCGACGATTCGAGCCGGAAGTCGAGTCCCTGATCTTTGAGCCAGCAGGCCTTCTGCAGGGTCAGGCGGGCCGCTTCGAGCTTGCTGAAGAAGTGGGCGGATTCGAACGATTTGGCCTGGAAATGGACGATGCTCTCGCCGAAGATCTTGCGCTTTTGGGCATGGCTGAAACCGTGCTCAAAGGCGCCTATTGCCGTTCCCAGTGTCAGAGCACCGATCTCGATCCTGCTGTGAGTGAAAATGCTCAAGACCTGCTGCAACCCTCGGCCCCGCTCACCAACGAGGTTTGCTTCAGGAACAAAGACATCCTTGAACTGCAGCCGGGTAAGGTCCGATGGAATCCACACCCGCTTGTTGAGCTTCGTTCGGGAGACGCCGGCCGCCGCTAAATCCACCAAAAACATCGACAGCCTTTGGGTCCTCGAAGCTTCCGGGTCGGACACGGCGGTGATGAGGGCAAAATCGCTAAGGCTCCCATTCGTAACGTAGGCTTTGGTGCCGTTGAGCACCCAGCCGCCGGCAACCGGATCAGCTTTGGTCGCAATGCCCGCCACGTCACTGCCGGCGGTGGGCTCCGTGTTGCCAAGGCACACGAGGGTCTCCCCCCGAATCGCCGGGGGCAGCATGTTCCGCAGTTTGCGCCTCGTTCCCGAAGAGAAAGAGCCCCTTGATGCCAAGAGAGATCTGCACCGCCACCGCCACCGCCACCCCTGGTGAGAGTCTCGCCAGAGATTCCATGAGGATGGCCTGCTTCAGGGCCGGTTGTTCCTGAAAGCCTTCGCCGTTCGCGGCAAAACCCAGCCATCCGTTGCTTCCAAGCTCCCGGAAAAAGGTCCGCGGGATGGCCCCATCCTCATACCATTGTGAGACATGAGGTCGGAGATGTTCGCCAAGAAAAGCCTGGTAACGCTTCAGGTCCTCGCTTATTGCCTGCGGTAATCGAAAGTCCATGATTTGGCTCCTTGTTCGATCCTTCTCCGCCCGCCCGATTTTACTCGAGCACCATCCGGCGTTCCGGATCGGAGATGTTGACGGCGGTAGCGGTGAGGTTAAGAAGGGACCCCGCAACGATTGGGGTGGATCATGAGTGGTTGAGCGCCATGATGGGTGACGGCGTCGCGGAGATCAATCGCGCTTCTTGCTGCTGCCTATTTTATCGACCACTTTTTCGTAATAGTGCTGGTTCTCTTCCAGGGCCATGGAGACGCGGCGGGTCATGTTGAGCTTCATGATCAGGTAATTGAGCTTCTTCATCTGCTTGTACTTCTCCTGGGTGTCCTGAATCCCGGCAAGCAACTGTTCGGTCGTGCGAATCTCTTTGCGCAGCTCCAGTTCCGGCGGAAGACAATCGGCGTTTTTCAGGATTTTGTAAGCCATGCGAAGGTCCGGCGGCAGATGACTGTCGTCTTCCAGATCAAGGGGCTTTCCCTTGCCCGGAAGGTCGTCGAATTCACCCCGCTCGATGGCTTCGCGGATCCGTTCCTCGGCAATTTTATCCATGATATCAAATAGATTGCCCATAGCTTTCCTCGCTAAAGTTTACTCCTGATAAATGCTATAATCGCAAGCGATCGATCTCGGTCCTCGCGAACTTTGGGGCGGGTTGGAAAACCCGCCCTCCTTTGGGCCATGATCGCAAGCGATCGATCAAGGTCCTGCGAAACCGGAAAACGTCACCCTCACACAGGGGGCTTTAACCCTGGGCCGGAGGGGACTTCCGCTTTGGCGGGAAGGGCCTTGGCGGGATGATACCCGAGTCCGCACAGCTCGAAAGATAACCTGAAAGGGGCAAACGTTGCAAGAGATCGATGAATCGTTACGCGGCCTTTTCCCGCCGCAGATAATCTGGATCGTCGGGGCGGGACATTTTGGATATCTGGCTGCAAAAAGGCTCAGCAGTCGTTATCCGGAAGCTTCCTTCCTCGTCGTCGATCACCGCCGGGATAAGCTCGACCGGATTACAGCGGACTTAGGACTTCCCGTGCAGGCGGAAGATCTTGCATCATTTTTCGAGAGCCGCGAGGTTGACGACGGGACCTGGATTGTTCCGGCGGTTCCCATCCATTACGCTTTCACATGGCTTCTGCATCAACTGAAGCCGGCAGGGCACGCTGCCCCCCTGCCGGTGCCGGCAGCGGTGGAGGCCCAGATCCCCAATCCCTACCGGGCGCCGAGCGGTTCCCTTTGCGCCAGCTTTGCCACCTTTATTTGCCCGGACTCCTGCAACGAACCGGATGACATTTGCACCTACACGAAGAACCCGCGTCCCGGGAATCTTTTCGAGGTGCTTGGCGGAATCACGGCCCCGAATTGCGAGGTGATCGTAATCCGGAGCTGGCAGCTTGCACCCGGTGTCGGCGGCTATCCGGGAAGCATCCTCAAAGGCGCTGCCGAAAAGATCGCAGCCCGTGCTGAAGGGTGTTTCCTGGTTGCCACAAGCTGCCGCTGTCATGGCGTGATCGACGCATTGAGCTGGAAGCGAGGCGTTGAGTAATGCCCTGAAGCATTAGAGCGTGTCCAAAAAGTCCTTCTTAGCGTCACCCCCGCATGTTCCCCGACGAAAGCCCTCGGGGACAAGCTTTGGCGGGGGTCCAGGCCTTTAAGGACCTGGATTCCCGCTAAGAACATGCGGGTTGACGATACGGGGCTCATTCGGAAATCACGACAAGGGCACTTACTTTCGGTTTTCAGACACGCTCTTAGAGCTGTCTAAAAAGTTTATAGATTGATAAGTCAACATGGGACAACCCTAGCAATGGAGGAGCCCATGTGTGACACAAGCCAACCGCGGCAGCCGTATTCCAGTGACTTGAGTGTGAATGAATGGCAGTTTCTCAAACCGCTGGTTCCCATGCCTAAACATGGCGGGAGACCGGCCAAATACGAGCGTTTGGAGATCCTCAATGCGATACTGTATCTGGTGCGCTCCGGTTGCGCGTGGCGTCTTTTGCCACATGACTTCCCTCCCTGGCGGATCGTCTATCACTACTTCTCGTCATGGCGCCGTGATGGCACATGGACACAGGTCCATGACGCGCTACGATCCCAGGTGCGCATTGCCGAGGGACGGGAAGCCGAACCAAGTGCAGCCATCCTCGACAGCCAATCGGTCAAGACGACCGAAAAAGGGGGCTCCATGGATATGATGCCGGCAAGAAGGTCAATGGCCGCAAACGGCATCTGCTCGTAGACACGCTGGGTTTGGTTATTGCCGTAGTCGTTCATGCAGCCAACATTCAGGATCGAGACGGTGCCAAAATACTCTTCTCTCTGATACGCGATGCCTATCTGCGTATCCGGCTGGTTTGGGCCGATGGGGGATACGCTGGAAAATTGATCGAGTGGGTCGCTTCTTTGCGAAACAGCAACTGCCTCCGGTTGGAGATTGTGAAAAGGTCCGACGCAATCAAAGGCTTTTACGTTCTTCCGCGCCGCTGGGTTGTGGAGAGAACCTTTGGCTGGTTGGGACGTCATCGGAGACTTTCCAAAGATTATGAGTACCTGACTGAAACCAGTGAAAACATGATCCGTGTCGCCATGATCAAATTGATGGTGCGGCGACTCGCATCCGGCTGACCTTTTTAGACACGCTCTTAGAGACCCAGGAACTCTTTCAGTCTCATTAACAGCGAGGTTGGTTCTGTACCGGGTACAACACTCGTCGTTTTTTGGTTTCTTTCAGGGGAATCTTCCCAGTAAACCATTTCGCCGGCATGCAATCCCATTACCTTCACAACTGCAGGATAGAGCTTGCTGGAAACGAAATATTTCGACACCACCACGTCCCTGGCCAAATAGACGGCCGTTTCTTTGAAGTAGATGCCGATGCCGTGGTGCTGGTGCGGAATCGACAGGATGGTCTCGATCCCCGGCAGCTCACTCTTAAGATTGTCCCATTTGATACTCTCTGCATAGGCGTGGACCTGTTCCCAGGCCGCAGGGGCTGGTGTGTCAATGAGAAAAAGCAAAGAAATATACTGTGCATGCTGCTCTGTTCCCTTGGGCGTTGAAATCTTGCAAAGGCCTGATTCCGGTTTGTTTCCGCCGAGACGGAGCTGAAAATCGAAAAAGGCGAGCATTTCCTCTTTGTTGAAAAGATCAATCAACTGCTGATTCACGTCGATCATGGGGAAAAACCTTTTTAGTGGCTAGTGCCTAGTGGCTATGTATGCTATGTAGTGGTTAGCAGCTAGCGGTGAGAGAATGGCTAGTACAGCTGGGCGGAAGTTTCTGGTCAGTTCGGCCACCATTCAACCGGATTGTGTAGGGGCGACCGGCTGGTCGCCCCTACCAGCCGAAACCAATTAGTGACTTCCGCCCACGCGTACTAGTCACTAGCCATTGGCCACTGCTTTCTCTTCCAAATAGTCCTCTCTTCGCACCAGGCCCTTCAGGGGTCCCTGCCTGAGGAAGCGAATCACATTTTCCACCGCACGGTGGGTGGCTTCGAGCATTATTCCCGGGACCTTTGCCGAGTTGTGAGGGCAGCCCAGAAAGTTCGGCAGATCGAAGAAGGGATGGTTGGTGCGAAATTCCCCGTGGCTGAATGGTTCAATCCACCAGGATTCAATACCGACCAGGAATTCGGGATTCTTCTGCCAGGCGCTCATACAGTGGCCCTTCCTCGATGATATCCCCGCGAGCGACATTGACCAGAATGGCCCGGTTCTTCATCCATGAGAGTTCCCGGTGGCCGATGAGCCCCTTGGTGGAACGGTTGAGAGGCAAGGCAATCACCACAATGTCGGATGATTCCAGCACATATTTCAGGTCCTTGAGGGTGCCGAGGAAATCGGCCGGTTCGGAGCTCTTCCCGCTGCTGTTGACGGCATAGATCTTCGCTCCCAGGGCCCGAAGGAGGCGCGCTGCGGCCTGTCCGATCCCGCCAAAACCGAGAATGCCGCACACCGACCCACGCAGCATCCGGCTCGTGGAGACGTCATCGAATTCGGCGCGTTTCAGCTTTTCATGTTGCACGAAAAGCTGTTTGGCCAGAGCCATCACCATCGCCAGGACATGCTCGGCCATCGGTTCCGCGAAAGCCCCAACATTGCTGGCAATGATGACCTCATCCGGGAGAAGCGCAAACGGTACGTGGTTGGCTCCGGCAGAAAGGAGCTGGAGGAACCGCAGGTTCTTCATCCCCGCATATTCTTCTTCGCGCAGCTCTTTGGGAGGGTTCCAGGCAAATAACAGGTCCGCCGTTGCCAACGCTTCCGCCCGCTCTTGGGCCGTGAGGTCCTTAAGAAAGACCAGCCGGACCAGCGCCTTCAGCCGTTCACTGAGAAGTTCTCGGGCCTCGTTGCCCGGTTTATGGGTGACGACAAGAATTGGTTTTGCCATGATGCTCCTCAAATTATCTTTAGAGGGAGGTCGAAGCACTGAGGCTCTTGACCTGCCGTTGACGATGCCTGGTAAACCCGGGGACCGAACCAAAGGGTCTCGATTGACCGGTCCATTATGGTTGCATTTGCAGCCAAGATCAAGCAAACCGTGGTGGACATTAATGAAACTCTCTATATAATCTCCGCCCTAGGTACCGCTCCACATAATTGAGTGTCCCGAACCAGATCGTCTGGTGCCGTGGGTAAGACCGAGAGATACGGGGATGCGGGGAAGCAGGAGCTGCCACGGAGAAAAGGGGGACGCGGAGACGAAGGAGAGAGGATAGAATCCCGCAGAGATGGAGTTGGAAGTGCAGACTGAGTGATTGCGATTTCCAGGCGAAAGGGGAGGACTGAGATCGGGTGATGGAGCCGGAAAAACTTTCAAAGCTAAGAATCGAGCAGGAGACTCGGGCGACAATCGGCGGCCGCAGGTTCAAACGGGTCCTGTTCGTGATCATTGCCCTGGTGCTTCTCGCCGCAGTCGCCTATGCGCGTGAACCGGGCCGGGTTTTTTGCGGCGGCGTTCCCGGTGCAGATCACCGCCGTAACCTGGGTATACCCTTCGCAAACCATCGCGGACTTCAATGCCAGCGGGTACGTGGTGGCGCAGCGTCGGGCTTCGGTAGCGTCCAAAGGGACGGGGCGGCTTGAGCGCCTCACCGTCCAGGAGGGCAGCAGAGTAAAGCAGGGAGACCTCCTTGCCGAACTGGAAAACGATGACGTTAAGGCAGAATACGCTCAAGTTGTCAGGCACAATTGGCCGCAGCGCGAGCCGATCTGGTCAGGGCCGAGACGGAAAAACGCACGGCCGAGAGGAATTTCAGGCGTTACCAGAACCTTTGGGAGCAAAAGGTTATTCCTCGGGCTGAATACGAAACCGCGGAAGATCAGTACACCCGAACGAGGGCCGGCGTTGATGGGGTAAAAGCCAACATCCGCGCCCTGGAAGCAGCCCTGAACACGGGCTTCCGTCCTCATTGAATATACGGCCATCCGCGCCCCCTTCGATGGGGTGGTGCTCACCAAGAATGCCGACGTGGGTGAAGTGGTGGCGCCGTTTGGTTCTTCCATCAACGCCAAAGCGGCAGTCGTAACCATGGCCGATCTCTCCTCGCTGATGGTGCAGGCCGATGTTTCGGAATCATTCCTGCCGAGGGTGCGACTCGACCAGGCCTGCGAAATCCAGCTGGATGCCCTCCCCGACAGCCGTTTTCCGGGGACCGTCAACACCATTGTCCCGACCGCCGATCGTGCCAAGGGTACGGTCATGGTCAAGGTCGCCTTCGACCACCTGGACCCGCGCATCCTTCCTGAAATGAGCGCCCGGGTGGCATTTCTGGCGAGACCTCTGAGCGCACAGGAACTCCTCCCGTTTCTGGGCGCGCATCGTGAGGTGCTCACCGAGCGCAATGGCAAGCAGGGTCTGTTTCAGATGGTAAACGACCGCGCTCAGTGGATTGCCGCTCCTGCAGTCGAGCTCAAGGGAGACTATGTGGTTTTGGCCGGCTTGTTGAAGGGAGGGGAACAGGTCGTCCTCAAACCGCCACCGCAGCTCACCTCCGGAGACCGGGTCAAGATTGCGGAGTGATGTCGGATGTCGGATGTCGGATGTCGGATTTCGGATGTCGGATGTCGGATGTCGGATGTCGGATTTCGGATGTCGGAAGTGGGATGTCGGATCTCGGATTGCGCAGCAGTGTGCTCAATTCGTGTGACTTCGTTGATCTTCGTGTGACTTTGTGGACAGCTTTTTAGCAGATTTGTGATATCCGATGTCGGATTTCGGAAGTGAGGTGTGGGATATCGGATTGTGCAACAGTGTGCTCAATTCGTGTGTCTTCGTTAATCTTCGTGTGACTTCGTGGACAGCTTTTTAGCATTTAGTAGAACATGACAGGGAACGATTCCACATTCGCAGCGCCACCCATCGTTCTGGCGGAAAACCTCTACAAGTCTTACCGGCGAGGGTCTCAGGAGATCTCCGTTTTGCGGGGAATCAATCTTAGCGTTCGCTGAGGGCAATTTCGTCGCTTTAATGGGGCCATCGGGCTCCGGGAAGACGACCCTCTTAAACCTGATCGCCGGCATCGACCGGCCGGATGATGGCCGCTTGATTATTGCCGGCACGGATATCACCCTCCTCGGCGAAGTGGACCTCGCGCGATGGCGAGCCCACCATATTGGTTTCGTTTTTCAGTTTTACAATCTTCTGCCGGTATTGTCCGGACTGGAGAATGTTGAATTGCCGCTGCTCCTGCGTGACCTTACCCGGAAGCAGAGCCGTGAGCATGCGATGCTGGCTCTCGAGTTGGTCGGGACTCAAGACCGGATGCACCACTATCCGCGAGAGCTCTCCGGCGGCCAGCAGCAGCGGGTGGCCATCGCCCGGGCCATCGTCACCGACCCGACGCTTATCGTAGCCGACGAGCCCACGGGAGACCTTGATAAAACCTCGGCGGCCGAAGTCCTCGCTCTTCTCGAACAGTTGAACCAGGAGTTCGGGAAGACCATCATTATGGTGACCCATGACCCGAGGGCCGCAGAAAAAGCGAAGGAGATCCATCATCTGGACAAAGGGGTATTCAACAACGACTGACCATCGACCACTGGTCACCAATCACTGGCCACTGATCACTGACCACTGACCACTTCAATGGAACTGATCAAACTCATTCTCCGCAATACCTTACGCCAGCGCTTGCGCGCCACTTAACCATTCTGGGGATGGCGGTGGCCATCCTTGCCTTCTGTCTGCTGCGAACCGTCGTGGATGCCTGGTATGCGGGAGTTTCCGCCGCGTCTCCGAACCGCCTCGTCACGCGGAATGCCGTCTCCCTGATCTTTCCTTTGCCGGTCAGTTATCGGCAGAAAATCCTGCAGGTCCCCGGGGTGAGCCAGGTTGCCTATGCGAACTGGTTTGGCGGCGTCTATATTGATGAAAGACACTTCTTTCCGCGTATGGCGGTCGGGCCGGAGATGCTTTTTCGATCTCTTTCCCGAATTTTTGATTCCGGACAGATCAGCTCAAGAATTATCAGAAACAGCGGAACGCCTGCATCGCCGGCCGAAAGCTGGTACAGAAATACGGCTGGAAACTGGGGGATACCATCAATCTGACGGGCAACATCTATCCTGGCGACTGGCAGTTTGTCCTGCGCGGGGTTTATCGCGGCGCCACCAAACGACGGACGAGACGCAATTCTTCTTTCACTGGGATTACCTGGATGAAGTGATGAAGAAGAGCATGCCCCATCGGAGTGGCTATGCCGGTTGGTACGTGGTCCAGATTCGGGACCCTTTTGAAAGCGGAGCAATCTCGCAGACCATCGATGGCCTCTTCAAGAATTCCTGGGCGGAAACGCTAACGGAAACCGAAAAGGCTTTCCAGATGGGATTTGTGGCCATGACGGACGCCATCGTGATGGCGGTGCGCATCGTCTCGTTTGTGGTCATTGCGGTGATCCTGCTGGTGCTTGCCAACACCATGACGATGACGGCGCGGGAACGGATGTCCGAGTACGCGGTGCTCAAGACCCTGGGGTTTGGGAACCGATTTTTGTTTCTCCTCATTTCCGGGGAATCCATGACGATTGCGCTGCTCGGCGGCGTGCTTGGGGATGGCCCTGGCTTTTCCCGTGGCCCACGTTTTTGCCAAAGAGATGAGCACCCTGCTGCCGGTCTTCCATATTCATTGGCAGACCCTGGTCCTGGCGACCATGCTCTTCTCGCCATAGGCCTGCTGGCAGCCGCTTTCCCAACCTGGCGTGCGGCCCGAATTCGCATCGCCTCAGCCTTGAGTCACGTCGGTTGACATCTTAGATTGTGGGGCAGTCTTTCCAGTCTGCCTTTCGGCCAGGTCTGCCTGGCAGGCAGGTTGGAAAGCCTGCCCCACAGGGCTTGGCACGTCATCAAAGTATCGTTGCAGTACCAAGCCCTTCCGGCCCCGATTCTTACGGACGAGACTCACGTGCCGGGTGCTCGGAAATTCCTGCAACGGCTCCCACCAGGCGGAGCATCCCATGGAGAGAACCGCAATGAATTTACCCAAGCACCACACGAAAGCAGGAAATCGGAGTGCACCTTATGGTGGGCTTCGGCGGCACCACTCTGGAAGAGGAGCTGAAATATCTCATCCGCGCTTTTCATATCGGCGGTGTGGTGATCTTCAAAAGGAATGTCACCGGCCCCGAGCAGTTGCAGGCCCTCCTGACCGAGGCGCAGGAATATGCCCGGGAAACGATGGGAAGGACTCTCTGGGTGGCCATAGACCAGGAGGGGGGGCCGGTTCAGCGACTCCTTCCGCCGTTCACGCAACTGCCGTCGGCCAGAGAACTGGCAGCTCGGGGACCGGACGCCATCAGCGAGTGGGCGGCCAGAGCCGCCTCCGAGATGCGCAGCAGCGGAATTGACATCAACCTGGCACCGGTCCTTGACGTGGTCGGTGAAGGGGAATCTCAATTTATGGCGGAACGGTCGCTGGGTTCAGACCCCCGACGAGGTGGCCCGCCTGGGTGAGGTCTGGATCAGGACCCTCCAGGAACATGGCGTTTCGGCAACGGGAAAACACTATCCCGGGCTCGGGCGTGCGGCCTCGGACCCGCATCACTATGCCCCGGTAATCCGCTGGGAGAGCGATGACGCCGTTGCCGAGGATCTCCTGCCGTTTCGTCGGGCGATTGAGGCGGGGGTTCACGGCATGATGACCTCCCATGCCCTCTATCCGGCCCTTGATGCCGTTTGGCCGGCAACCCTTTCACCCACCATCAATCACGAGTGGCTGCGAAAACGATTGGGATTTGAAGGGGTCCTCTTCAGTGATGACATGGACATGGCGGCGGTGTCGGAGCGCTATACCTGCGAGGAAATGGCCCGCCAGGGACTGCACGCGACCATCGATTTTTTTCTCCTCTGCCAGCAAACGCGAAATATCGAACCTCTCTCTCATGCCCTCGCCGAGGCCATCGCTCAGGACCAGGCCCTGGCGAGGCTGCACCAGGAATCGCTCAGCCGCATCGAGCGCCTTCGCGCACTGCGACAAAAGACCACGGTTACCCCTGCGGCGGGCAGTTGCTGATTTCCTGCAGGCAGTTGTGAGATCGTTACCAAGCCCATCTAAGGAGTGATTTAACCTTTCTTTAACCTCTGCTTTGCTATGGAGCACCATGTTTAAGTGGATCGATGAAACGTTTGTTCTCTGATCACCTCTTGAACGAGCAAAGGAGAATCACATGGATGGGTATTTGATTGAGCTGGCTCTTAATGAGGCAAGGCGCTGGGTCGACGAGGGCATAACATTTTACCGGGCGACCGGCAAGGAAATCGCCCTGGTCGAATTCTCGAACCCTAATGGGCGCTTTATTAAAGGCGAACAGTATCTGTATGTCCTGGACATCAATGGTACCATGCTTGCCCACCCGGTAAACGAAAAATATGTGGGGAAGGATTTCTATCGCGTCCAGGATTCGGACGGCAAGAACTTCGTTAAGGAAATTGTCGATACCGCCAACGATAAGGGCTTTGGTTGGGTTGACTACCGGTGGTTCGACCCGGAAACCAAGAAAGAGCAGCCGAAAACGGTGTATTTTGAGAAGGTCAACGGGATGATCTTTTGCAGTGGCGTCTACAGGGAAAATCCGGTTATTTTCGCTCCGCTGCATGAAGCTGGTGAAGCGGTTATTCCCGAATCAGACGTCGAAGGGGTCTCGGGACTCAGCAATTCAGCGTTTGGCATGCGCGTGGAAGAGGATGCCGTCGAGTTGGTCCCGGAGGACGCGGAGCGCTGGGTGAAAAAGGCTTTAGCTTTTTATAAGGCGAATGGTAAAGGGATCGCCTTGGCTGAATTTTGCAATCCCCAGGGCAGCTTTGCTCAGGACGAGCGTTATATTTTTGTACTGGACTTCAATGGGGTAATGCTCGCGCACCCGATCAACGAACGATACGTGGGCAAAGATTTTTATCGCATCAAGGATTCTGACGGTAAGAGCTTTATCAAGGAAATCGTCGACACCGCGAACTATGGAAATTCTGGTTGGGTGGCGTACCAATGGTTCAACCGGGTGACCAGGAAAGAACAGCTCAAGACCGTGTATTTCGAGAAGGCCGACAATATGATCTTCTGCAGTGGGATCTATCAGGAATAGACCATCGCGGAAGAATCAGGGTGATTGAGCCCCATGTGAGGCGAGACTACGGGACTCCGGACCAGGCTGAACACATAAGAAGCGCTACCCCTTTTGTTCTCAATTGGCAAAGTCAGTATTTGCCGCCCTGCCTCACAATGCGTCAGCATGTCTTTCTCAGGCATTCGAAAAGGTCCCAAAAAGAGGGGAAGGATTTGGCCACGGCTTCGGCCCCGTGAATTTCGACACCGTCGAGGCGAAGTCCGATCACGGCAAAAGCCATGGCGATGCGGTGATCATTATAGACTTGGATCGTGCTCTGGGGAGGCAGCACCCTTCCCCCCTGAATCACCAGGCCGTCGGAGTGTTCTTCAACGGGCACGGCAAATTTGCCGAGTTCCGTGGCTACGGCATGCAGCCGGTCTGATTCTTTGACGCGCAGATGCGCCACATTGCGAATCCGGCTGCGGCCCTGGGCAAACGCCGCCAGCATGGCAACTGTCGGGACCATATCGGGCATGTCATTCAGGTCCAGTTCCACCGGTCGCAAACGGTCGGGACCACTCACCCTGACGCCTTCCTCGTCCCAAGAAACGATGCAGCCCATTGCCCCCAGCACTTCGAGCAGACGCACATCTCCCTGCCGGCTCTGCCGCGTCAGCGGGTAGGTGTACACTTCGCCTCCGGTCAAGGCAGCGGCGGCCCAAAAATAGGATGCTGATGAGCAGTCTCCTTCCACCGCGTAGCGCCCTGGAGATAGTTCTGAGGAGCGGGAATGACAATCCGATTGGAGGCTGCCCGATGAAAATGAATGCCTGCTTGTTCCATCATTGCCAGGGTCAGGTCAACGTAAGGCCATGAGGCAATGGGTTCCAACCAGCCGATGCGAACTTCCTGCCGGGCACGGGGAGCAGCGATCAGTAAGGATGAGACGAACTGGCTGCTTTGGCGGGCATCGACCAGGATTGTGCCGCCGCTCAGTCCGGGGCTGAGGATTTCAACCGGAGGATAGCCGGGTCGAATCAGGCATTTGCAGGTCGCGCCAAGGGCTTCCAGGGCTTCCAGGACGGGACCCACCGGCCGTTCGCGGAGGCGCTCGGTGCCGTCGAACACAAATCTTCCTTCGCCGACTGCAGCCAGCGAAAGCAGGAAGCGCATACTGGTGCCGCTATTCCCGAGGAACAGGGGCCGGTCAGGTTGCGCCCAGCGATGTTCCGGGGGGCTCACGGTGACCGTCTCTTCTTCCCAGGTGATCGCAACGCCCAGCCGGCGCAGGGCTTCGGTCGTGAGGATGCGTGTCATCAGCCATGAGGGCATTCGTTAACGTACTTTCTCCATTGGCCAGGGAAGCCATCATGAGGGCCCTATGGGTAATCGATTTGGACCCGGGCACCTGAATCCGCGCATTAACCTTGAAACCTGGCGGCAGCTTTTGGATCACCTTATTCATCTTTAAGAACCCCCATCAAAGCCGTTCCCATGATCGGAAGCACCACCTCCGGCCGGATCAGATCACCAAACCACCACTGCAGCTGCGCCACTCCCTGGTGAAGCAGCATTTCGACACCGGAAACGGCAATGCACCCCCTTGCTCGTGCTTTGCGCAGGAAGGGCGTCCACAGGGGTCGATAAACCGTATCCATGACCACGGTTCCGGGACGGAGAAAGGAATCCGGGATAAGGGTAAAATCAGCTCTTGGCTCTTGGCTCTTGGCTCTTGGCGGTTGGCTCTTAGCCGTTGGCTCTTGGCCTTTGACTCTTGACTCTTGAGCACGGGGGAGAAGAGCGTCGGGAACAAGCGCCGGGTCTTCTTTGTGCATAAGCCCGACGGGAGTGCACTGGACGATGATGTCGAAAGCGGTTTTGCCTTTTGCATGCGGCAACTCGGAGAGGGGGACAAAGGCACAGTCGAAAGCCCTGGCGAGGGCTTCGCCGCGCTCGATCCCACGATTGCTGACGGTAATGGCAGCCCCTTCATGCTTAAGCCCATAAACGATGGCGCGAGCAACCCCGCCGGCCCCGATGACGAGGGCGTGTTTGCCGCTGAGAGAGTGACGAGTGATGAGTGATGAGTGATGAGTGGGGGTATCGGCTTGTACGATAGGATTGCCTGAGTCGGGGAGTGGGGCTCCGGAATGCCAAGGGGTTGGGATGCGGTCTATTTCGTAACACAATGCAGCGATCGCTCCAATCCAGTCAGTATTGCATCCTTCCCATTGGCCGTTCTGAAGCCGCAGGGTATTGACCGCTCCCATGGTCTGAGATGGTTCGTCAAGGTTTATCGCCACGCGGAAGGCCGATTCCTTGTGCGGGATGGTGACGCTCAATCCCCGGACGCCGAGTTTTCCGAGTGTTGCCAGGTCCTCGGCCAGGTCATCCACCTGGAGGGCAAGGTACACAGCGGGGATTTTCAGAGCCTCAAACACCGCGTTCATCATGACCGGACTCAAGCTGTGGTCTACCGGGTTTCCAATCACGGCATAGAGGTTCTTTTGGACGGGCCGGATCATGGACTGTCCTCCGAAATGGTCTGCGGAAAAGCGTAGCATCTCACCGCAGAGACGCAGAGAGCGCAGAGAAAGACGCTGATCATGTTTTTCATATGAAACCAAACCTCCGGACTATCTATTACCAAGGCTCAAGTTTTCTGAATGTCATCAAGCTTCTTGTCTAACTCAATGTTTTCTCGGCGACCATCTGCGTCTCTGCGGTGGATCTTTTTTGGTTGCGGGCGCCAGTTGCGACAGGAGCTGACGCATCTCCGTGGCGGTGAATTGCCCTTCGGCGGCCGCTGACAGCTCGGGGAACTGCACATAGGCCCACGGGCTGCCGAGGAGAAGACTCACCAGCCGGCTCCAACGGCCCAGCGGTCCCATGCAAAAGGCCAGCACCTCCATCCCCAGTTCCTGTCGTCCGAACGGGATGAGATCCAGGACCCTGAGGTTATCTTCAGGCGTTCGGGCATAGGTGACAATCTTTATCGCATGGGGCTTCCTCTGGGCCATGGCGGCGGCCAGGCGCTGCAGGGTCAACCGATCCGGCGTGGCCGAGAAATCGTGATGCGAGAGCAAGCACCTGGACTTCTCGCGACTGAAAATCATGCCATGTCGCCTCGTCGATCCATGCTTCGAGGTCGACCCATTCCGCTCCGGCCTCGACCGCCCGGGAGAGGAGCTCGAACCGCTGTTCTTCGGGGCTTTCAAACATCCCTCCCTCGCGCTGCGGCCGGTTGGTGGCGACGACCGGATGGCGGGGGAAAGTCGCGAGTGCCGACAGGGCCGCGAGCGTTTCGTCCCAACCATAACGCTTGCAGAAAACATCCAGGCGCCATTCCAGGAGATCGACTTCCGGATGCTCAAAAAACCCCCGGAGCCCCTCAGCGGGAAGGTCGGTCGCACAGCCGCAGAGAGCGCGTTTCGGCATCATGGCAAGGTTAGGCTCTCACTTCCTGAGGCAGGTGCGGCGGTTGTATGCTCAGCGACCGCACTTGCTCTTTGTCAAGGCGCAACGGATGCCGAGGGTCCTTTCTGGGATAGGAACCCAGCAGCTTCAGAAATGTAGTCTGATTTTTGAGATGATCGAGGGCCCCGGCAATGGCTTCATCCTCGAAATGCCCCTCCAGATCGGCATAGAACAGGTATTGCCACGGAAAGATCCGGTTCGGCCGGGACTCGATGCGGGTCATGTTGACCTGGAACAAAGCGAAACCCTCGAGGGCAGCGTGCAGCGCCCCCGGCTGATCGCGAACGGCGAACAGAATGGAGGTCTTGTCATTACCCGTCCTGGGATTCAGATGGTTCCCCAGAACAAAAAAGCGCGTTGTATTTTCCGGATGGTCTTCGATGCGTTCGGCCAGGATCTGAAGGCCATACTCTGATGCCGCATAGAGATTACAGATGGCGGCTGCGGAAGGATCTTTCCCGGCCAGTTGGGCCGCCTGCGCCGTGGAAGAACATTCAAACGCCTCCACGTGGCGAAGGTTTTCGAGGACCCACCGCCGGCACTGTTCCAGCGCCTGGGGATGCCCGTAGAGGCGTTTCAAGTCCGCGATGCTTCCCGATCTGCTGCAAAGATAATGGGCAATTTCAAGGTAACATTCGTGGACCACTCTTACCTCCCTTTCATAGAGCAGATCGAGGGTGTGGCCGACCCCTCCCTGAAGGGAATTGGCAATGGGGACGACCGCGACATGAGCTTTTGCCTTGAGCAGGTCGTCGAAAACGTCCTCGAGGGCGGGAGAGGGCAGATACCTCGAGGAATGACCGAACAGCGAAAGCGCTGCCAGATGCGAGTTCGTCCACTCGGGGCCGAGATAGGCCACCTGCAGGTCGTATTGAAGCAGCCTGGACGCGGAAAAGATTTCCAGGTAGATGGCCCGCAAGGACGCTTCCTGGATCGGTCCGGCGCTGGCCTTCGCCAGTCGGTCGAGGATCGCCTCCTCGCGGCATGGATCAAACAGCAGCAGCCCCTGATCGGCTTTGATCCGGCCAACTTTTCGGGCCAGTTCCATGCGCTTGTTGAGGAGCTCCAAAAGCTCCATATCCGTCTCATCTATGGCTTCTCTCAAGGTTTCCAGTCGCTCTTCCACAATCATCGCTCCACAATGGTTTCCGTTACTTTCATGCCAAAATGCCGTCCGGCCTCCTCATCTCCTTCGACCGTTCTTCCAGATGGACCCAGGCTTCCTTCACCTGCGTTCTCCATAAGCTGTGTCTGGAAATGAAAAAACAAAAGCCGCAGGCTGGGACCCGCGGCTTCTATTATCGGCTCTGCTATGGAACTCAGAGGCAGGTCTGCAGCGACGTCTCGCCGACATCGTAGCAAAAATAATAATAGCGAAAATAGCTGTTGTTTGTCATTGCTGCCTCTTCTTCCTCTGATGGTTACCTTACCTATGGGTATTTGTAAGATTAACACGGTCAAGGTGTCAACAGAAATGTGACGGGATTTCGGATTTCGGATGTCGGATTTCGGATGTCGGATTTCGGATGTCGGATTTCGGATGTCGGATTGCGGATTTGGGATGTGGCATGGTGGATTTTCGATCTCTGATGGCGGATTTTGGAATGCGGGACCATGTGATTAATTCGTGTGACTTCGTGGACAGCTTTTAGGGGATTGCGAATGGCGGACGACGAGGGGGCAAGGGAGGAGGTTCCCTTGTGGACTTGAGACGGGCCAGCCGTTATGCTTGATAGGAATGGCAATCGATGGCACAGGCTCCGCAAGAACTCTCGTACGCTGTCGCTGGCAATGATTTGCCATTTTGACAAGAGTGACAACCTCCACGGCATTGAAACAATTCGTCCCGGTGGTGGCATAACGGGCCCTAGAGCGGGAGGATCTCATGGCGACAATAAAGGATTTTAAGAAAATTTCCGATGCCTTGTGGGAGCTCCCTCCGAGCTACAAGGAGGGTATGCGGGTCCCGGCGCGTATTTACGCTACTCAGAAGCTGCTCGAAGAGATGGACGCAGGGGTCATCGAGCAGGTGACCAACGTTGCCACCTTGCCGGGCATCATTAACCACGCCTTCTGCATGCCCGACGGCCATTGGGGATACGGCTTCCCCATCGGCGGCGTGGCCGCCATGGATCTCAAAACGGGGGTGATTTCGCCGGGCGGCATCGGTTTCGATGTGAACTGCGGCATGCGGCTCGTGCGCACCAATTTGACCTATGACGAAGTGAAGCCTCATCTCCGCAACCTGGTGGACAGGCTCTTTGCGAGAGTTCCGGCGGGGGTCGGCGGCGCCGGCTTTGTGAAGATTTCGCAGAATGAATTTCGGCGCGCAGTGGAGCAGGGTGCGCGCTGGTGCATCAAAAACGGGTATGGCTGGGAAGAGGACCTGGAGCGCACCGAAGAAAACGGCTGCATCGCCGGGGCCGATGCTTCGAAGATCAGCAACAAGTCGGTGGAGCGGGGTTTCAAGCAGATCGGGACGCTCGGGTCGGGCAATCACTACCTGGAAATTCAGGTGGCAAAGCCGGAGAATGTTTTTGATGCAGAGATCGCCCGGGCGTTTGGCATCACCATGCCGGACCAGGTGGTGGTGATGTTCCATTGCGGCAGCCGGGGTTTTGGGCACCAGGTGGCAACCGATTACCTGCAGAGTTTTCTCAAGGTCATGGAGAAGAAGTACGGCATCAAGATCCTGGACCGCGAACTGGCCTGCGCCCCGTTCAACTCACCCGAAGGGCAGGATTATTTCGCCGCCATGAAATGCGCCATCAACATGTCCTTCGCCAATCGGCAGGTGATCCTCCATCGCATCCGGGAAGTCTTTTCCGAGGTCTTTCACAAAGACCCGGCGGACCTCGGGCTGCACCAGGTTTACGACGTTGCGCACAATACCGCCAAGGTGGAAAAGCACCTGATCGACGGCGTGGCGCGGCCGGTTCTGGTGCACCGCAAAGGCGCAACCCGCGCCTTCGGGCCCGGACATGCCGATTTGCCGGAAATCTATAAAGAGACCGGACAGCCGGTGATCCTGGGCGGAAGCATGGAAACGGGTTCCTACCTGCTGGCCGGGGTGGCGAGCGGTGCTCAAACGTTTTTCAGCACTGCTCACGGGAGTGGGCGGACCATGAGTCGCGCTCAGGCCAAGAAGCGGTTCCAGGGCAAGAAGCTGCAGCAGGATATGGAAGAGCGGGGCATTCTATGTCCGCACGGCCTCCTATGCCGGTCTCGCCGAAGAAGCGGGGCCGGCCTACAAGAGCATCGATGACGTGGTGGAGGCAACCGAGCAGGCCGGGATCAGCAAACGGGTCGTGCGCCTCGTGCCGGTTGGCGTCGTGAAGGGCTGAATCATGCCTTACCGGTATCTTGAAGACATCGCTACTGCCGACGTGGCCTTCGAAGCCTGGGGCGACACCCTGGAGGAGATGTTCGTCGCCGCTGCCGATGCCACCATGAATGTCATGGTGAGCGATCTCGATACCATCGCTCGAGTCGAATACCGAACGCTTCAGGCGACGGCGGAAGAGCTCGACATGCTGCTCTTTGAACTGCTCCAGGAGCTTATCTTCTACAAGGACGCCGAACGGCTGCTGCTGCGCGTCGACAAATGTTCACATCGAGGCACAGCCGGCTCAATTTTCATTACACGCTAAGCTTACAGCGAAGAAATCGACCCTGAAAAACACGACTTGATTGTGGATATCAAGGCCGTGACTCTTCATCGGTTCAAGGTGGAACAGACCTCCAGAGGCTGGGAAGCGTTCGTGATCCTGGATATTTGAAGGAAAGGTGTAACTCCAGATCCCATGTTTCTTGACCCCTATTGTCAGTAGTCGGAGGATCTTTTCACCCCGACTGTTGCGGATAAAATAGCCCGTCGTCAGTTTGACAAAGGTTACTCCGGTATCCTAAAATTCTCTAAAGATTTATGAGTGAATTCGCCACTGCAAGACCTTTAATCGAGGGGAGTCGCAATATGTCAGAACTTGCCAGGAAGAAAGCCACCTATGAGGATTTGTATGACATACCGGAAAACATGACGGGGGAGATTATTGATGGTGAGCTGATTGTCGCTCCTCGGCCATCAACGAAACATTCCCATGCGGCTTCCGCGTTGGGGGGTGAGATCGTTCCACCATATCGGTTCGGTCGGAGTGGGGGCCCTGGTGGATGGGTCATTCTTTTCGAACACGAAATCATGCTGGGCGAACACCTCCTGGTTCCGGATTTCTCAGGCTGGAGGAAGGAACGATTTCCAGGCGTGCCAAAAGAAAACTGGCTTTCGGTCCCGCCGGATTGGGTGTGCGAGATTCTCTCGCCCAATACTGCGCGTCACGATCGAGTGCGCAAAATGCCGATCTATGCCCAGCATGAAATACCGCACCTTTGGCTAATTGATCCGAGCGAACAGACCCTCGAGGTGTTTCTACTACAGTCGGGCAAATGGCTTATGCTCGCCGCCTTTGCTGAAGAAGACAGGGTGCGTGCAGAGCCGTTTCAGGAGATCGAGATTGACTTGGCCGATCTCTGGATAGAGTAGCCTTTTGCTTTCTGATTGGAGTCGATACAAAGGGTAATGGGAAGATCAGTTCAAATGCACAGCAGAGAGGAAAAATGCCTTATAAAACCCCGCTCTGGAGAACCTTTTTAAGGACTGGGAGTGCTCCATTCCTGGGGCATCTTCAGGATCTGTTCGTAATGCCCGGTTTCGATGCCGGACATATAGCGGACGATGTCAAAGCTCGATAAGATGCCGATCGGGCGCCTCGGTCCGGCATGGGGATCGACGATAATCAGGTGTTCATACCTTGTGCGTTTCATCAGCTCGGCTGCCGTTTCAATCGGCCATTGGGGGTCCACCTCAATCCGGTAGGGTCGCATGACATCCTCAGCGCGGGTTCGCTCCAGGTCCTCCCCGTAGAATCGAATAACCGCCAGCCTCGAAACGAGGCCCCATACCTCGCCACTTTCATGCGCCACGACGACCGGCCGAAATTGATTCGCTTTCATCATGCGGACCACTTCTTTGACGCTATCGTGCGGATAGCAGAGGATAATGTCACGATCCATGATGTCACAAACTCGCACCATGATGGTTACCTTTCCTCATCCTGGGCCATTCTGTCGACGATATCTTCGATATGAAGCAGTCCCAGAATGGCTTTGCTGCCGGGACGGTCCGAAACGACAATGAGATGTTCGATCTTACGCTTGTCCATTAACTGAATGGCCTCCCTAAGGGGAGTGCTGGGGGTGATGGTAAAAGTGTAAGGGACAAGAATATCCTTCACTTTGGCCTGGCGAAGGTCCCTGCCGAAGGCCTTCAAAATACTTCGGGCGGAAATAATCCCCAGGACCTCGCGACTTTGGTTGATCACGACACAATAATGCGTCGAGTTCACCAACATAATTTGAGCCACCTCTCTTACGCTGGTGTCTTCGCTGCAGGATAAAGCCCCTTTGCGCATCAAGCGCATGACCCTTTCTTCCATCGCTTGCCCTTCCTGTTCGGCTAATGCAAATTCCGCTCAGCCTTAAAAAAACCATTCTGAGGTCAAAAGCAATCCCTCCGAAACCGAAAGACCGATCGGCCCGGTTCAGGGATGGGAACGCTTTGCCTGTGCTCTGAGCAGTTGCAGCAACCTTTGTCGCCCCATGTCATACCATTCTTTGCCGACCTCAGCTACTGGGAAGTTAAGGCGCATCTCGAGGATTTGCACAAAAAAGCTCTGCCGACAGGCGCTCGATCCCACTTACGATTTGAGAAACTTTGACATTCTAAGCGTGTTCCCGATGACGGTGAGGCTGCTTGCAAACATTGCGAGAACCGCCAGCAGAGGGTTCAACATCCCGGCGACCGCCAGGGGAATGCCGAGCGCGTTGTAGAGCAACCAAGGGAGAAGCTCTCGCAGAAAAAATGGATTGCGAGAGCCAGTAATACCGATCATCTCATCGCCGAAGTTTGTTCTTGAAGTCACTGCCTGAACCTTTCATAATTTACGGCCCGGCATGGCTTTCAGCAAAACAGGTCAGGATCGAATCATTGTGGGATTTGATTGGATCTCGGGTTTCAGACTGCTGCCTGACCGGAGAGTGTGCCATGTCCTCATAACGGATGGGGTGAAATGGATGCCATGAGGAGTGAGAGTTCTTTTCTCGCCGCCCACAACCAGAGAACTCGAAGGTAAAGGTCATCCCTCGGCACGCGATGACGCTCATGAGGGTCGAGGCTGAGCCGATAAGGTGCCTGTTATTTTCAGGACACTCCCAATGAAAAAAGATGAAAACAAAACCAAAGACGAACTCATAAACGAATTGATGATGTTGCGCCAACAGGTTGCTGTACTGGAAAACCACAAGGCGGAGCAGAAGCTTGTGGAGGAGGCTCTCGAGGAATCTGAAGAGCGATTCAGAGCCATTTTCAATAATTTGCGGGATGGACTGCTGCTGGCGGATAAAGCGACAAAGAAGTTTCTTATGGCCAACCCAGCAATGCATCAGATGTCGGGATATGCCGCCGAAGAACTCCTTCGCTTGGGAATAAACGATATTCATCCCGAACAAGATCTTCCCACTGTGTTAAGCAAGTTTGAGCAACTGGCAAGAAGAGAAATCGTGATAGCTCCGGATATTCCGGTGAGAAAAAGAGACGGGACCATCTTTTATGCCGATATAACCGCTTCCTTTCCCATAATATTCAACGGAAAGGAAGCTGTGATGGGGGTATTCAGGGACATCACCGAGCGCAAACAGACCGAAGAGGCGCTGCGGCAAAGCGAGGCACGATATCGGAACATCTTCGAGAACGCGGCTGAAGGGATTTATCAAAGTGCACCAGATGGGCGATACCTCGAGGTCAACCCGGCCTTTGCCCGGATGTTTGGCTTTGATTCACCAAACGACCTAAAGAATGACATCCAGGACATTGGCAGGCAGCTTTACGTGGACCCGTCGCTGCGCGAGGAATGCATCCGAACGCTGCAGGAGAAGGATGCAGCCATTTTTGAGGTCCAGTTCCGCAGGAAAGATGGCAGCATGGGATGGCTCTCCAATAATGTCCGGGCCGTTCGTGACCATCACGGGAAAATCACCCACTTTGAAGGTGTGGCTGAAGATATTACCGAACATAAACATATGGAAGAAGCACTTCGAGAAAGTGAGGAGCGGTACCGCAGGTTGGTTGAGTATTCTCCCGAAACGATAGCGGTTCATGCCGAGGGGAAGATCGTCTACTGCAATCCTGCTGGTGCAAAACTCCTGGGCGCTGCAAATCAGGATGAGCTCGTTGGCAAACCGGTGCTCGATTTCTTCCTCCCGGATTCTCGGGAGAGCGTGAAGTCCAAAATCCGGGATGATCTTGTCATCGGTTCGGCAAATCCTCTTCTGGAGCGAAAAATCCTTCGCCTCGATGGCAAAATCATCGACGTTGAAGTGACCATAATGCCCATCGATTATCGTCAAAAGCCGGCAGTGCAGGTAGTCATGAGAAATGTCACGGACCGCAAGCGAGCCGAGGAAGAACTGAAGAAGGCTCACAATGAACTGGAAGACCGGGTCGAGGAGCGGACTGCTGAACTGCGGATGGTGAATGATCAACTCCGTCGGGAAATTGCTGAACATAAACACACCCAGGAAGCACTGAAGCTTTCAGAAAACCAACTCAGATTTCTTTCCTCGCGGCTTTTAGAAGCGCAGGAAGAAGAACGAAAAAGGATCGCCAGAGAACTTCATGACAGCATCGGCCAGTCCCTGGCGGCAGTTAAGTTCAATGTGGAAAGTCTCCTGCAGGGAGAAGCCGTAAAGAATTCTGAGGAACTGGCCAAGCCCTTGGAATTCCTGGTACCAATCATTCAGGGTGCCATTGAAGAGGCCAGAAGGATCTATACCGGCTTGCGGCCAACGATTCTGGATGACTTGGGGATCCTGGCAACGATCAGCTGGTTTTGCCGCGAATTTCGGAAAACGTTTCCTCATATTCGTGTTCTTGAAGACGATCCGAGTGGAAGAAGAAGAAATCCCCGAGCCCATAAAAATAGTCATTTTCAGGGTGCTTCAGGAAGCTCTGAACAATGTCGCCAAATACAGCAGCGCCAAGCAGGTGAATGTCACTCTTTTGAACAGTTCAGACAACATCGAGTTGGCCATTGAAGATAATGGCAACGGGTTTGATTTGCAGGAAGTTATCTCGAAAAATGCCCACGAGAAAGGCTTGGGGCTTACCGGGATGTGGGAGAGAACAGAACTCTCCGGCGGGACTTTTCAAATTGCATCACTAATGGGTCGAGGAACAAGTATTCGAGCCTCGTGGCCTTCCGAGGTGTGAGGCTCAATTCTGGCGCCAGATAGCTTCCATCCGGAAACCCGATTTTGTAGGAGCGGCTTCCCAGCCGCGATCGGGGCTGGAAGCTCCTCCTACAGAGCAAGGTACCACTTTCCGGATGAGAACTAGATAGCAATCGCCGTTGCTTAAGCGTCAGGTAGAGACGCGGCTGAAATCCCAAACTTCTTCATTCTCTTCCAGACGGTCACCCGGTTAACTCCCAGGATCCGGGCCGCCTCGGTCTGATTGCCCTCAGCTTTTTGCAGTGCGTCCAGCAAATGTTTTCGTTCTTTAAGGTACTTAGCTTGGAACGGGCCAGTTACGGTAGCTTGTGTCTGCGAAAGGGGTGGCAGCGGAGGGTTCCCCGCCTTGGAATTGATCTTGCGGACGACGTGTTCCGGCCGAATTAACCCCTCAGGGCACATAACGAAGGCGTACTCGATGACATTTCTCAACTCCCGAATATTTCCAGGCCAATCGTGGTCGAGCATGATGTCCAGGGCTTCGCGGCTCAGGCCGACGATGGCCTTGCTGCTTCGGGAAGAAATCCGGTCGATGAAAGTCTGAGTGAGCGAGGGAATGTCTTCTTTGCGCTGTCTGAGCGGAGGAACAAAAACCGGAACAACGTTGACCCGGAAAAACAAGTCAGCGCGAAACGCCCCCTGCGCAACCATGCTTTCGAGGTCCTTATTGGTCGCCGTGACCAACCTCGCATCCACCGGGATAACGCGCTGGTCCCCCACACGTTCGATCTCTTTGGCTTCCAGAACACGGAGAAGCTTTCCCTGCATGAGGGGTGAGACATCCCCGATTTCATCGAGAAAAATAGTTCCCCCCAAGGCGGCTTCAAAGCGTCCCATGCGATCGCGGCCAGCTCCCGTAAATGCTCCCTTGACGTGGCCGAACAATTCGCTCTCGAGCAGATTGTCGTTGAGAGAAGCACAGTTCACTTTGATGAAGGGGCCTTTTGAGCGGGGTCCCAAATCGTGGATAGCTTGTGCCACCAGTTCTTTGCCCACGCCGGACTCGCCGTAGATCAATACCGGGGCTTCCGATTGAGCCACTTCCTGGATCAAATCCAAAAGGCGCTGCATACAAGCCGAAGAGCCCACCATTCCGGTATTGCCTGACTGGACCTGGAGACTGGCCCGGAGGCGGCCGATCTCCTCCTCCTGGCGCACCATTTCCGTGATGTCACGCATGGCCTCGACGGCACCGGTGATCCGACCGCTCTCATCACGCAACACCGTCGCCGATTTGATGGCCTCGACCCTGACGCCGTTCTTTGCTTCAAGACTGCATCGGCGATTACGCACTTCTCCCATGATGAACATATTGCACCATGGGCTGTCCGGTTTTGGGTCCAGAATCTTACAGCCGGTGCAGTTGAGAATAGTGCATCGCTTCCCGACCAACTCGCCGCAGGAATAGCCCGTCATGTCTTCAAACGACCGATTAACGGCCTGAATGATCCCCTCGGGAGTAACGACCACCAGGCCATCCTGCATCGTCTCGACTACTGCTTTATAGAAATTGTTGTCCTTCATGTTAATCCTCTGTTAACGATTTGAGCAACACTTGGGCAACATTAAAGAAAGCCATGGCGAGACGAAGAAAGCAAGGTCATCTGCGAAGAAAGAGCTGTGAAAGGGCGTTGGCATCCAGGAACTGAAGTCAATGAGAAATGGCATGCACATTGTATGGATGCTATTGCAATCGTAAGAGAAGAATATCAATCCAGTTAGGAAAAGGAGATGCCAATGCAGGTATCACGAAGGAATTTTCTCAAGTACTGTCTAGGATCTGCGGCAGCCTTGGGTCTCAGTTCGTCAGTATTGGGCAGCTTGGAAAAGGTGTTCGCGGCGGGCGGCGGCCCGCCCATTCTCTGGCTGAGTGCAGCCAGTTGTACCGGGTGCACGGTTTCGCTGGCCAACCGCGTATCCACTTCAAAGCCGACAGATGTTGCCGATCTTCTGATCAATTCCGTCAATCTTGCCTATCACCCCAACCTTATGGGAGCGGCGGGAGACCTGGCTGTCAGTACGCTCCGCACCGTGGTCAACAGCAAGAACTACATTCTCGCCGTCGAAGGGGGATTCCCACAGCCTTCAATGGCTATGCCTGTGTCTTGTGGACGGAAAACGGCCAGGAGGTTACGGCGTTGCAAGCGGCAACCAGCCTCGCCACCAACGCCAGGGCTATTCTGAGTATCGGCTCCTGTGCAAGCTTTGGCGGAATCCCATCGGGCAAGCCGAACCCCACGCAAACCAAGAGCGTTAAAACGGTCACCGGAAAACCTACGATCAACGTTCCCGGATGCCCTGCTCACCCGGACTGGGTGATTGGGACCATCGCCCAGTTGCTTGGCGGGGTGAGCCCTGCACTGGATTCTTATGGGAGGCCTAAGACATTTTTCACTTCCTCTACGGTCCACGATCAATGCCCGAGGAAGGACAGCGACTGGGCGCTCAACTTTGGCATAAACGATCGGTGCCTCCAAGGTTTGGGCTGCAAAGGGCCGAACACTCATGCCGATTGTCCCAAGCGGCAGTGGAACAACAAGGCAAATTGGTGCGTGGGGGCAAATTCCATCTGCCTTGGATGCACGGAGAGTACCTTCCCGGACGGTTTTTCTCCCTTCTTCAGTAGCACGGGAGCACTGCCTGATGACCACAAGTCGGTAGACACGAAAAAGACCTGCATCCAATGCCATGGCAGCAGCCCTGGTGACGATTAAGAATGAAGATTCAGGACGTCATACAGCCTACAGTTACAGATAGGAGGACCAAATGCCAACAACGGCAATAACAAAAATTGTGGATCCAGTAACGCGCATCGAAGGCCACATGAAAGTTGAGGTGACTATCGACACGGTTGCAGGCCGGTTGGAAGTTACCGACGCGCATTCAACGGGAACGCTGTTCCGTGGTTTCGAGACGGTTTTGACTGGGCGCAATCCATGGGATGCCCCCATCATCACCGAACGCATTTGCGGCGTTTGTCCCGTCGCTCATGGCATGGCATCGGTAATGGCGCTGGAAGCGGCGGCGGCGCGGAAATCTTCCGGTAATGCGAGAATCCTGCGCAATCTTGTCTTAGGCGCGGATTTTCTCCATTCCCATATCCTTCACTTCTATCTCCTTGCGGCGATGGATTATGTGAAAGGGCCGGCAAGCGCCCCCTGGACCCCCGCCTGGGATATCCCGACAAGGCCTGGATTGGACACGCTGACGATTGCCGGGAACCTTCCAAACGCCATCGAGGCGCGGCGGCGTGCCCACGAGATGGGCGCCCTTTTCGGCGGCAGAATGCCGCACCCGCATGCATACATTGCCGGCGGCTTCACTGCCGTGCCGACCAGCGATAAGATCACGAAATTTGGGGCACATCTTGATTGGCTTATCAGCTTTATTCAGAACGTCTACATCCCGGACGTCCAGATGCTCTCCAACGTCTACCCGGATTATAAGGCCATCGGGGACGGCTACCGAAACCTCTTAGCCTACGGCGCCTTTGACACGAATGATGCCGGCACCACCAGGCTTTTCAAGAGAGGCTTGGTTAGAGCTGCTACCCCCAGTACGGTCCAGACGGTGGCCACCGCTAACATAAACGAATCAGTAACGTATTCCTGGTACGACAACACCACCAACAACCTGGGGCCCGCAAAAGGCTCCACCAAACCAGTCTACCCCAAAACCGGGGCCTACTCATGGCTCAAAGCGCCGCGTTATCAGGGTGAACCCTTTGAAGCCGGACCTCTTGCCAGAATGTGGGTGAACGGAAACTACCGGAAGGGCATCTCGGTTATGGACCGTCACCTTGCTCGCGCCCAGGAGGCATTGAAAATCGCTCAGGCAATGAAGACCTGGCTGAGCCAACTGACGGTGGGTGGACAGGTCTACGACACGGGTTTTACCCTCAGTATGCCCAATAGTGGCAGTGGCGTGGGGCTCACTGAGGCCCCCCGGGGGGCATTAGGGCACTGGGTGACGGTTGCCAGTGGCAAGATTTCCACCTATCAGGTCATCACACCCACCTGCTGGAATGCTTCCCCGCGCGATGCCAAGGGCGTTCGCGGTCCTATCGAGGAGGCCCTTGTCGGGACTCCCATAAACAATCCGGATGAGCCAATAGAGGTCGTGCGCGTCATCCACTCATTCGACCCGTGTCTTTCATGCGCCGTTCATGTGATGCGACCGAAAGGAAAGGTTTCCGTCTTCTCGGTATAGCCTTATGATTGAGGCGCCATACCCGGCGCTCACTCGGGGCGGCCTTCACCAAACCCCCTGATCGATGCCTCTCCCGTTCGGGAGGGGCATCGCCATTTCGTCCTCCGCTCTGCGGTTTTCCCAGGGCAAGCATGTTGGTGCTTCATAATCCTGGCTGTGATAGCCGGTTACCGGTCAGTTGTAAGCAGATCGTGGCCCGGGGTGAGCTATGCTCGCCATGGACCTTTCCAAGCAAAGAGAGACTCAGCTCTTCCAGGCAAACATCTGTCTGAGCGTATCATGGCCGGCCAAATGGTGGATGAGTGCCATCGATCCATGGCCGAACCAATAGATCCAGACAAAGGTGGAGCAGAATTCATGCAGCTCTTCGCATAGGTGGGTGGCAGGAGCCTGCGCAGGACGATCTTGCGATCGGTTGACAAAATCGGTACACTCCAAGCCACACCAACTGGTGCGCTTCCGCCTTGATGACGCCGCGTCCGCTTTCAGTTTACGCGTCTTGCGCACGGTCCACAAGCAGTGAGAGGGGTAGCCTTGGCTCAGTTCAGCCGCTTCATATTCTCTCTGAGCAAACTTGGGGTGAGGGCCCTGGAGCGCATCAATCTTGCAACCGAGGACATCTGCGGGCTTAAGGACATCCTTTTCCATTATCAGGAATTGGGCAGCAAGGACAAGGAATTTGCCGTCTTCCCGGCAGACCGCCACGTAATCATCCGTGGTGAGGGCTCGGAGCGTATCTTTGCAAGGATTCTGTCGTTCATCCGGAGCAGAGGGTAAGACTCCCCGGCTCCGCATCGCGAAAGCCATCGGGAAGAGTGGGTGGAGCCGGATCGATTTCAATCCCGAGAGACAGGCGAACGAAGTAGCTCATCAGGATATTCACGCGGCCGTCGGCACAGCCAAGATCAGCAAAAACGGTGCGCTCGGAATCAATCAGGCCGGAAACTTCGAGTTCCTGAATGCAGCTCAAAAATTTGTATAAATCGGTCGACTTACGATAGCCTTCAAGACCCTCGTACCCGAAGCGGCAGCCATCAAAAAAAGCCGCGATCAGGGCCAAGCTTTCAAACTGACGGTCGGTGATCATTACTTCGGCAGCTTATGAATCGTTTCACCGCTTCATGAAGGAGGAACACGGTTTCCATTTCTTCTCCAGTCACCGCCTGCAGCCTTATGAGGTCTTCGTGTGCAAGCCATCTTTGAATTCTGCTGCAAAGATAGTTGATGCACAGGATGTCGCGCGCCATCAGGCCACATCCGTCGCTCCCCAAAAAATAACAGCTGTTGGCGAAGCGGCGTCCCGCCGGCAGGCTCCCGCCCAAGAGGAGATTGATGAGCAGGAGATGGGGTGAATAGCGGTTTTCGATCCCCGCTCCGCAGCAACTGCCCCCCTCTTCTTCTTCACAGCGTTTGCAGACGGCAAAAATCCCAAGATCAAGGCTTACCCTTCCGGAGGCTGAGACCTTCTCGCGCAAAGCCTCAAGGAGACCCCTCAGCTTCGCATCTCCCGCTATTTCGCCCCCCCATGCCCGAAAGAGGTCCTCTGCGATCCTGATTTTTTCATCAATAGTCATGTCGGGAAGACGCCCGGGAACTTTGGCAACGGCCGTGCACCATCGTTTCAGTTTACTTACTGTTCACCGTCCACTCATCACTCATCACTCATCACTCATCACTAATTTAGCCAGCCCCCAGCACCCAGAACTCTCTAACGCCCCGCTTCGGGTTCCTTTTTCTGGAACTCGATAAGCAATTCATTCTCTCGAAGCCAGCCCAATTCCTCGCGCACCATTTTCTCCTGGGCTCGCGGACTGTTCTTGAAAGCCTGGATTTTCCTGAAGAGCTTCTGGTTCTCTTCCTTGAGATTGAGAATCTTAGCTTCCAATTCTTCGACCTGGGCGCACTGCCTGCGAAATCCGAGAATGCCCTGAGAAGAGAAAAAGATGCTTTGAAACAGCAAGGCATTGAGCAGCAAAAGCACCCCCACCAGCAGGAACAAGGGGCTAATTCCCCGCAGCAAGGGGTGTTGACCTTCCTCTGCACCCTCATCCCGATTTCGGTCGAAAATCCTTCGGTTCATCCCGATGCCTCCCTGGTTCAGCCGAAAACCGGTTCCGGGACAGCCACCGATGGAAACAATCGCGGGTCCGTGTGAGGAATGAAAAGGGCCCCCCGGAATTCGTTCATAAGCTCCATGTTGACGTTCAACTCAACGTAGGTGATCAGGTTACAGATCCTCTCGATGTCCCGGAGCAGCGCGCGATCGAGCAGAGCCATCGCCGCCCCGCAGCCGACAGTGTCTCCGAGTCCCTCATAGGTTTCAAGAGGTAAATCGGGAAGCATACCGATTTTAATTGCCATCGACGGATCAATATAATTGCCGAACGTCCCGGTCACGTAAAAGTGGCTGAGATCATGAAAGCTCAGCCCCACCTTGCCGGTGATAATGGTGAGAATAGTGTACATCGCTGCTTTTGACTTAAGAAAAATACCGATGTCGATCTCCGAGATCAACAGGTCCCGGCCATCAGACGTCTCAGCACCACGAACGACGACATAAGCCGGTCCATCGGGAGTCTCGACGATGCGGCCGGAGCGCACCTTGCGGTTGATTTTTCCCTGTACCGTCAAAAGTCCCGACATGAACATTTCGGCGATGAGATCGATCAAACCGGAACCGCATATCCCGGCCGCTTTCTCGCCACCCAGGACATGATAGGAGGCTTCCAGGCTGTTCCGGTCAATCCTGACCCGGTCGATTGCGCCGGGAACGGCCATCATCCCGCGCTCGACCACGCCCCCTTCGAGGGCCGGGCCCGCCGCTCCCGCACAGGCAATGAGCCAATCGCGGTTGCCCAGCACGACCTCGGCATTGGTCCCGACGTCCACCAGGATGCTGGGCTCTTCGGTGCGATGCAGGCCGACCGCCAGGATGTCGGCGATGAGGTCCCCCCCGAAGTAAGCGCCCACGTTGGGCAAGAGATAGAGCAGCGCCCGGGGGTGTGCCGCCAGTTTGAGGTCGGCCGCGTGGCAGATGGGAAAACGATTTACCGCAGGGTTGTAAGGCTCTTTGCAGATGCTTGCGGGGTCGAGCCCCATCAGGAAATGGCTCATGGTAGTGTTGCCGGCGACGGCAAGAGCATACACGTCCAGGTACGAATGGCCCATTTCCTTCAGCATCCGGTGCATGGTGTCATTGAAAGCATCCCGCAGGAGCCTCTGGAGGTGCCTGAGATTGCCTGCCTTGCGGGCAAACAAAATGCGGGTCAGGATATCCTCGCCATGGACGATCTGGGGGTTCGGGACGGAGTCTTCGGCGAGCACCTTCCCCGTCCGGAGATCCAGCAGATAGAAGACCAGCCGGGAACTCCCCAGGTCCACCGCAAATCCCAGGAGCGGACGACAGCGCTCGAAACCGGCAATGACCTCCATCAGCTCCCAATGGCAACCATGATATCCGAGCACCGCCGTGACCTTGAAGCGACCCAGGCGGATTTGCCGTGTCAGGTGATTGAGTCGCGCCGGATGGACCCGGATCGGGCTGAACCCGCGTTGCTTCAAAGCCCGCACCAGCCGGTCCAAATCCCCGGTGTTGTCATTCAGACTGGGCGGGGCGAGCTCGCTTTCGACCGGCTCAACCATCGGTTGATGGTTTATCCATGAAGGCACGGCTAAAGGCATCGGATCAAGGCTTTCTCCTGGAGATTTTGCCGGCAAAAGGATGAAAACGACCGTTCAATTCTTGCCGTTTCTTTTACCATGAAAGACACGAACAGCACGAGAAGTTAAGATTCTCGCAACTTCTCATAAGTATGAGCCAGCCGGTCACCTCCGCGTGCTTTTAGCGGGGGTCCAGCGATCAGAAAGAGACTCTGGATTCCCGCCAAAAGCAAGCGGGAATGACGCCCAAGAATTTTCATGGTTCGTTGTGATCCTGCAGTTATTGAAAAGTTACTACGATTCTCGTCAGGTCCACTGAATTTTCGCAAACTTCATCACGTTTACCGTCAGTTCCAGCAAGCCGCAAACCATAACATCGGAAAGGTCCAACTGAAAGCGGTCATCCAGTTCTTCCAGGGCCTCAAAGATGCGACTTCCGGGTTCCAGGTTGAACCCCAACGCAGAGGCGTTCTGAAAGTGGGAGGGGCGGCACCAGTGGGGTGGCGTCAGGCTGAAATGCATGCGACACGCAAAGGGTCGGTAGGGATAAATCTGACACCGCTGGCTGTCCAGGAAGGGGCAGCGCTTTTCCAATTCACGGTAACATTTCGGGAGTAGTTCCGCGAGGTGCTGAGCATCGCACGGTGAGGGTTTTCGTTTGTTTGCTGGCGAAAGACTTCCACCCAGAGTTCTTCCGCTTCCAGACAGCGCCGGAAAAACCTCGAAGCCGCTCCGCTTTGCTGCATTCCATGATAGAGATAGATCAGTTCAGCAGTACTGACTCCCGTTGGCATTTGGTAACAGCAATGAGGGCACTCAGACTGACACCGGACGATCAATCCGGTATCCCGCAATTGCCTGCGGGAAAGCCTGGTAGATTCGTCAAACAACTCCACGACTTTCCGAAAGTATCTCAGAAATGACGCGGGCAGGCTCCCATCCACCGGCAGCTTCTCCAAGCCATCCAGACGGGCACTCTCAAACAGATACCGTTCCATGTGGTGCTGGTAGGCGATGGCCGTCTGTAAGGCATTCTGAATGAGGCTGGCCACTTCCATGGAAGAATCGCCTGACCGGGTAGCCCCTCCTCGATCGGATCATAACCGCTCAGTTCACCAGGAAAAGGTTTGTGGCAGAATCCTTCATCGCAATACCCATTGTCAAACATTCTATATACAATGTATCTATATTTCACTAAGGTTTTCATCTTGACACCTAGTCCGCTTTTCTTTAAACTTGCAGCTCACTGATGAATTGCAGTTGAGCTTCGGGGTGGTGGCAGCCCGCCCGGGTTTGATCATGTGGGGCGCCGGGCCCCGCGGCCGTATGGAAATGAGGTTCGGTTTTTCGATCGCGAATTGATCTCCTTCTCGCCGGCGTTGTCTAAAATCTCATTCCGGCACACGCCCCGAACATCGCTTTAAGGTTTTGGTCTTATTACAACTAACAGTGGCAGCTTAAAATCATTATCTAATTCTCACGGTTCAATTGGAGCGAGAATAACTCATGGAGCACATTCAGATCAAAGAACTTGTGGAAGTCATCGCGCGCGCTTTGGCGGAGAATCCCGAAGCAGTTGAAGTCAACGAGATCATTGGACAGCAAATCTCCGTGATCGAACTCCGGGCCGCAAAGGTCGATTTGGGCAAGATTATTGGCAAGGAAGGACGCAATGCCCATGCCTTGCGCACCATAGTCAATGCGGCCGCGACCAAACTCCGCAAACGGGCGGTCCTGGAAATTCTCGAGTAGGGTTTGAGAAAACCTTTTCCGCAAGAGCAAGAGAAAGATGCCCGAAGCTGGAAATGAGGGACCGGAAGCTCGCCTTCGCGACGAGGGGCAGCCCGCTTGTTTTGGTGACCCGGGGCGGGTGTGTCCGAAGGATGACGATGGGATCATCCAGCCCCAGCCCGGATGTGTCTCCTGCGCGTTTTTGAGAAGTTGTCTGCAGCAGGCCCTCCGGCGAGAGGGTATGCTTTTGGATTCATCCGGGCAAAAACTGGTCTCGAAGACAACTGGTTTTCTCAAGCGTTGGTCGCAGAAAAAGCTCGCCCAAGAAGGCCCGCCGGACCACTCCGCCTAGCCGCGAATCCCAAGCCAAGCAAGAGCGTCGTCCAACCTTTATCGTGAGCCTTTCGTATGCGTTCCATCGAGGCGACTCAGCCCGGGAAAGTAGTCGTCCTGCACCAGGGAGCTCTCGGGGATTTTCTGCTCGCGCTGCCTGTTCTGGAGGGATTGCACCGCTCTTATCCCCTGATCCGCTTTGATCTCTTCGCAAAAGCAGAGCACGTCGCGCTTCTTGCCGAAAAGCCGTACGTCGGGAAAGCGCATCCGCCTGATGATTCGGAGCTGGCTCCATTCTTTCACGACGAACTGTGGAGAGAGGCGAAAACGCCGCGATTCTTCGCTGATGCCCTGGCGACTGTAATCTTTGGACAGGCGGGCAGCCGAGTCTTGGCCGCGAGGCTTGCGGCGCGACTGCCTTGCCCGGTGCAGTGGATCCAATCATTCCCGGGCTCGGGGTCACCTCTGCACGTGCATCATTTCCTTCTGGAACAATGCCGGCAGTTGGGCTGGCGTGTGCCAGAATGCCTTCCCGAGCTCAAACCATCCCAGCAGGAGCAGCTCACCATCCGGGAATATTTGCGTCAAAAAAGCCCGACGCTCACTGGTAAACCCATTCTCGTCCATCCCGGCAGCGGAGGCTTGCGGAAAATTTGGCCCCTGAAAAACTGGCGGGCACTCCTCCGGTTTCTGCTTGAGCATTACCCGTATCCCGTCTACTTGAGCCTGGGGCCTGCCGACGAGCGGCTGAGAAGCTTTGCCGGAGCAGTTGAAAAGTTGGGCGCAGTAATCCTGGAAGGATTTTCACTGCCGCGCCTGGCGGCACTTCTCTCCGAATGCCGGCTCTTTCTGGGGAGTGATTCCGGGGTAAGCCACCTGGCCGCCCTGGTGGGAATTCCGACAGTGGCCATTTTCGGTCCGACCGATCCGGCTGTCTGGGCCCCACGCGGCCCCCATGTGCATATCATTCGGGAGAGTTGGGAAGAGGCTGAGGTTTTGGCCTGGTCTGAGGACTCTACCGCAGCCATGTTGAGCCCGAACGTCCTGGATTTGGTAAGAAGCCTGCTGCCGTCTTGATGCCCCGCAACAACCGCATAACCGTGAAGCTTGAAATTCTTCTATCTCACCGCGGAGACGCAGAGTGCGCAGAGAGAAACAACCGGTTTTCTCTGCACTGCTAAGACAGACAGAGATAGAGTGTCCAACCCCCTCCCCCGGTTCAACCTGTCTAGACTCTATCAAGATTTTTGCCCAGCTTCCTGTTTTCTCTGCGCTCTCTGCGTCTCTGCGGTGAGTTTTAAACCCGTCAAAGTGAAGGCTGCGCAAGGGAGTCAGGGAATAGAGGATACCACTTGGATGCCCTTGGCCTTGAGCTCGGCCAGAATCGGTTTCAAATCGATCTTTTGGAGGCGAATGGCATAAGTATCTTCCGTCCCCTCCAGCGCCGACGAATGGCAGATGCTGATGATTTTCGCGCCGTGGTCCTGGAGCAGTCGCGTCAGTTCCTGCAGGGAAACAAGGGGCGCCGAGGTTTTCACATCCAGGCGTGAGGACTGGGTGAACAATCCCATCATGGAAATGAATGCGGAAAGGATGTCGACGACGGTGATGATGCCGACCAGTTTACCCTGCTCGACGACGGGCAGGCCGCCGATGCGCTTCTCGAGGATGAGGTGGGCGGCTTCGTCCAGGGGCATATCGGGGTGGACCGCGTAGGGTTTGCGCACCATTACATCTTCGAGCGTCAGTTCTTCCAGCATGGAGGCAATCAGTACGCCCCGCAGGTCGGCGTCGGTCACCCAGCCCAGGAGCGTCCTTTCGGCATCCACTACCGGCAGGTGACGGATCGAGTGCTGTTTCATCAGGGCCAAAGCCTCTTGAATGGACGCTTCCTTCTTAATGCTTACCAATTCTTTGCTCATGTAATGGCTGACAATCATCCGGAGTACATCCCGCCGTAAAAGAAATAGCTTTGATTTCCATTAAATTTGCGCTACTGTTAGCAAGAAGTTTGCCAACATTCCGTGCACAACCTATGCGATATTCATTTAAAATGCAACAGAAAACTCCCCGGGGGATTGAGACCTGGGGAGCAGGCCGCGGCGGAGATGGGGCGGAGCGGCGGAGGGTTGTCAGATTGACATTGAAGCGCCATTTGCTATAATGGTAGAGGCTTTTCACCACAACCGGCAAGGGCTCAGGAGTGACCAAACCGCAAGAAAAGGAAGGATTCGTTGCGCCAGCCAAAATTCATTTTCATTACGGGTGGGGTTCTTTCATCTCTGGGTAAAGGTCTGGCTGCCGCTTCCATCGGTGCGTTGATGGAAAGCAGAGGATTGCGGGTGACGATCCAAAAGCTGGACCCCTATATCAATGTCGATCCCGGGACCATGAACCCGTTTCAGCACGGCGAGGTCTTCGTTACGGACGACGGCGCCGAGACTGATTTGGACCTCGGGCATTACGAACGGTTCACTCACGGCGTAATGACGAAGAGAAACAACTACACCTCCGGTGGCATCTATTATTCGGTCATTATGAAAGAGCGCCGCGGCGATTATCTGGGTGGCACGGTCCAGGTGATTCCGCACGTCACCGATGAGATCAAGGCCTGCATTCGGGGTGTGGCGAACGATGTGGACATCGTCATTGTGGAGATCGGAGGCACGGTCGGCGATATCGAAAGTTTGCCCTTCCTGGAAGCGATTCGCCAGTTCCGGAACGACGTCGGAAGAGACCACGCGGTCAATATCCACGTCACTCTCGTGCCGTTTATGAAAACCTCCGGTGAGCTCAAGACCAAACCCACCCAGCACAGTGTCAAAGAACTTCGGGGTATCGGGATTCAGCCGGATGTTCTGCTCTGCCGCACCGAGCACTCGCTTGCCCCCGAGATCAAGGCCAAGATCGCCCATTTCTGCAATGTCGAGCGGGATGCCGTGATCACCGCCAAAGACGTGGGATGCATCTACGAGGTGCCGTTATTGTTCCACCAGGAAGGTCTCGATGAGAAGATTCTCCACTTGCTCAACGTCTGGACTCGTTCCCCCATTCTCGAACCATGGGAAAAACTGGTCGGTACTCTCAAACAACCGCTTTACGAGACACACATCGCCATTGTCGGCAAATATATCGACCTGAAAGAATCGTACAAGAGCCTCAATGAAGCCCTGGTACATGGCGGAGCGGCGCACAACGCCCGCGTCGTGCTGGATTATGTCGATTCGGAAAATGTCGAAAAAGACGGGGGGGAAGCTCTCCTGGAAGGGGCGGATGGGGTCCTCGTGCCGGGCGGTTTTGGTCAGCGGGGCGTGGAAGGAAAGATCAAGGCCATCCGTTATGCGCGCGAGAACCGGGTCCCGTTTCTGGGGATTTGTCTTGGCATGCAGCTGGCCACGGTGGAATTCGCCCGTCATGTCGCCGGCCTGGAGAAGGCCCACAGCATGGAATTCGACAAGCATTCGCCCCATCCCGTGATTTTTCTCATGCGGGAATGGTTCGATTACCGCAGCAATCGCATCATCCGCCGGGATGAGGAATCGAACCTCGGAGGGACCATGCGTCTCGGAGCATATCCGTGCATTCTCGAACCCGGGAGCCTTGCTCTTGAGGCCTATGAATATCAGGAAATTTCGGAACGCCACCGCCATCGTTATGAATTCAACAACGATTACCGAGAAATTCTGGGTAAGCACGGCATGCGTTTTACGGGCCTTTCACCGGACAAGAATCTTGTCGAAATTATGGAGATCCCGGATCACCCTTGGTTTCTAGGCTGTCAGTTTCACCCCGAGTTCAAGTCGCGCCCCATGGATCCCCACCCGATCTTCAAGGCTTTTGTGGGCAAGGCGCTCGAAGAAACGAGGCGGAAGAACCCTGAAGCCTTTTCAAAGGAACCCGTTTGCTGAGAATCCCGGAGCGGACCAGTGAGCCAAATTGAAGTCTTGGGGCAGGCACTCGGCAGGGACCACTTGTTCGTGATCGGGGGTCCCTGTGTCATCGAGAGCCGGGAAATGGCGATGACCATTGCCGGGTTTATGAAGGAAGCGTGTGCACGGCTGCAGGTTTCGTATGTGTTCAAGAGCTCTTATGATAAAGCCAACCGCACCTCATGGGATGCCTACCGTGGCCCTGGCCTCAGGGAGGGGCTGAACATTCTCGCTTCCATTCGCAGCGAACTGGGCATCCCCGTTCTGACGGACGTGCATACGGTTCCAGAAGCGGAAGAGGCGGCTAGGGTCGTTGATGTTCTTCAGATTCCCGCGTTTCTTGTACGCCAAACCGATCTTCTGGTGGCTGCCGGGAACACGGGTAAAGCGGTCAATTTGAAGAAAGCGCAATTTCTTGCGCCGGGAGATATGATCCATGCCGTCACGAAAGTTCGTCAGACGAATAACAACAGGATTTTGGTGACGGAGCGGGGCACCCAATTCGGTTACAACAATCTGGTCGTGGATATGCGTGCGATCGCGATCATGGCGGACTTCGGGCTGCCGGTGGTTTTCGACGCCACCCACAGCGTACAGCTTCCCGGTGGTCAGGGAACGAGCTCGGGCGGCCAGCGCCAGTTTGTTGCTCCTCTCGCCCGTGCGGCCGTCGCCGCAGGTGCTCACGGGATCTTTCTGGAGATGCATGAAGACCCCGACCGGGCCCTGAGCGATGGTCCGAATTCTCTGCCGGTGTCTGCCGTGCCTCAACTTTTGGAGGACCTGCTGAAGGTCTACAATGCGGTGCACGGTGCGAAGCCCTGAACCCCTCGGCCGGCCTCGCCGGTTTTCTGCACGGAAGGAAAATGGTGCCACTCAGTATCGATGAAAAGTTGCGGTCCCGGATTTTGCCCGTTCGCGTGATGATTTTTGATGTGGATGGGGTGTTGACCGATGGCCGCATCATCTATCATGACGATGGCTCTGAAATCAAGGCCTTCGATGTCCAGGACGGTCATGGCATTAAGCTCCTGCAAAGGGCCGGCATCGAGGTGGCCCTGATTACCGGACGGTTTTGCCGGGCGGTGGAACACCGGGCGCAGGGGCTTGGCATCAAAAGGGTCTATCAGGGCGCCCATGACAAGTTGGAGGCGTATCGAGGAGATTTTGGCCGAAACGGGCGTGGCGCGAAAGGAAATAGGGTTCATGGGCGATGACCTCATTGATATCCCACTGTTGCGCAGAGTTGGGTTTGCGGTGGTGGTGCCCAATGCCGTTTCCCATGTGATCCCCTATGCCCATTATGTCACCAGGGCCGAGGGAGGTCGTGGCGCCTGCCGCGAGGTCTGCGAGCTGCTGTTGCGGCGTCCAGGGTTTGTGGGAAGAGGTAACCGCACGTTATTTCGGAGATCTCTCACCGTGAGGGTTCCCCGAAGACTGGCTCAGGGTCTGGCCCTGACTTTCGTTCTGGGGTTGACGATGGTGCTTGTCGTCGGCATCTGGAAAGGAAGGACGCAGAAGGAGCAGCAGGCGGTTCAAACAACCGCCAAGAGTGACGCCGAAATGAGGCTCGGCGATATGGAGTATACCGAACTGCAGGAAGGAAAACACCTGTGGACCATCAGGGCGGCAGAGGCAAAGTATTTTCAGGAGGAACAGAAAACCCTCCTGTCATCGGTACGCATTACCTTTTTCCTTGAAAATGGTGAGGAAATCCAACTGGGAAGTCAAGAAGGAGCGTTGTACGCGGGCACCAAGGACATCGCCCTGTGGGGGGCCGTTCAGGCGGTGCTGCCGCGGGGATACCAATTGTCCACCGAGCGGGCCTTTTATGATCACCAAAAGAAGGACCATTTCTTCCGAAACACCGGTTCACCTCGGAGGGCCGGATATTCAGCTTGAAGGAAAGCATTGGGAATACCGGATCGCGGAAAATAAGGCAGTGGTTGAAGGTGGGGTTCAGGGGGCGCTGGTCTTCCTGCCGTCAAGAATGAAACCGGTGCAGTGAGGTCGAGATGATGCGTCGCCGCTTTAGGGATTGGTCGTTGGTTGCTTTTTGTTTGCTCTTTCTGGTGGTGACCCCGGTCGTCGCTTCGGGGCAGAAAAGCCCGCCGGGAAAGCGCGCCACCAGTACCGGACCGGCAAAAATGCTGCAGAGCGACTCGCCTCTGAAAATTGCGAGCGATCGCATGGAAGCGAATCAAAATGACAGAACGGTTCTCTTTGAAGGCCATGTTGTGGTGCAGCAGGACGATCTGACGATAACCGGGAAGCGGCTCAAGGTCTATGCCGCAGAAGGGGGTAAGGACGCCGCCGCACAATCAGCCATGGTGGAAAAGATTGATCGGATCGAAGTCGAAGGAGAAGTCACCATCAGTCAGAAAGACAAGGTGGCTACTGCCGAGCGGGCTGTCTACTACCACCAGGAACAAAAGATCGTGTTGAGCGGACAACCCAGTGTGACCCAGGGGCAGGATAGAATTCAGGGGCGTCTCATAACCCTCCTTCTCGCCCAGGGGAAGAGTATCGTCGAAGGCGGTGCGGAAACACCGGTCCAGGCCGTGCTCCACCCGGCGAAGAAGGAGTAGCTCGTGTCGCCCCCGGCGAAAAGCCTGGCCGTGCGTGATCTCGTCAAAACCTACAAGGGGCGTTGTGTCGTCAACGAGGTAACCCTGGGTGTGGAACCGGGCCAGATTGTGGGACTCCTTGGTCCGAACGGGGCCGGCAAATCCACCACCTTCTACAGCGTGGTGGGGATCATTCGCCCTGATCGTGGGGCCGTCATTTTGAACGGTGAGGACATCATTCATATGCCGATGTACCTCCGCGCCAGGAAAGGCGTCACCTACCTGCCGCAGGAGCCGTCGGTGTTTCGCAAACTGAGTGTGGAAGAAAACCTGCTGGCCATCCTGGAAACGATGAATATCGGCAAGCAGGAACGCCGGTTGCGGTTGGAGGAATTGCTGGCGGATTTGAATATCTCTCATCTGGCCAGGAATCGGGCCGATCGCTTGTCCGGCGGCGAGCGCCGGCGGGTTGAGATCAGTCGCGCGCTGGTAACCCAGCCTGATTTCATTTTACTGGATGAACCCTTTGCCGGCATCGATCCCATTGCCGTTCTCGAAATCCAGGGTCTTATTCGTTCCCTCAAAGCCAAGGGCATCGGCGTGCTCATCTCCGATCACAATGTTCGCGAGACGCTAAAGGTCTGTGATTGGGCCTACATCATGCACGAGGGAAAGATTCTGGAAGCGGGGGACCCGGTGACGATCTCGCAGAGCGATCTGGCTCGCCGAACGTATCTGGGAGATCAATTCAGTTTGTCGTAATGAGGCAGGATAATGGCGGCACTTGAACTAAGGCAGCAACTGAAACTAAGCCAGCAACTGATCATGACCCCGCAGTTGCAGCAGGCGATCAAACTTCTGCAGCTTTCTCGGATGGAACTCCTGGAAACCATTCACGAGGAACTGGAGATCAATCCGATGCTCGAGGAAATGCAGGAAGAGAGTGGGGACAACGAGAAGGGGGTCGAGGAAGCGGGAGAACCGAAGGAGGAGTTCAAGGAAATCCAGGTCCTGGAAAGCATGAGGCAGGACTTCGATTGGGAATCGTATCTCGACGAATACAATACGGGCACGCCGGTCCTTTTCGAAACGGATCCCAATCGGGAAGCACCCTCTTACGATCATCGGCTTACCCTTCCCGATACGTTGCAGGAACATCTGTTCTGGCAACTGCGGCTTTCCGATATGAGCGAACGCGACAAAGAACTCGGCATGTTCATCCTTGGCAATCTGAACGGTGACGGCTATCTCGATGCTTCCCTGGAAGAGATTGCGACGATGGCGGAGGTCACTCCGAAAGAAGTGGAGGGAGTCCTCGTCAGGATCCAACTCTTCGATCCGGTCGGGGTCGGTGCTCGCAATCTGCAGGAATGCCTTTTGGTGCAAGCGAAAAATCTGGATCTCGACGATGACCTGGCGGTCTCGATTATCGAGCATCATTTGCATTATCTGGAAAACAAGAATTTCCAGGGATTGGTGCGAACGCTCAAGAGAACTCCGGAGGAGGTCAAGCGTGCGGTTGATCTTATTTTGAGCCTGAACCCTCGTCCGGGAAGCGCTTTCAGTGAAGAATCGGTAAACTACATCAGCCCGGATATTTATGTTCTTAAGGTGGACAATGAGTTCATCATCCTCCTGAACGAAGACGGCATGCCGAAGCTGCGCGTGAGTTCCTACTACAAGGAGGCGCTCAGTCATAATGCGGTCATTTCCACGGATGCCAAGGACTTCATTCATAACAAGCTGAGATCGGCAGCCTGGTTGATCAAGAGCATTCATCAGCGGCAGCGGACTTTGTACAAGGTCGGGCAGAGCATCGTCAAATTGCAGCGGGAGTTTTTCGAAAAGGGTGTGGCCTTTCTTCGGCCCATGGTGTTGAGGGACATCGCCGAGGACGTGGGAATGCATGAGTCTACCATAAGCCGCGTCACCTCAAACAAGTACATGGATACCCCGCACGGGATTTTTGAGTTGAAATATTTCTTTAACAGTTCCATAAATAGCTTTTTAGGTGAAGCGGTGGCTTCGGAAAGTGTCAAAGAACGGATCAGGCAACTCATCAAGGGAGAAGATTCGTCAAAACCTTACAGCGATCAGGAAATCGTTGACATCCTGGAAGGCGAAAACATCAGGATCGCCAGGCGGACCGTCGCAAAATATCGAGAAATGTTAAGCATCTTACCTTCAAGCAAGCGTAAGAAGTCTGCCTGGGGTTGAACCAAACAGCTCCTCAGATCGTTGCTGTAGAGAGAGCAGTCACAGTTCCCGGGGTTTTTTAATCATCTCATGGAGGACGGCAAGAATGCAAATTAACGTGACATTTCGTCAGATCGAGCCCTCTTTGGCGCTCCGATCTTACGCCGAAGAGAAGATTTCTCGCATCAAGAAGTACCTCGAAGAGCCAATCGAAGCCCACGTAGTGCTGAAAATTGAGAAATTTCGGCATATTGCAGAGGTGTTGATTGTTGCCAACGGCATGCGCATCAACGGTAAGGAAGAAACCGATGACATGTATTCGGCCATTGATGTGGTCGCGGACACCATCGAAGGCCAGGTAAGAAAGGGCAAGGATAAATCTCGCCGCAGAAAGCCCGTAAATACCGGGAAAGACCTCACCGCACCGGTAGACATCTCCCCCGTGGAGACCGGCGACGAGGAGAAAGAGTCGCGCATCATCAGGGCGGAGCAGGTTTATGCCAAACCCATGGACCTGGATGAAGCGGTGATGCAATTGAATCTTTCCAACGGTGAGTTCATGGTTTTCACCAACCGTATCACGAATCGCATAAACGTGCTCTACCATCGAAAAGATGGCCACTACGGGCTCATCGAAACCGTCTCCTGACGGAATCCTGCAACCTTTGAAGCACTTTTTGAAAGAGGTCGATGAGGGTGTGACGCTTACAAAGCGTGGAGCGAGCATGGGGAGTTGATGAAGTTACTGGAGATCCTGCCCAGGAAGTCGATTATTCCCGACCTTAAGGGCAGAACGAAAAAACAGGTGCTTGAAGAACTGATTGACGCCCTGCTCCGCGAGAAACCCGAGTTGGACCGGGAGCGTCTCATGGCAGTGCTTCTCGAACGAGAACGTCTGGGAAGCACTGGCATTGGAGACGGGATTGCCATTCCTCACGGGAAACTGAAAGACCTCAATCAACTCATATTGGCCTTTGGGAAATCCACCGCCGGCGTGGATTTCGAATCAATGGACGGCAAACCGGTGCATCTTTTTTTCCTCCTGGTAGCTCCGGAAAACTGCACCGGAATACATCTGAGGGCCCTCGCCAGGATCGCCAGGTTGCTCAAAAACGCTCCCGTCCGCAAACGGTTGGCGAGTGTCAGCACGCAAGACGAGATTTATGCCGTGATCCAACAGGAAGATGATGATTTCTAATGTTCAGGGCGCTTCCCGAATCAATAAGCGGGGATTCGAAGCCTGACTGCCATCCTTAGCTCCGGGGGCTCAGCTCCTGCTGCAGCGCAAGAGTCATCCCAATGTTCGCCTTCCCCTTCCTCCCTTCCTCTTTGCGTGGCATTATCCCCGGCTCCGGAATGGCCATTTTTTAGGGACCTGTTCTATGAACCAGCGAAAAGTCCATGTTGTCGTGGTCACAGGCCTGTCAGGCTCAGGGAAAAGTACGGCCATCAAAGCCTTCGAGGACCTCAACTACTTTTGTATTGACAACTTGCCGGTGCCCTTGCTTCCTGCCTTTCTCGATCTTTGTGAAAGAGATATGCCCGACATTTCCCGCATCGCTCTCGGCATCGATATTCGGGAGCGGAAGTTCCTCAAAGACTATGACCGGATTTTCCGATCACTCGAGGATTCCGGGTACCAGTTCGAAATCATCTTTCTGGAAGCCGCCACCGAGGTCCTGCAGCGGCGTTACAGTCAGACACGGCGCCTCCATCCGATGACCTCCCCGGATACGTTGCTTCTCGAAGCCATTCGTCACGAACGTGAACAACTCCAGGCACTGCGCAGCCGAGCCACGAAAATTGTGGATACGGGCGACCTCTCCGTTCACCAGCTCAAAGCACTGTTCACCCGGTCCTACTCGATGATTTACGAGGGCGAGTTGTTGAGCATTCAAACCCTCTCCTTCGGATTCAAATACGGGCTCCCCTTTGAGGCCGACCTGGTGATGGATGTGCGGTTCCTTCCCAATCCTTATTTCGTCGAGGAATTGAAAGACCTGGACGGGTGTTCTTCGGAAGTCCGCTCATGGGTGCTCCAGTCGCCGGCGGCTCGAGAATTCATAAATGCCTATTCCCATCTCGTCTTGCGGCTGATTCCCTGGTATATTGAGGAAGGGAAACGTTATCTGACGATCGCTTTCGGCTGTACCGGCGGGAAACATCGTTCCGTGGTCCTGGCCAACCAAATCGCTGAGAATTTGCGTGAACATCACTATTTCACCAGCGTTTTCCATCGCGATATCCATCTGGAGTGAGAAGTCCGAATGACCAAAACGGATCAGAAAGAACTCATTGGCGTCGTCGCTGTCTCTCACTGTCGCGTCGCTGAAGAAATGCTTCGCGCTGCGGAACTGATCACCGGTCCGCTGGAGGCCTGCAGGGCCCTGTGTCTCCAGACCGACCAACCGGTTGAAGAAATGGTGAGAAGATTGCGAGACGCGATCAAAGAGGTAGACCAGGGAAGAGGGGTTTTGATTTTGACCGACCTTTTCGGAGGGACGCCGGCGAATATCAGTCTTTCCTTTCTCGGACCAAAAGTTGAAGTGGTTTGCGGCATGAATCTTCCCATGCTGATCAAGCTCGCCGGTTGCCGGAAAGGTTATCCTTTGGACGAGGTGGCTTCTCAGGTGAAAGAATATGGTCAACGCCATATCTCCAGGGCGAGTGAGGTGCTGACTCATTCCGGAAAGGCATCATAAGAGAAGATGGTTTGCGAGCAGTGGATTTGATGGCCGAAAGAAGGGACGCCGTCGGTGCGCTCCGCATCACGGAGTTGCTCTCATCGGATATCCCTGATGTGACGGCTATCGAGCAGTACAGCAACCCGGAACCTTGGACTCGGGAGTCATTCCTGGAGGAGCTGCTTCGACCGCATTCCCACTTGCTGGTCGCGCGCGTCCCGGCGGTATCCGGCGAGATGGTCGCCGGATACCTGTGCTTCTGGCTGGTGGCCGACGAGGTCCAGATACTCAATATCGCCGTGCATCGGGCATACCGGAGGCAAGGCATCGGCAGAGCTTTATTGGTTCATTGTCTGCATTGCGGTTCCGGGAAAAAGACCCGCAAGGCGGTCCTCGAAGTGCGTTCGAGCAATGTGGTTGCTCAGCACCTCTACCGGAGTCTTGGCTTCCAGGTGGTGGGACAACGGCGGGACTACTATGAGGGGGTGGGGGAACATGCCGTACTCATGGAACTGAGCATGGCGGAGCAACGGATTTAGCGCGGGAGAAACGGTGGAGCGAATGTCATCAGTCCGTTTTGACGGAGAGGTCGTAAGGGTAAGGCAGGATGATCCAATGGCCGAGTTGGGTAACTCTGATTTGATCAAATCAGACGCACTCAAGAAGAACCTCGACCTGACCAATGTTGAGGTCCTCATTCCGGAGTCTTTTGAAGTCCTGGAAGAAGCAGTTAGAGGGTATGCCGGAAAGGAACAACAGGCACGGGAACTCCTCACAGAGTACCATCATCGCTATCGAAACTGGGAGTTCGTAGTGCAGGAGACCTGGCGCTACGCAACTTCCAATCTGCGTCTCTATTGTCGTCATGCCCTGGGCGGCAGAGTCATTTATCTGCTTTCCCAAATCTTTTACGAGGCCTTAAGGAGATCCGAGCGCTCTCAAGTCCGCAGCCTTGCGGTGGACCACCTCATCGGTTTCTGGTTCAAACTGGTCGAGACGATACCGGAAGAAATCGCCCGCCCGCTCCCGGAAGGCGTCTCGATAAGGAGTATCGAGCAGTCAGGAAGGACGATCTCCCTTCTTCATGAAGGCCTATTGCGCTACTCCTTCCTGCAACTGAGCGAACTTCCTGAAGCGCCTTTTGAGAGCCTCATGCGGTGTTACTACCAAGCGAAGCGACTGGCCGCAAAGCTTCTTAATCTCTGGCCCGACCCCCTGTCCTTTGGAGAACTTCGGGCGCTCCTGGAGAGGCTCCAAAAGGAGACCTACCAGTTCTGGCTGCTCAAGGATGACCCCTGCGCATGGGCCGCGCAACAGGAAGGCATCCTTGCTTCCACCCGGCCCTGGTCGAACGTTTGCTATCCGCTGAGCCATGAACACTATCAATCGTATCTGAGGACCGTGGAAACGGATGTCGAAACGGAAGCGGACCACCGTAAAGCCGTCTCAAAGCTGACGGAATTACCCGATTTCAGCGACATCGTGCGGCTCTATTTCAAGCTTCCTGAAGAACTGAAGGCTTACGATGACCCTGCCCATCCCGCTCACCTGAGCACCTTGATGCGCTTGAAAATCATGGAAACGAGAGGCCTTGAGGCGATTCACGAAGAAACGCTGCGGGAAATCAACTTCGAGATCGGCAAATGGATCCACGAAGAATCCATCGAGAGTCTGGAAAGTTTTCTCGAGCGCATTTTCGACGTGCTCGGGGGATGCCTGCAGAATTATCCCGAAGCGGCGCTGCAAATCCTGAGAACGATTGGTCTTGAAGTAGTCCAGACCGAGGACAAGGCCCTCATCGCCTTCTTTCTCAGAGGTATGATCCGCTTGGGGTTCCAGACGCCGCAGTTGGGAAGCGTCAGCCAGCATTGGCAGATCGAAATGAACCCCGCCCATCTGCCAAATGTTCGCACCTGGCTCGATATCGTCGCCAAGAACCCTCTACGAACCAAGCCCTTGCTCTCTGCCTTGATTGTCAACCTGGCCCTGGGGGGCATCTACATCCGCGATACCGACTTATTCCAAAGGGACGTCAGCCACCTGCTCCATGCCCCGATCCGCCCTTCCTACAATCTAGTGAAGCAACTGGCCAAGCTTTTTCCTATCTATTTCAACCAGATTGGGGCGGAAGGTCAGCTGCGCATGGTCTCTACCGATGTGGACGAACTGACGGGAAGAGATGATCGGCTGGTCCATTTTCTTCGAAAACAGAGCCATGTGGAAAGCAATAATGTAATCGTCTCCTTCATCGAAGCGCTCATTGAATTCTGGCGGAACCTCGACAAGGGCCGACTTGAAAACCTGGTGCCGGCCGAAGTCTTCGAGGAAATTTCCGATCACGGTCCGCTGGTTGACGAGATGCATCGCATTTTCACAACCATTTTTGACTCCCAAACCATCCACCACACGGAAGATCTTCTGGACCTGCCGGAATCGGAAATCCATCGCCTCATCCAGGATATTCCCGACGTTTCTGAGCGCGAACGCCAGCGGGCCTTTCTCATGATCCAGTTCTATCAGTTGGTCCATGAAAAGTATGCGCTGAGCTTCAAAGACATTCAGGCCCACCTGCAACGGGCGGCGACCCTGGGGCTGCCCGATCCGGCGGCGTTGATCGAGGGACTCAGCAGCGACGATGCCTACAAAAAGCTGGGGGCGATCTTAGACTATCTGCTGGCCCTGAAAGAGGTCATTCTCACTCCTTGTGACTTACAGGTCCTTGAAAACATTTACTACAAGCGCCACATCGCCGTGGATATTCCTTCCATGTACGGTTCCTACAATGAACGCAAGTTCGATGCCCTCGGTTTGACGTTCCGCCTGGAAAATCTTGCCAATGTGCTGTTTGAAGAAATCATCTATTCCTTCAACCTGACGTTTATCACCCGCGCAACCTTTTTCCGAATTGCCAAGTTCCTCCCGCTCTTTATCAAAGCGCTTGAAATTGACGGCATCAGTTCCTATCGTCTGGGCCGTCAGGAGGAATTGTTTTACAAGGCCCTGCAAATTCGCCGCTTCTCCCACTCCCAGTATATGGATATTTTCCGGGGTTTTGCCGAAGCCATAAAACAGATCATTCAGACCCACTACTACACCCTGCACCAGGACAATCTGGAAGTCATCATTCGCAGCCTGGGTCAGGAAAAGCTGCTGCCAAGGTATCGCCGTGGATCCGACAGGGAGTCCGTGTCGCAGGGGAATCATCGGGTTTCGGAAAGTTTCCTGCGCGAGCTTATTGCCACGACTTTTGGATTACAGTACTTCGACCACTTGATCGCCAGTATCCTGACCACCCTGGCCACCCAAAAAGAAAAACTGACGGTTGAAAATTTGGACTTGTTGCTCAGCTACGACCCCGAGAAGGCCATTTCGCCCATCCATGAGCCCAATGCGATGACTAATGATCTGATCCACCTTGGCAACAAGGCCTATACCCTGGCCAAGTTGGACTCGATAGGCATTAAGGCGCCCCCTGCCTTCGTGATTACCACCGAGTATTTCAGGTGCCAGAATGTCGTCGGCCGTGAAGGGTTTTCTCATGTTCGGGCGGACTTTGAAGAGCGCGTGATGGAGCACATCAATAAGTTGGAGGAGGCAACCGGACGCCGCTTTGGATGTCCCGAGACACCCCTCCTGCTGTCCGCGCGCAGTGGTTCCGCCATCTCCATGCCGGGGATGATGAACACGTTCCTGAACGTCGGCATTAATGAGGCCATCGTCGAGGGGCTCATCAAAGAAACGGGAGAAGCCTGGTTTGCATGGGACAACTACCGGCGGTTCATCCAGTCCTGGGCCATGTCTTTCGGGATGCAGAGAGACGACTTTGACGCCCTGATGATTGTCTACAAGAAGAAGTACGGCCGGAAGGTTAAGCGCCAATTTCTTCCCGAAGAGATTCGCGAGCTGGCGCTGGCCTACAAGGAGGCTGCCAGCAAAGATCATAACATCAGGATTGCTGACGATCCGAGGGAACAGCTCTTCACCGCCATCGATCAGGTGACCGACTCATGGGTCTCGCCGAAAGCCAAGACTTACCGGGAGATCATGGGGATTTCTGAGAATTGGGGCACCGCGGTGACCATTCAGGCAATGGTTTTTGGAAACCTGGATACCCAGTCAGGGGCCGGCGTGATGTTTACTCACGACCCCTGGAAATCGGAAGACCAGGTTGATCCGGTAGGGGACTTCACTTTAGGTAACCAGGGAGAAGACATCGTCGGTGGTCTGGTGGAACGGTTGGCTCTTTCCGAAAAGCAGCGACTGGGCGAAGGCGAGCGCAAAGAGTATTCTCTCGAAAGTCTCTTCCCCAAGGTTTACCAGCGGCTCGTCGACATTGCCAAAGATCTTGTTTACGGGCATAACTGGGCACCGCAAGAGATCGAATTTACCTTTCAGGGTAACAGGGAAGACGGCCTTTACGTGCTGCAGTCAAGGAATATGACGGCCCGCATCAAGCGTCACTATCCCGTCTTCAAACCCTCCGATGAACTCACTGCAAACTATCTTGGCAGCGGTATCGGGGTAAGTGGTGGCGCCTTGTGCGGAGTGGTGGCATTCGACCTGGAAAGCATTGAACATTTGAGAGAAGAACGGACGCCCCGCCCGATTATCCTGATTCGAGCGGATACCGTGCCGGATGATATCCGGGAAATCTCGATTGCCGACGGCATTTTGACCGGCAAAGGCGGAGCGACGTCCCATGCGGCTATTGTTGCGCACCGACTGGGGAAGATCTGTGTCGTCGGTTTCAGCAAGATGCGTGTTTGGCAAAGAGACAGAAAGTGCACCATCGACGGGCGAATTATCAGGACAGGTGAGGTCATTGGCATTGACGGTCGCAGCGGCGCTGTTTATGTTGGCTGTCACGACACGGAAGAGATCGATGTCGTGGTTTAGAAGGATGAGCTTTTAGGGGAGACGTTATGGGTGAGCAAGAGATTATGGTGCCGAAGAAACTGGGGATTAACGGATTGGGGCGGATTGCAAAGCTCTCCATATGGCATCATGTTGAGCGGCGCTATTTTGCTGAGCTGTTCGTCAACATTGGCCGGGAAGTCGGCACCAGTATTAACGATATCGCGCATTTCATCGAACGGGACTCGACTTATGGAGCGCTCCATAACTTCCTCTACGGATTCCGGGGCCAGAGAGTCATCGAAGAGCTGAACGAAAAAGACGGCAGCATGGTGATCAACGGCGTCAAGACCACCTTCCTGCGTCGTCACCGCAACCCAGTGGCCATTGGTTGGCGCGATCTCGGCGTGGAAGTGGTCGTGGATGCCACGGGCGCCTTTGTGGATCCCACGGCGCCGGCCGATGATCCGAAAGGCTCGGCGCGGGGACATTTGGCTGCCGGGGCAAAGAAGGTAATTGTATCCGCCCCCTTCAAGATCAAAGACAAGAGCAAGGAGATTCCCCCCGACGCGATCACTACCGTCATGGGCATCAATGACGCCGACTACGATCCCAAAAGGCACGTGATCCTCTCCAATGCCTCCTGCACCACCACCTGTCTCTCGTACATGGTGAAACCACTCCTGGATTATTTTGGGGCCGATCGCATTCTTTCCGCCGCGATGACCACGGTGCACGCCGCCACCAGTTCCCAGCAGGTGCTCGACCATGCTCCAAAATCAGGCGCCAACGATTTGCGAAAGACCAGGTCCGCCTTCAATAATATTATCCTTACCAGCACCGGCGCTGCCAAGGCCCTGGGCCTGGTGATCCCGGAAATGAAACGGATCGCGTTCATTGCTGAATCCGTGAGGGTGCCGGTGGCCAGCGGTTCGCTGATAATCCTGGCAGTGATGATCCAGGACGAGAGTCTTACCGCACCCATCAGTCACGGGACGATCAACAGCATTTATAAACGGGCGGTTGACCACTACCCGGAGGGCTATCTGGTCTATTCGGATGAGCAGAATGTCTCGGCCGACATCGTCGGCAGGCCGCGAGCGGCGGCGGTCATTGAAGGCCATGAAAACCACACCCGCACGGCAGCCGTGCGCATTAATATGGACGTCGCCAGAAAAGCGGGAGTCGACATTTCCAGCGGGCAGGAGGGAAAGATCATTGAAGTCCCGATCACCCAAGCGGTGATCTATGCTTGGTATGATAACGAGCTGGCTAGCTATACAAACATGTTGGGCGATCGTACGGTCAGTGTCGCCCAACTGCTCTAGGAAATCGTTTCCAGGGCAAACAAGCAATCCTTTCGTGGGCCCGCCCGCAGATGGCGTCTCAGGGTATTGTTCCCAAAACGTCTGCCAGGGGGTGTCTCCACGGAGGATTGAAAGTTACCGCTAAAAGGAGAAAAGAATTATGGCAATTCGTGTGGCAATCAATGGTTTTGGACGGATCGGTCGGACGCTTTTCAAAGCGAGCATAGATCGCAAGGCGCCTCTCGAGATTGTGGCCATCAATGATCTTTCGGCCCCTTCCGAGCTGGCGTACTTGCTGAAGTACGACTCGGTCCATGGAGTATGGCCTCATGACGTTTCCGGCTCCGAAAACGAGTTGATCGTTGATGGCAAGACTTACCAGTGTTTGAAAGTGAAGGACCCGGCTCAGTCGCCGTGGCATGAGCTGAAGGTGGATGTCGTCCTTGAGAGCACCGGCCTCTTTGCGGACCGGGACGGGTGTCAGAAGCACATCAATGCCGGCGCGCGCAAGGTGATTGTCACCGCGCCCGGAAAGGGCATGGACGCGACCTTTGTTCTCGGCGTTAATGATGCCGCCTACGATCCTCGAAAGCATCATATCGTTTCCAATGCCTCCTGCACCACCAACTGCCTGGCGCCCATCGTGTCCCTCCTGCATGACCGTTTCGTCGTCGAACATGGTTTGATGACCACCATCCACTCCTATACCATGGACCAACGCCTCCTCGATGCGCTGCACAAAGACAAGCGCCGGGCGCGGGCCGCAGCCCTGTCCATGATCCCCACCACGACGGGAGCAGCCCGAGCGGTGGCCGAGGTCATCCCGGAACTGAAAGGGAAGCTGGACGGCATTGCCATCCGCGTACCGACGCCCAATGTTTCCCTCGTCGATCTCGTTTGCACCGTCGGTCGGGATGTGACCAAGGAGGAAGTGAACAAGGTCTTTGAAGAGGCCGCCAACGGCCCGCTCAAAGGCATCCTGCAATGCGTCACCGAAGACCTTGTCTCCATTGATTTTAACAATACCACGGTTTCTTCGAGCGTCGACATGCAGCTCACCAATGTTATCGGTGGCCGGATGGTGAAGGTCTTTAGCTGGTATGACAACGAATGCGGATATTCCAACCGGGTCATCGATCTCGCCGTGATGATGGGACAATCTCTGGAATAAGTGATGAGTGATGAGTAATGAGTGATGAGTGACGAGTGACGAGTGAAGGCAGGGATGGCAGCAATTTTGTTGCAACCTGCTGAAGAGAGGATCTTTGTTGGCTATGAAAACCCTGGATGATGTCGAGCTTACGGGGAAAAAGGTGTTTTTGCGGGTCGACTTTAACGTGCCGCTGGATAAGCAGCACCAGGTGACGGACGACCTGCGGATTCGGGCTACATTGCCCAGTATCAGGAAGATCATCGATGCCGGCGGCAAGCTCATCCTCGCCTCACACCTGGGGCGGCCCAAAGGGAAAGTCGTGGGGGACTACTCCCTGAGACCAGTCGGAGAATATCTGTCGAAACTTCTTAAACAGCCTGTCCTGTTGGCTTCCGATTGCATCGGGGAGGCTGTGCGCAAACAGGTCTCGGAAATGAAGAGCGGCGAGGTGCTGCTCTTGGAAAACCTGCGCTTCCATCCGGGTGAAGAGAAAGATGACGAAGACTTCTCCCGGCAACTGGGGGAGCTGGCCGAGGTCTACGTGAATGATGCGTTCGCCGTCTCCCACCGGGCCCATGCCTCGGTTCACGGAATCATCCGCTACGTCAGGGTTTGCGCCGCCGGCTACCAGTTGGAAAAAGAGATTACCTTCTTTAGCAAAGCCATGGAAGATCCCAAAAGACCGCTTGCCATGGTGATTGGCGGAGCAAAAATTTCTACCAAAATTGACTTATTGGAGAATCTCATTCCCAGGGTGGACTGTATGATCATCGGCGGTGCCATGGCGAACACCTTCCTGAAAGCTCAAGGGAAAGATGTGGGCAAGTCGCTCGTCGAAGACGACCATCTTCAAACCGCCGCCAACCTGCTCGAAAGGGCAGGCCAGCGCGGCGTCAAAGTCCTCCTGCCAGTGGATGCCGTCGTGTCCCCGAGCCTTGAAAATAGCGCTGACGTGCAGCAGGTTTCGGTGGATAAAGTCCCTCCCAATGCCCAGATTCTGGATGTCGGACCAAAGTCCATTGAAGCTTTTGAAGCGGCTCTCAAGAACTGCCCAACCATCGTCTGGAACGGGCCGTTAGGGGCCTTCGAGTATCCTCCGTTCCACGAGGGTACCTTCGCTCTGGCCGCATTTCTCGGCGATCTGAAAGCCTTGACGGTGATCGGAGGAGGTGATTCGGCGGCAGCGGTGAAACAGGCCGGGGTGGCGGAAAAGATGAGCTATGTTTCAACCGGCGGGGGGGCTTTCCTGGAACTCCTTGAGGGGAAAACCCTGCCGGGCCTTGCCGCCTTGGAAGAATGTTCGACGGAAAGGAAATTCATGAACGAGAAAAAAGCGCTTATTGCCGCCAACTGGAAGATGTTTAAAACGTTAGCCGAGGCGGTTTCTTTTACCGAGTCACTGCAGCGGGAGGTTGGCCCCCTGGAAGATCGCGAGGTCGTGATTGCTCCTCCTTACACGGCCCTGGCCGCAGTTCGGCATGCCATCTGGCGCGCTGACTTCAAGCTTTCGGCCCAGAATTGCCACTGGGAAGAGCAGGGAGCATTCACCGGAGAAGTTTCCGGCGTCATGCTCCAGGACGTAGGTTGTGATTGGGTGATCCTGGGCCATTCGGAAAGGCGGCACATCTTCGGCGAAACCGACGAGACCATCCAGAAAAAACTGGCTGCGGTATTCCGCTTTGGAATGCTGCCGATGCTCTGCGTGGGGGAAGTTTTGGCAGAGCGGGAGAGCGGGAACACGTTTACGGTGATCGCGACGCAGCTCGACCGGGCGCTTGCCGGGTTGCCGGCGGAACCGGCCCGCCGCCTTGCCATCGCTTACGAACCGGTCTGGGCAATCGGCACGGGAAAGACCGCCACGCCGGAACAGGCGCAGGAGGTGCATGCCTTCATCAGAGAACGATGCATCGCACGGTGGGACAAAATGGTTGCAAACAGCATCAGGATCATGTATGGAGGATCGGTTAAACCGGACAATGTGGACGCGCTTATGGCAAAGTCGGACATTGACGGGATGCTTGTGGGCGGTGCGAGCCTCGAAGTGGGGTCCTTCAAGCGCATTGTCCAATATCAACCTCCTGGAGAAACGAATTAGCTGATGTATGTGATAACGGTTGTCTTTCATGTGCTCGCCTGTATGGCTCTCATTTTGATCGTCTTGCTGCAGACCGGAAAGGGAGCGGAAATGGGCGCCGCCTTTGGTGGGGCGTCTCAGACTCTCTTTGGCGGTTCCGGCGGCACTACTTTTCTCAGTAAGCTGACTACGGGAGCGGCGGTGGCCTTCATGATCACCTGCCTTGGCCTGACCTATCTGTCCGCAGGCCCCCGAACCAAATCGATCATGGAAGACGTTCCGATCGAAAAGACGGAAGCGCCTCTCTTGCCTGAGGCGAAGCCGATTCAGCCCGGTGCTGAACCGCCTGCAGCGGCGACGGCGATGCCGAAGCCGGAGGCAAGTCCCGCGCCGGTTGTGCCACCGGTGAGCCCGGCCACTGCCGCTCAGGAGGCTCCTAAAGCCCAGAGCCCGGCCACTCAAGCCCAGGAATCAACGAAGGCTCAGGAACCCGCTAAGGCCCAGGAACCGGCAAAGACCGAAAAGAAACCCGCAGCGCCTCCCAAAGCGGATGCCAAGCGGCCGGATAAACCCCCGGCAGCACCTGCCGATGGGAAAAAGCAATAGCGCGCCCCAGATTGAGGTTGCCAGGCGCGCTCAATTCACTATAATAGCAACTCCGTGCCGAAGTGGTGGAACATGGTAGACACACCATCTTGAGGGGGTGGCGGGGCGACCCGTGCCGGTTCGAGTCCGGCCTTCGGCACCACCAAGGAGGAAATGGGCGTAATCCTAATGGGTTACGCTTCTTTCATTTGGAGTGGTTGCGGTGGGGTTGCGTTTCGTCCAATCGGTTCACGGCTTCCCGGTTGCTGCTCGGAATCAGGTGGCCGTAAATGTCCGCGGTCATCTGGATGTTTGAGTGGCCCAACTGCTCCTTCATGTAGGCGGGACTCTGACCATCACTGTCACTCAATAGCAGACTGGCAAAACTGCGCCGCATGTCGTGAATCCTGATCTTTCTTAGTCCCGCTTTTGTCAGTATCCTTTTGAAAACATTCCTGACGGTATTCTGGGAAGGAGGCTACCATTCTTCTCACCCTGTGCGGGATTGCTCGCAATAACCTCATCATCCAGCGCATGGGCAAAGGGTCCGCTCAAAACATCCCTGGTCAAGCACACTGTACCTTTCGATAACCCTTTGTTGTGAAGCCCCAAAAGCAAATCCCGGATATCCTTCCTGGTGATCGCGTCAATATCCACTCCCCCAAGAACAGGATAAACATGCCGGTGCAAGATTCCGGCGTACCGCTCGAAGGTAGTTTACCGCCGAAGTCTTTTGACATACCCCTGCAACCATAGCTCCGCGTATTCCTTAAACGCGGGTGCTTTCGGTTTCTCTTTGTCCACAACTCCAACGTCACCCAGGGTCAACTTTGCCTCGATCTTCATGGATTATTCGTACCCTGTTCTTACGCAATGGCACATCCATCGTTTTTCTTGTAAGCTGATGCGAATGGTATAGGGGCTGATGACAGTAACAATAGAAATTGGCAAACAAATTTTCCACGAACGGGGAAGAAAATGAAACCTTACGTTCCAATGGAACTCCCACTGGAGGGAATTGTTTGGACGGATCATGTTTCGTCGATCGGTGATGCCAATGCCGCCCTGGCGCGCTATGATGGGCTTCTGTCGAGCATCGTCAATCCCATTGTCCTGCTGTCTCCCCTGACCACTCAAGAAGCAGTGCTCTCCTCGCGCATTGAAGGAACACAGGCTACCCTCGAGGAGGTTCTGGAGTACGAGGCCGACCCTACGGAGAAGATTGATCCGACCAAGCACGCGGACATCCAGGAAATCATCAATTATCGGAAGGCAATGCGCTATGCTGTCGAAGAAATGGGGCAAAGGCCGCTGTGTCTAAACCTGCTACGCGAGCTGCACCGCATTCTACTCGACAGTGTCCGAGGCCGCCATAAGGCTCCCGGCGAATTCCGGCGTATTCAGAATTATATCGGTCCACCGGGTTGTTCCATCGAGGAGGCAACTTTTGTGCCTCCATCCGTCGATCAGTTGGCTGGAAACCTGGACAATTGGGAGAAGTACATCCATTTCGAGGAAAAAGACCGCCTGGTGCAGCTGGCGATTGTCAAAGCGCAGTTCGAGCTGATCCACCCCTTCCTCGATGGCAACGGTCGAGTGGGGAGGATGCTCATCCCGATCTTTCTGTTCGAGAAGAAACTGCTTTCCAGTCCGATGTTTTATCTGAGCGCCTACCTTGAAGCCCAGCGCGACGTTTACTATGAAAGGCTGCGCGCCATTTCAGATCAGGGCGATTGGAACGGTTGGATTCGGTTCTTCCTGAGGGCAATCATCGAGCAGGCACGCGACAACACGGCAAAGGCTAAGGCAATCCTGGCTTTGTACGATCAGATGAAGCGGGAAATTCCGGAAATCACCCGCTCCCAGTACTCTATCCAGGCAATCGATACGCTGTTTTCTCAACCAGTGTTTCAAGGCTCGGATTTCATTGCACATTCTGGAATACCCCGGGACACCGGGCTTCGGATTCTCAATATGCTTAAGGAAAGGAACATCCTTTCGGTTATTCGGGAGGCCCGTGGCCGGCGTGGCGCGGTCTTCATGTTCGATGAACTGATCCGGATAACCGAGGGAACGCCATGGATGGAATAGATGCCACACAAAGCTATTTGTCTGGCATGAAACGCAATTTATGCAACACAAGCAGGTTTAATGCTATTCGACGCAACACAAATAGAGCGCCATGGAGAAAACCGGTGTGAGGATATGACATCCAAGCTCAACGACAAGAGGTAACGCTATGCCGCAACTTGTCAAATTGCTTGTTGGCCCCTTTCCGCATTATCACCAACCCAAAGCAGGGGAGGTCAAATACCAGAAAAGCCAGCCAGCCAAACCCATTTGGCGCATTTTGATCATGGACGAAGGCAGAAACCTGATGCATACCCGAATGTATGCCACACAGCCCTCTGCCGAGGAGATTGACAGAGTGGTCTTGGGAGTACTCACGGACGGAAATCTGCTCAGTGCCGACATCGTCGTTCCAACCACGGTTGAGCGACTCTGCCCCGGCCTTCAGGAAAAGCTTATGGCACAAGGCTTCAAGGTCTACCTGCCAGCCCACGGTTTCGCTTCAGGTTCACGCACCTCCAGGCAAGCGGACGAATTCCTTGTATCCCTAAGCATGGTTATGAACGATGTGCGCGAAAGCATGGCATCGTGTGAGGAGATTGCCGCTACTGCCGGTAGTGTTCTAGGGGTTGTCACCACCACTTTGTGGCAGGATGACGATAGCGATGGACAGCAAATGAAGGTCGCTCACAAGATCGCGGAAGCCATTACCCGGCTCCGAGGTCGTGACCCTGAAGTCGGCCGGAAAACACGGGAAGGCGAATCAATATGGGCGCCCGTCAATAAAGGCAAACACGTTCCCCCGCGCGAAGATGTTCTATCTACCCTTCTCAGCGACCGCTACCAGCCCCTCCTCAGAGAACCAGGATTGAAGGATGTCGTTCTGCAACTCAAGAGGATCAAGGAGGCGGAACAGGAACATAAGCTTCCTCTCATCCGGGAGCTTGGGGCAACAGCAATCTTTCACCAAATCTCTGCAATACGCCGTGGTCATTACCGCTTTCTTTCAGATCTCGGTTTCCACCCCCCGGACAACGCTCTCCAGTATGTTCTTTCACTCGGCGTGAAGGAAGCCTTGAAAATGCTCATAGTCCTTGAGGAAGGTCTGCTGCAGGTCTCAGCTTCTAGAGTCAGCATCAAGTATCCTCAGGATTGTCTTGACCTTTCCTTGCGCGGTGTCCCCGCCCACCATCACATCGAGCGGATGGTTCAGCAGTTATCTGGTGGAAAAGTCGCTGTCTTCCCTGATCTGGCAGATCCCAACCCGCGAGCTCCTCAATTCCTACAGTCATGGGGGCCTTTCAACTCACTATGGTTTTCCAGCCGCACCCAACTCAGCCCTGCACAATGTCTGATCCCTATATCAAGCGCCGGTTCACAGAAGACTAAAGGACTCCTCATCGTTTTAGCTATCCTCCCGAAAGATACAGCCACATACGTTGCGATCGGTGATGGTGGACTGGCGGCCGAAATGACGGCACTTGTCAACGAAAGGCTGGCGCGCAACCGCAAAGGCGTTACTTGCCAAATCAAACCCTTGCAGCTTTATGGGGACTTGATAGATATCGAAGAACCCCCGCAAGACCTGAGCAAGACTATGGGAATAATCACCGATTGTTGAAAGGTGGCCGAAGCACGCAAAGCTGTTTTTCCTCAAGACAAGGACCATTGCGAGAAGGGAGTTTCCTCTAGTGGTGCAAAGGATCACAGGCGCGGGCGCTGGATTTTCCGATCAGCCGTTGATGCTCCGCCACCTTCCGCTCCCCGAAGAAGATCTCGATGCGATCCCAGCTAAGGAACGCATCAATTTTTGTGGCCAGGAAAAAGGGAGCTGTTACCAACCGTATTTTCAGTTCGTGATCGATTCTGACTGCCTCCGAATGATGGACGGCCTGCGAGTACCACCTGTTGGAGAAGCCGAGGATCCTTGTATCTGTTGGCATAACATCAACGATCACCCCTTGAAAGGACCAGCGGCACACCGGGTGGTCGCTAGCGACACTATGCGTGAAACCCAGTTCCCGTAGGGAGTCCTCCAGACGGTAGTAATCCATTCTGGATAACACTTCGACAATGACATCCACATCGAGTGTTGCGCGAATACGGGGCAGAGCAGGGTCAGTCATGAGAAGAGATGTTGCCGCATCACCAAGAGACACCACCCCTTCTCTCAGGCTCCCGAGCCCACTGGCAACGATCTTTACCATCTCCAAGGGTGCGCTGCTCTTGGTTTTCACTTATTGCAGTCTCGCTTTAATCTCATTGACGGCGATCTCCCGTTCCCTGGCGCGACTGTCTCGGATGGCATCCACCAACACCAGCAACTCATAGAGCTTATAGTCCTTGGCTGCGGCTTTCGGGACCGACTTATACAAGGGAGAGAACTCATAGCCTGGTTCCTCTCCATCGGGATCAGGCCAAACCGGGGGGAGTTGATTGGATGAGACAAGGAGATCTCGCAAAGGAGGCCCCGCAAAGCTGGTCGGCACTCCCCGGGTAAGTCCGCCTCTGGAAGGCGGGTAAGCATATTTAACTCCGTGGATCAGGAATTCCTCAAGTGCTCTCTTAATCGGCCTTCGTCGCTGCTCACCCATAAGGCGAGCCGCCACTGCCCGTTTCAACCCCGAGTGCACCTCAGAGGGACTCATGGAAAGCTCCGTCCCCAAGGAGGAGTAGGACCACTCGGCCTCCTCCAGAGCAACGAGCTTGATCAAAATTAATATGTCTTGTGGTTTAAGGATCATGCATATTCTTTATTCGCGATTCGCGAATTGTGCAAGGGGAAATAGCATTCGGAGGAGCGAGACCGTAAAAAAGGCAGTCGATAATCCATGTGCATTCTTGATCCAGAACTACCGGTGACAAGGGGAAGAACTGGCAACGGCATTCCCCAGCTGCACCGTTGATCGTCTGATCGAAAACGATGGAGCCAAGAAATACCGGATTTCCACCTACCCGGATTTCATAACGTGCGATAGGGCAAAGCTTCTCAGGCATCCGAATTCCCGTGTGCGAGAACTCGCACAGCGATTGCCATAGGCTGTTTTCAAACATAGCAAAGGACGTTTGTCTCAACGGAATGAAACACCCCTTCGAGCAGTCATGTCCTTCTCAGCCAGATTTCTGTTTTGGCGATCGAGGATATGGTATTGAATCCAAACTGAAGCTTGTGTTTCCAGGAGAAACCTTTCCGGGTAGACATGACCAATGGACCCTTCTGGAAACCAAGCGGGCAACTCCCGAAATCATTGGTGTTTGTTGCGGAATAAGAACGGCTAAACCAACGTATCTTTCCTGATTTGGAGTAGCATGATGATCCTGTCAGAAGAAGTAGCTCAAGAACTGAAAAAAACATACCAGGAACTGGACAACCGAGGCGAGTTGCCGTCAAAATCCCAACTGGCTCAGTACCATGAAACCTTCAGAAGCCGATTTGGCCCGGAAAAGCTGCGAAACCTCGATGGCTTGGCACTCCTGGAAACCTTGCATGACCATTCCAACAGAGACAGCCTGGTTTACTGGTTGGAATTCAAGGACGATGATGAGCTTCCCGCCTTTTTCGGAAGCATTGCCGGCGGCAGTGCATTGAAATTTGGCATATACAAAAGGAGGGAAACCGGAGCATGGATGACAGGACATCCCAGTAACCAGAAGGAACTCTCAACAGATGAAGCCGTCGAAATAGCCAAGAAACATCGCGACCAACTCGTCCTTGGAGCAAATCTACTCGAGAAGCTCCCAGTCAACGGCAGCGATTCGGACTATGAGAGTCTACAGCAGTCCATGGACAGACTTGCCCCGGATGTGAGCGATATGGCATGGGGGCACAAATACTTCAGCATGCTTTATCCGGACAAGCTCGATGACTACCACATTCCCGAATATCAGCGATTTCATCTGGTCAAATTACTGCAGATCCCGCCACAGGGTCCAGGAAGATACCTTTGTGCCGGAAGGTGGACAAACTCATCCAGTTCGTACAGACTGCCTGAAGTCGTGTACGAAATTTGGCTTGAAGCTCCTTGCGGGGTGGAGGAAAAGTGAACCCCTGCATCTTGTGTCGCCCATAGTGTATAACATCTGTCTTTGAACCCATCAGTCGTCGGTTGCTCTCCAGCCTTATACAGAAGACAACTATGCCAGCTTGCATAGCTGAACACCTTCGTCCACACGGCTATCGTGACTGCCTGGGATGGCGTCAAGGACTGACTCACTGTGAGGCACTTCGACATAGGAATCGGAGGCTCCTGTGAACTGGAGTCCGGCACCGAATTTCCCTTGAACATAAGCGGCGTTAAAGACCGTCCCATGATTGTTGTTGCCACTGTGGTCAATGGCATTTTCTTCAAATGGGTAGTAAGCCACAAGACCGCCTATCGGCTTGGGAAGCTCTCCCGGAGTACGCTGTTCGAAGGAACCGATGCCGGACCAATGCCTTTCGCATTTTTCGCCTTTACCGTGAACGTATAGACCGTGCCGTTGGTCAACCCCATCACCGTGATCGGGCTGGATGCTCCCGTCTTCTTAATTCCGCCGGGGCTGGAGGTCACGGTATAGCTCGTGACGGGACTCCCCCCGTCCGATGCCGGAGCCGTAAAGCTGACCGTCGCTTGCGCGTTCCCCGCCGTTGCCGTGACGCCGGTGGGTGCTCCCGGCACCGTGGGAGGGGATACCGTCAGAGAGAAGACCGTCCCGTAGGCGTTGCCGCCTCCCCCGTGGGTGGTCATCCCATACAGGGTGGAACCGGACAGGATGAGGCCCATCCCGGCATTATACCCATCGCTGAATACACTGCTGTCCGGAAAGCCGTGCAAAGTGAAATGCCCGCTTCCATCCGTGTTGATCCTGAAGATCCTACCGGAGGTCATCCCGTAGAGCGTGGCGCCGAAAAGGGTGAGTTCTCCATTGGAATCCCATCCCGAATACAGAAGGGTGTAGTCGGTGCCATCCGCGTTGATCCTGAAAATGGTATTCCCGGCCATCCCGAAAAGAACACCACCCGACACGGCAACGCTCCCATAGGGGTAGTATCCGTCATTGAGCAGGGTCCCATCGTTGAATCGGTGTAAAACCGTGTAGCCGGCGCCATCGGTATCGATCTTGAAGATCACGCCAAAGCCGCTTCTTGTGGCGCTGCCGCCGCCCCCGACGGTCATCCCGTAGAGAGTCGAACCGGATAGGGTTAGACGGGAATTGCCCGGTTGCGCCCCATCATAGTCGGTCCCCTCCCCGAAAGCGTGCAGCACGCTGTAGCCACTCCCGTCGGTGTTGACCTGGAAGATTACCCCGACGCCATGCCTGCCCCCGCCTTGGGTCATCCCGTAGAGGGTGGAGCCGGATAAAGTGAGGCTTCCCATGGGCGAGATCCCGTCACTGTAGCTTCCGAACGGCGCACAATGGCGTAGCCGCTCCCATCCGTATTGATTCTGAAGATCGTTCCAACTCCGTTCATGCCCCCCGATGGGGTCATCCCGTAGAGTACGGAACCGGATAGGACAAGCCCTCCATTTGGGGTTCTTCCATCATTGAGGACACTTGCATCCCCGAATGAGTGCAGAATGGAGTAATCCGTGCCGTCCTTTTTCACCCTGAAGATCACCCCGCCGGCATTCACATAGCTGCTGCCGCCCCCGGAAGTCATCCCATAAAGATAAGTAGAATCTTCCACAACTGGTCCATACGGGTTCTTCCCATCCAGGAGCGGACCCGTGAATCTGTGCAAGATCCTGTATCCGGTCCCGTCATCCGACGGCGTTACACTGTTCGACGGGCCTGAGGCAGGACCGGCACCGACCGGATTGATTGCGGTTACCGTGAAAGGATACGTGACTCCATTGGTCAGCCCCCTGACGATCGGGCTCGAAGACCCCATCTCTGTTATTCCGCCGGGCCTGGAGGTCACGGTATAACTCGTGACGGGACTCCCCCCGTCCGATGCCGGAGCCGTAAAGCTGACCGTCGCTTGCGCGTTCCCCGCCGTTGCCGTGACGCCGGTGGGTGCTCCCGGCACCGCGGGAGGGGATACCGTCAGAGAGAAGACCGTCCCGTAGGCGTTGCCGCCTCCCCCGTGGTGGTCATCCGATACAGGGTGGAACCGGACAGGATGAGGCCGATCCCGGCATTATATCCATCGCTTAATACACTGCTGTCCGGAAAGCCGTGCAAAGTGAAATGCCCGCTTCCATCCGTGTTGATCCTGAAGATCCTACCGGAGGTCATCCCGTAGAGCGTGGCGCCGAAAAGGGTGAGTTCTCCATTGGAATCCCATCCCGAATACAGAAGGGTGTAGTCGGTGCCATCCGCGTTGATCCTGAAATGGTATTCCCGGCCATCCCGAAAAAGAACACCACCCGACACGGCAATGCTTCCGTACGGATAGTATCCGTCATCGAGCAGGGTCCCATCGTTGAATCGGTGTAAAACCGTGTAGCCGGCGCCATCGGTATCGATCTTGAAGATCACGCCAAAGCCGCTTCTTGTGGCGCTGCCGCCGCCCCCAGGGGTCATTCCATAGAGAGTCGAACCGGATAGGG
>CAWEHK010000043.1:0-147404 GCA_963808625.1 uncultured delta proteobacterium
GCAAGGTTTCATCGTTTCCGTATTCTACAGGGCAGGACCTTCATGTTGGGCGTCCCGAACTCCCTGCCCAGCTTTCCGATAGAGTGAGCATGTTGAAATTCGATCTTCGCCACGCAAACTGTTCGGCCGCATCCCCTTCCGGGAACCACCACCCCATGGCCGCACTGACCACACGCGGGTGAACGATATCGGTGATCCTCGCCACCTGCCGGATTTCGCCGTACTTCGTCGAGACGACAACCTGGTCACCATCGCTGATCCCATAGGCCGCTGCCGTGTCGGGGTGGATTTCGACCAGCGGGTGGGGGCGCTTTCGACGGAGCTTCTCCAGCCAGCGATAGGAGGAGTGGAGATAGTAGCGACTCTTGGTGCTGATCAAAATCAATGGATAATCAGGGTCCTCCTCTTCGGGTAGACCAGTGAATTCAGGAAGCGGTTTCAGTTTGAACTTTTCAGCCGTGCTCAGTTTCAATTCCACCTTTCCGGTGGGGGTGCGGAAGCCCACTTCCTCATATTGCCGGAAGCGATCAGGCCCCTTGAGATATCCTCTGGCCACGAATTCACGATAGGTCAACCCGGCCGGTCTGACCACCGCTTCCAGAAACTCCTCAAAATCATCATGCCAGTATTGGGGATCTGATACCCGTTTTCCCAGTTCATTCATAATCTTCATGTCGGGCCAACACTCCGGCGGGGGCTCCACAAGCTTTGGCCGGGCGAGGATCATGCCGTGGCCAATGCCGTAGTGACCGATGTCATTCATTTCATACTGGTGCGCCACCGGGAGGACAATATCGGCGAGGGATGCGGTCGGTGTCATGAAGATCTCGGCCACGGCGACAAAATCGAGGCTCATGAAGGTATCAAAAGTGAGCGCACTGTCAGCCCAGGTAACCAGAGGATTGGTGCAGATGCCATAGTATCCCCTGACCGGGTATGGCTTGTCTTCGAGTACGGCCTTCCGGAAATAGGCCGGCGCCACCGTCATCAGCCTCGGAATGATGCCGTGGTAGGTACTGATCATCTCCTTGCGTTTCTCGGGGATGAGATCGGCCCTCACGAATTCGCCCAGTCCCATGATTTTCGGCTCGTGGGCATTGATGTTACCGCCGGGCACTTCGAGGTTTCCGGTGATGGCCATGAGGCAGACCAGGGAGCGGGCGGCATCGAAGGCGTTGACATTATGCTCGATGGCATTGCCCCACTGGAGCGCAGCAGGTTTTGCTGAAGCATAGAGCCTTGCCGCCTTGCGAATGAGCTCAGGCGGCACCCAGGTGATTTCCGAGACCGTCTCGGGGCTGTAGTGCTTCACATGCCGCGCCAGGTCGTCGAATCCATAGGTATATTTTTCAACAAAGCCATGGTCGTGAAGCGCTTCCTCGATGATCACATGCAGAAGACCCAAGGCGAGGGCCTGAGACGTTCCAGGGCGGAGTTGCAGCCACAGCTCGGCCCGGTCGGCAAGCTCCGTCCTGCGGGGATCGACGACGATCAGCCGCGCGCCGTTCTTGAGTTGTTCGAGGGTGAGGCTGGCAATCTGCCCTTCCTCGCTGGTCGAAAGCACGTTGCTGGCCCATGCAAGGATGAGCCTGGTCGGATGGTGGAGATCGGCAACCGGGTAAAACCCGCAGGTGTGGATGCCGGTGATCTCGCGAGGGGCATGGCACACATCCTGAGAGGCAACGACATTGGGGGAACCGAAAATATTGGCCAGCCGAATCAGAACGAAATGCTCGAGCCCTTTCGGCATGCCCACCCCAAAACCAACCGCTCGCGCGCCGTACTTTTCTTTGATGGCAAGCAGTTTCTCGGCCGTCTCGGCGAGCGCTTCATCCCAGGAAATCCGCTGCCATTTCCCCTCCCCGCGTTTCCCTGTCCGCCTAAGAGGATAGCGAAGCCGGCCGGGATGGTTCAGACGATCGGGTGACACCCTACCCTTGTAGCAGGTGTACCCCTTATTGAGGAACCCTTCCGGGTCCCCTTTGACCTGAACGATCTCATTGTCCTTGACACTGACCAGCAGCGCACAGCCGCCATGGTCCATGCGTGCGCAATGAGTCTTTACCCAGCGAGTCTCTTCCGACATCTCGAATAAACCTCCTTGGCTCGTTGACCGAGAGGGCTTGTCACAAAACTTCGCCTCAAGCTTCCAGATCACTATGGGGGCACAAAGGGTCAATGTTCATCAACAAATTCCAAAATAACATTTCATTGCACGAAGGCTACGAAGAATTGGAACGGACTTCCTGACCGTCTTTGCTCAGCACAAGATCAATGAAGCGTTATGCAAGATCCTTCATTTGAGTCGATGCTGCCTTAGAGAGCGTCCCAAAGCAACTTGCATTCATTTCAGCTCCTTTTCGAACCACGAAGGACACGAAGAGCACGAAGACATCACTTCGTGTTCTTCGTGCTCTTCGTGTCCTTCGTGGTAAAAGAAGGCCTTTTGTCTTTGGATGCCCCCCTTGGCAATTGCCCGACAACACTTTCTGTGCCTTTTCGCAGTAACGGATTCAGGTTACTCTTAACGCGCAGATTTCATCGGCAGGCTCACGGCTCATTCGGGGACCGTTGACCGCACATCGTTTCGGCCGGAGATTGCGAGAGGTCCCACGGCAGCGCAAAGGAGCAGCGTTATGGAAAAGACGGTCAGCAGGCGTGAGTTTCTTTCGCAGTGCGGGCGGTGCGCCTTGTTCCTGGCAGGGCTGAAGGCATCTGAGTGGGTTTCGCTGCCGTCCGAAAGCTTTGCGCAGGGCCTGGAAAAGGGATTCCTGGGGAAGAAGGTTTCGCCTTATTTTACGGCGTTGAGCGATGGGGGGCGGGTCCGGTGCGAGCTCTGTCCCCGCCTGTGCCAGGTGGAAAAGGGGAAGCGCGGCTACTGCCGGGTGCGGGAAAACATCGACGGCAAGTATTATTCGCTCGTTTACGGTAATCCCTGTTCCGTGCATGTCGACCCGATTGAGAAGAAAGCCCTTCTTCCATGTGCTCCCGGCGACCCTTTCGTTTTCCCTTGCCACCGCCGGCTGCAATCTGAACTGCAAATTCTGCCAGAATTGGGAGATTTCTCAGGCAAGACCGGATGACACCCTCAATTACGATCTGCCCCCCAAGGAAATTGTGGAGGCGGCGAAACGCAACCGCTGCCAGTCCATCGCGTCCACTTACGTCGAACCCACCATCTTCATCGAGTACATGCTCGAAATCGGGCAGTTGGCCAGGGAGCAAAAGATCCTCAAGGTCATCCATTCCAACGGCTACATCAATGCCGCCCCGCTCCGGGACCTCTGCCGATACCTCGATGCCGCCTGCATTGATTTGAAAGGTTTTACGGACGACTATTACCGCGATCTGACCGAGGGCAGCCTCGAGTCCGGTTCTGGCGACCCTGAAGCAGGCTCAAGCAGAGCAAGGTACACACCGAACTGGTGACCCTCATCGTCCCGGGGAAGAACGATGACATGGAGCAGGTCCGGGCCATGTGCCGCTGGATCAGGACCGAGCTGGGCCCTGACGTGCCGCTGCATTTCAGCCGCTTCTACCCGCTCTACAAGTTGAAAAGCCTCCCGCCAACCCCGGTCGCAACCCTGGAGCAGGCCTGGAAGACCGCCCTGGATGAAGGCCTTCATTTCGTCTACATCGGCAACGTCCCCGGCCATGATGCCGAACACACCAACTGCCCCCAGTGCAAAACCCGTCTGATCGAGCGCACCGGCTACCGGGTCCAGGTACTGCAGCTCCAGGAGGGCAAATGCGGCAAATGCGGTCAGGCCATCCCGGGGATCTGGAAGATCTAGAACGCGGTCTGCTGGGAAGCGCATGTGAAGGTCACGAACGACAATGAGGCCAGGGCCCTCAGATCTTTCTACGCGAAGGACCGAGAACTTTGGGCCGGTTGCATCTGGTGGAAGATTTATGAGGTCATGTGACCCGCAAGAACGTGACGATTGTTACCAACAAGGAAAACCTGGAGATGAGCCGCGTGGCCAGCTGAACGCCACCGACTCCCTGCAGGCGGCCTTCAGCGACGCCCTCAACCGCCATGGCCCCGATGCCAGGGTACCGTTTGTGCCCTGCGGCCGCTATACCGTGCTGGATGTATAGGCGGTCAGGTTTTGGCGGGATACGGCCTGATTGAGCCTTTCCTGACATCGCGGGCTCAAATCAGGCAGGACCGAGTGATGAACAGGGGCTGTGGGAAGCGATCCACAGCCCTTTATTGCTGGGACATCTCAAGATGCCTTCTTCAGCCGTTCTGCCACCCAAAGCTTGATGATGGACTGCCGTGGCACGCCCATACGTTTTGCTTCTTTATCCAGGAGTTGGATCATCCATAAGGGGAAATCTACATTGACCCTTTTCTGTTCCTGGACTGGTCTCCTGGCTTTAGAAATATCAAGATTCTGAGAGACATCCTCGCCTTCGTCAAACTTCTTGTCAAATTCTTCAGCTTTCATATATCTGAATCTCCTCTTTGCGGGATCGACGTACGGAAATTATTCTGATCTTGTCGCTACGACAGGTTGTAATTCCCGACCAAAACTGATCGGCTATCCTGCCGACGACCATAAACCGGGGTTCATCAGTCGTTCTTGCCGGAATCTCAATCACGTCGGGATCATCCCACAATGCTTGGGCTTCACAAAAATCGATCCCATGCTTTTCCTTGTTCTTCTCGCTTTTTTCCGGATCAAATTCAAATCGCATAGTATATAAATTATACCTTTTGTATACCTTTGTGGCAATAATCTCGGCCAATCATGTCTTCTTCCTTTTGGCTCCAACATCAGCGCTCAGCTGCGCCGCCTTTCCGGCGTTGGTTGGAGCTGTTCCGCGAATCCTTCACCTGATTGGAGGCACACCGAGGTCACGGCAGAGCTCCTTGGCGAGATCGTTGTCGATCTCGGTATGCCGCAGGACGGCAAATCGCTTGTTGCGTGCCGGATTATGCCACCACGAATGGCGGAGCTGACTGACGATCTCCGCCGCAGGCGTAGTGCTGAACAGCTTGGCGTAATCCAGAGGTGGCACATTAAAATCGGCCTCTGAGCCATAGGCATCGCGCACAGCTGTAACTTGGGCAGAAACTCCTTTTCATGACAGCCATGCGTGATGTGCCAGGCATATCCGGGGCTGTATCAGGCGTCTCCCTCGCCTCCCCCTCACCCTTGATCACCTTTAAAGCTTGCGGCAAATCCTCCCCTTCCATGTGTCCTCCTCAAAGCTATTTCGATGGCGAAGCACGATTCGCCTGATCGTTTCACTCCGGTATTTTGAAATGCTTCCCCAAGGTTAGATCATGGATCTTATCCCGTTACTCGACGCTATGCATGCTCGCGAAAGTATAAAAGCTTCATTCTCACGCCGGGGCGCAGAGTCTTATGCCAAGGGCTTTTCTCCGCGATCTCCGCGTCTTTGCGTGAGGCAAGAATGGTAATTTTTCAAGCCAAATAAGGGTGCATTTCGCACAAGACTCGGTGACCTTTGTACCGGCGTTTGGACAAGCTACCGCAATCCCTGGAGATTTCATCCGAATCGGAACCAATCCGAGGGGAAAGGGAAATCCTCACTCCAGTTCGTCACCGGCCCTGGAAGGGAATTTGACCGAGGTCGACCGGAAAATCAGGAACCTCCTGCTGCGCCAGAGCGGCCTCGACAATCTCCCGGGGAAACATCCGGAGTTCCTTTGGATCAAGACGGTATTGCGGGAGAAACTGCGTGATGAGCCCCAGCACCGCGGCAGCTTGACTACGGTCCCGTTGTTTCTTGACGGGCTCCCGGTCCTCCCGGTTTGAAAGCCATAACTTGTGGATCAGGAATCCCCTCGGGTCGATGGTCGCCATGAGCGCCGGGAAGCCGTCGTCTCCGATGACGATCTGCTCGAATTTGGGCGAAGAAAGCAACCACTCGAGTTTGCCGACATCGGCGGCGGTGAGGTCGCCCTCTTCCGCGAGGCCGCGGGGCTCGCTCTTCCACGGGGGAGAGGGCACGGGCCGGATCAGGTCGACCATGTATCCGTCACGGTTTGCGGCTCGATAGGAACCCTTGCCGAGCACGTCGAAAGACCGATCCACTGATCTCAGGAGCTCGATCAGGCCCTGAAATCTGAGGCTGCCTCGCGCTGCAAGGGCAAGCTTTTTCCGGCTGTCGAGCAACAGGTCGAGGTCCATCGTCGCGGTCATCATGGGATCCAGCAGAACGCCGGCGGCAGCCTCGTAGGCATAAAGTGCGTGCGTTCCAACCACCAGGAGCCGGTCACCGAGCAGGCTGTGGCGCCGCAGCACCCGAAGGATGGCGGCAACGAGGCGTGGGACTCGTTGAATATGCACGGCGCGGCAGAGCCTGGCCTGCTCTGCAAGGCGCTCGCGAAGAGCGCCCTGGCGTTCTTCCACGGCGGCCTTGCCCTCCCGAAACCGCGCCAGGACGTCTTCGGTTTCGGAGCCCCTGGGACCGAGGCTTTTTCCGCGCCCGGTGCGATCAGTGGTTCGAAAGAGATACTCCCGGCCTTTAGACTTCTTCCAGTGCATGCCGCCCCGGTACGACTGCACCCGGTCTTCGGCTTCCAAGAATGCCTCGAAGACTTGGGTAGCATCCAGATAAATGCGCCGTTGCGTATCAGACAAGACCTTGAAAATCAATGTGTTTTCCTTCAAAGCGATAAAGTGTTGTTAGTGAAGGAAACCTGCCGCATTATTCGAATGTTGTCAAGATCATCATCAGCTGCCATTCAAGATCACGCTCTGTGACCTCGAACAATGAATTTCGTCCGCCTCTTCCTTGTATCCGTGTTTGTTCGATGAGCCGGAAAACCGCGCCACCGGGACAAACCTGTCCAAGCGGCCGGTTGTCGGATTCCCCCTACCTGGCCATCCGCTCGATAGCGATTTTTTTAAAGGTTTCGTGAAAATGGACCGGAGGCGTGGTGCGGTCGCCTTCCGGCTTTGCCACCAGGGTGACGGCCTCTTCGGGGCAGGTCGGGACGCAAAGGCCGCAGCCGATGCAGCGGTGGCGCTGGACCTCGCGCGGTCTCATCGAGTTGTATTGCCTCCATCTGGCAGCGCTCGACACAGACGCCGCAACCGGTACAGAGATCTTCATCGATCTCGGCATAGTAGTTCGAGGCGACATACTCGGCTGGATTCGGGAGTCGTTTGAGGTTCTTCAGAATCTGGCAGCAACACCCGCAGCAGGTGCAGATGTTGACGACTTTTTGCGCATTCGAGGGCTGCAAGACCAAGCCTTGCTTCTCGGCTTCATCCAAGATGCGCAGCGCCTCGTCGTGATCAATCCGTCGCCCGAGCCCGTTTTCCAAATAGTAACGCGCTCCCGAACCGAACACCAGGCACGCTTCCTGGGGCCGGTTGCAGGCTTCCCCCATGATCTGCCGTTCCTTCCTGCAAATGCATGGGGCCACAAGGATCTCCTCCTGTCCCATGACGATCTCTCGCGCCCTTTCGTAGCCCATTATCTGCTGTTCCAGCGGCAGCGCCGCAGCAATCGGGATGGTTCGAAGCTGGGGCGTCTTCAGCCGGTTGCGGTCTGCAAAAAAATGAGGCAGGTATTCGTCCACGTCTTTGATGAGCTCCGGGTCCAGATCGTTGACGTGGTATTCCCAGATGCCAATCACAAACTGGGCCGCCACGTATCGCACCTCGTCCCCCTTGCGATGGCGGGAAATGAGCCCTTTCCTGGCCATGGCTTCCAATTGCGGCCCCAACGCTTCGGCGCTCTTCGAGGTACGAGCGGCAATCTGGTCCACGCTTTCCGGCTTCGGCGTGAGGAGCTGAGCCAGGGCAGCTTCCTCGGGAGAAAAAAGACGCCGCAGAATGCGCATCTCCACCCCGGTGGAAGTCCTTGGAAAACCCGCCGGCAAACGATCCAGATGAGCTGCCAGAGACTCGTAAACCTTCTGTTCTTGTTCCATAGATCTATTCTCCCGCATCGAGGTTGTGGTGATGATCTGAGAAGCTTTTCTCCCGCCCTTCCTGTGCTCCTGCAATCTTAGCACAAGTCCACGTAAATGAGCGTCCGATATCCAATCCGTCATGCCCGCGGAGGCTCGCATCCAGGCTTCTCTTCTGGATTCCCGCTAAAGGCATGCGGGAATGACGACCGGGGACACTGAACACTTTGTTCTGCTGTGCTGTACTTAGAACTTCCAATCAGTTATGGCACGAGGAAACGCGCCTATCCCTCCCTGAGCTAGGGATTCTTATTCTTCGTATAACGTGCATGGTCTGCGGCTCAGACTGAACCAAGCCGTTTCCCATCCTTTACCGCGCCCAGCATAAGCGTCAGAACCCCAACCAGGCAACAGGCGACGAGGGCCAGCATGGTGGTGGTCAGTCCGTAAATCGGCAGAACAAAGAGCGAGGCGGTCAGAACGCCGACGGTCGCTCCGACGAGATCCAGAGCATAGAGTCTCGGTCCCGAGGCTGCCGGCAGGAGCGGTGAGCTCGAAACGGCCTGCACGCATAAGGAAAAATGAAGACCGCTCAGAACCCCGGAAGTGAGGGCGAGAAAAGAAAAGATCACACTCGTTGGCGGCGGCTTCCGGGGGATGGTTTGCAGTTGCTGTTGAAGCAACAGCAGAAGCCCCAGGGTGCCAAGAATATATAGAGCCAGGACGGACTGAGTCAAGATGAGCCACCGGCTCGGGGTTCCGATCCGGGACGGGAACAAGGCGATCAATCCTGCGCCCAGGGCCAACCCGGCCATGAAGAAGGCGATGATCAAGGCCAGTTGCGTGTAGACAAACCCTTCGAGAATTTGGAACCCAAGCAGCAGGATGATTTCCAGAACCATTTGCACGCCGCCCACCACGAACACATTCAGCATCACGGCCGCTCTTGTGGTCCCGCGGCTTTTCCAGAAAAGGCACAGCAGGCCCAGGGAGAGCATGCCCACCACGGTCCAGAACAGCGGACGCCCCACCTGCGAGATCGCCGTGAATGCCCCTCCCAGCGCGGGATAGACCTGCGCCGTCCAGACGAGCAGGTTGTTGAAATAACAGGTTGGCTCAAAGTCCCGGTTGACCGGGACGGAGGACGACTGTTTGAGGACGGCCTGCATATAGTCCAGGCGCATCGGGTTCAGGTAGTCGAAAAGATAGTATTCCCGGACATACCGAAGATCGAGCTCGCGCGCGGCGATCCGCCGGATCAGTTCCTGCGGGTCCGCGGTAAGGATTCCGGGCCTCAGGCCGGCAAGAAACCGGGCGTTTTCCCCTGGAATGACGAGGACTTCAGGGAACACGCTGCGAAGCGTAGCGTAAACGGACTGGAGCAGACGGGCCTCGGCGCGCCCGACCATGTCCGGTGAAGAGGTGATGCCGAAGGAAAAGATCCCATCGGGATTGAGGAGCCTCTCAATGCGGCGGAAGAATTCGACCGTGTAAAACCGGTTCGTTTCCGCATTAACCGGGATCGCCAAGCTGCATGATGACCACATCATAGGGGGCATCAGCGGCCCGGATGAAGGTGCTCGCATCGGCATGAAACAGGTGCACCCGTTGATCGAAGAGCGCGGCCGTCGCCGGGGCGGGCACGTATTCCTCGGCCAGCTCAAGCACTTCGGGATCAGGCTCCACATAGTCAATGCGTTTGATCCCCGGATATTTCAATATTTCGAAGAGAAGACCTCCGCCACCCTCCGCCAATAAGCAGAACCTTCCGGGGCTCAGGATGTTGAAGCATGGCCGGGTGCACGGCGTATTCGGCAGTCTGCGGGTCCGGGGTTGAAAAGAAGAGCAAACCATTGGCAAAGAGGCTGAACTGATTGGCGTCGGCGAGAAGCGCCAAATTCTGGAAGGGGGTGTCACGAACCGCCAGCACGTTTTGCCCCCACTGCCAGCGACGACTCAGGCTGTCAAGGTTTCTGGAAGAAATAAGGGCTGTCGTGACGAGGACCAGGACCGCCCCCAGGATGACTAAAGCCTGGCCGGGTTTTCGCCTGGAAGCATTGAAGGTTTTGATCTCGTGGGGAGAGGATGGTGGTGACTTATGAAAAATCCCCCTAAATCCCGCTTTAAAGAAGGGGGACTTCCTGTGGGCTTCTCCTTTGGAAGAAGGGGATTTACCCAGCATCTCTCTTTTAAAAAAGGGTGATTTCCAAATGGTTGCCCCTTTCCTAAAAGAGAACAGAATGACGGCGATCACCAGGATGATCAGCGCCGTGAGCAGGGTGGCGGGGTAAATGGAAAACCGCGGAAGCAAGACGAAATAAAAGAAAAGCCCTCCCATCGCCGCTCCCAGGGCTTCGCCGAGATAGATAACGAGCGGCCGCCCCGATCCCTTCTCGAAGGAACTCGCCAGCCCCGCCCAGGCGAACCCGAAGAGGGCCCCCGAAGCCAGACAAAAAGGGCCGGTTGCCGAAAAGGATATCCAGAGCATCGAGAGGGGGCCCAGCATTTCTCCTCTGGGGATGGCCCAGATGATTCTCGCCGCCCTGATCCAGAGGACCGATGCGGGCAGAAGCAGCGCCAGCAGGGTCAGAAGCAACGGCAAAACAAGCGGGTGCCGGGACCCGAGCGCAGCATAACGGCCGGCAGCACTGCTTCCCAACGCCGTCCAGAGCAGCCAGCTTGCGAAGATCAGGCCGGTGGAAAGTTCATTGCCATAAAAAAGCACCAGGAGTTCCCTCAGGATTACAATCTGACCGATGGCCGCGGCAAAACCGCATGCTGTTATGCTGAGAAAGGAAAAACGCGATCGCTCTTTACCCATTCCGTTATCGGGAATCATGGGGCCTTGACCTTTATGGAGGAATAGATCCGGACACCCACCTTCGGAAAAGTCCCCGAGGTGTTGTTGAAACGATCTACCATTCGGTTGAATTTTTAGCATCAATTGTCTTGACCTGACAACCGCACCGGTATACATTGACTCGGTTTTTTTGGGAACCATCCAGGCACTGTCGCATCGGGCAGTGCTGGAGTTCGCTGGATGGCAAAAAGGTTGCGCACCCGTTGTTAAAGTTGATTCTGAATACGAACCAGGCTTCTATTTTCCCCTGCCCGCTCTCCTCGTTGCGATAACCGGTCGATCCCTTCGGCTCTCGCTGCCGGCATTGGTGCGGCTTTGTTTTACGCATGCCCCCGGCGGTGGCTTCCGTTTGCCGGTCGCCGATGCGCAATCCTCATTTTGAATTGGGATGCCCCCCTGACGTGTGGCAAAGAGGAAGACAAATATTGAGTATATCGGGTCCTGGCAGACCTGACTGAGGTCCTGCCGGCCTTTGGTGCGATTTGCTTGTGTGTCGCGTGTTGTCTATGGAGTAAAGGTTCATGAACACAGGAAGCGCGTTAAATCCCGTAACGGGTGCGGTAATGGTAGTTGGGGGTGGGATTGCCGGGGTCCAGGCAGCCCTCGATCTTGCTGATTCAGGCTACTACGTGTACCTGGTGGAAAGAAATCTCTCGATCGGCGGCGTCATGGCGCAACTGGACAAGACCTTCCCGACCAACGACTGCTCCATGTGTATCCTCTCGCCAAAGTTGGTTGAGGGAGGCCGCCATCTGAACATTCAACTGATCACCAACGCCGATATTCTGGCCCTTGAGGGCGAACCGGGCCGTTTTGCGGTCACCGTGGAGGAACGGCCGCGCTTCATCGACGAAGACAAATGCATTGCCTGCGGAGTGTGCGCCGAGAAATGCCCCAAAAAGGTGGACGACGCCTTCAATGAAGGGCTCGGGAAGCGCAAGGCAGCCTATGTTCAGTACCCGCAGGCGGTGCCCCTGAAGTATGCCATCGACAAAGATAACTGCATCTATTTCAAGAACGGCAAATGCCGCGCGTGTGAGAAATTCTGCCCCGCCAGTGCCGTGAACTTCGAGCAGCTGCCCAGGGAACACCGCTTCGAGGTGGGCTCGGTGATTCTGGCACCCGGTTTCAAGGCATTCGATCCCAAGAGTCTACGATACCTACGGTTTTGGCAAGTACCCTAACGTCATCACCAGCATGGAATTCGAGCGCATCCTCAGCGCCTCCGGTCCTTTTGAAGGCCACCTGGTGCGCCCTTCGGACAAGACCGCGCCCAAGAAAATCGCCTGGCTGCAGTGCGTCGGTTCCCGGGACATCCATCACGGCGCGCATGGCTACTGCTCCGGCGTGTGCTGCATGTACGCCATAAAAGAGGCCATCATTGCCAAGGAGCATGCCAAGGAGGGCCTGGATACGGCGATCTTCTTCATGGACATGCGCACCTACGGGAAGGATTTCGAACGGTATTACAATCGCGCCAAGGATGACATCGGGGTGCGCTTCATTCGTTCCCGAATCCACAGCGTGGAACCCGCCGGATCGGGATCGGACGACCTCCTGCTGGTTTATGCCGACGAGAGCGGGCAGGTTCAGAGTGAAGTTTTCGATCTCGTCGTGCTCTCGATCGGTCTGGAAATTGCCGACGACCTCCGGGAACTCGCCGAAAAGCTGCAGATCAAGCTGGATGAAAGCGGTTTTGCCGCAACCGACGATTTTGCGCCCGTCGCGACTTCGCGGCCCGGAGTTTTTGTCTGCGGCGCCTTCCCCGGCCCCAAGGACATCCCCTACTCGGTGATGGAAGCATCGGCTGCTTCCGCGGCTTCAGCCACCCTGCTCTGCGGAGCGCGCAACACCCTCACCCAGGAAAAGACCTATCCGCCGGAGGAACCGGTTACCGACGCGGAACCCCGCGTGGGCGTCTTCGTCTGCCACTGCGGCATCAACATCGGCAGCGTGGTCGATGTGCCCGGCGTCCGCGACTACGCCAGGACCCTGCCCCATGTCGTCTTCGTTGCGGACAATCTTTTCACCTGCAGCCAGGACACCCAGAAGGTGATCCGCGAGGCGATCGCGGAACATCGGCTCAACCGCGTCGTGGTCGCAGCCTGCACGCCGCGCACCCACGAACCGCTTTTCCAGGAGACCATCCGGGAAGCCGGGCTCAACCGTTACCTCTTCGAATTGGCCAACATCCGCGACCAGGATTCCTGGGTGCACCAGGCGGAACCCGAAAAGGCGACGGAAAAAGCCAAAGACCTGGTGCGGATGGCCGTCGCCAAGGTGACCCTGCTCGAACCCATCGAGGATCTGCGGGTCGACCTGAACCAGTCGGCACTCGTTGTGGGAGGCGGCGTGGCGGGAATGAACGCGGCGCTCAGCCTGGCGGACCAGGGCTTCAAGAGCTACCTGATCGAGGAAATGGCCGAACTGGGTGGCCACGCCCTCAAAGTCAAGCACACCTGGAAAGGCGACGAGATCAGGCCTTACATCGAAGGTCTGCGCGACCGCGTGATGCAGCATCCCAATATCGAGGTTCTCACCGGGACCAAAATCAAGACATGTGCAAGGTTTTGTCGGCCAATTCACGACCACCGTTGAAGCCGACGGCGCCGAGCGTGACCTGGAGCATGGGGTGGCGATTCTTGCCACGGGTGCGCATTCGTTGAAACCGGAACTCTACCTCTACGGTCAGAGTGAGCGGGTGACCCGCTGGCACGAACTGGAGGACCTTTTCGAGAAGCAGCCCGAGCGTCTCCAGGAAGCGGAGGCGATCGCCTTCGTCCAATGCGTCGGGTCGCGCGAACCGGATCGTCCCTACTGTTCCAAGATCTGCTGCACCGCTTCGGTGCAGCAGGCGGTCGAATTCAAGACCAGGAACCCGGATCTCGATGTTTATATCCTGTACCGCGACCTGCGCACCTATGGGCTCCGCGAGGAGCTTTACAAAAAGGCCCGCGAGCTTGGGGTCCTGTTCATCCGTTTTGCTCAGGATGAGAAACCCATCGTTGAAAAGGCATCCCTTGCCGGCAAGGAAAAATTGCAGATCACGGTGAAGGACCACGTGCTCGGCAGGCCCATTCAGCTCTATGTGGATTACCTCAACCTGGCTACCGCCATCATTCCCAAAGGACTGGAAGAGCTCTCCAAATTCTTCAAGGTGCCCGTTAATGCAGACGGGTTTTTCCTGGAAGCCCACATGAAGCTGCGCCCGGTTGATTTTGCCACGGACGGCGTCTTCGTCTGCGGCCTGGCGCACTATCCCAAACCCCTTGAAGAATCCATCGCCCAGGCGCAGGCAGCGGCGGCGCGCGCGGCAACGGTGCTCGCCAAACCCTACGTCGAGGTTGCTCCGGTCGTCTCCATGGTCGACCAGGACCTCTGCATCGGCTGTGCGCTGTGTGAGGCATCCTGTCCGTTTCGGAGCAATCAGGGTCCATAAGGTTATCGGCAAGGGCTTCCGCGCCGAAACCATCATCGGCCTCGTGCAAGGGCTGTGGCGTCTGTTCCGCTTCCTGCCCGCAGCAGGCCATCGACATGATGCACTTCCGGGGACGGCAGATTGTTGCCGCTATCCGCGCGGGGGGAGAGCGGGGATAGAGAAGTAAGGAGTAGGGAGTAAGCAGTAGGGAGTAAGGAGTGAGAGGACAGGAGTCAGAGAGATCAGAAGACAGGAAGGCAGAAGGCAGAAGGCAGAAGGTCGGAAGACGGAAGAGTAGAAGAGAGAAGTCAGAAAATGGAAGCCATATAGCTACAAACTTCGAGGAGATTCAGAATGAACGAGGCGTTCGAGCCTAAGATCCTGGCTTTTTTGTGCAACTGGTGTGCCTATGCCGGGGCGGATCTTGCCGGAGTATCCCGGTTTCAGTATCCACCAACCATCCGTGTCATTCGGACCATGTGTTCCGGACGCGTGGACCCCTTGCACGTCATCGAGGGGCTCAAGAGCGGCTTTGACGGCGTCTTTGTCTTTGGGTGACACCTCGGCGACTGCCATTACCTGGAGGGTAATGTCTACACCCAGAAGCGGATGGAAGTGGTTGACCAGCTCATCAATCTTTCGGGAATCGGCGTGGACCGGGTGAAGCTCCGCTGGGTGAGCGCCGCAGAAGGCCAGTTGTTTGCCAACCTCGTCACCGAATTGAGCGGCGTAATGCGGACCATGGGACCCTTTGATTTTGAACAGATACAAGCTGCCCCTGGCGGCGGTCGAAGGCGCTCTGAATTCACCCCGGTTGCGCTGGCTTATGGGCATGGAGCGGCAGCTCATCGAACACGAAAATGTCTACCATACGAAGATTGATGAGGCGGAATACAAACAAATCCTGAAAGTGGCAACAGAAGAGGAATACCAGAAAGCCTTTATCCTGGAAGTGCTCAGGGAAGGGCCGCAGTCCGTGAGAGAGATTGCTGGCAAGAGCGGGTTGCCGGTGTATACCGTTTCGATCCTCTTGAGCGACATCGAAAGAGCCGGCCAGGTGGATCTGCATGGGTACGAAGGCACGACCCCCAAGTTTGTCAGTCTGGCGGCGTAGTAGTGGCTAGTGATTAGTGGTTAGTGGCTAGTGGTCAGCGAGCATGAACTTGAAAGAAATAATATGTTTCCTTCGTGTGTCTTCGAAGTCCTTCGTGTGCATTCGTGGATGAAATAGGATCAATAGGAATAGGTGATGGCAAATTTAGATAAGAGCAACAGGATTGGTTCCGTGATGATCGTGGGAGCCGGCATTGCCGGGATGCAAGCAGCCCTCGACCTTGCTAACACCGGATATTACGTCCATCTGGTGGATCAGTCGCCAACCATTGGCGGCTTGATGGCCCAGTTGGACAAGACCTTTCCGACCAATGACTGTGCCATGTGAGTGATCTCACCGAAACTGGTCGAGGTCGGCCGGCATCACAACATCAACATCATTACCAATACCGAAGTCGAAGCACTCGAAGGTGAGGCGGGACGGTTTGTCGCGAAGCTCATCAATCATCCGCGCTATATCGACCGCGCTCGCTGTACGGGCTGTGGCGCAGTGCGCCCGCGTGTGCCCGGTGACTGCGGTCAGTGAGCACAATTGCGGTCTTGACCGCCGTGCGGCCACTTACATTCGCTATGCCCAGGCCGTGCCCCTGGTATTTTCCATCGACCGCAACGCCTGCCTCGGCTGCGGACTGTGCGAAAAGGTCTGTCTCGCGGAAGCGGTTTGCTACAACGATGAACCCCGCCGGTCCGAGCTCGAGGTGGGCGCCGTCATCCTGGCTACCGGCAATGAGGTGTTCGATCCGTCGTCCTTCGATACCTATCGCTATGCGCGCCTCCCGAACGTCATTACAAGCCTCGAGTTCGAGCGCATCCTGAGCGCCTCCGGACCCTTCCGGGGCCACCTGATGCGGCCTTATGACCGCGAGGAGCCGAGCAAGATCGCCTGGTTGCAGTGTGTCGGCTCGCGCGACCTGCACCACTGCGACAATCCTTATTGCTCGGGGGTTTGCTGCATGTACGCCATCAAGGAGGCGGTAATCGCCAAGGAGCATGCTCACGGCGATCTCGATACCGCGATCTTCTTCATGGACATGAGGACCTACGGCAAGGATTTCGAGCAGTATTACAATAATGCCAAAGACCACCACGGCGTGCGCTTCATCCGTTCCCGCGTTCACACCATCGACGCGACCGGGGACGGCGATCTGGAAATCAGCTATGTGACCGAAGATGGGCAGATCCAGTCGGAAGTCTTTAATTTGGTCGTCCTTTCCGTCGGCTTCCAGATGAGCCAGGGGACCATGGAACTCGCCCGGACTCTGGGCATCGATCTCAATGAGAACCGTTTTGCCAAGACGGCGAGCTTTGCCCCGGTGTTGACCTCCCGCGATGGGGTCTACGTCTGCGGCGCCATCCAGGGCCCGAAAGACATCCCGCAATCCGTCATGGAAGCCTCGGCAGCTGCATCGGCATCAGCACTCCTGCTGAGCGACTCACGTTGGACCGAGGCCACGGTGAAGGAGAAGCCGGTCGAGACCAACGTCATCGGCGAACCACCGCGGGTCGGCGTCTTTGTCTGCCAGTGCGGCATCAATATTGGCGGCGTCGTGAACGTACCGGCAGTGCGGGACTACGCCAAATCGCTGCCCTATGTCGTTTACGTGGAAGACAATCTCTACACCTGCTCCCAGGACACCCAGGTGAAGATGGCCCAGGTGATCAAGGAACAGGGCATCAACCGGGTGGTGGTTGCGGCCTGTACGCCGCGAACCCATGAACCGCTGTTCCAGGAAACGCTGATCAACGCCGGCCTGAACAAGTACCTTTTCGAGATGGCCAATATCCGCAACCAGGATTCCTGGGTGCATAGCGGCGACCCCGTCAGAGCCACCGAAAAGGCCAAGGACCTTTTGCGGATGGCGGTATCCAAAGTGGTGCTGCTCGAGCCGCTCAAGGAACCGGAACTGAGCGTCACCCGGAAGGCCCTGGTAGTAGGCGGCGGCGTCGCCAGCATGGTGGCCGCCCAAACCCTGGCGGACCAGGGATACCCGGTTTATTTGGTGGAGCAGTCACCGGAGTTGGGCGGTCAGGCCCGCAACCTTTACAAGACCTGGCGCGGGGAAGTGATTGGGTCTTATGTGCAGGAACTGGCTCAGAAGGTGCTCGCCCACCCGCAAATCAAGGTATTCCTGTCCAGTTCCATCACCCAGGTGGAAGGGTTTGTCGGCAACTACAAGACAACGATTAAAAACGGCGCCGAACCCGAAACGGTGGACCACGGGATCGCCATTGTCGCGACCGGCGGCAAGGAATTTCAGCCCTCTGAATACCTCTTCGGCCAGGATCCCAGAATCGTGACCCATCAGCAATTGGATCGGCGGTTCAGGGAAAAGGACCCCAGTCTGAAAGATGTTGAGACGGCAGTCTTCATTCAGTGCGTGGGTTCCCGCGAGCCGGAGCGTCCTTATTGCAGCCGCATTTGCTGCACCCACTCGGTGGAAAGCGCGCTGGAGCTCAAACACCTCAATCCCGACTGCGATGTTTACGTCATTTACCGGGATATGAGGACCTACGGGGAGCGCGAGACGCTCTACCACGAAGCCAGGAAGGCCGGGGTCATCTTCATTCGCTACACGCTCGAGGACAAACCGGTGGTGGCAAAGGTCGACGGCAAAATCCATCTCACGATCCTCGATAAGATCTTGCAGCGGCCGATTACCCTGGTACCCGAATCTGATTACGCTGGCTACGGCGGTTGTGCCCAATGAGTCGCAGACGCTGGCCCAGTTTTTCAAAATTCCCGTGAATGCTGAAGGATTTTTCATCGAAGCCCATGCCAAGCTGAGGCCGGTTGATTTTGCCACGGATGGGGTGTTCCTGTGCGGGCTGGCGCACTACCCCAAGGCCGTGGACGAGAGCATCGCCCAGGCCCAGGCGGCGGCCTCGCGCGCGGGGACCTTCCTCGCCCTGGATACCCTCATGTTCAGCGGGACCGTGGCGATCACCAGCCAGATGCTCTGCAGTGCCTGTGGCACCTGTGTGAGCATCTGTCCCTATTCGGCCCCGGCCTTCAATGATAAGGGCAAAGCCGAGGTCAACCCGGCTCTTTGCAAGGGCTGCGGCCTCTGTGTCGCATCCTGCCGCTCCGGCGCGATCCGTCTGCTGGGCTTCGATGACGCTCAGATATTTGCCATGATTGATAGTGTATAGTCTGGATGAGGAGAAGGATTCATGTCTGATTGGGAACCGAAGATTATCGCCCTGTTGTGCAACTGGTGTTCGTACGGTGCTGCGGACCTTGCCGGCGTGAGCAGGATGCAATATCCGCCGAACTTCCGGATTATCAGAGTGCCCTGTACGGGAAGGATCAACCCCAAGTTTATCCTTGCCGCCTTCCGCAAAGGGGCCGACGGGGTGTGGGTGTCCGGGTGACACCCGGGAGACTGCCATTACCTGGAAGGTAATCTGTACGCACGGCGCAAATTCACCCTGTTGAAAAACCTCCTCGAACACACTGGAATGGAACCGGAGCGGCTGCATTTTTCGTGGATTTCCTCCGCGGAAGCCACCAAATTCGCCGAAACGGCGCGCGGGGTGGCCAAAGCGGTCAAGGCAGCAGGACCATCGCCACATTTCATCAAGAAACATGCTGAGGTGGTGTAGATGCAAGCATATACCGAACGGATTCAAGAGGCGGCAAGGCGCCTGCTGGCTGAGAAACGTGTGGACGTCGTGATCGGTTTCCGCAAAGGCACCGTTCCCTTGATGAACGAGCCCTTTCTGGCAAATAATCTCGACCAGGTGAGACACCTCTACTGGGATGGCAACTGCGGGATTAACCTCGCCAATTATGTGGTCAAGAGACCGGACCGGGTCGCCATTGTTGCCAAGGGCTGCGACTCTCGAAATATCACCGTCCACCTTTTGGAATATCAGATCAAACGCGAGCAGATCTACATCCTGGGGGCGCCCTGCCATGGGATGATCGATCGGCGGCGAATTTTGGCATCGCTGGATGGGAAGGACCCGGTTCACGCGGAGGAGAGGGATGGCTTGATTCATGTCTCCGGATCGGATTTTGAAACGACCTTGGACCGCCGGGAATATCTTCAGGAAAATTGCGCGATCTGCACGCACCGAAACCCGGTGGTCTATGATGAGCTGGTTGGGGAGCTGGTGCCCGAGCAGGAGAATGTTGACCGGTACGAGGATGTACGCCAGGTGGAAGCCATGTCTCCCGAGGGGCGGTGGGAGTATTTTGAAAACCTCATCAGCACCTGTATTCGCTGCTATGCCTGCCGGAATGCATGCCCGCTCTGCTATTGCCCCACCTGCTTCGTTGACGAGGCGCGTCCCCAATGGGTGGGAAAGAGCATCGATCGGACGGATACCAGGACCTTTCATTTCCTGAGGGCTTACCACGTTGCGGGACGCTGCACCGACTGCGGCGCTTGTGAACGGGCCTGTCCGGTTGGGATCAAAATGCGCCAATTTACCAAGAGAATGGAAAGAGACCTCAAAGAGCTCTATGGATACGAAGCTGGAGTAATCCCGGATCAAAGGCCTCCGCTGGACACTTACCGACCGGATGATCCGCAGCAGTTTATCAAGTAGTGGTCAGTATTCAGTGATCAGTGGTCAGTGACCAGTGGTCAGGCGCCCATCGAGTTTACATAAAGGGACACACCAATGAGGGAAGTCTACATCACCAAAGAGAAATTTCCTGAAGTTCTCAAGACACTCATGAACCAACGGCGGGTTTTCGGGCCGGTTTTTCAAGGTCAGTATCACGAGTTTGCGGAGCTTACAGCAACTGACGAGCTTGATCTCGGTTATCAAAACACACGCCTTTCCCCCAAGGGGCTCTTTCATCCCCATTCCGAGAGGATGTTCCAATTCTCCCTTGCCAAAGACGATCCTGAAGCCGGAATCGTGAAGGAAGCACCGAAGGATTACTCCCCCAGGATCATTGTGGGAATCCGCCCTTGTGATGCCTCGGCCTTTCGCCTGGACGATGCAAACTTCGATACCACAGCCTTCAAGGACCCGTGGTGGACCAGGCGAAGGGCCACGACAACTCTCGTGGGATTAGGCTGCAACCTGCCCTGCCGAAGCTGCTTCTGCACGTCAGTGGGAACCGGCCCGTTTGACCCTTCGGGGCTGGACGCGCTCCTGACAGACGTGGGCGATGGTTTCATTCTCCAGGCCATTACGGAGAAAGGGAAGGAATTGCTCGACGCCATCTCGCTTGGGCGAACCGGTTCCTCCGGCAGCATCCGAAAAGGCTGCACAACTCAAGAAGTCCGCCGAAGCTGCTATTCCGAATCAGTTTGAGCCGCAAGCCATCGCCGAAAAGGACATGCTCGAGTTGTTCAATGCCTCGTTCTGGGATGAAGTGCAGTTCTCCTGCATCAACTGCGGGACTTGTACCTTCCTTTGTCCCACCTGCTGGTGCTTTGACATCCAGGATGAGGTTTGCGAGGACCAGGGTGATCGGATCAGAATTTGGGATTCCTGCATGTTTCCCCTGTTCACGCTGCACGGGTCGGGACACAATCCGCGCACTCAGAAGCTCCAGCGCGTGCGCCAACGCTTCATGCACAAGCTCAAATACTATCAGGACAAGTACAAGGACGGCGTCGCGTGTGTCGGGTGCGGCCGCTGTGTGAAGTACTGTCCGGTGAATATTGATATCCGCGAAGTGGCGCGCCTGATGACCGCCGCCTGCGTATGCCCGGCGTAATTTGGATGAGAAGTCAGGAGTCAGAAGACAGGAGTCAGAAGACAGAAGTCAGAAATCAGCATGGAAGACGATTTCTTCGTGTGACTTCGCAATCCTTCGTGTGACTTCGTGGATGAAAGAAAAAAGAAGTCAGAATAGGATTTGGACGATGATTAATCCGTCTTCCGCCCCGTATACTCTGGCTTCGTCAAGACCCTTATCGGATCATGGAGGTTAGTGACGGTGAATAACCCCTATCTGCCCTATCCTGTCCGCATCGAGTCCATCGTGACCGAAACGGAAGATCGCAACCTCAGGACCATCAAGCTGCTTTTCCTGAATCCTGAGGATGAAGAGAAGTTTAAGTATACCCCCGGCCAGTTTGCGGAGCTCTCGGTGGCCGGCCTGGGAGAAATCCCCATCGGGATTGCCTCATCCCCGACCGAAAAGGGGTTCCTGAAATTTACGGTGAATAAGGTGGGGAAAGTTTCCAGCCACATCCACAACATGCAGCCGGGCGACATCATGGGCGTGCGAGGGCCATTGGGGAACTGGTACCCATGGGACCTGCTCGAGGGCAAGAACATCGTGATTATCGGCGGGGGATTCGCTTTCACCACGCTCCGGTCTTCCATTGTTTACATGCTCGACCCTCGTAATCGGTCACGCTTCGGGGAAATATCCGTCGTTTATGGGGCTCGCTTTCCGGGACTTCTGCTCTACAAGGAAGAGCTGGCCGCATGGGAGCAGCGGGACGACATCAAAATGCACATCACCGTGGATTCCACCAATGACCCGAACTGGAAATATAATGTCGGCTTCGTCCCCGCCGTGACGAAACAGAAGGCCCCCGATTCCGAGAACTCCTACGCCATCATCTGCGGCCCTCCGATCATGATCAAGTTCACGCTGCCGGTCCTGACGGAACTGGGGTTTCCGCCGGAGCGGATCATTTCCAGCCTGGAGATGCGGATGAAATGCGGGATTGGGATCTGTGGACGATGCAATATCGGCACTGAGTATGTGTGCAAGGATGGACCGGTGTTCACCTTGGAGCAGTTGTCGCGGCTGCCCAACGAATATTAGCCATATGTTGAGCACTTGGCAGGCTGGAAAGCCTGCCCCACCTCGCATGGTAATGAAGCAGGGCGCATCGCGGGCTTTCGAGCCTGGTTGATCAAGCAGGCTTGGGTATGACAAAGGAGTGTATGAGTAAGGTATCTTCGGACCGGCTCTTGGGAAGAGAAGCATAGGACTTGCATCTTTTTGGAAAACACTTTGACAGAGAGAAGCGTTGTGTTATAGTCGTGGCGCAGGTGTTTGCGAGGGCGACTGCCAGGCAGTGATGCCGGCAGACCTCATCCTGTGAAGACGTTAGCCTCATACCGCGAATCCCAGTTGCTTTTCCTGTTTTCCCCCGGTGCTGCCGATACTTTGTAAAGGTAATTTTTTGGCGTTGTGTTGTCATCAATGAGCTAAGTTTAAGGGAGAGAGTTATGGAGCCGTTGTTAATCTCCAAGCGCGAGAAGCGCAGACTGGCCAGCCAGTACGCCGATCTGTGCCTGACCTGCGGCACCTGTGCCGGAGGTTGTCCGGTCACCGGGGTGGATGGACTGGATGTCAGGAAGGTGGTGCGTTTGGCCCTGCTCGGCATGGACCAGGAAGTGATTGATTCCAAGTTCCCCTGGGTCTGCACGCTTTGCGGTCGGTGCGAACATGCGTGCCCGATGAATATCGACCTCCTGGCCCTGCTGCGGTCCGCCCGGGGCATGAGGCCGAGGGACCAGGTGCCCGGAGTGCTTCACAAGGGTGTCGCGCAATGTCTGAAGTCCGGCAACAACGTGGGGATTCCCAAGGAAGATTTCTTGTTCCTGCTCGAGGATTTGAGTGCGGAACTGGCGGAAGAGCTCCCCGGCTTCGAGGTCCCGGTCGACAAGAAGGGCGCCAAGTATCTGTTCACGATCAATTCCAAGGAACCCTTCGCGGAGCCTGAGGATATGTTTTTCTGGTGGCGTATCCTTTACGCCGCCAAGGAGTCCTGGACCGTTACCTCGGAGAATTGGGAAGGGGTCAACTGGGGTTTGTTCACCGGCGACGATGCGGCAATGAAAGAGATTGTCGGCAGAGTCGTCAAGAACTACAAGGAAATGGAGGCTGAATACCTGGTCTTGCCCGAATGAGGGCACGCTTACTATGCGACCAGGCTTGGTCTGCAAAAGTGGTATGCGAACGAAGGCGTCAAGTTTTTGAGCATTCACGACCTTTTGAAGCAATACATCGAAGAGGGACGCATCAAAATCGATAAGACCATCCACCACGAGTTAACGACTTACCATGACCCGTGCAATTACGGTCGCAAAAGCGAGCGGATGTTCGGCCATGGCTATTACGAAGAACCGCGGTGGGTGGCACAGCAGTGCTGTGAGAATTTTGTTGACATGTACCCCAATCGGGCCAACAATTTCTGCTGTGGGGCGGGAGGCGGCGCCTGGGCGGCGCCATATGTCGAGGAACGCACCTTCTATGGCCGCACCAAAGCGAAACAGATTAAGGACACCGGTGCGAAACTGCTGATCGCACCCTGTCACAACTGCCGTGATATGATCATGAAGAGCCTCCGCAAGGAGTACGACTTCATGGATGTGGAAGTTAAATATCTGTGGGAGTTGGTCGCAGATTCTCTGGTCATTGAACCGCGGGAAGATGAGGGAGAAGCCGAAGAAGAGTAGATCCCTTTTTCCTGTTGTTACGAGGCCCCGGAATCACGCCGAAAAGGGTGATGATGGGGCTTTTCTTTGTGCATTTCCTGTGAATATTCGAGGGGCGGAAGGACACATGAGCAGAAAGCTGGATCTCAAGAAGAACAAGAACCCTGAATTGCATCTGAGCAATGAAGAATCCCAGGAACTCGGGATGATTCTCGATCGCCTGTCCGTGCAGGACCCGGAAGGCACCAGTCTGGACAACTATCTCCAGTCCCTGCAGAAGGTCCTGGGGAAACGCCAAAATCTCGTGGCTGCGCTCCTTGAACAACTGAGCAGGAAACCCTCGAAAGTAGGTTTCCAAACTTATCTTGTGCTCAAGGACATTGTTTCCGACAAGAAGCTCATAAAAATCTTGAAACAAGCGGCTTACCGGTTTTCTCAGCGGGGCTTTGCCGGGGAACAGCAGACTCGACCGCCTGATAATGTCGTGCTGGTGCAAAAAGAAGGGAGAAAACCGGTCGCTCATATTCTGCCCGTGGATGGGACCTTCCTGCTCTTCGCGGCGCTCATTCCCGAAGCCGGCTATGCCACCCCAACCCTGGTCACCGCCCTCATGGAGCAGGGCTTCGAGCGGGTCTATGTCAAGGTTGCCGAGGGTACTCAGAAGACCTACCGGGATTACCTCCAGAAAGTCGGAGCACGCCATGCTGACAGGAAACCTTTCGAGGTCCCCGTTTATCATGCTGCCAGGCTCTTCTTTGAACTCATCGAGTTCTCAAAGCAGGAAGGGACATCTCCCGAGCAGGACCAGGCAGGCAAACTCCTCAGTCCATTCCACGATCCGGAAAAACCGCCCTATGCCCATGAACTGATGGCTCCCCTGGAAGATCCCGGGCAACACCTGGAAGAAGTGGACGAAGTGGAGCTGTTGAAGGCAGTTGATTGGTCCTGGCTCGTTTTTCCAGAAGAAGAGGTCGTTCCCTATTGGCAAAAGATGCAGTCTCTGGAAAACCCGGTCCTCGTAATCCCCAAAGAGGTCCAGGAAGAGCGCATGACCGAGCTTGCGAAAAGGGCCGCGAACGAGCTCTGTGTCGGAAAGGTGAGACTGCTCTATCAGAGGTTCTTTGAAGAGCAGGCTCTGTGGTTGAAAGTTTCATCCAGAGACGACCTGGCATGGTCCGCATGGGTCGCCGCTCAACACCTGGGAAGCGCCGCGGCGGCTGCCGACAACCCCGTCGTCACACAAATGGTCTCCCTCTCCATGCATCACTATTGGCCCCAGGAGCTCGCGGAGAAGGAACCTCCCGCCGAACCCTTCCGTCGCACCGAATCCGGATTGATCGTGCCGTCATGAGGCAGCAGAAATGAGTGATCAGTGGCCAGTGGTCAGTAGATTGAGGGGAGGAGTCTTCTTGGGTTTCCGTCCTCTGGCGGGAGGGGTTGGGGGAGGGGAAAAGAAGCGATACTGGGTAAGGATGAAAGGTTTCTTTTTTCACCGCGGAGAGCGCAGAGAGATTTCGCTCTGAATTCATTAAGATTTCTCTGCGATCTCAGCGTCTTCTGCGGTGAATTCCTGAGTTACCAAAATGAAGGTTTTCAGCCAAAACAAGTATAAGAGCTGCAGGGGACAGGAGAGCGCATGCTGGAAATGGTGCAGGTGAAGACACCCAAGCGGAGTGCGATGGTGGACGTGACCGATCTGATCTCGCACAAGGTTCAGGAGAGCGGGATCAAGAGCGGGTTTTGCCTGCTCCACGTGCCTCATACCACGGCGGCGGTAATCGTCAACGAGGGGGCTGATCCGGCGGTCATGGAGGACGTCATCAGGACCCTGGATGGACTCATTCCCCGGGAGGCCGGATACCAGCACCACGAAGGCAATGCGGCGGCTCACATCAAGGCAGTCCTGGCCGGGGGCAGAACGTTCCTGGTGGTTGAAAATGGGCGGCTCATGCTGGGCACATGGGAGCGTATTTTCTTCTGCGAGTTCGATGGTCCGAGAACTAGAAAAATCAACCTGAAGATCATCGGCGACCGGTAGTTCTCCCGGGGCTACTGATCTCGTACAGCCAGGCAAGAGTCCTTGGTACAGCTCAGCAACATAAAGTGTCCATTACCATTCGGGCGTCATTCCCGCCAGAAACATGCGGGAATGACGAGAGGCATTCGGACACCCATTTATGCGGGGGCGTACTTAGCAGGTTGTGCTCGTAGGGGCGGCCGGCTGATCGCCCCTACCCAAGCGGGTTCAATTGTGGTCAAACTGGTAAGACATGTTCGCCGAAGAATACTAGGGACGCCCCTCGCACTTCCTTTTCCTGCTCAGAAAAATAGCCGCGATTCCAATGAGCAGCGCGGTAAAGCTGATCATGGAGATACCGCTCAACGCGGGGACTGGCGCGGGTGGGTGCGGAGGTTCAGGATGAGGAGGCACCTCATCTTTCTTCGAGGTAACCAGTAAGGATTCCGACATTTGGTATTCCTCGCCCGCCTTCACTGTAATCGCTTCGCCTTCGGTCTGACCAACGTAGTACAGAATCACCGCATCTCCGCCGTTAAAATTGCCGCAACAGGAATCTGCTGTTGATGCTATGCAAAGGTTCGGGGTAATTGGGCTCTCAAATACAGGAGAAACGGACTTGTAAAAACAGGAATACTTAAAGACGGCGGGAGGGGTCGGCTTGGGACGAACCCAGCTCGGGCCGGTATTGGTAGCAAATACATGGTATGTTGGCGGCTCAGGATTCATGTCGTTGTCTACAAGCCGATACATCACAAACTGCGGCGCCGCGTATTCGACCTCCGTTTCGAGAACGCCTCCGGCAGGGACCTCATCCATATAGGGTTGCAGGGTTGGTCCGTCATCGTAGCCAATCGCCAGGTCCCAGCGATATCGGATTCCTATCTTGACGTCGTTGGCCCCCGTATTCTTGACCCTGGTGGTGACTTCGACCGTAGAATCCTCGTAGGTCGTCCCGTTAACGTTGACAACCTGAGTGACCTGGAGATTAACTGGTGCTGGAATTTCATAGGTTGTGGCAAACCCGGTTGGGAAGCCGGCCGGGCCTATGGGAGTCACCGTTCCGCCGTCCGCCTGAATTACGACATATGAACCAAGGGACCCCAACTGATAACCCTCGGTCGGTTCATGAAATTGCGGAGCGTCAGAGCCCTGAACATATTCGATGCCAAGCTTTGTCGGCTCCAGGTCACGGTTGTAAACTCGAATGGTAAGGAAGGAACTTTCCGGATACCCCCCTCCGCCCCCCGTCAAAGCGCTCTGATCGGGGCCGGCAGGATGCTCAGAGCCGGTGCCAACGGTATACTGACCCGCGTCAAGATTAGGCGGAGGACGATTTTTGACATAGACCTTATACAGACCGTTAGTGCCGCATCGGATCTCCGGGACCTCTGTCCCGAGGGTTTCGCAGGAAAAGGGTCCGGCTCCAAGTTTAACACCGTTCACTACAACGTTCGTTTGTGAACCCGGAGCAGTCACGGCCAAGCAAGAAGTACTGCCGGGCATAAAGCACGAGAAAAGGCTCAGGATGAAACCCAACGCCAAAACACTTGCCGCAAAGCAGGACCTTTTCATGCGTGTTCCTCCTTACTCGTGGCCGGTCAGGCGGCCTGCCGGGGCGCAAACTCATGGACGCAAGGGAGTTTGCTGAGAGTCGGCTCAGTGACAATTGGTGAATAACTGACTGTTGCTACAATTCCGCGTCAGTGCTTCAATCCTAAAGCGAAAGAAACGGAAAAGCAACAAATATTGGAGCACTCACCGCAATGGACCCAAGCATTCCGGCTTACTTCCAGTACCTCTTGCCAACCCTTTCCGTTCCTTGACACAATTGCTTCGCCATGGTATGCCATTGTCAAAATTAGGACTTTTTAGAATCAGGACTCTGGCGTGGCTGACATAAGGGTTTTGCTCCAAAATTTGAGGCATTTTTTTTCCTCCTACCGACCGGAGATCCTATTCAGCTTCCGTTTTCTTGTGATCCTGGCGTTACTCAATGGTATTTACTACCTTTTTGCCAAAACGCCGGTCGAGGAATTCATCCTTGGCACCTTGACCGCCAAGCCTCCGGCCTTCATCATCAACTTCCTCACTCCGGCGGAAAAGGTAGTCGTTGCCGGAAACCAGATCACCTCGCAGCATGTTGTCTTCAGTATTGTCAGTGGCTGTGAAGGCATGGGAGGAATACTTCTGATCATCTCCGCCGTGAGCGCCACCAGCGTCAAGCTCAGGGACAAGCTCATCGGGTTGATCGAGGGGGTGGTATTTATTTATCTTTTGAATATTCTTCGCATAGTTGGTCTCTATTATGTGATGAGGCATTACGGCAACATTTTTAACTTCGCCCACTATTTCGTGGGACAAACGATCATCATTATTTTGGGGTGTGCCTTCTTTGTACTGTGGATTTCCAAAAATATGGGCAAAGGGGATCGGGAGGCAACGAGCTAGTTCTCATCCGGAAAGTGGCGCCTTGTTCTGTAGGAGGGGCTTCCAGCCCCGATCTCGGCTGGAAGCCCCTCCTACAAAATGGGGTTTCCGGATGGACATAAGCTAACAGCCTCTGCGGTCGTTCTGCCGAGGGTTTTGAGGTGAAGTCCCATATCCTCGTGATAAGGTTGTCCCGTGCTTTCTCATCATTCCAGGAAAAGTGGTGATCCGCGAGCATTGCTGGAGCGGAACCGGCCGCGATCCCCCTGCGCGAGCCTCGAGCGACTTGATCATCACCGGCAGGAGAGACCTCTGAATTTTTTTCTTGAACTTGATTCCGAAGTATGCTAACCGGTACCAACACCTTAGTCATCCCAGGCAAAGAGCGAGCTTACAATGCTGAGCACTATAACATACAAGTAGTTGTATTTCTTGGTTTTCATATAAGCAGAGAGGGGGGATGTTTTTCTTACCTTGCTAACGGCGTATAGACAGAGTGGTGTTTTTGTTTATTTTTGGACAGGCAGATCGGTCTTTTAGAAGGAGGGATTTATGCGAAAGGGAATGATCTCGGTTATTTTGCTTAGTCTGATTATTGGGGGCGCTGTACCCTCAGTGGCGAGCGCTGCTACACTTTATTACAGCACTTATGTCCTTGGTACCACCGGCTCCCAGTATGGACAAATCTGGTCGGTCGACACACCAGGAGGCGGGGGGCAGGCTTTCGTGATGGGCGTTCCTCAGGTCGACGGCTTCAACAAGCTCATGGACATGGCACCCGCCAGACTGCGGGACACCTTCTATGTCTCACTCTACAATTATACCACTCCCACCGCTTCAAGACTGCTCATCATAAACACTGCTCTCCAGACTTCGGATGTGGTGGGTGAATTCGGTCATCCGGTGCGGCAGCTGGCCCTCGACAGGCTGAACAACGTGCTGTACGGTGCGGGAGGGGAGCCTAATGTCCCTAACCTCGGTAATGCCGACGAGAACTTTTATGTAGTTGATATGGGGACGGGAGCTGCAACCCTGATCGGTCCGTTTGATCCCGTCAATAATTCAATTCGAAAAATGGTTGGGCTGGGCTACGACCCGAATAACGACACCATCTATGGGACAGATTCGCTTCTAAAACAGCTGTTCACGATTAACAAGGCTACGGGCCAGGCAACGCTTGTTGGCTCCACAGGGGTATGCATTTTCGACATCTATTTTGACCCGGGCACCCAGGCCATGTATGGCGTTGGGTCCCCAAATGCGCAGCTCCCTTTTTATTTCTATTCGATTAACCTGGCAACAGGCCTCGCGACTCAAATTAGTCCACTGGCCACTGCAGACTATGCCTACGGGCTGGCGGGGTATCTTTTTAATGAATTCGTTCCTGCCAACACCAATGTGGGATTGTTGGTTTTCTCCCTGCTTCTCCTTGCTGTAGCTTTTGTTGTCCTGAGGCGCAAGAGGGTGGCATAAGCCTGAACCATGTGATCATCGTTTAATGACGCTTTTTGGCTCAGGGAGAACGTCTGTTCTCCCTGAGCCATTTTAGCCGCCGTACCCCTGTGAGGTGGCTCTCTTCGCCCTTGGTGACAGTGACCCACCTTTTTCTCATGCGGTTTACCCTGGACCCATCTCGGGACCCGTTGCTCCGTAATCATGCTGGCCGACGAATTAAAGCAAATTCTTGATGAACGCATCGCCCGCGCCGAAGACCCTCGCGAACAGGCAGTGGACGTCATGTTCGAGCTTCAGGACCACTATGGCTACATGAGCGATGAGGCCATGGAGGAAGCCTCGCAACTGCTGGGGATGACGACGCTGGAACTGGAGGAACTGGCCACTTTTTACGATCATATTTACCGGGAACCCGTAGGAAAATATGTGATTCACGTATGCGACAGCGCCATTTGCTGGATGCACGACCATCAATTGGTTATCGACCATATCCGTTCCCGGCTCGGGGTCGAGATTGGGGGAACCACGGCCGATGGCCTCTTCACGCTGCTGCCGGTCTGCTGCATCGGTTATTGCGACCGCGCTCCGGCAATGACGATCAATCGCCGCGTCTTTGGCCGTCTCACTCCCGAAAAAATCGACCGTATCCTCACCCGGCTTAAAGATCAGGCCAGGTATGTGGAAACCGAGTGAATGCCGCACTTCCAGCAGCTGACCTCAGTTTACTTTTCCACCGCAGAGAACAGAGAGGGCACAGAGAGAATCATTGTCTTTCTCGGCGATCTCAGCGTGCTCTGCGGTTAATTGCCAAGTCCACCAAAATGACGGTTTTCAGCCGAAACGAGCATAACAGCTAAGAGCTAACATACACCATGCCCTCGTATCCGCAGGTACTTTTTCGGAATCGTCAGCCGAACCGCACCGCTACCCTCGATGAATATCGTCAGAGCGGCGGCTACCAGGCGCTCGAAGACTTCATCGGGAAGCGCTCGCCAGGTGAGGTGATTGCCAGGGTCGAGGAGGCCGGGCTCAGGGGGCGGGGGGGCGCCGGGTTCCCGGCCGCAAAGAAATGGTTGGCGGTCCCGGCAGATGGAGCGTTTCCGAGGTATCTCGCCGTCAACGCCGATGAGATGGAGCCCGGCACCTTCAAAGATCGCATGCTCATCCATGCCGACCCGCACCTCATCATCGAAGGAATGATCCTGGCCGCGTATGCCTTTTCGGCATCCAAAGCGTTTATCTTTGTGCGCCCATCCTATGAAAGCAGCGCCGTGATCCTCGAGCGGGAACTGGAACAGGCTCGGCAGGCGGGCTACCTGGGTTCAAATATTCTGAACAGTCGATTCTCCTTTGATATCTCTGTTCACCGCAGCGGCGGACGCTACATCTGCGGTGAGGGCACGGCGCTGCTCAATGCCCTCATGGGAAAGCGGCCCAACCCCTCCAAACCGCCGCCCTACCCCACGGTAAGGGGACTCTGGAACCGCCCCACGGTCGTGAACAACATCGAAACCCTGGCGAATGTTCCGCACATCCTGAGAAATGGTGCGGAATGGTTCAAGGGTCTGGCCCTATCCGAAGGGGGAGCCGGGACCAAGCTTTTCTGCGTCAGCGGCAAGGTGAACCATCCCGGATGCTTTGAACTGCCGATGGGGGTCCGTTTGCGTGGAATCATCGAGGAATCTGCCGGAGGTCTTCCGGCCGGTTCGGAATTTAAGGCCTGCCTGCCCGGCGGCGCCTCGACCCGGTATCTGACCAAAGAACACGATAATGTCGAGATGGACTTCGATACCCTCGCGGCCGTCGGACATCGCCTGGGCACTGCAGCGATCATGGTCTTCGATCACAAGACGTGCCTCGTCGGGGTCACCCTCAACCTGATGCAGTTCTTCGCGCGCGAATCGTGCGGTTGGTGTACGCCCTGCCGCGAAGGCCTGCCCTACATTCGCGACCTCCTCTGGCGCATCGAACACGGCGAGGGCCGGGAGGAATTCATTCCGATGATTCGGGACATGTGTAAAAACTCCTGGAATTCCTACTGTGCCCTGGCTCCCGGAGCGGCTTCGCCCGTGGAGAGCCTCCTCACCTGCTTTGAAGATGAAGTGCGCGAGCATATCAGGCAGAGGAAGTGCCCGTACGGTGCAGCCTGACACAGTGGTTCCGTTTTTTGGGGTATCACCTTCAGGCCGACCTTACTGATATGCCTGTTGAAACGATAATCCAGGATAGTTTAGGATAGTTTGGTGATGATGCAACGCCGTGGTCTGAATTGCGTTTAAGGAGATTTGGTGTGGGCACGGCAGAGATTCTCTCGGCGAAACGCGAAGATATCCTCAGTATTGCGGCCCGACATGGGGCGCACAATGTCCGCATATTCGGTTCCATGGCCCGCGGCGAAGCCACTGAGAGCAGTGACGTGGATTTCCTCATAGACCTCGAACCGAACAAGTCTTTGTTTGAATTGAGCGCTTTGCTCGTGGAGCTGGAAGAACTGCTTGGGCGGAAGGTCGATTTGATCACGGAAGACTCCATTTATTGGCTTTTGAGACGGCGCATTCTCAAAGAGGCAGTGCCCCTGTGAGCAAAGATCCGCGGGTTTACCTGGCCCATATTGTTGAGTGTATCGATCGCATCCAAGACTACACGAGCGGAGGCCGAGAGGCTTTCTTCCTAAGCCGCCTGACTCAGGATGCTGTAATGCGGAATTTGGAGATCATTGGCGAAGCTGCACGACGTGTAAAGGAGGATTACCGTCAGGCCTATCCCGATATTCCCTGGCGTGAGATGGCTGCTTTGAGGAATGTGCTGATCCATGATTACGAAGGGGTGGATATCAGAAGGGTCTGGCTGGTCGTTGAAAACGACCTGCCCTCACTCAGGATTAAGCTGAGAGCGCTCTTACCACCGTTGGAACAGCTCGAAGCGGAGCTTTTCAATGGCACAAGCTAAACCGTTGACATTTCTGAACCAACACCGGTAAATCGCCATAATGACCCGGAGACTACTGCGGTAGATTATTCTAATCACTTATGATCAAACGGCTCAAAATCAAAGACTACATGGCCCACAAGGAGACCGAGCTGGAGCTGGGCATCGGGGTGACGGTGCTCACCGGGCCGAACAATTCCGGAAAGAGCGCGGTCGTCGAGGCGCTGCGTTCCGTGGCGCAAAATCCCGCTCCCCATCACGTCATCAGGCATGGCGCAGCGAAGGCCGAGGTCCGGGTCGAGCTGGATTCCGGGGAGGCTGTTGAATGGGTCCGAAGCCGCGGCAACACGGTTTATCAACTCTTCAAAACCGCTCAGGATGGCGGCGGTCCTGAAGACTCGCCGGAGGTCTATGCAAAATTCGGCAGAACACCGCCCGAAGACATTCGCCGCCGTCTCCGGCTCGACCTTGTCGAAACCGAAAGCGGCACGGTCGACATCCATATCGGCAATCAGCGCTATCCCATTTTCCTCCTGGACCAGACCGGTTCGCAGGCTGCGAGTTTCTTTGCCGCCTCGACGGAAGCGGAATATCTCCTCCGGATCCAGCAGGCACTGAAGACAAGGACTGATCGCGCCAGAGGCCGGCGCAAAGATCTGCTCCAGGAATGCACGGAACTGGAGGAGGCCCTTGGTCTTTACCTCCCCGTGGACGACATCGACCTTGAACTCTCGCATACGGAAGAACTCTACGCGGGGCTGATTGCTTTGCAGCAGGCCCTGCCCCTCTTGGGTCGGACCATTGATGTGGTGCAGGAGGCAACCGTGCAGCATACCAGAAAGGCCGCATCTTTTGCCATTCTCGAAGGGCTTGCACCGCCACCCCAGACCCTGGAAACGAAAGGCCTCGAGCTGACCCTGCACGATCTTCGGGGCACCCTGCCGCAGCTCGGCCTGGTTGCGGCCGGCACCGCAGCCATGGAAGCTCTGTCTGCCCCCCCGGCACTGCCCGACACGACTCTTCTGGATGCCCTGCTCAGGGCTCTTGACAGCAACCGGATCACCCTCGACTATCGCTGCCTCGCAGGAGAAAGTCTCGCATCTCTGGAACCACCCCCGCCGCTGCATGAAATTACCAAGCTCGAGGAGACGACCCGGGGCCTCGAGCTCGTGGGTCTCAACCGGAATCGGGCCGCCGCCGTCACCCGGGTCCTTGACGTGATCCAAACGCCGCCCGAAACTCACGCCACGACGCCCCTCCAAACCTTGCTCGAGCAGTGGACGGCCGGCGCCAGGTCGCGCGAATTCCATGCTGCCAGGGGAGGCGTGCTGGAAAACTTGCCTGAACCGCCGCAACTTCACCCTCTCCGACCTCTGGAAGAGCTCACCGCGGCTTTGCACCAAAGGGAGCGGCGCATCGCCGAAACGCACGACCTCACGGCGGCTCTCGCGCAATTGCGTACCGCTCCGGAACCGGCGCCGATGGCTGTTGGCGATGAGCTCCTGGATCGCATGGCGCTCTTGCACCGTCGGTTCGAAGCCAGCACCCGACTCCAGGACGAACTGGCCTCTGCCCTCGCCTCGAAGCGCCGGGAAATCGCGGAGGTGATCCAGGGTCTGGGATTGTGCCCCGTATGCGGACATCCGTTCGATACGGACCATTTCCTCGAGGAAACCCATGCCTGAGACGCTCCTTGACCTCACCCTCGAGCCCAAAGCATATGCCGGCATCCTGTTCGTCGGCGATCCTCACATTGCCGCTTCGCCGCCGGGTTTTCGGCTGGATGATTACGCCGAGACGGTCCTGCACAAGCTTGCCTTCAGCCTGGAGACGGCGGCACAACGGGCATACCTCCCCATCATCCTGGGCGACCTCTTCCATGTGCCCAGGGACAATCCCAATTCCCTCCTCGTGGCCCTCATTGAACTGTTTCGGCTGCATAAGCCGTGGGTGCTGGTCGGCAATCACGACAAATATGAGGCGCGGCTCACCCGCGATGTCTCCCTGGCAGTGCTCGATGCCGCCGGGGTCGTTCGACTCCTCGACCGCGACGGCCCGGTAGCTTCGGTACCCGTTGCGGGTCGCAAGGTCCTCATCGGCGCCTCGCCCGATTGGACCCCCCTTCCCGGCACGGTCAATCCCAATGGCCATGACCATGTGATCTGGTTGACACATCACGATTTAGCTTTTCCCGGCTACGAATCCGCCAGGACCAACTTGAGAGAAATCCCCGGAGTCGACCTGGTGGTCAACGGCCATATCCACACGCCCAAAGCTCCCCAGCGCTACGGCCGGACCCTCTGGTTGAATCCCGGCAGTCTCACCCGCATCAGCCGCAGCCAGGTCACGCGAAACCTCAAGCCCGTGATTACCGCGTGGGTCCCGGCGAAGGACGAATTCGAAGTATTTGAAGTGCCTCATCAGCCCTTTGATGAAATTTTCCCCGCGCTCGACGAGGCGGATGCGGATGATCACGCGCCGGTGGATGAATCCATGTTCATCCGCGGGCTGGAGAACCTGGCGTTGCGCAAGACGAGCGAGGGGGTGGGACTGAGGGCCTTTCTCGACGTGAATCTTGCGGGCGAAAATCTCGTCGACAAAATCATCTGGGAATTATACGAGGAGATCATGCAGCATGGTAAAGAAAGAGATCAAGACTGAAGCTCAGGCGGGCAAGGCATCACCGCGTGACCAGCAGGTTGAGAACAAGCTCCTTGCCCTCCGGGAGGAGTATCGCAAACTTCACGAAAAGAAAATCGCCACCGAGAGGGACCGCCAGAACCTGGAAGAACGGCTCCGGGAACTGCGGGAGCAGGCGGAGCGGGAATACGGCACGAGCGATCTTGAACAGCTGCGCCAGCTCCTGGAGCAGCGGCGTCGGGAGAACGAACGGATGGTCGCGGAATACGAGGAGCATGTCCGCACCATCAACGAGCGGCTGGGTGAAATCGAGGGCACCGTGAAGGAAGGACTTTAATCCCGAGAGCATCCACGAATACACACGAGTGGACACGAATAGACTGACAACATGCTCCAAACCAAGGAGCGGTCGAAAAACAAGGCGCCTTCTTTTACCAAGAAGAGCAGCAGGATGACGGAGGAAAGGAAGTGATTTCTTCGTGCTCTTCGTGTCCTTTGTGGTTTGAAACAGAGTCAAAATGAGAGCAAGTTATTTTTGGACGAACCCAAATACTACAACGAGGTTTCCGCAGGGGGCCTTAATCTGTGGGGCAGGCTTTCCAGCCTGCCTTTTGGGCAGTTCAGCATGGCAGGCTGGAAAGCCTGCCCCACGCAGTTTGAGGCTTGCTCAAATTACCGTTGCAGTGCTAAGGACCGTTAATTAATGAAAGACGTCGAACTCGAATCCCAGGGGGTTCCTGAGCCGGGCCCGCTGCGCAAGCGCCTGGACACTCTCCGGTGGCGGCAGAAAACCCTTCACCAGAAGCTGCTGAAGAACCACGAGACGCTCCAGGACCTGGATGCCTTCCTGGAAATTCAGCCCCGCGTCGCAGAGCGTTTGGATGAGCTTTCCCGCCAGCTTTTTGGGAACATCCTGGAAGAAATCGAGCGGAACTTGACGTATGCTCTGAGGGAAATCCTGGGGCAGGACCTGCGGGTGGTTTCCCAGAAAGAGATGAAGAACCGGAAAATGCACGTCACCTTCGGGATTGAACGCGAGGGAAAGCCCGAGGACATCCTTACCGGCCAGGGAGGCTCCGTCTGCAACGTCATTTCGGTGGGGTTGCGCTTGATCGCTCTCTCGCAGCTTGATGAACGGGAACATCGCCGGTTCCTCGTGCTGGACGAACAGGACTGCTGGCTCAGGCCGGACCTGGTGCCCCGTCTCATGGCGATTATTCATACCATCGCTCGGAAGCTGCAATTCCAGGTACTCGTGATCAGCCATCACAGCATGGATCTCTTCCGAGAACATGCCGACCGCATCTACCGGATTGTACCGGCTGTGAGGCCCGATGCCGGAGTGCGGATCGAACTGCTGAAAGAATGACCTCACCGCAGAGACGCAGAGAGCGCAGAGAAAGGCATAACCTAAAGCAAAATCCTGACAGAAACCCAAGGAATTGTAGGTTGGCAATGCAAAGGAAAAAGGCTGACTTGCTTCAATGCAGAGGACTCCTAACGCGCATCAATAAGAAATTGGCTTCGATTTTTCTGTATCTTATGGTTTTCTCTGCGCTCTCTGCGTCTCTGCGGTGAACTTTTGCTTTCAAAAAATCACAGGTAGGCCATGCCAAGACTGGTAATTGATGATCTTTCGATCGAGGTCCCTGCCGGGACCAAGGTCATCGAGGCTGCCGAACAACTGGGCATAATGATTCCGCGGTTCTGTTACCACAAGGCTCTGGGATCGGTTGGCGCCTGCCGCATGTGTGCGGTGAAGTTCCTGCAGGGCCCGTTCAAGGGGGTCCAGATGAGCTGCCTCGTAGACGCCCAGGACGGCATGGTGGTTTCCACCACCGATGACGAGGCGGTGGCGTTTCGCAAGTACATCATCGAACTGCTCATGCTGAATCACCCTCACGACTGCCCGGTCTGCGACGAAGGGGGACAGTGCCTGCTTCAGGACATGACGGTTTCAGGCGGGCACGGCATGCGGCGTTATCTCGGCAGGAAGAGGACTTATCGGGACCAGGACCTCGGGGCGTTCATCGCTCATGAGATGAATCGCTGTATTCACTGCTATCGGTGCTCCCGGTTTTACCAGGAATTTAGCGGGTATCGCGATCTCGGGCCGATGCAGATTGCCAGCCGGGTGTATTTTGGCCGTTTTCAAGACGGGCAACTGGAGAGCCCCTTTTCCGGGAATCTCGTTGATCTGTGCCCGACCGGCGTTTATACGGACAAGCCGGCGCGCTTCAAAGGGCGGCGATGGGACTTCGAGCGGGCCCCGTCGCTGTGCCTGCATTGTTCGCTCGGCTGCAATACCACGGCCAATGCGCGCTACCGGACGATGGTGCGAGTTGAAGCGCGATCCAATGAGTTGGTCAATGGCTTCTTCATCTGCGACCGGGGCCGGTTTGGCTTCTCCTATGCCAATCATCCGGAGCGACCGCGTCACGCCAGGGTTGACGGGAATGAGTCCTCGCTCGAGGAGGCTCTTCAAGCCGCCCGCAGCCGGCTCGCAACCATTCAGGACCAGGCGGGCCGCCATGCTGTCGCCGGCCTCGGCTCTCCGCGCAGCAGTCTGGAAACGCAGGGGATGCTCAAACGCTTATGTCGGTTGATGCAGTGGCGCGAGCCCGACTACTTTCTCGACCCTCGACTCAAGAAGAAAGTCCAGAGCGCCATTTCCCAACTGGATAGCCGGATGGCAGTCTCGCTGCGCCAGGTCGAGACGGCGGATTGTATCCTGGCGGTCGGCATCGACCCCCTTAACGAAGCTCCGATGCTGGCGCTTGCCATGAGGCAGGCTTATCGCAGGGAAGCAACCGTAGCCGTGATCGATCCCCGGCCGCTTTCCCTGCCTTTCCCCTTCGCCCACCTGGCGGTTCCAACCTGGAACCTGGACCGCTGTTTGCGCGTGCTCTTTCAGGGGGGCAGGGAGGAGCTTCATTTGAGTCAAAGGGACCAGGACGACGCATCACTTTCCCCCGAAATCCACCGGCAGATTACGGAAGTTGCCGCAGCGTTCAGGGCGAGCGGCAATCCGGTCCTGATCTGCGGCACGGATGTGGTCCCTGAAAGCACCCCGGCCCTCATCGGCGCCCATGCGCGGTTGTTGCTCCAGGAGAAAGGGACCTGCGGCCTCTTTTATGCGCTTCCCGGTGCCAACGCCTTCGGTGCCGGGCTCCTCAGTTCTGCCGGCGATCAGACGTTCCTCGAAACCGTTGAGGCCATTGAACGGGGTGAGGTCAAAGCACTGATCGTTGTTGAATCGGACCCTTTCGGGCAATTTCCCGACCGGTCCCGGCTCGAGCGGGCCCTTGCGAAGCTGGAGTGTCTGCTGGTGTTGGATTATCTGCCGTCACCGCTCACTGCCCGAGCCCACATTGTGCTGCCAATTTTGACCATGTTCGAAACCGGCTCCAGCTTTATCAACCAGGAAGGCAGGGTTCAATTTGCGCAACCGATTTATCACGGAGGGACGCCGGTGTCTCAGGCGATGGCGGGTGGACATCCGCCGCGGCTTTATGCAGAGGACCTTTCCGGCGGGGAACTGAAGCCTGCCTGGGAGCTCCTGGCCGACCTGGCGGACGCAATGTCGACGGGGCAGAAAATCGGGCCGCAGGATAACCCGCTTTCCCGGGCTGCCCTCGAGCATCCTCTGCTTGCCGGACTGCGACATTTGGACTACCCCATTGACAACGTCCGGTGTATACCTGTTTCGGTTGAGGCGGAACCGTTCCCCTCAGTCGTTGACTCCTTCATCGGTCCCGATACTCAAAAGGAACTGCAGCTCCTTCTGGTGGAGTCGAACCCGGGCTCTGAAGAGTTGTCTCAGTATGCGGACCTCATCCAACAGGTGGAACGTGAACCCGTCCTTGCCATGCACACCGACGATGCGGCAAAGCTCGGGTTTTCGGAGGGTGACCGGGTCTTGCTTACCTTCGAGGGAGGAACGATCCAAACAAGACTCAGGGTCGCAAAAAACATGGCACCGGGGACCCTGATTTTGCCTCGCCACCGGAAACTCGCATGGCAGCAGGTCGGGGACTTTTCCGTAATGCTGCCTTTGGATAGGCTAAGAAGAGAGCAATGGGGTGGTGCCATGAGAAGACTCGTTATTCTTGTTCTGCTGTTTCCTGCGATTGCTCTCAGCGGAGAATGTGAAAATCAAGGCGGAAAATGTGTTCCGTTTGCTCCCGACCAGGTGTGTCCTTCCGGGGGAAAGGGAGTCCCGGGGCTTGGATGCGCAGTGGCTGAAATATGCTGCAAAGCAGACGAGAAGTGCTGCATCGTGGTTCCCTTTCAAGAATGTTTCAATGCGGATACTCCTGCCAGGGTAGCCAACTGCAAAGGCCGAATCATTAACTGTTCGTGTCCTCCTAATTGCACCGCCCGATGCGTGGAAAGCGAGAAATGCTGCACCCACGGCAGCAGGCTGGCGGAAATTCCCTATGGGATAACGGAAGAGGACTGCATCAAGAATGGTTGGACCGTTAATCCGATTTCCTGCGAGAAAGTCGAACAGCAGCTCACCAGAAAATGCTGTCTCACAGACAGTACTTGTATGAGCATACCACACAGAATTGCAGAAGAAGAATGTTTGTCCGAGGGCTGGGCGGTGATCTATTGTCGATTTGGCGATAGCTGCAAAAGGTAACCGAGTCATGAGCGGGTTAGACCTGGCGGTCAACCGGCAGTGCTAAGGGTAGTGATGAAAGCGATAAGTATACAGCAGCCATTTGCGTTCGGGATTGTCAGCGGTCAGAAAACAATCGAGGTCAGGACCTGGGACACCCATCACCGGGGGGACCTTCTCGTCTGTTCATCGGGAAAACCCGCCTTCTCCAGGATGGAAATGGAAGAGATGGAGGAGGAGTACGACTGTACTTTCCTCTATGGACATGCGCTTGCTGTCGTTAGCCTTGTGGACGTCCGGCAGGTGAGAAGAGGAGACGAGGAGAAGGCGCTCATGGACGAAATCGATCCCGAAGCCTGCTGTTGGGTCCTTGCGGACGTTCGTCCCGTTATTCCGTTCCCCGTCAAAGGGAGGCAGGGCCTCTTCGAGGTCGATGACAGCCTCATCACCGAAGCGCCTTTCAAATTCGATCAAACGATTGTCGTAAGAGGAGGGACCGTCGCAGAAGATTTAGGGATCGATTTCTCCGGTTGGCATGGCCGGGTTTCCGAGGTCCTTCTCACCGAAGAGGGCGAGCCCCGGGCCCATGTAACCTGGGACAGTGTGTCTCTGCGCAGCATGCCGCTTACGGTGATCGAGAAATGCGTGAGGGAAGGCTTTGACTGGACCGGGGTGCTGGTGCGCCTCCATGAGATCGAACATGCCGAGCCGAGGGATACGTGGGATGATGTCCGGAATGCAATCGAAGACCTCGAGGCGGAGCATTTCTCCATCTTCCAGGTGAAGAGACAGTTAGGTCCGAGTTACACGAACATCGAAGAGAAGCGTTGGAAGAACTCAGGCTGGAAACTGGGGGCCGAAGCCCCCTGTTGGCTGGCAATGCGTTACTTCTTTTTGCCTTTCTTGACATTCAGGCTTTCTTTGAATGCCTTTCCAGCAGTAAACTTTACCGCCTTCTTGGCAGGGATCTTCAACTTCTTGCCAGTCGCAGGATTACGGCCTTCCCGGGCGGCTCGTTCCACCATTTTGAAACTTCCAAACCCGATAAAGGTTACTGTCTCACCGGCACGGACAGCCTCCATGATCGAAGCCAGAGTGCTGTCGATTGCTGCATTTGCTGCCTTTTTGGTGACCTCAAGATCCTTGGAAACCTTTGTTATAAGCTCGGCTTTTGTCATGTCCCTCTCCTCCATTTAAGGTTAAAGTTTTACGCCGACAACCACATGGTGCATCTCATGAAGAACATCTTTAAACCATACTGGTGATTAAAACTGATTAAGCTTCCCGTAAGCTATTGATGCTTTAGAGCCTGCGTCTTTAGATGGCCGCAGAGGTTTCACCACCCAAGATATTGGAACATAACCGAGTCCATAACTTGCAGCAGAACCGGTCGTTATGAAAAATTCACAGGTATATGAAGCGCCTGAACCTTGCAAGAGTTAGTCTATTCACGGATTATTGAAAACAACAATCTTTTCGATAAGTCAAGGAGAAAGAACACAATAGGGGGCTTCTAGGGCAATAAAAGTCTCGGATACCTGCTACGGGGAGGCCTGAAGCCGGGAAGAACTGCCCCGGAACAGGGAATCAACAGAGTAACGGCTTCCCCAGAAAGTCGTTCGGCCAAACGCTGACAGCGTATCGTACGGGCTCGAACGGTATTGGCTATCGCTCGAAAGCAGCCCATCCGAGCGATGCAGTTGGAGCTAAGGTGATTTGCGGAAGCTGAAAAAATCCTGGCCGGCCGTGACCGGATTTGCGGGACTGCTTGCCGGGCCGACGGAGAGGTCCGGGACATCGGCAGCCAAAGGATTGGCTGTCGCTGGACCTGAGGGGACGAAGGGATTGACCGTTGCTTGGCTCACACCGAAAGGATCGACAACCGGTCCCGGCATAAAAGGCGGGTTCGACAGACCGCCCGGTGAGGTCGCCACAGCAAAGGGATCGATGACCTGGGCATTGGCATCAAAAGGCCGGTCAAGGGATGGCGCAGCGGGTGCGCTCATCAAAGATGAACTGGTGCCCGGAATGGCTCCGTTGGCGCTTGAGAGAGAACCGAATTGGCTCGTCTTCCGGCCCCCCGGAGAAGTGGCGACACGCTGTTGGTTGGCGCGATTCATCCGGTTGTAGGCGTTCAGGACCTTTGCTAAATCGCGATTGTACTGAGGCCCACCGGCGTTGGGTCTTGCCCGCTGGGCAAGGGCCGGGTTGAAAAACATAAGGATGGCGGCAGTCAAGATTATCGTCTTCTTCATCTGCGGACCCTCACACAATCATCATTGTCGCTTTAGAGTGTCGTAAAGGAATCAATACCTGCCATAGCATCCCTGGAAATCATGTTAATTCTGACTCACCTATGATAATTGAAATATGAAGGACCGTCGACCGGTTTCTGTATACAAATCCGGGGGAGAATGAGTCAGCATGAAACAGTACGTCATCGATCAACTGCGCCAATCTGATTTTGCCGAGATCCGGGAGTTCCTTGGCAGGAATGCCGAAAGCACCGGTGTCGAGGGCATTTACTGGGTGAACCTCCCGGCCGCCCTGTATAGCGTCATCCAGACTGAACATTCAAAATGTAACCCCTTCTACTTTGCCGTGAATCTTACCTGGAACGACGTCGCATTCGAACTGCTCATACGCAGCCGCCAGGTGATCAGGTGCCATTGCATCGCTTACGCCACCCCGCAGCAGCGGGAATACATCATCCATTTTGCAGACCGCATGATCGAGGAGCTGGGATTGAAGCTCTAGGTCGTGGAGGGAAGTGATGAGTAATGAGTGATGAGTGATGAGTGATGAGTGATGAGTGATGAGTGCCGGATGCTGAGAGGATGTCCAAAAAGGCTGAAAAGGTGCCGCTGTAGTGATTGCCGCGAGCCGCCATGACAGCGTAAACAGTCCGAGATCGTCATTCCCGCATGGTTTAAGCGGGAATCCAGGTGCCTTCTGATCCCTGGACCCCCGCCAGAAGCATGCGGGGGTGACGACTGGAGGATCTTTTTGGACACGCTCTGAGTTATGGACAAGGGAATCCTCATCATTCGCAGGTGACACCCCAACAGCCAAGAGCCAAGAGCTAACAGCTAACAGCCAACAGCTAACAGCTTCTCCTCGGATACGGGTGCAGCATGAAATCGGCCAGGACGAGGAGCACCATTGCTTCACAAACGGGGATGATGCGCGGGATGGCGGAAACATCGTGGCGTCCCTTGATCTGGATGGTTACCGGCCGGCCATCGGCAGTTACCGTCACCTGCGGCTTGGAAATGGATGGAATCGGTTTCACCGCCACGCGCGCGATGATCTCCATGCCCGTTGAGAGGCCGCCAAGAATGCCGCCGGCACGGTTGCCGGAATAGCCCTCGGGAGTTACCGGGTCGTTGTTTTCACTTCCCAGCATAGCGGCGGCGTTGAAACCCTCGCCGATTTCGACACCCTTGACCGCCCCGATCGACATCAGCGCTCCAGCGAGTCGGGCATCCAACTTATCGAACACCGGCTCGCCCAAGCCGGCGGGACAACCGCGAGCACAGATTTCCACAATGCCGCCCACGGAATCTCCCGCCTCTTTCACTTCGCGCAAACGGGCTTCCATGGCCCGCGCACTTTCCGCATCCGGGCAAAACAAAGGATTCCGATCAATTTCCTCCCCGTCGAAATGCTTGCAGCGAATCCCTCCCAGGGCCAGCGTGTAGGCTTGGACCGAAATGTCATGCCGGTTAAGAACTTTCTTGCCACGGCGCCCGCCGCCACCCGCGCGACGGTCTCACGAGCAGAGCTCCGGCCGCCGCCCCGCCAGTCCCTGATCCCATATTTCTGTTCGTAAGTGCGGTCCGCGTGGCCCGGGCGATAAACCGCCGCAAGCTCATCGTAATCGCTGCTGCGAACGTCACGATTAGACACCACGAGACTGATCGGGGTCCCGGTCGTAATCCCCTGAAAAACGCCGGAGAGGATTTCCACGTGATCCGGTTCGCGACGGCGGGAGGTGAGGGCCTTTCCCGGCCTGCGGCGCTCCAGATCGCGCTGCATGTCTTCCGCGGTCAGCGGAATCCCCGGCGGGCATCCGTCAATAACAACCCCGAGGGCCGGGCCATGGGATTCTCCCCAGGTTGTGACCCGAAACAGGCTACCAAAAGTATTGCCAGGCATGAGCGCTCCCTTCCCGTTTTCAGTGATCATGGCTCAGTGAGCCGACCTTGACAGTTAACTGGAAAAAGTTATTGTTCATAACGAGATAAAGATCAAGGAAAGGATTTGGCAAGCAGCCGTTTTGATGCCATCGAGGCGGCAGGGCGAAAGACGTGGGAATCCGAAGCGTGTTCAAGGGCACAGGAGTGAGGAGCTTCAGCAGAGTGGAGGAGTGAGGATGAGCGACGAGCATCATCCGGATTTTGGGGAGGACCTGGAGAGCAGGGTCGAAGAGGACCTCGAAGAGCCCCCGATGTATCGAGTGCTGCTTCACAACGATGACTACACCACCATGGAGTTCGTCGTCGAAATTCTGCAACTGGTCTTCCACAAGTCGCCTTCAGAGGCTACCCGGATCATGCTGCTCGTGCATAAGAGCGGGGTTGGGATGTGCGGCGTATTCACCGCTGAAATTGCCGAAACGAAGGTCGAACTGGTCCACCATCTGGCGAAGAAACATGGGTTCCCCTTACAATGCAGCATGGAAGAGGCTTGATGATCGACGGTTTCCGCTCTTGGCTGTCGGCTCTTGGCTGTTAGCTCTTGGCTCTTGGGTGTTGGCTCTTGGCTCTTAAGATTTGAGCATATGTGAAAGAAAGAAAGACTGATGATCAATCGCGAACTGGAAATCACGCTTGCCGGCGCCATCAAGGAAGCAAAAGTGAGGCGCCACGAATACTTTACCCTGGAACACATCTTATTCGCCATCCTCCACGATGTGACGGGACGGCGTATCCTCTATCACTGCGGCGCTGACCTGGAAAAGCTCAAAGCCCGCCTCGAGAAGTACCTCTCTGAGCGGATCGAGAAACTTCCCGCCGAGGTCGACCAGGACCCGATCCAGACCATGGCCGTCCAACGCGCCATCCAGCGGGCCATCATGCACGTTCGCAGCGCTGAAAAGAAAGAGGTGGATGCAGGCGATATTCTCGCAGCCATGTTTTTTGAAGAAAATTCCTATGCCGTCTACTTCCTCAAGGCTGAAGGCGTCACCCGCCTGGACGTGGTGAGTTACATCTCCCACGGTATCTCCAAAGTGGTTGACCCCGAGGAGGAAGAATTCGGCGGACGAGCCTCGACGGTTCCTTCCCAGGAAGGCAAACCGGAGCAGAGGAAAGCCAGCAGCCCTGGAAAGCTTCACCGTCAACCTGATCCAGAAGGCCGCAGACGGGTTGATCGATCCTCTCATCGGGCGCGAAGACGAGATCTTAAGAACCCTGCAGATCCTTGGGCGGCGGAGCAAGAACAACCCGATCTTCGTGGGTGATCCCGGGGTCGGCAAAACCGCCATCGCCGAAGGATTGGCTCTCAAGATTCATCACCGGGAGGTCCCCGAGACGTTCTGCAATATCGAGATTTTCGGCCTGGATATGGGAGCGCTCCTTGCCGGGACCAAGTTTCGAGGCGACTTCGAGGCGCGCCTCAAGGGTGTGCTCCAGGAGCTCAAGAAGAAACCGGGGGCCATCCTCTTCATCGATGAGATTCATACGGTGGTGGGGGCGGGAGCCACGAGCGGGGGCTCCATGGATGCCTCGAACATCCTCAAGCCGGCCCTGGTCGCCGGTGGGCTTCGCTGCATGGGGTCGACAACCTACGAGGAATACAAGAACCATTTTGAAAAGGATCGAGCCCTCAGCCGCCGCTTCCAGAAGGTCGAGATTCATGAACCGAGCGTCGACGAAACCTACCAGATTCTTCAAGGCTTGAAGCCATACTACGAGCAGCATCACGAGATCCGCTACGCCGACGCCGCGCTCCGGACCGCGGCGGAACTGGCGGCGCGGCACATCAACGACCGCTATCTTCCGGACAAGGCCATCGATGTGATCGACGAAACCGGCGCGAGCCTGCGTCTGAAAAAGGACCGCCGTGTGCGGCGCGTCGTGGGTCCGAAAGACATTGAACAGGTCGTGGCCCGTATTGCGAGGGTCCCCCCGCGTTCGGTTTCGGCCTCGGACCAGTTGCGCCTCCAGAGTCTCGACTATGAACTGAGAAGCCAGGTCTTCGGGCAGGACTCGGCCATTCAAGTTCTCGCCAAAGCCATCAAGCGCTCGCGGGCCGGGTTGCGCATCCCCGAAAAACCCATCGGCTCGTTCCTGCTCATGGGCCCGACCGGGGTTGGCAAGACCGAAGCGGCAAGGCAGTTGGCCCGGATTCTTGGAGTAAATTTCCTGCGCTTCGATATGAGCGAGTACATGGAAAAGCATACCGTATCCCGCCTCATCGGCGCCCCGCCCGGATACATCGGCTTCGACCAGGGAGGACTGCTGACCGACGCGATTCGCAAACAGCCCCACACGGTTTTACTCCTGGACGAGATCGAAAAGGCCCATCCCGATCTTTTCAGCATCCTCCTGCAGATTATGGATCATGCTACCCTGACGGACAACAACGGCAAGAAGGCCGACTTCCGCAACGTCATTCTGCTCATGACCTCCAACGCCGGGGCCCGGGAGATGAGCAGCCCCTCCATCGGGTTCGGCCAGAAAGAGGATGACCATCGTGCCGCGAAAGGGATGAAGGCCATCGAGAACCTGTTCAGTCCTGAATTCAGGAACCGCCTTGACGGCATCATTACCTTCAACGGGCTCTCCATCGAAATCATGGAACGGATTGTGGACAAATTCATCACCGAGATGGAAGGGCAACTGGCGGAAAAACGGGTGCGCCTCGAGCTCAGCCCGGCAGCACGCCTGTGGCTGGCGGAACGGGGCCATGATCCGGCGTTCGGAGCCCGCCCGCTTTCCCGGCTGATCCAGTCCGAAATCAAGGACGTCCTCGCCGATGAGATCCTCTTCGGACGCCTCCGGCAGGGCGGCATGGTGCGGATTGAGCGGCCGGAGGACGGCCCCCCGGCGGCGGACCAAACGTTGAAGACCGAGAACCTCTGTTTTCTGATCACGGAAACCTCCCCTTCGCGAGCGTCATTGGTGGTCAGTGAACAGTGATCACAAAACGATGCCCGTTTTTCGCCTGACCCACAAACTCATCTTCCCCCCGGCTCACCACGCCGACCCTGACGGCCTGCTGGCCGTCGGCGGCGATCTCTCCCCCGAACGGCTGCTGCTCGCCTACCAGCAAGGGATCTTCCCCTGGTACTCGGCGAACATGCCTATTCTCTGGTGGTCCCCCGACCCGCGCCTCGTTCTTTTCCCCGATGAATTGAAGGTCTCAAAAAGCCTGCACCGCGCGCTGAAAAAGGGCGTCTTCAAAGTGACCGCGGATCGGGCCTTTCTGGAAGTGATCCGGCATTGTGCGGCGGTGAAGCGGGAGTATGGGGAGGGCACCTGGATTGTGCCGGAAATGGTCGAAGCCTATCACTCGCTGCATCGGCTCGGCTATGCCCATTCCGTAGAAAGCTGGCAGGAAGGGGAACTGGTCGGAGGTCTCTACGGGGTGGCCATGGGGCATGTTTTTTTCGGAGAATCCATGTTCACCGAAAAGACCGATGCGTCCAAAGTCGCGCTGGTCCACCTCGTGAGATTGCTCCGGCAATGGCATTTCGAACTGATCGACTGCCAGGTCACCACAGCCCATCTCAAAAGCTTCGGTGCGCGCGAGATTTCTCGCCAGGATTTCTTCGAGCGCCTCGCCGCAGCCACTGCAGAACCTGACCGTCGCGGTTCCTGGTCCGGTTTTTTCGAAGACCCCCCCGATGAGGCATAGATTCCTGCTTGTCCCGAGGCAGCAAGTCCTTTAAGCTTGCTCGACCCTGATAAGCATCTCACCGCAGAGACGCAGAGGTCGCAGAGAAAACCATATCATGGAGCAAAATCTTGACAGAATTGCCGGAAATCAGAGGTTAACAGTGGAACTCCGCCAGCATACAAAACCCCTGCGGCGCGGGCATTCCTGCCCGCGTACCCTGTGTTCCCCGCAATAACAAAAATAAGCCCTGGAGCATGCGGGTGTTACCCATCACCCATCACCCAGCACTCAGCACCCATCACTCATCACCCATCACCCAGCACCCAGCACTCATCACCCAGCACTCATTACTCAGCACCCAGCACCCAGCACTCAGCACTTTTTTTATGCCCCATGATCCAACTGGAGAGAACCGATGAAAACTGAAATGCCCACGATTGGAAAAATATCCGCCGAGATTTTTGATGAGATCATTCTGCCGCAACTCGGCAAAAGCCGCCCGGAGATCCTTGCCGGGCCGCAGCACGGGGTGGATGTCGGGGTGATCGACATCGGCCACGGCCAGGTTATGGTGACGACCACCGATCCCATCTTTGTGGTCCCTCCCTACGGCTGGGAACGCTCGGGGTGGTTCGCCGTGCACATCCTGGCCTCGGATGCGGTCACTTCGGGCCTCCCGCCCAAATACATCACCATGGACCTCAACCTGCCGCTTGCCATCACCCGGGAACAATTCGAAGTCCTCTGGGGGGTCATGCACCGGGAATGCGAACGCCTCGGGATGGCGATCATTTCGGGTCACACGGGCCGCTACGAGGGCTGCGATTACCCGATGATCGGCGGCGCCACCGTTATTTGCGTGGGTCCCAGGGACCAGTATGTGACCCCCGCCATGGCCCAGGTCAATGACGCCATTGTCATTACCAAGGGCGCCGCCATCGAGGCGTCGGGATTGTTCGCCGTAACCTTCCCCGGAAAAGTCGCCGAACGCTATGGCGAGCAGTTCGCCGCCGAAGCGGAACAGATTTTCTGGCAGATGTCCGTCGTCGAGGATGCCCTGACAGCCGTTACCGTGGGCGTTCGCGAGAACGGCATTACGGCCATGCACGATGCTACGGAATGCGGGATCTGGGGAGGCCTGTTCGAGATCGCGCAGGCTTCCGAAGTGGGCATGGTGGTTGATAAGGATAAAATCATTGTGCAGGAACCGGTGCGGAAAGTCTGCGACCTCTTTGGCATCGACCCGTATATCTCGATCAGTGAAGGCACCCTGATCACCACCTGCCGGCCCCACAAGGCCGGGGAACTCATCACGCGGCTCCAGGACAAGGGCATTCCCGCCAGCATCGTCGGGGAGATAACGGAAGCCGGTCAGGGCCTTCACTACTTCGAGGGCGGCCGCAAGCACGAGCTCATCCACCCCCGCGTCGATCCGTTCTGGGCGGCCTTCGGCAAGGCGGCATCGGAGAGCGCTTGATTGGTTCTATAATTGTTTAGGCTGAGAACCTTCGTTTTGGCAACTCAGGAATTCACCGCAGAGTACGCTGAGATCGCAGAGAAATCCTAATGATTTCAGAGCGAAATCTCTCTGCGCACGCTGCGCTCTCCGCAGTGAAGAAAGAACCGGTTCATCCTTAACCAGTATAACTCATGGCGCGAGGTGATTCGGATTCATCGCATCCGAGATGATTTTTCTCGACACACTCTAATACTGCAACGAGGTTTGCGCAGGGGGCCTTAATCTGCGGGGCAGGCTTTCCAGCCTGCCTTTTGGCCGCTTCGGCATGGCAGGCTGGAAAGCCTGCCCCACGCGGATTGGAGTTTCACACAAAGTACCGTTGTAGTACTAAGGTTTCTTCAGTTGGTTGATATCGATGGGGAGTGCCGCCGTCCGGCCTTCCTGAAGGTCAAAAAAAGCCCTGAGTTCGGCCTCAGTCAGCACCTTGGCATACTCGTCCACGAGGTATCCTGCCAAACCCTGGGCATCCCGGGCCAGCCCCTTTGCGAAAAACCTTCGCAGGGGGTACTTGAGGGCAAGCCAGAGCCGCCTCTTTTCCACCTTCTGCTGGATGGCCCAGAGGGCCTCGCGACGCGCCTGCGGGAAGTCACACCCCAGGCGGTGGTCGATGGCAAGGTCCAGCTCCAACCGGCGCACCTGCCTCTCCTGGTCCTGGGTGGGCAGGGGAGGCAAGTCGCGGTGAAGCTCGATTATCCTTCTGTCGTATTCTTCGTCGCTAAGACGAGGGCCGTACTTAAATTCTTCCTGCATCGTCCGGACCCGTTCCTTCGCCATGTTGTTTCACGAGGCGGCAGACCAGTTTATTTTTCGCCGTATGCTTGCGCGACGATACTTGGGTCAGCCAGGACCACTCTTTCGCTGCGTTTCAGTCCAAAGAGCAATTTGTACTGAGCCGCTTTGAGAGCGCCGGCTGCGGCGTCCTGGAAGAGAACCGTCTCCCGGTTGAAGGCTTCCACGAATTCGCCGACCTTCATTTCTCCGCTGTTGAACAAATCCTCGACTTTCATCCGCGACCACTCCGCCGACAAGCGTACATCCCGCAGTTTGGCAGACACGGACTTATCAAGTTGGGCACCCAGGCTGTATTCTACCTGGTACATGAACAGCCTGAGATGGAAGTTCGCCAGGTCAGGCCCGGCCAATCCCCTGGCAGACCGGAGTACGCGATCATCCTTCTTGTAGATGGCCAGTACGCCCTTAATGTATTTTTGCTCACTCTCACTCTCCTCTGCCAACCGAGCGAGGGCCTTTGGGCTGGCCTTCTTGACTGCCGGCTGTGCTTCAACGCATTCCGGAAGGTCGCCGGTCACCTCAGGGTGCTGATGGAAAGGCGACAGGCATGTGCCGAGCGGACCCCTCGGCCGGCCGTAGGTGCCGTACATGGCTTCTGAGACACCATATCCGCGAGCGCCTCGAACCGTAATGGTCGCCGGAAAAAGAATGCGGTTGGCAGCCTGGTGGCATACGCCGTTTATGAGATAGCACTTGATGCCGGCGCGTTCGTCCGGTCCGGCGATGGCATCAGCCCGCTTGGTGCTGCCGGTGCCCCGGCGCAGTTCGGTGCCACCCGTCTTGCCCCCCCAGCACCCCCAGGCCTTACCGCCCGTCCCGCACATGACGTACGTATGGTCGGCAAGGTCCGCAAACAAATCTGTCGGATACGTCATTACCACAAGTGTTCCCATCGATTCATTTCTCCTTTCTTCGACCAGGATTCGTCTTTTCCAGCCCACAGGAAAAAAGTCGACCGCGCCCATTTCGGTGGTAAAGCTGGTTTTCTCAACAGAACTTCGATAGAGTAGATGCTCCGCATGGGAAATGCGATGACGCCGAAGGAGTCAACTTCAATTTCGCTGGGCCGTGCCCGAGAAAAACCGAGAGTGAAAAAAACAGACGAGTACTTGTCAGTTGAGAACACCCCCAATAGAGACCGAAATGAAGGCAATGTCAACTCATATCAGTCGAAGAGAGTCTTCTTGAAAGGAACGATAGATGAAGAAATCCATTTCCATTCTCATCCTCCTGGTGCTGCTGGTTTTGGGGCTATGGGGAGGCACCACTTACTGGTTTGGGGTAAAGACCGAGGAACGCTACCGTGAACTGCTCGAGGAAGGCTCCCAGGGGCAATATGTAAAACTGCGGAACGAAAGCTACAACCGCGGATTTATGGAATCGCAGGCACGAACCATCGTCGACTTTCGCCCGCCGTCTGATGTGGCGGCGGCAAACCCGCCGATACGGCTCATTCTGGCGCACGACATCAGTCATGGCCCCTTCCCTCTCCGCAAATCACCGGACGGAAGATGGCACATCAAACCCGTGATGGCAATTTGGCAGACGACGATCATGCTCAGCCCGGAGACTCGGGATCGCCTCGCGGGGTTCTTCGCCCAAATCCCCGAAATGCCGCCAGTGCAAGACCATACCGTTATTGATCTCGACGGGAGCGGCGAGGAGCATCTGGTCATCCCTGCTTTTCAGCATGTCCTCGGCGGCGAAGACAAGGCAGCGGTGGATTGGAAGGGACTGTCCCTGCAAGGCCGTTTCAGTGCCGACCTGAAAGCGCTCTCCGGTGCTCTGAGCGCCCCGGGTCTGGAAGTCGTCGCGAAGGACCTCGCCCTGAGGATCAGCGATTTGAAATCAGCCTTTCGTTCTCAGGAGGGGATTAGTGGCTTGTCGCTGGGGGACGTTTCCTTCGATCTTGCCGCCCTCGAATTCGCCGGAAAGGACCAGGCGAACGAACCTCAGGCCCTGCTGATTCGAAGCCTGGCCTTGAATACTTCCAGCAAAGCATCCGGAGATAACATCGATAGTCGGCTTACGGTCAGAGCCGATCGCGTGGACGTCGGCGAGACGTCTTACGGCCCGGGAGTCCTTGCAATGGAACTGCGGAACCTCGATGCCTCTTCGGTCGTGAGACTCCAGGAGGCGGCCCGCGAGTCCCAGTCGCAACCTCCGGAGCAGACGGCAGAAGCGACGCAGTTGCTGATGCTTGCCCGGATGGGGGAAATCCTGCCGGCGTTGCTCAAGAAGTCCCCTGAGCTCGAAATCACCCAGCTTGACGTAAAAACCACCGATGGCGACTTCTCCGGCCAAGCCCGGATCGCCTTTGACGGGAAGAAGGGGGGACCCACGCTCAACCTGGTAACGCTCTTCAACGCCCTCGAGGCACAAGCCGAATTCAAGGTTGGGGATCGCCTCCTGCGCCGTGTCGCTTCAGGCATCCTGAAAGAGAGGACCATTGCGGAGAGCAGAGAGCAGCAGCGAGCGGTTCCCGGTACCAAAGAGCTCGATGCCATCGCCGCCGCCGCCGTCGATGAACAGCTGAAAACCCTGATGGCGCAAAACATTCTCGTCAGGGAAAATGGAAACTACCGGGCCGCTGCCGGCTACAAGGCCGGGCAGATTGTCTTGAACGGCCGTCCTCTATCACTTGGAGATCTCCTACAAGGAACCCCTTAGTGCAGTGTTGCATCAATAAGTGTCCGAAGTCATTTCGTCATACCGGCGAAAGCCGGTATCCAGGCAATTTTTCTGGATTCCGGTTTTCACCGGAATGACGCGCCAGGTATATCGTCACTTTATTGTGCGAGCCTGTGCTCAGCAACCTAGCGGAGCCGAACCGGATGAGCACCCCTTCAAAGATTGCCGTCGCCGCGAGCAACGCTTTTATCGATACCTGTGAATTCCCGCCCACCGGCTCCGGCCCGCTGGACGGGTTGCGGTTTGCCGTGAAGGACCTGATCGAGGTGGCGGGCGTGAAGACCGGCTGCGGCAACCCGAGCTGGCGCGACTCGCATCCCCCGGCCGTCGCCCATGCCGTCTGTGTCGAGCAGCTCCTGCGTGCGGGCGCCCGCGGCGTCGGCAAGACCATTTTGGATGAATTGGCCTTCAGCCTCATCGGCGAAAATCACTTTTACGGAACACCGCTCAATCCTGCCGCTCCGGACCGCGTTCCCGGAGGCTCGTCGAGCGGGTCGGCGTCGGCGGTAGCGTGCGGCCTGGTCGATTTTGCCCTGGGCACGGATACGGGTGGCTCCGTGCGCGTACCGGCGAGCAATTGCGGCATCTATGGCTTTCGACCGTCACATGGCTTCATTTCGGTGGCCGGCGTCAATCCCTTGGCCCCCACCTTCGACACCGTCGGCGTTCTTGCGCGGGACGCGGCCGTGCTGGCACGAGTCGCCGCGGTCTTGCTCGCCTGGGAGCCTGCGCCTGCGGCCGCGGAACCACCCGCCACCGTTCATCTGCTGCGCGACGCCTTCGACCTTGCCGACCCGGAGGTTCAAGAGGCGCTGGCCGAGCCGGTGCAGTGGCTCAAGGCCCAATTCGGCGAGCGCTTCCGCGAAATCTCCCTCCGCGATATCGACGGCGATGAGACCGGTGCGGGCCTCGCGGCATGGTGTGACACGTACTGTGTGCTGCAATGGGCCGAGATCAGAAGCTCCCTCGGGGCCTGGATCGCCGACGCCAAGCCGATTCTTGGCCCGACCATCGCCGCGAGTTTTGAGCTGACCGCTCAGCTCGACCGCCGCCGCCTTGCCGAAGCCGTGGCGCAACGCGAACGCACCTATCGATGCCTGCAAAGGTTTTTCGGACCCCACGACCTCATCTGCATGCCGACCGCACCGACCCCGGCCCCGCTCAAGGGCCAGCCCCTCGTGCGCACCCCGAGCGGCAGCGGATACTATCCCCATACCCTGGCCCTGACCAGTGTCGCCGGCATCGGGCGCCTGCCGCAGGTATCGTTGCCGCTGGCCACGGCCTCCGGCCTGCCCATTGGCCTGTCTTTGCTGGCCGGGCGTGGGCAGGACGCCCTTCTGCTCCAAGTGGTGAAAGGCCTGGGTTCGGCAGGCTGGCATTACGCCCATGCCGTGCTTTAATATTTCAGCCGTCAGTCAAACGATACGAAGGAGGTCCCGTGAAAAAATCAAACACACAACACTTTGGAGACCTGGATCCCAGATATCATTATTCTTTGAACCCATATCCTGATTTGCGGTTTTCCGGCAAGTGCCCAACATGCGGAGGAAAGACAGGGCAAAAAACGCTGCCTTTACTTATCCACGTTGATCCTCAAAACCTGATCACCCTGAATTACACAAACCGATATTGTCGCCGTTGTGACACGCTCATCGGCCACAAAGACGAAATCGAGCATTTGTTGTTTGCGGTGTTTTCCCAGTCTCGCCCTGATGTTGTTGGTAACCCGTATGTCATGATTGGCACGGTGGAGACTAAAGCGTGCCGCAAAGCTTTGACCCAACCCCAGCCGGTCACTGAAATTCGGAAGTATGCCCACGATTTTGAGACCTTTGAGGAGCTGCGCATGACCATGGCGGGTTGGTTCCACAAAGACCAGGAGCCTCCGGTGTGGCAGCCGCCGCCATCCGCAGAGTGGGTCAAACGTTGACCAAGAGATTATCCGTGGAAAGCCAGGAGGATTCTAGTTTACAGAGCATCCGAGGGCAGACAATCGCTGAATGTGCCAGGACACAAAGGGAAGGAGGCGGTATGGGGGAGCAGTCGAACGAGGAAAAAATAGGCTTGCTTAAGGAAAAACTGGCAGGATGTGAACGGGTCGCGGTTTTGACGGGGGCGGGAATCTCGGCGGAGTCGGGGGTCCCCACCTTCAGGGGTCAGGACGGGCTTTGGCGGCAGTATCGGGCCACCGATCTCGCCACCCCCGAAGCCTTTGCCGAGGATTCGAGGCTGGTTTGGGAATTCTACAACTGGCGCCGGCAGGTCCTCGCTCCCCTCCACCCCAATCCCGGCCACCTGGCCCTTGCCGCCATGGAGAGCCGCTTTCCCCGGTTCACCTTGATTACGCAAAATATCGACGGCCTCCACCAGACCGCCGGCAGCCGCAAAGTGATCGAGCTGCACGGCAACATCTGGTGGGTGCGCTGCACCGGTTGCGGGAACCTGACCGAAGATCGCCGGGTGCCCCTGCCCGAGCTCCCGGCCTGCGAGGCCTGCGGCGCCCTCCTTCGCCCGCACGTGGTGTGGTTTGGCGAGATGCTCGACCCGAAAATCCTCGACCAGGCTTACCGGGCCCTGGAAACCTGCCAGGTGATGATGGTGATCGGCACCTCGGGAGTGGTCCAGCCGGCCGCCTCGATGGGCGCGGCCGCCAGGCGTCGCGGCGCCTTTGTAGCCGAGATCAATCTGGAACCGACTCCCTACACCGACATCTACGATCTCAGCATCCTCGGCAAGAGCGGCGAAGTGCTGCCTCTGCTTTAAGGGCTTGCCCAATGGTAACTTGCTCTCATTTCGCCCCCTTTTCAAATTTTCAAACCACGAAGGACACGAAGGACACGAAGAAATCCTCTTCTGTCCTCGGTCATCCTCGTACTCTTCATGGTAAGAGAAGGTGTCTTGGACACATGGAGACCCGATGAAGTTCCTTCGCTCGTTCGTTCGCTCGTTCCCAAGCTCCAGCTTGGGAACGCAGGCCGGAAGCTCCAGCTTCCCGTGCCTGTGAGTATCAGGACCCATCGCCACATCCGACGAAGCTGGAGCTTCCAAGCAGGTCGGTCCCCAAGCCAGAGCTTGGGGACCAGCTTTGGCTGGCTTGAACCGTTGCCTTGAACCAAAGCGCCCGATCAATCATTCTCGAACAGCCTCCCAGGCTCCATCCGGAAACACGTGTGGCTGTGTAGGGGAGGGGTTTATCCCCTCCCGAAAATTGACGCTTTCTCGCCAGCTTGCGGGCGGGAATAAATCCCGCCCCTACGACTTGTGGGGTTTGTGGATGAACACTGACCATCCGACCCTCGACCGGACATGGAAGCACCAATGAAGGTCCTCTACTCTTCCGACACGCATGTGCATCCGGGTCACCTTCGCCGGTTCCTGCAAGCGGCGAGAGAACTCGCGCCGCAGCTCCTCATCATCGGGGGTGACATCATTCCGGACTGGAAAGGATCAATCGCCGCATCCATTGAACCTCATAAACTCTGGGTACGGGATGTATTGCTGCCCCGGCTCCGGGAATTCCGCATTGCCCACAGCGAGGCAAGGGTTCTTATCGACCTGGGAAATGACGACATTGCCGCTGCCAGGCCCCTGATGGAAGCGGCTGACGGCAGCGACCTCGACCTGCTCCACCTGCGCGTGACAAAGGTGAGCGAGAATTTGGCGGTCTTGGGCTACATGGCGGTGAATCCGACGCCCTTCTTGATCAAGGACGCGGAAAAACCCGACTGCCGGGACCACGACGGCCTTTCCGACCGGCGAGTCGCAAGAGCCGGCTACGTTACCCACTCGGGCGCAGCCCTGCCGCACGTTCTGGATCCTTCAGCCGGCACCATCGAGGACGATCTGGCGGCGCTTTCTTCGACCATGGAAGACCCCCGGTGGGGCGATTCCTCTTTCATCTTTGTGTGTCACGCACCCCCGAAAGATACTGCCCTTGACACGATCCAGAGCGGGCTCCATGTCGGCAGCCTGGCGGTGAGGCGCTTTATCGAACGCTGGAGCGGCATCGGAAGACTGATCCTCTCTCTCCATGGGCACATCCACGAAGCGCCCTGGAAGAGCGGGCGGGCCTGGCAGGTTATCGGCGACGTCCCCTGCTTCAACGTCGGTCAGACCGCGAAAATGCTTCGCGCCTTGCTCGTGAACACGGAAGCCCTTCCCGACTCAGCGCGGCTGGTCACCGTCAGCCGTGATGGGCAAGTAACCGTTGGGGGCGAGGGGGAATGGCTGTGAGTCGTTGCCAGTCGGAACATGACTGCCCTAAAAGCTACCGGCCAGTATACAAGGCGGTGTGGGAAGAGAGTGACTGGCTGCCACTCGGAACATGAATGCCCTGAAAGGGCTGTATAGAACAGCCCAGGGTCAGCAACCGCGCCACCCTGGGAGGAGAAAAGCCCAATCCTTTTTGCCTTTACCCTGAAAGGGTTGGATGAATCGCAGTGCCGCTGTGTTCTATGCAACTCCTTCAGGCTAGTACACGTGGGCCGAAATAAGCCAGTTCCGGTGGGCACGGTGAAGCTGTGCCCACCCTACAGTGTTCCCGGATCCGTAGGGTGGGCAGGTTTTTTTGCCCACCGCAAACATGCACGAACTTATGCCCATGTGCACTAGATGTTCGTGTTGCACTCGAATGGTCACCGTCAGCCCTGATGCGCAAATCACCGTTGTGGATGCAGGGGGAATGGCTGTGAGTCGTTGCCAGTCGGAACATGACTGCCATGAAAGCTACCGGCCAGTATACAAGGCGGTGTGGGAAGAGAGTGACTGGCTGCCAATCGGAACATGAATGCCCTGAAAGGGCTGCATAGAATAGCCCAGGGTCAGCAAACGCGCCACCCTGGGAGGAGAAAAGCCCAATCCCTTTTGCCTTTACCCTGAAAGGGTTGGATAAATCGCGGCACCGGTTTGGTTTATGCAACCCCTTCAGGGTAAATGTCTTTGTTGTACCTGGCTTCCCAGGGTGGCGCTATCGCTGACCCTGGGCTGACTTATCGAGCCCCTTCAGGGCAAAGAAATCAGGTTGATACATTTGGGGTGGTGTTTGAAGGCAGGCTGGAAAGCCTGCCCCACATCCTGGCTGCGGCGGACAACGGGCTCCGACAGGAACCGGGAAACGCCCTCTATGACCGTGCGTCGCACACTCCTCGCGTCGCTGGAGTCGTGATCAGGCCGCCTGCTAACGCGACGGCGGCCTGATCACGACCCAGCGACGCTCGATACAAGCATCCGGGACTGGCGGAAGCGCCTGCGCCAAGAGCCGGAACTGCCAAGGGTACAAGGGCTCAAGGGCCAAGGGCAACATCCCTGGAGAGGCGAAAGCCCAAGTTGTTGTCGCGGACGTCGGGCAAGTTGCCGTAGCGAATCGCCGACCGGCAGGACTGCGCAACGTTGAACCAGCTGCCGCCGCGGACCACCCGATGGGAGCCCCGCGGGTCATCAACCCAGGGGCGCCCATCGTCGGGCGCACCGTTGTAGCTGCTGTGCGAATCATCCTCGGTCCATTCCCAAACATTGCCGTGCATGTCGTACAGCCCAAAACGGTTGGGCTCCTTCTCCCCGACGGCATGGGTCTGGTCGCCGGAATTCGCCTCATACCAGGCCGCCCTTTTCAGATCGTCCTCCGTGTCACCAGTATAATATCGAGTGGTCGTCCCGGCCCGGCAGGCAAACTCCCACTCGGCCTCGCTCGGCAACCGCAAACCGGCCCACTCCGCATAGCCTTGAGCATCCTCCCAACTCACACCCACCACCGGCTGCCGGGGCTGGTTGAAACGCCGGTCAGCCCAGTACCCCGGTTCGACTATCCTCTGGTTTTCCTTCAAAAACTGCGCGTACTGTTCGTTGGTCACCGGGTAGCGGCCCATGTAGAAATTCGGCACTCGCACCTCGTGACGCGGCCCTTCGTCATCCCAACGGCCCTCTTCCGTTTCGAGCGACCCCATCATGAAGACGCCCCCGGGAATCCTCACCAATTCGTAGCCGCCCCCCTCAGCGAAGACCACATCCTGCTGCGCCTGCCTGCTGCGCTCGGCAAGCCAGTTGCGGATGTCCGCCGATGGGTGCTGCACAAGGCCTGGGCGTAGCCTTCAACCGCCCCGACATCCAGGCGTTCCAACACCTGTAGCGCCAGGAGTTGCCGCCGCCATAGGTCCGGGTCGTTCCCGTCGACCGCTTTCAGCAGTTCGACAAAGGGCTCGGGACTCTTCCCTGCGGCATCGTCAAGACACATCTCGACCAGGTGTGAGAACTCGGCAAACGCCGGCTGACGGAGCACTTCGCGCATGTATGGCGTGAACAGGAGAATCTTTCTCGATCGCCAGCAAGAGCAGCCCCACTTCCTGCCACCAGGAATCCCCAAAGTGGCTGGCTAAGTCGCACAACGCGTGTTGGTCACCTTCGAAGGCACGGCGATGGATCTCCCTGGCCGCCAGATACTCCTGAAATCCCAGGTGCATGAAGCCGTATTGCTCGTGGTCCCAGCCGGTCAGCAGACCACTTTCATCCCGAATGGTGCGCAGAAATGCGTCGCACTGAGTCCGCTCCGCTTCCTCCGAGACAGCCAGGAGACCAACTTACGGATGCCGCTCAGGGACTTCTCTGTGCTGCCCCAGGACCATTTCGTCTCTTTCAAAGCCGGCTCGATATGGGGCGCCAGTTCAGCCGCCTTCGCTCGGGTTCGCCCCTCCTCGCTGTGGAGCCACAGGGCCGTCGGCTGCAGCACGCGCCGCCCGGCTTCGGCGCTGACGCTGACCGGTAAGCGCTTGTTTTCCGCCACCGCTCCAGCAACACCTCGATGCATTCCTCATACAGCTGTGCGCGCTTGTGAGGCAAACCTCCCTGGTGGCGGTGCACCAGACAGATATTGGTCAGCAGCAAGGGATTGCGCGTCAACTCGAACACCCGACGGGCGCGAAATTCCGGTTCCCGCAATTTCTCTATGAGGTTGTCAGCCTTTTCCCTGGCGATCCCTTCAGCCTGCTCAGGATCTTTTCCCAGCTCTTTTTCGACGATTCGATACCAGTTGGTAACAAATCGCTCCATCTGGTCGCCGCTCAAAGGGCGAATGTGCATCTCGAGAAAATCTTCGCTCAACCGCACGCTGGGGCTATAGCCTGCAAAGCGGCTGGTTACAACAAACAGGCAGGTGGGGTGAGACTTCAGGGCATCACCGATCCATCTCGCCACCCGTTCCCGCAGAGGAAGGTCCGCCACTTCATCCAGACCATCCAGTAAAAACAGCAGATTCCCACGGTTGAGCAGACGATCTCCAAACCCGCGCCGGGTTTGGAGATGGGGACTGTCCAACTGGCTCTGGATGAAAGCCTCCAGCCCGTGGTCAAGGTCGCGCAGGTCCCGAAGGGGCAAGAATACCGGCAATATGTCCGCAGGCAGGGACGTGTTCTTACGCCCTCCTGGCAGGCACCAGAGCAACAAGCGTTTCAGGTGCGTGGTCTTTCCGGACCCTGGGTCACCGAGGATGACCACTCCCCTTCTGCAGCGCATTTCTAACTGGCGAAAGGCTTCCGGCAGAGAAATCTCGATGGCCGCATCACACTCCCGCAGGGCTTTTTCAGCATGGTCCGCATCGGCGAAACATTTATCCGCCACCGGTCTGAGGTCCACCATGGCACGCAGAGGAATGTAGATGTCTTCAATGTCGATGGACACTCTAAGCTCAGTGACGAAACCGGTCACCGGCAATTTGGCATGGACGGCACCCGCCTTCAAACAATAACGGCGGATCTCTTCTTCAAGCGGCTCACCATCTCCCTCGCGGTCAGCGCGCCAATCCTGCAATGCCTTGAGCACCTTGGCCCCAAGGTTCGTCTCGGTGAACCGGGCCGGCATTTGATCCAGAGACAGGCGAGCTTTGAAGGCAGCAAGCTTGTCCTGTTTGATCCACTTTTCGGGTCCTGGGTCACAGTCTTTTTCAGAATCGAACACCGTGGATTGCGGCACAAACATCAATCGTTCTCTGGCGGCATCGTACTCCATCTCGGTGATGGACGTGTCGCTGTCCTCCGGTATCCAGCCGTAGCACCAGGCGATGATCCCGACCAGCACGTCCGCCTCGCGGGCGTAGCGCAGGCATTCGTCGACCGTCGGGCGGGTGGTGGCGGTAAAGATTTCCATGCCATGCCAAACCATGTCGGCCATCGTGATGGCCTCCTCGACCACTTTGCGCCTTTCGACATTGTCCAGGTAGGTGCTCGATACGAAGACTTTATACCGGCGAGGAAAACTCAACGGGGCTTTCTCTGCTGATTCCTTGGTAATTGGCATAGGATCCTCTGAAGTAATCCACCAAGTCACACGAACACCTTTTTCATCCACTAATGAACACGAAGACACACCAGGAAGAGAACGGCATAACCAACTCGTACGCATTCATCTTTCTTCGTGTCTCTTCGTGTCCTTCGTGGCAAAGAAAGTCCTATACTATGAGAGCGAGGACCGTCAAAACATTTCTGGAATAACGACTCGGATCGAGGGGAGGCCGGGCGGCGATGTTCGAAGAGGCGTGGGCGTAGGTTGGGTTTCGTTCTTCGATCAATCACAGCGTTGTAAACCGCAATCATGGCAGGGAACGAAACCCAACCTACGAGGTTCGCCGTATTTGGCGGCTTTTCCTTCCCCGATGCCTTCTATGCCGCTGAGCGCCGATCGAGTCGCGGCCTTCAGTCGAATCATTTTGGCAAGGTGCTTGTTGGTGGCAATCAGGTAAGGGGGAATCCCCTCCATTTTGGCCCTCGCGGCACGCCACTCTTTGAGGGCGTCGAAAGCCTGCCTTTCTACGTCGTCCAGTTCGAGGCGGGGATCAGGGCCGCGGCTCGGCCGGCGCTTTCATCGTCCGTCTGCGAGCGGTAGGCAAGAACCACCGTGAGGTAGGGAGTGCGGTCGTGAACAAAGAAGTGCTGCGAGAACTCGATCGACTTCCTTGTCAGCAAGAAACTCCTGAAGCGGCTCGTCACTGAAACCACCGGCATTTTCGGAGAAACGAAAGGTGAAGAGTTTCAGCTTCAAATCACCGCCCTCCTATCGATAACCCATTCGTTGGCCTGCTCTCATGATGGGCAACCCTGGACACTCAAGCAGGTGAACCCGCAAGTCTTCTCATAGGGGTTCCGAAATGGCAAAAAAATGCGCTTTCACGGTTATCCCTGCCAACTGTTTCATGTTGGCAAAAAGTCCGGGATCGTCATTCCCGCATGCTCCAGGCGGGAATCCAGGCGCGTTTTCTCCTCTGGGCTCCCGCCAAAACTGGTCCCGGCAAGCTTTGGGCGGTCAACCCGCAGGGGTGACGGCCGGAGGACCTTTTGAAACACACCCTTATCCGGGGATGGTAAACGCCAATCCCCCTTTTCCCTTACCCTGAAAGGGTCAGATACATCGTTGTGGCGGGATGTTTTATGTAACCCCTTCAGGGTAAATGTCCGTATTGTGCCTGGCTTCCCAGGGTGGCGCTATCGCTGACCCTGGGCTAATTTATGCAGCCCCTTCAGGGCAGGAAAGGTACCTTGATGCGTGTGGGGTGGTGTTGTGACCGCAGGCTGGAAAGCCTGCGCCACCAATTGGCTGCTGCGGGACAATGCGCCCACAACAAGTTGGAAGCGCCTGCCATGGTCATGCATCGCACACACCTCGCGTCGCTGGAGTCGTGATCAGGCCGCCTGCTGACGCGACGGCGGCCTGATCACGACCCAGCGACGCTCGCTGCGAGCATCCGGGACTGGCGGGAACGCCAGCGCCAAAAGCCAAAACTGCCAAGGGTACAAGGGCTCAAGGGCCAAGAGCAACATCCCTGGAGAGGCGAAAGCCCAGGTCGACGTTGCGGCCGCCGGGCGGGGCGCCGCCGCGAATCGCCGACCGGCAGTTCTGCGCACCGTCGTGCCAGCCGCCGCCGCGGACCACCCGGTAGGAGCCCCGCGGGTCATCGATCCATGAACGGCCATCGTTGGGCGCACCGTTGTAACTGTCATGCCAATCATCCTCAGTCCATTCCCAAACATTGCCGTGCATGTCGTACAGGCCAAAACTGTTCGGCTCCTTTTCACCGACCGGATGAGTCTGCTCGCCGGAATTCGCCTGATACCAGCCAACCCGAGCCAAATCCTCCTCCGTGTCACCTGAATAAAACCTGGTAGTCGTCCCCGCGCGGCAAGCATACTCCCACTCGGCCTCGCTCGGCAACCGCAAACCGGCCCACTCCGCATAGCGTCGAGCCTCCTCCCAGCTCACCCCCACCACCGGCTGCCGGGGCTGGTTGAATCGCCGTTCAGCCCAGGATTCCGGTTCCCTGACCTCCTGGTTTTCCTTTAAGAATTGCGCGTACTGTTCGTTGGTCACCGGGTAGCGGCCCATATAGAAATCCGGAACGCGCACCTCGTGGAGCGGCTCTTCCCAATCCAAATGCTCTTCTTCCGATTCCGCTGAGCCCATCCCAAAGACGCCCCCAGGAATTCGCACCAGCTCGTACCCACCCCGCTCAGCGAAGACCACATCCTTCTGTGCCTGTCTGCCGCGCTCGGCAAGCCAGTTGCGAATGTCGGGCGAAGGGTGCTGCGCAAGCAGTGGCCGAAGTTTTTCAGCGGCCTCGGTGTCCAGCCGATCAAGGACCTGCAGCGCCGCAAGCTGCCTTTGCCAAAGGCCCTTCTCGCTGTCGGCGGCAGGGCTGGATGCGGACTCGAACCGCTCACCTGAAAACAGCCGCCGCCAAAAGCCCATGTTGCTGCGGGGGGCAGTTTCGAGCAATTCGACAAAGGGCTCGCTTGAAGTCTCGGCAGCATCGACCAGGCACATTTCCACGAGGTTGGGAAATTTGGCGAATGCCGGCAGTCTGACCACCTCGCGCATGTATGGCGTGAACAGTGATGGCTCATCGAGCGCCAGCAGCAACAGCGCAACCTCCTGCCACCAGGATTCCCCGAAGTGGCTTGCCAGGTCGCGCAATACCTGCCGGTCGCCTTCGAAAGCGCGGCGGCGGATCTCCCGCGCCGCCAAATACTCCTGAAACCCCAGGTGCATGAATCCGTAATGCTCCTGGTCCCAGCCGGTCAGGAGGCCGCTTTCGTCCCGGATGGTGTGGAGGAAATCCTCAGCGCTGCCCCCCTTCCAGTTGACGGCTTTCAGAGCTGGATCAATGGCGGGCGCCAGTTCGGCAGCCTTGGCCCGGGTCCGCCCCTCTTCCCCGTGCAGCCAGAGGGCCGCCGGCTGCAGCACCCGCCGCCCCGTCTGAGCGCCAACCCCAACGGGCAGGCCCTTGGCTTTCCGCCAGTGTTCGAGCATGACGTCAATGCATTCCTCGTAGAGTCGGGCGCGTCCTTCGGGGAGCTCGCGCCGGTGGCGGTGCACCAGGCAGATGTTGGTCAAAAGCAGCGGGTTGCGCGTCAATTCAAACACCTCGGGTGCGCGAAAATCGGGTTCCCGCAGTCTCTTCACCAGCCTTTCGGCCTTTTCCCGGGCAATGACCTCCGCCTGTTCAAGATCTTTGGCCAGCCCTTTTTCGACGATGCGATACCAGTTGTGGACGAAACGTTCCACCTGGCTCGGCATCCAGCGGCCGAATGTGCATCTCGAGGAAGTCCTCGCTCAACCGCACACTGGGGCTGTAGCCGGCAAAGCGGCTGGTCACGACGAACCGGCAGGAAGGGTGGGACTTGCACGGCATCGCCGATCCACGCCGCGACCGCCTCCCGCTGCGAGAGATCGGCCACTTCGTCCAGGCCGTCGAGCAGGAACAGCAGGTTCCCGCGGTCCAGGAGGCGTTCACCAAACCCTTTCGCCATGTTGAGATGGGGGCTGTGCAACTGATCGTGGATGAACGCCTCCAGCCCATGGTCAAGGTCGCGCAATTCCCGCAGAGGCAGGAATATCGGCAGCATGTTCGCGGGCAGACCGATGGTCTCGGGTCCCTTGCGCAGACACCAGAGGAGCAGGCGTTTGAGGTGAGTGGTCTTGCCCGAGCCGGGGTCCCCGAGGATGACGACCCCTTTTCTATCCCGCGCTTCCGATTCGCGAAAGGCTTCGGGCAGAGAAATCTCGAGCGAGCGCCCGCTGCAATCCCGCAGGACTTTTTCAGCGTGGGCCGCATCAGCGAAGCAGTCCTCGCCCACGCCCCGCAGATCCACCATGGCGCGCAGAGGGAATGTAGATGTCTGCGATGTCGATGGGGACCTTGAGCTGCGTGACAAATCCGGCCACCGGGAGATTGGCGTGGAAGGCATCCGCCTTCTCGCGATATTTGCGGATTTCTTCCGCAAGATCCTGACCGGCCATGAGGATACGTTCATCCACCGGAGGTTCAGACAAAACCGCTTTCGAGGTCCCTCCCGGCGTTCTCGCCAGTCGAGCAAAGCGTGAAGGACCTTCATGCCCAGCGTCTTCTCATCGAATGGAACACACGTCTGATCTTGGGAAATCCTTTTCAGAAAGGCTTTTAGCTTGTTTTGCTTATCAGACCTCTCAGGTTCAGGATCAAACTCCCTTTCCACAATGACCGGCAGGTCGCGATCCAGGACAAACATGAGCCTTTCGGTGGCGGCGTCATACTCCATCTCGGTGATGGACTTCTCGCTGTTCTCCGGTATCCAGCCATAGCGCCAGGCGATGATCCCCACCAGGACATCGGCCTCTCGGGCATAGCGTAGACATTCCTCAACCGTGGGGTGGGTACTGGCCGTAAAGATTTCCATTCCGTGCCAGACCATCCCGGCGGTCGTGATGGCATCCTGGACAATTTTGCGCCTATCCATGTTGTCCCGGTAGGTGCTCGAAACGAAGACCTTGTATGCGCGGGTAGCTTTCCCAGCGGCTTTCTCAGCAGGTCCTTTGACAGTCGGCATGACGGCATCCCCTAAAGCGATCCACGAAGTCACACGAAGCTTTATTTCATCCACAAATGAACACGAATCAAGCGGGCATGATTGCGAACCTCCCGTTTGGGATCAACGGAACGTCAGAGGCTGGTGTTCTCTCGCAGCTTAGAGCGTGTCAAAAAAGTCCCTGGAAGCGTCACCCCGGCATGCTTTCAGCCGGGGTCCAGGGTGTCAAAGAGCTGGATTCCGGCCAGGAGCGCGCCGGAATGACGAGCCTCGGTACCTGCGCAAATCTTTGCAGGCAGCCTCAACCGAGGTTTTTTGACACGCTCTTAGAAATAAATTGCACATACCCTAACACACCTCGCCGCATTTTTTTATCTTGAAGATTGTCCAAGAAGCCAGTCTCCGTGTTTACGATCTCGTAATTTGTGCTTCCGTTGCTTGTTTTTGTCTCAGACTAACACTAAGATCCGTTTGCCTGAGCCGGCTTCCCCTCTTGTTGACCCTCCAAATGCGAGGAATGCCATGACGACACTTACTGCAAATACACCATGGTCGTACCCGAGGATGCGCGTAAAGAATTGGACCTTCGTCCCGGGATGATCGTCGATCTGAAGAAGAATGAGCGCGGGGAATGGGTCCTGGTGGCGCCTGCCGGCAAGGCGAAACGGTGGGTGGGGAAGTATCCTTCGAACCGGCATGTGGCCGAGGAAATGGCCGAGCTCCGCGGACGGGACGCCGGTGATTTCGATTGATCCCGGTATCCTCCTGGCGATCCTGCGGGGAGAAGCAAAACACCGTCAGGACGATTAGCTGGTGTCCATCCGGAAACCCCATAATTCGTAGGGGCGGGATTTATTCCCGCCCACAAGTTGGCGAGAAGCAGGGGATTTTCGGGAGGGGATAAACCCCTCCCCTACAGTCACACGCGTTTCCGGATGGAAACTGGCTGACGAGGAAAGGGCTTGAGCCGCCGTGTCAATGTTGCAGAGCGGAGGCAGCATAATTAATATTGTTGCGTAGAGCAAAGACGGCATTGGCAATGAAGGGTGTATGCTTGGCCGGGAGGGTTTCTCGGCCATTGTTGTTTTGGTACGGAAGACGAGTCGCATCAGTTTGAGCGTGTGTTGATGGTAGGGTGGGTGGTAGGGTCGAGCGCAACATTTTGTTGTGCGAGCAAGAATATGATGTAAGATAAATTTTTTGAACGTGCTTTGCTGAGACCGCCCAGTTTCTCTGAAAGGGAACGAAGCGCTCCGGTAACGATATGGCTTGAACGATCTGAACAACTTAGGTCAGGAGTACAGACGATGTGGGAATATACGGATAAGGTTAAAGAACACTTTTTGAACCCGCGCAATGTCGGGGAGGTGGAAAATCCCGATGGGATCGCCGAGGTGGGTTCCATCGCCTGCGGGGATGCCCTCAAATTTACCTTCAAACTGGATGAGAACAAGCGGATCAAGGAGGCGAAATTCAAGACCTTCGGCTGCGCCAGCGCCATCGCTTCAGCCTCCGCCCTGACCGAGATGGTCAAGGGGATGACCGTCGATGAGGCCGAAAAGATCACCAACCAGGATATTGCCAAGTTTCTCGGCGGGCTTCCCGAGGAAAAGATGCACTGCTCGGTGATGGGACGTGAGGCCCTGGAAGCGGCCATCGCCCATTACAAGGGCATCCCCGAGCAGGCCGTCGAGGGGCAGATCGTCTGTGAGTGCTTCGGGGTGACGGATCGGGAAATCGAGCGGGCGATTCTCGAAAACCACCTGAAGACGATCGAAGAGGTCACCAATTACACCAAGGCGGGAGGCGGGTGCGGCAATTGCCACGGGGCCATCCAGGAAATCCTGGACCGGGTCCGCCTCGAGATGGAAACCAGGCCATCCCCCAAGCCCAGGTTGTCGAACATCCAGAAGATCAGGATGATCGAGGAGACCATCGAGCGGGAAATCCGGCCATCCCTGAAACACGACGGCGGCGACATCGAGCTCCTCGATGTGGTCGGCAACCGCGTGATCGTCGCCACCAGGGGCGCCTGTGCCTCCTGCCAGGCTTCCAACATGACCCTCAAAAACTTCGTCGAGATCAAGCTCCGTGAACTGGTGTGGCCGGACCTGGTGGTCGAGGAGGAATCCCAATGAAAACCATCTATCTTGACAACAACGCCACGACCCAGGTTGCACCGGAAGTCCTGGAAGCGATGCTGCCCTACTTTCATGAGCTCTACGGCAACCCGTCGAGCATGCACCGCTTCGGCGGTCAGGTGGGACGGCAAGTGCGTGAAGCCCGTGAGCAAGTGGCGGCGCTGCTGGGCGCTTCCACGGATGAGATCATTTTCACCAGTTGCGGCTCGGAAAGCGACAACGCCGCCATCCGCTCGGCGCTGGCTTCCCAGCCCGGCAAACGGCATATTGTTACCAGCCGTGTTGAGCACCCCGCCGTAAAGGTGCTGTGTGCGCAACTGGTAAATGAGGGCTATCGCGTCACGGAACTGCCGGTTGACGGAGACGGCCGTCTCGACATGGAGCAATACCGGAGGAGCCTCACCCCGGATACGGCCATCGTCAGCCTGATGTGGGCCAACAACGAAACCGGGGTGATCTTTCCCGTTGAAAAGGCGGCCGAGATCGCCCGCGCCCGCAACATTCTGTTTCACACCGACGCCGTGCAGGCGGTCGGGAAGATCCCCATCAATCTGCGCACAACCGCCATCGACATGCTTTCCATCTCGGGTCACAAGCTCCATGCCCCGAAGGGCATCGGCGTGCTCTACGTGCGCAAGGGCACCAGGTTTTCCCCCTTTCTCATCGGCGGCCACCAGGAAAAGGGACGCCGCGGCGGGACGGAGAATACGCCGAGCATCATCGGTCTGGGCAAGGCATGTGAGCTGGCCGCTCAGAACATGGACGCAGAAAACACCCGCGTCAAGCAGTTGCGGGACAAGCTCGAGAATGAGCTGCTGCACCGCGTGCCCAACAGCCGGGTGAACGGCGACCGCGTCAACCGCCTTCCCAACACGAGCAATATCAGCTTCGAATTTATCGAAGGGGAGGCGATCCTGCTCATGATGGACGAGTTCGGGATCTGTGCTTCGTCGGGTTCCGCCTGCACTTCCGGATCGCTGCAGCCGTCGCACGTGCTGCGCGCCATGGGCGTCCCCTTCACCATGGCCCACGGCTCGATACGGTTCAGCCTGAGCGTCTACAATACCGATGAGGAGATCGAATTCGTCATCGAAAAGCTGCCGCCGATCATCGAGACCCTGCGGGGGCATGTCCCCGTATTGGAGCTCAGTGCAGCAGTGCAGCCAGGCGTAGGACTGCAACGAGGCTTCCGCAGGAAGCCTTCACTTGTGGGGCAGGCTTTCCAGCCTGATTTTTGGCCGGTTGGGCATGACAGGCTGGAAAGCCTGCCCCACACGGCTTGGACCTTTATCAAAATACCGTTGTAGTGCTGAGTGCAGCACAGCAGAATAGAGTGACCATTGCCCAAAGGCGTCATTCCGGCAGGTTATAGGCCGGAATCCACAAAAGCTTGCTGGATACCGGCTTAAGGCATGCCGGTAGGACGAAGGGAAATTCGGACACTTATTTTTGCGACGCTGTACTAAGCAATTGTCGAAAATGAAAGTGGTTAAGGTTAAGAACCTGCTTTCTGCAGGAGCGGCGCTTTGCGGCGACCTTGATAAAGTCGCGCCGAAGAGGCGCTCCTACCGAAAGGTGACGGCCCTGGCAAGGTGAAAGCTCTCTACCTTAATCGTTATGATAACTGACCACTGATCCCTGGCCACTGACCACTAACCACTAACCACTGACAACTGATAACTGATCACTGGCCACTAACCACTAACCACTGACAACTGACCACTGATCACTGACCACTGACCACTTCTTACAACCTGGATTGACCATGCATGAAATATCGATAATGGACCAGTGCAAGATCGAAGTTGAAACGAGCAAGCATCACCGTGAAGCGATTCCTGCAATCGTGGATGAGCTCGTCCTTTCCTGCAACCGGGAAAATTGTTTCGATCACGTGGGCCCCGAGCCGATCCCTTCGCGGGATGCGGTGATCGACATCGTCCAGAGGATCTGCCGCATTCTTTACCCGGGATATTTTGTCCGCACCCGCATCGATGAATTCAACTTGAGCTACTATTTTGGCCAGGAGGCCACGGCCCTCTTCGAGGTCCTGGCCGAGCAGGTGTCGGTGGCGTTGCGCCATGACTGCATCCGGCACAATCTGCCCTGCGTCAAGTGTGAGGAGCGCGGGCAGCAGATCGCCGTGGAGTTCATGAGCAAACTGTCCCGGCTGAGAGCAATCCTGGCGACCGATGTGCACGCGGCGTACGAGGGAGATCCGGCAGCGAAAAGCTATGACGAGGTGATCTTCAGCTATCCGGGGCTCTTTGCCGTCAGCGTCTACCGGGTGGCTCATGAGCTCTGGGAACAGGGGGTGCCGTTCATCCCCCGCATCATGAGCGAATACGCCCACAGTCTGACCGGCATCGACATCCATCCGGGCGCTCATATCGGGGAAAGCTTTTTCATCGACCATGGGACGGGAGTGGTGGTGGGCGAGACCACGGAGATCGGCAGGCATGTGCGGCTCTACCAGGGCGTGACCCTTGGCGCCCTTTCCCTGCCGCGCGATGCCGGTGAGCTCTACCGGAATAAGAAACGCCATCCCACCATCGAAGAGGATGTCATCATTTATGCGGGGGCCACGATCCTCGGCGGGGAAACCGTGATCGGGGCCCGTTCGGTCATCGGCGGAAATGTGTGGCTCACCGATTCCGTGCCTCCCGACACCAAGGTGTTTCTGAAGAAACCCGAGCTCATCTTCAAGATGGGCGGGGGCGAGAGCTCATAAGGGCCCGGCACCGGCGCAGTTTGCCATCATATAATCATTCCGGATGAGGTCCTTTGGCGGGCGTCCAAAAATAAAGGGTCTTCTTTTACCACGAAGAGCACCAAGGACACGAAGGGTTTTCTTCGTGTTCTTCGTGTCCTTCGTGGTTTGAAAAGGGGCTGAATTGAGTGCAAATTTTTTTTGGACAGTTTCTTAGCTTCGTCAAATCCGACAACCAACTGCAGAGTCCGCTGCGATCGCAGAGAAAGCCAATGATTCTCTCTGCGGACTCTGCGCTCTCTGCGGTGGAAAAGTAAACATTACGGGAGCTGCATGCGGAGCGCGGTGATCGCTATTTTTCCGGCAGGGCCCATTCCCGAAGATCGAAGATCTTGGAATTGGATGTTTTTTGTGCCATAAAGCATAATCTTTTTGAGGATGGCGATTCCAAATAGAATGAGGGACATTTCATGGTGAAGAAACACAAGAAAACCATTTTCGTGCTCGCGGCGTTGGTGATCCTGCTGACGGGATGGTCGAGCCTCAAGGCCAAGACCGCCGAGGAGCATCCCGACGTTTACCAGTATTTGAGGCTGTTCAGTGACGTCTTGAACATCGTTCAGGACAACTATGTCGAGAAAGTGGACCTGAAGAAGCTCATGTACGGCGCCGTCAGCGGCATGCTTCGGGAACTGGACCCACATTCCTCCTTTCTCAAACCGGAGGAATACAAAGAGCTGCAGGTTGAAACCAAGGGCAAATTCGGCGGGTTGGGCATCGAAATCACCATGAAGGACAATATCCTGACGGTGGTTTCCCCGCTCGAGGGGACCCCGGCCGACAAGGCAGGGATGCAGGCCGGCGACCAGATCATCAGGATCGACGAACAGCCGACGCAGGATATGTCGCTGACCGAGGCCGTGCAGAAGATGCGCGGCCCCAAAGGCACCAAAGTGAAGCTTACCGTGATCAGGAAGGGCGAACGCAAGCCGTTGGAGTTCGAGTTAACCAGGGACATGATCTCGATCCAGAGCGTCAAGTGGCGCATGCTTGAACCAGGGTACGGATATGTTCGGGTCTCCAGTTTCCAAAGCGGCACCGCTGCTGACCTTCGCAAGGCCCTCGACCAACTCGAGAGCGGTAGTCCTCCCCTGAAGGGTTTGGTTCTGGACCTTCGGAACGATCCCGGGGGACTGCTGGACCAGGCGGTCGAGGTCGCTGATGAATTCATCAACGAGGGCTTGATTGTCTACACGGGCGGGCGTCTGGACAACCAGAAGATGCGTTTCGAAGCCCACAAGAACAGCAAACCGCACAACTTCCCCATCGTGGCGCTGGTCAATTCGGGCAGTGCGAGCGCCTCGGAAATCGTGGCGGGGGCCCTCCAGGACCATAAGCGCGCAATCATCATGGGCGAGCCCACCTTCGGCAAGGGGTCCGTGCAAACCGTCATTCCCTTGAGTGACGGTGCGGCCCTGCGGCTCACCACCTCGCTCTACTACACCCCGTCGGGACGCTCCATCCAGGCCAAAGGGATCGAACCCGACATCCTGGTCAAGCGAGAGGCGCCTCCGAAGACCGAAGACGAGGGAGCAGAAGAGCTCAGGCGCATTCGCGAGAAGGACCTCCCGCGGCACATGGAAACGGTGAAGCCGGAGCCGGGAGACACCAAGCCGGCGAGCGACCCAACTTGAGACGCAGAAGATGCTGGAACAGGACAACCAGCTGCGGCGTGCCCTGGACCTGTTGAAGGGATACCAGATCCTGGGACAGATGAACGCCAGCTGAAATCCTGAATAACCATGGCTCAGATGGCTTCCCGGACGACCCCCGGGAAAGGCAAAAACTCCGGGAGAAAAGCCCCGGGCAATCAAGGCAGCGGCCGGCAGCGGAGAAGAAGTCCCGGGAAAGCCGGAGGTCGAGGCTTTGGCCCCTCCTTTCTGAAATTTGCGAAGTCTCCGCGCATGGCCGTTCTGCTGGTCTGGCTGGTGGCCGCCACGGCCCTGGCGGGGCTGATTTACTGGGGGAAGAGTTCCAAGCCGGCCCATCAGCCCCGACCTGAAGCGGCGGCAAAGAGCCAGGGAACTTCCCGGGAAAAGGCCTTTGATCATCGCGGCCCGCCCAAAACCGGCGAAGCGGCACGGCAGCGGACAGCGGCCCGCGATGACAAGCATGAGAACACGGCGGCAGCTGACAAACACCTCTCCGCCGTCCAGGGACCCGCAAAACCACGAGACCCCCCCGCATCCGACGCGCATGAAACCCGCGCTCACAACCATTATGCGTCACGGGCCCCGGTACCCAATACCGATGAGCTGCCGACTCCCCCGCCCTCGGTACAGCCCCCTCCTCCCGCCCCGATACCGCCTCTGGCCAGGGTGGCGATTGTGATCGATGATTTTGGGCCGAACCTGGAAATTGCCGGGAAATTTGTGGAACTTCCCCTTCCCCTTACCTTTTCCGTCCTCCCCCACCAGCAGTACAGCCAGGAGATTGCGGAACTGGCCCACGCGCACCACCGGCAGGTCATTCTCCATCTGCCCATGGAACCGCAGGGCTATCCCAGGGTAAAGCCGGGCAAAGGGGCCTTGCTGCTCTCCATGTCCGGCGATGCAATTCAGGAATCGCTGGGCAGGGCTCTGGACACCAGCCCCTATTTCGCAGGGATAAATAACCACATGGGGTCGCGCTTCACCGAGAATGCCGCAGTCATGAAAACGGTCCTCGAAGAGGCGAAAAAGCGAAATCTGTATTTCGTTGACAGCTACACAAGCCCGCGCAGCGTGGCGGCCTCGGTGGCGCAAAAGGTCCATATTCCATTCCGACGCCGCGATGTCTTCCTTGATAACAATCCGGCGGAAGATGCCATTCGGGCGCAGATCAGGCAGGTCATACGCCGGGCAAAAATCCAGGGTCTCGCCCTGGCTATCGGCCACTGCCATGAATCGACCCTGCGAGCACTCGGCCGGGAGGTGGAAACATTCGATCGGGAGAAGGTTGCCGTGGTGTCTGCGGGGGAGCTGATGCCGGAGCTGTGAGCCGCCTTTTTTGATCTTGACCTTTCGGGTCGGAGAAGCTATCCAGAGCGAGCGCAAACTTGGGGAAATCGGAGACGATGTCAAAACCGGCTCACCCAGTCACCCCGGTGGAAACCGGGGTCCAGAATCCCTGGGAAAACCTGGGGTCAGGGCTTTAGCCGGAATGACGATTTACGGCGATTTAGCCGTTTTGAGTCAGTTCCTGAGGTTTCGACATTTTGAATTTCTTGAAGGACGACCTGGCCTGTTGGCAAAGGAGGAAAAAGAATTATGAATCGTGTCTTCAAATCATGCCTGTTGATTCTGGCTTGGAGTTTATGCCTGAGTTGGGCCCATGCTGCCGGTCCGGCAGCCAACCCTGCGCAGCCCAAGCCGGCAGCCCCGGCAGCTTCTCCGGACGCACCGGCCATCCAGGTGCCCGAAGCGACCTATGATTTTGGAGAAGCCCTCGAAGGGGTTGAAGTTACTCATGACTATAAGATCAAGAACACCGGCAAAGGAGAGCTGCAGATCACTCAGGTGCGCCCTGGTTGAGGCTGCGCAGTAGCCCAGTTTGATCGGGCGATCCCTCCCGGAGGCGAGGGAAAAGTGACACTGAAGGTCAATCTCAAAGGCTATCAGGGAAACGTCAAAAAAACCGCTACCGTGTTTAGCAACGACCCTCAGAATGAACGAACCATGCTGGTTCTACAGGGAAACGTCAAAGCCCTGATCGACGTTCAGCCCAACAATGTTGCGTTCCGAGGGTTGGCGGACCAGATGGAGGAGAAAACCGTCGAGCTCGTCAGCACTTCGCAACGATTCACGATTCAGAACGTCGAGAGCAACCTCGGAGAGAAGGTCCGCTATAAGCTGGAGACGGTGGAGGCGGGAAAGCATTATCGTTTGAAAGTCGCCAATCTCTTGAAACAAGGGAACTACAGCGGGTACATAAAATGCTTTACGGACGTCCCGGAAAAAGCGGAGATTATGATTCGCATAAACGGGTTCATCGAAGGGGACGTGGCGGTCAAACCGTTGATGGTGTTGGTTGGGAAAATGGCCACTCAACAACCGGTGCGCACCGGAAAGGTGCTCGTTGTCAGCAACCGCAACAAACCCTTTCAAATCAAGAAGCTCACCTACGATGAAAAACTGATCGATGTCAAACAGGAACCTCTTCCCAAGGAACCGGGCTTCAGTCTCGAAATTTCCCCCAAGATGGAAAATGTTCCGCCCGAGACAGGGGGCAGACAACAGACAACGTTGACGATTCAAACCGACGTCCCGACTGATGAACCACAGGTGGTCCAGGTCCATATCGTCAACAGTGCGGATGCGACCCCTTCTCCTCCCGCCGGCCAGAAAGTGCCTTCGGCCGCGCCACCGGGTGAAGCTCCGGATAAGACCCCGCAATAATGCTGCCCCTCTTATCCTCCCCCGCCTGGAAGGCCGGGGAGGATAAGAGGAGAGCGGTTCCCGCGATAGATTTTCAGCTAATGCATTTCACCGAACTGCTCATGCAGGGCGGGCTTTCCAGCCTGCCTGGCCGTTCTGGCAGGCTGGAAAGCCTGCCCTACAGATTTTGCAACTATTATCCCGAAAGTCTAAATGGAATCAGTGGTGTCCGGTTAGGTTTTTGCAATTAAGCTGTCTCCTCGCTGCTCTTTGAAATCCGAAGGAATCGGAGGTTTTTGTTGGGAATCGCGAAGCTCGTTCTGGATTCTTATGCGGAGCTCTCTTACTCGCTTGATGCTGACCTTTTCCTGGTAGTGATTATGACAATAGATGGCTAGCAGCAGATAGGTAATAAGTCCGGAGAGAATTTGCACCATCAACCCGTACTCTGTCCTTGCGATAAGGTGATAGACCTTCAGATGACGTTTCCACCAGGCAAAAAACTTCTCGATTTGCCAACGCAGTTTATAGATAAAAGCGATCTGCTCGGCAAAGAGATCATGGCGATCGGTAGCCACCCAGTAGTCTACGTTATCGACACGGTATCCAACAAGGCGAACTTGCTTTTGTGTCTGGTTAATACCTGGAGTCCCGAGCAGAACGATAGCATCGTAGAAGACGATGCTGTTGGTTGGGACCGAGTTCATTTGAATGCAAGTTTTCTTGGTATTTGCCTTGATACGGCAGACAAAGTGCTTGCCGTCGGTTTGCCATTGATCAAAGCTTTTGTGGCACTGATAGCCCCGGTCCATGACACCAGTCTGGCCAGGTGAGAGGATCATGGCAACAAAGGGGCGCTCACCCTCCTTACCGTCGGTGAGAAAGATTTTGGAGGGAATACCACGATTGATGTCAAAGCCAACATGGACTTTAGCTTTCTTTGAACCGTCCCGGTAGTCAGCCCAGTACATAGAGAGGACAGCCTGGATGAGCGAGCCGTCAATGCCCACCAGTTCACCAAGTTCGGTGTGCTGGGCGGGTAAAACATTAGAGGCTTGGTTCTGAAGTTGCTGGTACACGTGACCAAGCTGTTCAAGACCGCGATTGTTAATGGCCTCGAAAAAACTGCTCTTCTGGATGCCATCGGGAGGCGCAATGTGATTGCGGGCGAAGTCATCCTCTTCAAGAGCCTGGATTAGATGCCGCCCAGAGGTGTGTTCCTCGAGATGAAAGTAAACCAATGCTTTGAGTTGTTGTTCGAAGTTCATCTGCAAGGGTCGGTTCCCTCTTGCCACCAGGGGATTAGCAGTAGCAAGGGTGATTTCAGTTGGTTTGAAGAGCTCATCAAAACTCGGCGTAGCGTACTTACGGTCGTAAGGGTGGAATGTCTTCGGCATTTTCGTAACTCCTTAGAAATATAGGATTTTCCGAAAATGGCCGCGACCCACACCTTAATTGAAATGTCAAGTAAAAAAGTGACTCAACCTGTTGTTTTTTGACATTTTTTACACCTTATCATATGCAATTTCTTAACCGGACATCACTGAAATGGAATACCATTCCGTAGCCGTCCCGACGACGGCAGAGGACCGGCCCCGGCCTTTGACAGTCCCGGAGCCGGCATAGCGGCCGGACGATTCGGTTGCGAGGGAGGTAGGGATGCCTGAGGAAAGGTCCGGAGGACTATTGTTCAATGGGAAGGTTAAACTGCTGCCACAGTTTCCAGCCGTCGGCAAGGATGCGCACTTGATCGTAGCCTTTCGCCAGGAGTGCCGACGCGAGTTCCCTGCTCAGGCTGCAACTTTCACCATCACAGTAGGTAATAATAATCGTGTCACGAGGAATACCCGCCATGACGTGCGGAAAGCGTCGATCAAAATCTTCCCACGGCAGGCTCCTGGCGCCTGCAATACGCCCTTTGCGGTAGTGTTCCTTGGATCGGGCATCGAGAAACAAGGCTCGCTGCTCAAAGAACAAAGCTTCAGCATCTTCAATGGTAATGGCCAGATTATCTCCGTTCGAGGCCGATTTGACCTCAACCCCGGGAGAGGCACCCGGAACAAGCGGCAACCCTTGATCGCGCAGAAAGTTGACGCCCAGGCCAATCCCCATGGCAATGATAAGAACGGCCGTACTTTGCCACATCGCCTGAAACCATGAATCGGTCATGTTGTTGGCTTTTAGCTTTTGGCTTTTGGTTCTTGGATTTGGATGGCACAAACGCTCGCCCGCACTCAAGCCGCGAGTCACTACCACCACCCATCACTCATCACTCATCACTCGGCACCCAGCACTCTCACTCAGCACTCTCACTCATCACTCAGCACCCAGCACTTCTCCCCCGATACAAACAAAGCGGCTCTTCCGCAAGGTAGTCGCCCGTGCTTTCATAAGCCCTGGCGCGGCAGCCGCCGCACACCTTCACATACTCGCACCCGCCGCACTTGCCCTCGATAGTTGCCAAAATCCCTCAGGTCCTTGAAGATGGCGCGAATTGTCCCAGATTTCGCGGAAGGATTGTTCGCGGATATTGCCGCAGTTCAGCTCCAGGTAGCCGCAGGGCTGCACCTGTCCGACGTGGGAGATGAAGGCAAAGCCGACTCCTCCCAGGCAGCCGCGGGTCATGGCATCGAGGCCGAAGGTCTTGAAGCTGACCTCGCGCCCCTCTGATTTGGCGCGCTGCCGCAGGATGCGGTAGTAGTGGGGGGCGCAGGTGGCCTTCAACTGCAGCGGCGCCCGGTCTCTCTGTTCGTAGAACCAGTGCAGCGTTTGTTCATACTGTTCGGCATCGATGCCCTGTTCCGCCAGGTCTTTGCCGCGGCCCATGGGAACGAGCAGGAAAATGTGGTGGGCCACGGCGCCGAGCGAAACCGCCAGTTCCTGAACGGCGGAGAGCTCATGGAGGTTTTGCCGGGTGATGGTGGTGTTGATCTGGAAATCCAGGCCCGCCTCCCTGGCGCACTGCACGCCGCGAAGCGCTCCCTCGAAGGCCCCCGGCACCCGGCGGAAGGCATCGTGCGAGGCGGCGGTGGCGCCATCCAGGCTGATGCTGATCCGCTGAATTCCCGCTTCCTGCATCTTTCGGACGTTCTCACCGGTGAGCAGGGTCCCGTTCACGGCCATGGTCATGCGGAAGCCCTTCGCGGTCCCGTAGGCGGCAATGTCGAAGATATCCGGGCGCAGGAGGGGCTCGCCGCCGGTCAGGATGACGATCGGGCTGGCAAAGGTTTGGATGTCGTCCAGGAGCTTGAAGCATTCCGCCGTCGTCAGCTCATTCTCATAAGGGCGGTCCAGCGCCGCGGCGCGGCAATGGATGCAGGCCAGGTTGCAGGTGCGCGTCACTTCCCATGCCACCAGGCGCAAATTCGCACCAGTTCCGCTTTTATGCTCTCTTTCCATGCCCTTCCTCGCTCAGTCGCCGCGGAGCACTCTTGCCGCGTCCTTGGCAAAATAGGTCAGAATGAGGTCCGCTCCCGCGCGCCGAATGGAGATGAGGACTTCCATCATGACCCGCTTCTCGTCCAGCCAGCCTTGCGCCGCCGCAGCTTTGATCATGGAGTATTCACCGCTGACGTTGTAGGCCGCCACCGGCCAATCGAACCGCTCCTTGGCGCGGCGAATGATGTCGAGATAGGGCAGGGCCGGCTTGACCATGACCATGTCCGCGCCTTCCTCGAGGTCCATGGCAATCTCCCGCAGGGCCTCATCGGCATTGGCCATATCCATTTGATAGGCGCGCCGGTCGCCGAACTGGGGAGCGGAATCGGCGGCTTCGCGGAATGGCCCGTAGAAGGCGGAGCAGTATTTGGCGGCGTAGGCAAGGATGCCAACCTGGTCGTAGCCGTTCTCGTCGAGGGCCTGCCGGATCGCCCTACGCGACCGTCCATCATGTCCGAGGGAGCGACAATGTCGGCGCCGGCGCGTGCGTGCGAGAGCGCGACCTTGGCCAGGACCTCGAGGGTGGCGTCGTTGTCGACCTGCTGCCCGTCAGCAGGCCACAGTGACCGTGGCTGGTGTATTCGCAGAGGCAGACATCGGTTATGACCACGAGGTCGGGGTATTGTTCCTTGATGGCCGGGTGGCTTCCTGAACCGCACCGCGATCCGAGAAGGCCTCACTTCCCTCTGCGTCCTTTTCCTGAGGCAGGCCGAACAGCAGCACGGCGGGCAGGTTTAACCCCACCACCGTCGCCACCTCATCCATGAGCCGGTCGACCGAAAATTGGTAGACATCGGGCATGGATCGTACGGGGTTTTTTATGTCCTTTCCGGGAAGCACGAAGAGCGGGTAAACCAGTTGATCGACGGTAAGGACCGTTTCGCGAACCATGCGGCGCAGGTTCTCGGTGCGGCGAAACCTTCTTGGACGATATTCGGGAAAATACACGGGGCACACCCTCTCTTTCGCTTTAGGGGAGTCAAATCCACACCGCAGAGGCGCAGAGAACGCAGAGAAAAGCTTCCGATCCTCTCTGCGCCCTCTGCGTCTCTGCGGTGGAAACTGAAGATTTCAAGCCAATCATGATAATCAGGCTATTTCTTCATCCGTAAGGTAGCATGCCGGGTCCGGGCTCCACAGGTCTCCGGTGGCGGCTTCCGCCCGCACCCGGAAATTTCCCCCGCAAACGTCCAACCAATGGCAGCGGCTACAGCGGCCTTTCACATGCAGTTTCTTATCCTTGAGCTCCTTCATCAGGGGATTGGAAAGGTCCGTCCAGATCTCGCCGAACGGCCGCTCCCTGACGTTGCCGAAGCTGTAGTGGCGCCAGAACTGATCGGCGTGGACGCTGCCGTCCCAACTGATGCAGCCGATGCCGCGCCCGGAGTTGTTGCCCTCGTTCATTTGCAGGAGTTCGAGGACATCGGCAGCCCGGAGCGACCCTTCCCTGAGCATCCGGAGGTAGAGGTAGGGTCCGTCGGCATGGTTGTCGACGGTCAAGACCTCCTTCGGCTTGCCGCGCCGATGAAGGTCGGCGGTGCGGTCGATAATGAGGTCCACGGCCGCCCGCGTTTCTTCGTGCGAGAGATCTTCGTCCATGAGCCTGCTGCCTCTTCCCGCATAAACCAGGTGATAGAAGCAGACCCGGGGAATGTCGCGGGCCTCCAGGAGGTCAAAAATTGCGGGTATTTCCCGAAAGTTGAGGCGATTCATGGTAAACCGCAGGCCCACCTTGATTCCCGCTTCCTGGCAGGCGGCGATGCCGTCGAGCGCCTTGCGGAAGGCCCCCCTCACTCCCCGAAACCGATCGTTCACCGCCTCCATGCCATCGAGGCTGATGCCCACATAGGACAGCCCGATCTGTTTGAGCTGCTGCGCCGCGGCCGGAGTGATCAGGGTGCCGTTGGTGGAAATGACGGCGCGCATCCCTTGTTCAACGGCATGAGAGGCAAGTTCCATGAGGTCGGGACGCATCAGCGGTTCGCCCCCGGAAAACAGCACCACCGGGCAGCCGAACTCCGCCAGATTGTCAAGGACGCGCTTTCCCTCGACGGTCGACAGTTCGTCGGGAAAGTCCTCGTCCCTGGCATGGGCATAACAGTGAACGCATTTGAGGTTGCACCGCCTGGTCATGTTCCACACGACCACCGGTTTCTTGTCCCGGGAAAATTGGAGGAGATGCGACGGGAGATGCCCGCTTTCGCGCCCGTAGCGCAAGGCATCGGAAGGTTCGACAGTACCGCAATAAAGCTTTGAAATGCCGATCATGATTGTTATTCCCGAGGGTATGTCTTTTCTCTTTGCCCGATGGCATCGAGGGGATAGTTGCGATAGTTTTCGCGGATCAGCTCATCCAGGTAGATGCTCGGCTGAAGGATGGCTCTTCTTGGCAGGGTAAACTCCGTTTGGCCGCTGCGGTCGGCAATGAGCTTGAAACCGTAATCGAAGTCCCGGGAAACGCCGAGGCACACGGCCGTGGCCGAGGAATCCCGCTGCAGCGCCTCCTCGATGATTTGGTTAATCGCTTCCTCATCGAAATGAATTCTGAAGTGGTAATTCTCGAAGAAATCCGATTCGAACACCCGGATTTGATTGTAGAGCATAACCATCTCATCCATGACGGCATCGACGGTGAGGCCGATCCGCAATTGCTGCTCGACGGCCAGTTCAATCCTTTCCGGGGAAAATATCTGGGGAAACTGGAGAAGGTAGCGATCTCCCTCGGTCATCACCTGCTCTCGCGCAACCGCTTTTTCCTTCTCGATGAACTGGAGATAGGCCTGCAGACGCTCAGGATCATGAGGATTGCCAAGAATCCGGTCCAATTCGCCAAGAGGATCGAGCACCACCTCGCTGGTCACCACCAGACAGCGGACGGTGGAGCTGGGGAGGTTCTTTTCGTAGGGCAGGAGCACTCGTTCCAGGACACTCACCAGCCCCCGTGCTCCCGTTTTTTCCTCGTAGGCCATCTCGGCAAGAAGACGCAGGGCATCGTCCTGGAACTTGATGTCGATCCCGTAGCTGCGAAAATCCTCTTTTTTGCCGACAATGATGGGATTGTTCGGGTTTTTCAGGATTTCATGAAGGTCCTCGACCTCGAGGGGCTCGAGGACGGCCACAACCGGCAGGCGGCCGACAAACTCGCTCTCGAAACCATACTCGATCATGTCCTCCGCTTTGACATGCCGGGCGAATTTGTGGTCGTCTTCTTTGCTCTGAATCTGCGCGCCAAAGCCAACCCCCTGCTGCTGCATCCGTTTCTTGACGATTGGCGCAAGATCGTTGAAGGCCCCGCTCATGATGAACAGGATATTCCTGGTGTTGATGGTGCGTTTTTCCCGTTTCCCGGTCTTGCGATATTGTTCGATGGCCTGGATCTGGGAAATGGGATCATGGGGCACCCTGAGATCGACCTCGGTCTCTTCCATCGGTTTAAGAAGCGCCCGCTGCACCCCGGTTCGTGACACATCCGGACCGATGAGGTGCCGGGAGGAAGCGATCTTATCGACTTCATCGAGGTAGATGATACCCTGCTCAGCCAGCTCCAGGTCATCGTCGGCCTCGACCAGCAACTGCCTGACAAGGTCCTCCACATCGCCGCCCACGTAACCCGTTTCACTGAACTTGGTGGCATCGCCTTTTACGAACGGCACTCCAAGCCTCTTGGCAATCAATTTGACGAGATAGGTCTTCCCCACCCCCGTTGGTCCGATCAGCAGGACATTGTTCTTGATCCGCCCGACAATTTCCCCGCCCCTGGCCCGCGGCTTCCGGCGCTGATATTTGATGCGATTGTAGTGCGTGCAGATCTTGGTCGCCAGCACCGCTTTCGCTTCCGACTGCTTGATCACGTATTGATCGAGGTAGCTTTCCAGTTCCTGGGGTTTGAGGTCAAACTTGATCTTCTCGACGCCACTGGCTTTCTTTTGCTCGTGGGGAGTGTCTTTCGCCTGCGGCATCATCATGGGAGCAACCACCTTGATCCGATATCCGTACTTCTTGGAGAGGTATTCACTCAGTTCCTTTTCCAGCTCTTCCTGATCGGGTAGGGTCGGGACATCATCCGGCATCTAAATATCCTGAAACCTTTTCCGCATGGTTAATGCCACATCTTACGCACCATTCTTCATCTGCCGGTGAATATAAACTCTTGCCACAGGCATTTCAACCATCCCTCCCCTCTCTCCGTGTCTCCCCATCCCCCATCTGCATCAAGCTGAGAGGCTGTCTGAAAATTCCCCTTAAAGCTGGTTCCCAAGCTCCGGCTTGGGAACCCACCTGTTTGGAAGCTCCAGCTTCGTCGGACTAGTGGATGCCACGTGATATAAGAGGCACGGGAAGCTGGAGCTTCCGTGCCTGCGTTCCCAAGCTGGAGCTTGGGAACGAGCGAAAGAGCGAGAGCATGGGAACGAGCGAGAGCTTGGGAAAGAGCGAGTCCCCCTTTTTCAAGGTTGGGTCGGGGGAATTCTCCTTCGAGTTTTGCGCAAAATTTGAATTTTCAGACAACCTCTGATTGGTCTCACTGCTTAATGGAAAAGATGAATATCGAATATCGAAGAAGGAATTTCGAATTATGAAGTTTTCTGCTGTCTTGCCGGGCTTTGAAGGATTCTGCCATTCTCAAATCTCGAATGACAAAACAAAGCAACCTCTTGTCAAGACCAAAGTCCTTATTTTCCTTCGATATTCTTCGGTTCCTTGTTCGATATTCGATATTCGCTCAGCAGCTTCTCCCATCCTATCGCTCGTGAGTGACATTTCCTCCCATCCCGGACTTGACGGATGGTTCGACCGAAGCGATCATATAGCCTCATGATCCAGTCACCCAGTTATCGAGAAAAGGAAAGATACGATGCCAAACACCGACAAACCAGGTCTCCTTCTGAGCGTGGAGAGCGATGGTCTCGCCAGCTTCTTCTACCTGCTTCAAAGTGGGTTTGGGTCCCAGATCCGCGTCGGGCAGAATGTCGAAACCACCCTCACCCGGGAATTTGGGCTGGATGCGGGCCTCATCGAGAAAATCCAGACCGTTTTTCTGGACGGCAAGGCGGTTGATGATCTTGCCGCTTCAGTGGTCCGGGAGGGCTCCATCCTGGCGCTTTCCGCAGCCATGCCCGGCCTCGTTGGGGCGACGCTGCGAAGAGGCGGCTACTATGCGGCAATGCGCTCCCAGATCACCGCTGTCGAGACGCATGACACGGCAGTCGTCAAGGATGGCATGGTCAGGGTCAAGGTTTTTAATATCCTGCTCAAGGAGCTGGCGCCGATTTTTCTGAGGAAAGGGATTTGGATTGAAAAGAAGGTGTTGCGGGATTTTCTTGCCGCCCAGCCGCAGAGCTTCTGGTCGGGCTGCAAGGAAGCCCGTATTAACGGGGCCGAGGTAGCACCCGAAGCGGTGGTCAACTGGCCATGGCCGGACGAGGATGAGCACATTCGCCTGGCGGTGGAAGCAAGTGATCCCGAGGCCTGAAGCGCTGCGAGCAACGTCCGTGGGTCAGGGATTGAGGACGCTGCGAAAATTGCAGGGCAGGGTGTAAGAGGCTGTCTGAAAATTCAATTTTTGCGCAAAACTCGAAGGAAGAATCCCTCCGACCCACCTTTAAAAAGGGGGAGCTCGTTCGCTCGTTCCCGCTCGTTCGCTCGTTCGCTCGTTCCCAAGCTCCAGCTTCACTCGTTTCGCTCGTTCCCAAGCTCTGCTTCGCTCGTTCGCTCGTTCCCAAGCTCCAGCTTGGGAACGCAGGCACGGAAGCTCCAGCTTCCTGTGCGTCTTGAGTATCAGATGGTATCCACAAGTCCGACGAAGCTGGAGCTTCCAAGGAGGTGGGTTCCCAAGCCAGAGCTTGGGAACCAGCTTTAGGGGGAATTTTCAGACAGTCTCTAAGAACCGCAAGAGGCAGGCCGAGGAAGGGGACTTTGCCTGGTTCGGGAAAGCCTCAGGGCTTTGGCGATCAAGCTGCCTGCTCGTACCGTGAGATTTGCCTGCTGCCTTCCTGATGATTAAGTTCAATTTGTCTCACCAGTGGGGGGAGATGACAGGGGCCGGGCTCGGCCCCGAAAAAAAGAAAACGTCCAGCCGATTGACTTTCATAGCCTCAAGACGCTAGGATTTACCCCTTAACGTAATCGGAAGGGAGGTAATTCAAGTGGGACCCGAACATCATCTCCCAATTTTTGGATCCACCGACTGCGGTTGCTGTGAGACCGGCGATCTGACCAGGGAAGAGAGCGGTCAAATCTATGGGTGCCACGAAAAGAGCACCGTTCTCACGCACCGGGAAGAAGAGGTCCTCAAGCGCATCAGGGAACTCGGTCTCGAAGCCAAAGCGCTCAGGGCCGAGCTGAAGCGCCTCGAGGAAGCAGAACCCGTTGATTTGCAGGCCAAACAAAGGGTCATGGAAGAACTGGAGAGCTTGCGCCGGATGCGTTCCGCCCTGGATTCGGAGCGGATCGCCGCCGCCGATGAGCGGATGCGCCTGTTAGGGCATGCTTAGGAAAAGGGATAATCCAGGGACGGGTAAATCATCCTTGTTGAACTCCACAAAAACCCGGCGGGCTGAGTTCTCCGGGTTTTTTCATTGCTCCCCGGCACGACACCCACCCGCCAGAAAATCACCAGGCGATATTGGTGGGCAAGATGAAGCCTTGCCCACCCTACCGTGCTACTGTATTTGAAGCCAAGGGTGGGCTTCCGCTGACGTGTGCCGTCCAGATCAAACCATGGAGGGTGGGCACGTCTTCTTGTGCCCACGGAAACCGCGCATGAACTTAAGCTGGCATGTGCCGGCCAGGTCAAGCCTGACCGGGCAGATGACCATCTGCCGCACATGACGAGCAATTCCGGGAGGAACGTAACATGATTCGTAAGGAAGATGCCTTGCAGTACCACACCCAGGAGCGTCCGGGGAAGATCGAGGTGAAGTCCACAAAACCCTGCATCACCCAACGAGATCTCTCCATGGCATACACTCCAGGGGTGGCCGAACCCTGCAGGGAAATCGAAAAGAATGCGGACCGGGTCTTTGACTACACGATCAAGGGCAATCTCGTCGCGGTCGTGACCAACGGCACGGCGGTGCTCGGTCTCGGTCACATCGGCCCGCTTGCCGCAAAGCCCGTCATGGAAGGAAAAGCGGTGCTCTTCAAGCGCTTTGCCGACATCGACGTGTTCGATATCGAGCTCGGTTCGACCGATCCCGATGACGTCATCAAAGCGGTGCAACTGCTGGAGCCCACCTTTGGCGGCATCAATCTGGAAGACATCAAGGCCCCGGAATGCTTTTACATCGAAGAGCGGCTCAAGGAGATCATGAACATCCCCGTCTTTCACGACGACCAGCACGGCACCGCCATCATCTCGGGGGCGGCTTTGTTGAATGCGCTCGAATTGCAGCGGAAGAAGCTTGACGAAGTCAAGGTCGTGTTCTCGGGCGCCGGCGCCGCCGGGATTGCCTGCGCCGAACTCTACATCAAGCTCGGGGTGAAGCGGGAAAACCTGTATATGGTGGATTCCCACGGCCTCGTCTACAAGGGCCGCGAAAAGGGCATGAATCCTTATAAAGAGCGGCTCGCCAACGGCACGCAAGCGATGACCCTCGCCGAAGTCATGAAGGATGCCGATGTCTTTGCCGGAGTTTCCGTCGCCGGGGTGCTGACGAAGGACATGGTGAAAACCATGGCCGCGAGGCCGATCATTTTCGCGATGGCCAACCCTGATCCGGAAATTGAGTACGAGGAGGCCGTCAGTGTCCGCGATGATCTGATCATGGCCACGGGCCGTTCCGACTACCCCAACCAGGTCAACAACGTGCTGGGGTTCCCCTTTATCTTTCGCGGCGCCCTGGACGTTCGCGCCACCGCCATCAATGACGAGATGAAGATCGCCGCGGTCCGCGCTCTGGCTGACCTGGCCAGAGAAGACATCCCCGACTCGGTGCTCAGAGCTTATGGCGGGCAGGTCTTGAGGTTTGGCCCGGAATACATCATCCCCAAGCCGTTCGATCCCCGGGTGCTGGTGTGGGAGGCGGTGGCCGTGGCCAAGGCGGCGGTAGCCTCGGGCGTTGCCCGAAAACCGCTCTATGACTGGGATGCCTACCGGGACCACCTGGAAAGCCGGTTGAGCCGCTCCCAGGAAATCATGCGCAGGATCATCCACCGGGCCCAGCGTGACCCCAAACGGATCGTCTTCCTGGAAGGCAACGAACCGAAAATCCTCCGCGCCTGCCAGGTCATTCTCGATGAAGGGATTGCCCGCCCGATTCTCTTGGGAGAGAGGGCGGTGATCGAAAAGAATATCGCCGAACTGGGCCTGGAGCTCGAGCGGGCGGTGATCATCGATCCCAAGAATTTCGAACGTTTTGATGACTACATCACCGAATTCCACCGCCTGCGCTCGCGCAAGGGCATCACCCGCAAGGAAGCGACCAAGCTCCTGACGGTCAATCGCAACTACTTCGGCGCCATGATGGTGCGCATGCGCGATGCCGACGGTCTCGTGGGCGGGATCAACAAGCACTATCCCGAAACCATTCGCCCGGCGCTCCAAACCCTCCCCCTGGACGAGCAGACTTCGGTCATCGCCGGCATGTACATGATGGTTTTCCCGAAAGAGGTGATGTTCTTTGCCGATACGACGGTGAACATCGATCCCACCACCGAACAACTGGCGGAGATCGCCATCTGTGCCGCCGACACCGTCATTCGCCTGCTCGAAATCAAACCCCGCATCGCCATGCTTTCCTACAGCAACTTTGGGAGCACCCGTCATCCAACGGCCCAGAAGGTAGCCCGCGCCGTCCAGATCGTGAAGAAGCGGCGCCCGGACCTCAAAATCGATGGCGAGATGCAAGCCGACACGGCCGTCGTTCCGGACATTTTGAACCGGGTCTATGACTTCAACGACCTGAAAGGAAAAGCGAATGTCCTGATCTTCCCCTGCCTGGATGCCGGCAATATCGCCTACAAACTGATGGAGCGCCTCGGCGGCGCCAAAGCCATCGGCCCCATCCTCATGGGGACGAGCCGAGCGATTCATGTCATTCAGCGGAACTGCGACGTGGAAGACATCGTCAACGCCACCTCGCTGGCCGTGATCGACGCACAGGAACACTAAGCAACTGTCTCAAGTTGAATGCCCTGAAAGGGCTTCATAAAATAGCCCAGGGTCAGCAACAGCGCCACCCTGGGAGGGGAAGCCCAAATCTTTTCTTTACCCTGAAAGGGTTACATAAATCGTTGTACCGCTATGTTTTATGCAACCCCTTCAGGGTAGATAGTCGTGTTGTACCTGGCTCCCCAGGGTGGCGCTAGCGCTGACCCTGGGCTAATTTATCGAGCCCCTTCAGGGCAGTAAAGCTGGCTTGATGCATATGGGGTAAATCCCTCCCCTGCAGTCCGAACTCAAACATGTGCAGTTTCCGGATGAACACTGGTTAAGAACGGGCCGTGGTTCGCCGGCGAGCACACAGCGCGGCCTCAACCGGAACCAAAAACGCTTCACCACGAAGGACACGAAGACCGCGAAGAAATCTTCATAAACGTTGTCATCACCCTCGTTATGGTCTTCATTTTCTTCGTGCTCTTCGTGCTCTTCGTGGTAGATTTTTGCTGCCCTGGCGGAAGTCTGCCGGATGGTGTGCGGTGAAAAATATTTGCCCCGATTTGAAGCAATCAAGCGGGCAATTCTTCGCTTGCATTTGTGAATTTACTCGCTATAGTAATGCGGCGTGTAGAGAGCGGTTCGATATTCAAAGTTATTTGGGAAGTCGGTCTTTCGCCTGAATGAAACGGTTCCAAAATAGCTTCGAAGTAGCGCACCACCATTACCCAACAAAATTACCCAACAAAATTAAAAGAGGATCTACAAAATGGCGGAAGGTCGAGTGAAGTGGTTTAATGACAGCAAGGGCTATGGTTTTATCCAGACCGACAGCGGCAAGGATGTTTTTGTGCATCACAGCGCCATCGAAGGGGAAGGATTCAAGTCGCTGAGCGAGGGCGACCGGGTCAGCTTCGTCGAGGAAAAAGGCACCAAAGGGACCGCAGGCAACTAAGGTGAGAAAACTCTAACCAGCACCAGGCTGATGAAGTTTAGGATTTGCGGGGAAGCCGGAGCGTGAAAAGCTCCGGCTTTTCTATTTTCGGTTTCGCCCTGGGGAGCAAGATTTTGCGCTGATTGCTTGTTGCCTCAGAAGCGACGCTCATTCCTGCCGCACCGGCAGGCCCGGCGGCTATCACCCCTGGTAGATGCCGCTGACGACATCGGCGATCTCACATTCGAGATCATGTTCTTTGAGCAGGCGAACGATCTCGTGCAACTGGCCGGGATGATTCATGGCCACTTCGAGGTCGCCGGCCGCGTCGAGCACCGGGAACCGGTTCTCCCCGAGCACCCGCACCGCTTCCTCGAGCTTGTCAACCAACAGGCCCAGCACCGAGTATTCGGCCATGTAAGAAATCGGCAACGGCCGGGCCAGCCGACAACACGCCTCGGGTTGCCCCCGGTCCTTGCCTGATCTCGTCTTCTCTTTCGCCAGTATGGGTAGCTTCCACATCTTGTGTTGTCCGCTGGTTAGATATGGTAATTGGTTTTGTATACATGGATTTTGTCAGCTGAGTCAAACGCGAAACGCGGCGCAGGGTGTAATCAGAAGTGGGAGTAACCTTCGTCCCGAATGCCTGCTGCTGAGCCACATCGTCATTCCGGCATTCTTCTAGCCGGAATCCAGGACTGTTTAACCACTGCAGATGTACTCCTGGATTCCGGCTTAAAGCGTGCCGGAATGACGATTTGCGTATGTCCAAAGCTATTATTGTTGCGTTCAGATCTGTCACAACTCTCACTTCTAATTGCACCCACGCGGCGCAGGGTGTAATCAGAAGTGGGAGTAACCTTCGTCCCGAATGCCTGCTGCTGAGCCACTATCGTCATTCCGGCATTCTTTAGCCGGAATCCAGGGCTGCATAACCACTGCCCATCTACTCCTGGATTCCGGCTTAAAGCGTGCCGGAATGACGATTTGCGTATGTCCAAAGCTATTATTGTTGCTTTCAGTAATGTCACAACTCTGACTTCCATTCACACCCACGCGGCGCCCGGATTCGCCGCTGGCACCTGGGGCCGAATCGTGGCTCAAAACGGGCCGCCGGTGTCCGGCGCGATATGCTGCATTTGTCCTTCTGAGAAGGACGAAAAGGATAAATTGCATCCCTGTGAGAAGGATAAATTGCGTCGCCTCATGCGGCAGAAAATCTCCGAAGCGGCAGACTGGCTTCAAGGGCGTACCCCAGGTCCCTGGTAATGATAACAGCACCGACCAGAGGGGGACACCCCCTCTGGACTCCCCCGCGTCTCCTCGGACATCCCGCGTGCTCATGGGGCCACTCCCGGAGCCGAACATCAGAGTTTCAGAGACCCAGAGTCCAGAGTTTTCAGAGTTCAGAGGTGGAGGGAGGGGACGCCACCACCCGAAACCCGATATTCCTGAGCCTGAGGTCCGGGAGGTTCCCGCCGCGGGCCGCACAGCGCACAAAGTCCGCATTGATGCCGAACGCGCCGCCGCGCAACACACGGCGAACCTCCCTCGAAGCATCCAGGTTCTCCCTCCCGTCCCTTGCATCGTAAGGATACTTAAACTCCGGCGTCTCCCAGTCCTTACCCCACAAACTCCGGGTCCACTCCCACACGTTGCCGCTCATATCCTCCACCCCATAGGGGCTGGCACCTTTAGGAAAACATCCCACCGCACTGGTGGAACCGATTCCCGTATCATCATAGTTCGCCCGGTCACGATCAAGCTCTTGTCCCCAGGGGTAGGTGCGACCGTCCGTTCCCCGCGCCGCCTTCTCCCATTCCGCTTCGCTGGGGAGGCGAACTTCCCAGGCGTCACCCAGTCTCTTCGCCCTTCGGAGCTCCTCGGTCAACCACCTGGTAAAGGCCAGGGCCTCATACCAGGTGATGCCAACCACCGGGTGGTTAGACAGGCTGAATGGTTCCCCATAATCTTCCGGGTGCATCCGTGACTGAATCATGCCATTTTTCCACACCCCTTCCCTCTTGGCCTCACGCCAGTATTCCTCGATCCGGTACCCGTCCGCATCCACAAAAGCCTGGAATTGACCGTTGGTCACGGGATATCGGGAAATCTTGTAAGCATAGGGGATATCGAATTCATATCCCTTGTCGTCTCCCATGGTGAATGGACCGGCGGGCACCTCGCACCAGGCAATGTCGGGCAGCCCATCGGCACCAAGTCCCACGCCAAGGCGGAAGTCCCCAAACCGTGCCAAGGTGTTCGCCACATCCGAGCGCTCGACCGCCACCAGCGCGCCTGTTCCCACGAGGCCCGCAAGCCATTCTTTCACCCTCTCCAATAAGGGAGCATGGCGTGCTACGGCCTGGACGTCTTTCAGGCCGATCTCCAGCAGCGCTTCCCCGGCAAGGTGCGCCAGGCGGCAGTCGATCTCGGCAATGGCACCGCCCGCAATGGCGTGCGGGCAAAGCGCCGCGGCCACCTCCACCGCCAGGTGGGTGACGCGTTTGAGGCGAGCCATCACCCCCACCGCCCAGAGCGTCACCTGGCGCCACTGGGTATAGTTCTCGCGGGCCAAAGCGGCGGTAGCGTCCGGAAAGTCGGGCTGCACCGCCAGGTAACAGCCGGCCAGATACTCCTGGTAGCTGCGATGCGGAAAGGTGTAGACGCCCTTGCCGCGATCGATCAGCAGGCCGGCGCGGTGCTGGATGTCGGTAACAAGAAGCTTGGCGCGGTCCCAACTGCCCTCCAGGTAGTCCTTGAACACCCTCAGCAGCGTGGCCTCGTCGATATCGGCAGGACCCTGGGCACCCTTCTGCGCCAGGTGAACCTCGAAGGCCACCTGCTCCAACGCCGCTTCCAGCTTTTCCGAGCTCACCATCCGGTTGATGCTCGCCTCCGGCCCCAATCGGGCTTCCTGCCAGCGGACAAGCAACAGGCTGACCATCTGCTCGTAAAGCTTGACGCGATCATCGGGCAGCCGGCCCCAGGAGAAGTGGAGGGAGGCCATCATGGCCAACTGGAGCGGATTTTCAGCCAGGGGCGCCAGGTCCGGTCGGCGCGACAGCCTCCCGTAGGCGCCGGGCCTCTTCCGCGGCTTCCGCCTCGCTCTTCCAGCCCAGGCGGCATACCTCCCCATACCAGCAATCGATGAACGCCGCGATCTGTTTTTGGTCGAAGGGCGCCAGCGTGTGCTCTTTGAAACGATCCAGTTGGCAGCACGCGTCCTGGTACGCGTACCCCCGACAGGTCACGAGGTAGCGGTTTTCGGGGTGGTTGAAGGTGGCGGTGAAATCGGCCACCGCGTCACGGACGATCTGCCGCTGCGCGGGGTCGGCCACTTCGTCCAGGCCGTCCAGAAGGACCAGGACGCCGCCCTTCAGCAACTGTTGACGGAGGCCGGGTGCAAAGTCCGCCAGCTCCTGGCTGGCCAGGGTTTCGACGATGAAATCCCAGAGGCCGGTGGCGGAGCCTCTGCAACGCTCGCTCTTGGCAAACTGGCGGAGCACCACCTGCACCGGCAGCAGCGGGCCGTGGGTCCACGCCGGCTGCAAGCGGTCCAACCAGCCGTCGCCAGGAAGCCATCCGGGCTCGCCCGCCTCCTCCAGCCGGGCGCCGGCCAGGCACAAGGCCAGGTGGTTGGCAAAAGTGGATTTGCCGCTTCCAGGGTCGCCCAGAATCACCAGGTAAGGCTCACGGGCCGCGGCCTCGAGCGCGGGAAGCAGCCGGCTCTCGCGTTCTTCCCGGATCATGGCCTCCGACGGGCGCGGTGAAATTTCGCCTTCGGCTTCCAGTTTTTCACCGGCCACTTGGGTGCGCGTGTTGAGCGCGACGTAGATTTTGAGCAGGTCCAGGGTCTGTTGGCGAACACGTTCCACGGCACGGGGGTCGATCACTGCCAGAGGCAAAGCGTTGGCCGTCGCCTGGAGGCGGCGCAGGTAATTCGCTTCCAAACGGGCCAATTCGATCTCTGAGACGGCGGGTTGGAGAGCCACCGGGGGACGGCCTTTCCTCGCCGGTTTGCCGCCGGGCAATGGGAGCGGGAAGCGGAACTCCCCCTTGTCCACGTTGCGGTACGTCAGCGTGTCTCGGGCCCAAAAACCACCCTGGTGGTCGCTGTAAGTCCGCAGGATGACGACGCCCTCACCAGCCTCCAGATCGAGCCTCACCCAGTTGTATCCGTTCGGATAGTCGGCGGCTCTCATAGCCGGCGCCGGCGGCGATGATCATGGCCCCGGCATCGGGTGTTTTCAGGCTGAGCAGCCCGGTGCGGTGCAAGTGTCCGTGCAGGATGAAGCGACAACTGCCCATCAGGAGCGCTTCGCACTCTTCCCGGTCAAACTCGCACAGCCAGTCGAAAGGATGATGCAGCAGAGTGATACTCAGATCGGCACCTTGGGCGCAGAGCGATCGCCTGCCTTACCTGGCGCTCGCCAATTACCAGGCGGCCTCGATCCTCGTCTCCTCCCCGGGCCAGCCAGGCCGAGCTCAGCGCCAGGACAGCAAGCCGCCGGCCGGCGACGTCGAACGATTGTACCACGAAGGGAGCTTCATCCGTGAACGACCGGTCCGGGCTGAAATAGTCGTTTACAAACCGTGCATACGCGTCAAGGCGCTGAAAGAGCACGCGTCGGTCCGTATCGGCCGCCAGCACTTCGGCAACCGCCTCCCGGCTGTCCAGCGCCGACGCAATAGCCGATGCGCCCCTGGTGATGGCGGCCCGGTCCACGTCGTGGTTGCCCGGTGCAACGAACAGGCGGGTCCTGGGCACGGCGGTGACCTGCAACAACTCATCGAAGAACTGCCTCGCGAGCTCGTACTCCTCAGCTTTGCCGCTGAAAGCAATGTCCCCGGTGATCGCGATGAAGTCGGGGCGCAAGTGGTCTTCCGTAATCCGGGTCTCCACATCGTCCACCAGTTTGCGCAGCACGATGTCACGATCCCAGGTGTGCCCCTCGCCGGCACGGAAGTGGAGGTCGGAGAGGTGAAGCCAGGTTATTGTGGACATGCGAGAGCCTCCGTATCAGGTTAACGTCGATTTGTGCGCTCACAGGAGGGCGGGTTTTCCAACCCGCCGAACTTTACATGCAAATTCCTATACGATCGAGTAAGACCTCTGCTACGAAAAGTTCTTTTATAGGTCTTCGGGTGTGCTGAGGCGACACGAACGACTGCGGATAAGCTCTCAAAGGTGACCTCACGCGAAGGCGCGAAGACGCAAAGCGAAGCAAGAAACCTTCTTTCGGCTCTTTTTGCTTCGCAACAGATTTACCGCTCGACTCACCGCTACCCCTCCTCCTGCTCAATGGTACACTCAGTACCGCCTTCCGCAATCCCACGGTATTCCCGTAGCGGGCATGATTGACCCAGCCCTTGACGCTTTCGGTAACACGCTCCAGGGGTAATTCTCCAGCCTTAAATGACGCGATGAGTCGCTTCAGCCTCCGCCGGTAGAACATCCCTTTCCTGCGCTTCAAACGACGCCGGTCAGGGTACACCAGAAAGCCCAGGAAGGGAAAACCTTCGTCTACCGGTCGCGGATGAGCACCTTGATGAATCGTTACACGCAAACGAGCCAGCCTGGCTTCTGCGCCCTGCTTCCAATCCCAGAGCGTCGGCTTGTCGTCGGCAAAAAGAAGGAAATCGTCCACGTAACGCACGTAGGCCTTGCACCGCAGTTCTCGCTTCACAAAGTGGTCGAACGGGTTGAGATAGCAATTCGCCCAGAACTGGCTGGTGAGGTTCCCGATGGGCAAGCCTCGTGGTCGGTTTATGGCCATGAGATCATCGCCGGCGAAATAGACCATGTCATAGTGTTCGCTCAGCACCCCGATGCCGCTTTCCAAAATGAGGCCGATCAGCCAGAGCACGTCCCTATCAGTGAGCTTTCGAGCAAGAATGGTCCGGAGGATCGCATGATCGATACTCGGAAAGAACTGGCGGACATCACCCTGGAGGACATACCGATATTGACGCGCCAGTTTCTGTGCCCGGTTGAGGGCCCGATGCGTGCCTTTGCCCACCCGGTTTGCGTAGGAGTCGGCGATAAAGGTGCGCTCAAAGACCGGTTCGATGAGGTTGCACAGGGCATGATGGACCACCCGGTCCCGGAACGGCGCCGCCGAAATCAGGCGGCGTTTGGGCTCATGGATCGTGAAACTGGTGTAGGGGCCGGGCCGGTAGACCTTCGAGCTCAGCTCCTCGCGCAGCTCCAGGAGATTGTCTTCGAGGCGATATTCAAAGGCTGCCACATTGGGGTGCCCGCGCTTCCCGGTGGCTGCCCGCCGAAACGCAAGGAGCAGATTCTCAAATGAACAGAGCTCATCGAACATGGCAAGCCATCTCAAAAAAAGATGATCCTGCACCAGGGTCAGGGGACCAAGGGTGCAGGATCGTTGTTATTCGCCCGGCCCGGTCTGACCCGAGCGCGGCCGGGAACAGACTCCGCTATTTTTCGCCTCGGCCCGAAAGGGAGGAAGCCCCGTCGGGCAATCCCGGCAGGAACGCCGTTCCCGCTGCGAAAATTGTGGACGCCACCACCCGAAACCCGATATTCCTGTTCCTGTTGTTCGGGTTGTTCCTGTTGCGGGCCGCACAGCGCACATTGTTCGCATTGTTGTTGAACGCGCCGCCGCGCAACACACGGCGTTTCCGAGTCTGTCCCCGCAACACCGGGGCCCGCAGGCCCCGGTAATTGCCCTGTTTCTAAGTGCAGCGCCGCACAAACAACGTGTCACTAACCAGTTGATGCACAGAACGTCGGGTTTCAAGCTTCCTCATCGAATCACGGCATTGTGAACCGCAATCATGGTGAGGAACGAAACCCAACCTACGAGACTGACAACTCGGACACTTTATTGTGCAGCGGTGAACTAGTCCAACAACGGTACATTGGTGAAACTCCAATCCGTGTGGCGAAAGGCTTTCCAGCCTGCCATGCCGAAGCGGCCAAAAGGCAGGCTGGAAAGCCTGCCCCACAGATTAAGGCCCCGAAGCGGAAACGCTCGTTTCTGAGAGCGTACTAAGTTTGGTTCCAGGCAGATGACGTAGGCAAAATGACGCCGGTCACCTCGGTTGTCGGGTCACTTTCTGCCAGCCGCCCAGTAACCGGCCGATTTCATTTGCCATGACCGCAACGTGTTCGTATTGCCCCAGAGAGAGCCAGCCCCATCGTGCGGCCAGCCGCAGATACATGCGCATTTTTGCCAGGGCCTCATCGGCCAGGAGCAACTGCTCGATGCGGGCATTGGCCTTCCGCAGGTTGGCTTCTTCCAGTCGTTCGCGCAGGTCGAAAGCCGCATCCAGCAGGCGCCGGGTGAACGTATGCCGGTGGGCTTTCGGAAAATGATTCGTCGCGGGAAGCAGCCAGGTCAGCAGGTCGAAGGTGCGGGTAAAAATGGGCATTTCCTGTTGGCTCATCGGCTCCTTTGCTCACATTATGCACTGGATGTCATTTCGAAGTGATCAACCATCCCTCGGCAATGCCACCGCAGGAATGCCTCCATAGGCACCACGCTACGGATTACCCGAGTTGAAGTTATGCCTGCGACTGGTTGCCCGTCGGGTGATGAGTGCCCTGAAAGGGCTTCATCACATAGCCCAGGGTCAGCAACAGCGCCACCCTGGGAGGGGAAAGCCAATCCCCTTTCCTTTACCCTGAAAGGGTTAGATAAATGGTTACCGTCGGTCAGTGGTGTCCGGTTAGGTTTTTGCAATTAAGCTGTCTCCTCGCTGCTCTTTGAAATCCGAAGGAATCGGAGGTTTTTGTTGGGAATCGCGAAGCTCGTTCTGGATTCTTATGCGAGCTCTCTTACTCGCTTGATGCTGACCTTTTCCTGGTAGTGATTATGACAATAGATGGCTAGCAGCAGATAGGTAATAAGTCCGGAGAGAATTTGCACCATCAACCCGTACTCTGTCCTTGCGATAAGGTGATAGACCTTCAGATGACGTTTCCACCAGGCAAAAAACTTCTCGATTTGCCAACGCAGTTTATAGATAAAAGCGATCTGCTCGGCAAAGAGATCATGGCGATCGGTAGCCACCCAGTAGTCTACGTTATCGACACGGTATCCAACAAGGCGAACTTGCTTTTGTGTCTGGTTAATACCTGGAGTCCCGAGCAGAACGATAGCATCGTAGAAGACGATGCTGTTGGTTGGGACCGAGTTCATTTGAATGCAAGTTTTCTTGGTATTTGCCTTGATACGGCAGACAAAGTGCTTGCCGTCGGTTTGCCATTGATCAAAGCTTTTGTGGCACTGATAGCCCCGGTCCATGACACCAGTCTGGCCAGGTGAGAGGATCATGGCAACAAAGGGGCGCTCACCCTCCTTACCGTCGGTGAGAAAGATTTTGGAGGGAATACCACGATTGATGTCAAAGCCAACATGGACTTTAGCTTTCTTTGAACCGTCCCGGTAGTCAGCCCAGTACATAGAGAGGACAGCCTGGATGAGCGAGCCGTCAATGCCCACCAGTTCACCAAGTTCGGTGTGCTGGGCGGGTAAAACATTAGAGGCTTGGTTCTGAAGTTGCTGGTACACGTGACCAAGCTGTTCAAGACCGCGATTGTTAATGGCCTCGAAAAAACTGCTCTTCTGGATGCCATCGGGAGGCGCAATGTGATTGCGGGCGAAGTCATCCTCTTCAAGAGCCTGGATTAGATGCCGCCCAGAGGTGTGTTCCTCGAGATGAAAGTAAACCAATGCTTTGAGTTGTTGTTCGAAGTTCATCTGCAAGGGTCGGTTCCCTCTTGCCACCAGGGGATTAGCGGTAGCAAGGGTGATTTCAGTTGGTTTGAAGAGCTCATCAAAACTCGGCGTAGCGTACTTACGGTCGTAAGGGTGGAATGTCTTCGGCATTTTCGTAACTCCTTAGAAATATAGGATTTTCCGAAAATGGCCGCGACCCACACCTTAATTGAAATGTCAAGTAAAAAAGTGACTCAACCTGTTGTTTTTTGACATTTTTTACACCTTATCATATGCAATTTCTTAACCGGACATCACTGACCGTCGGTATGATTTATGTAACCCCTTCAGGGTAGATATCCTTATTGCGCCCGGTTCCCAGGGTGGCGCTATCGCTGACCCTGGGCTCATTTATGGAGCCCCTTCAGGGCAAAAAAGACAGCTTGATGCCTATGCGGACACCCCCTTTGGACTCCCCCGCCCATTCTCGCACAAGTTCCATCACTCGTGTTCAAGATTACATTTTCCAGGATCCAGAGTCCAGAGTTTTCAGAGTTCAGAGGTAGAGGGAGGGGACGCCACCACCCGAAACCCGATAAGCCTGAACCAGTCGTTCGGGGAGTTCCTGAAGCGAGCCGCACAGCGCACATAGTTCGCACTGAGGTCGAACGCGCCGCCGCGCAACACACGGCAAACCTCCTCCGACGCATCCAGATTCTCCCTCCCGTCCCCTACAACATAAGGATATTTAAACTCAGACTTCTCCCAGTCCTTACCCCACAGGCTCCTGGTCCACTCCCACACATTCCCAGCCATATCAAGGCAACCATAGGGGCTGGCTCCACCAGGGAAAATGCCTACCGGAGTAGTATCCTCCAATTCAAGTTCCCGAAGAGTTGCACCGCACCGCATCGAACTGGTCTCCCCAAGGGTAATTGGGGGCGTCCCCATCGCCTCGCGCTGCCTTTTCCCACTCCGCTTCACTTGGCAGAATGACGTGTTGTCGTGTCATCTCGCTCAGCCAGCGACAATACGACATGGAGTCATGCCAAGTAACTCCGGTCACAGGATGGCTCTCCCGACCTCTGGGAGGATGTGCTTCCTCCCAACCCCCCGGTGCAGTATGACCCGTTGCCTGGACGAACAAATAGTACTGAGCATTCGTTATCGGCACCCGTGAAATGCGAAAAGCCTCCAGGTGGACTTGGTGTCTTGGTCTTTCATGGGTGGAGTGCTCATCACTGCCCATCCAGAACTTCCCCGCCGGAACAAGGACCCACTCAGGCTGCCCATACGGCGGAGACCAGAGACGATTCCCACCGATTCGAGCCAGAGCTCTTACCGCCGCACTCCGGCGCTCGGCCAGGGCTTTCGCGCTCATCCCCCGTGATAGAAGAGTGAGAACCGATTTGAACCGTCCTCGAGGCGGAGGAGTGTCCAATTCCTTTCTCAGCTGTTTCTGAACTTCACTCTCCAGGTTTCCCTGAACCCTATTGCTTCCTACATCCAAGAGGCATTCGGCGGCGAGCACCAGATTATGATACAGCTCCTCTTCCTGTTGCAAGTCAGCGATGGCCTGTATCAATCGGGTGACCCGCTCTTTCCCATGGGTGCTGAGATACCCGGCTTCGAGCAGAATCACCTCTCGCCACCAGGGATCCGGCACACGATCAAGTGTGTAAGCGACATAATCGTCACGGCACGCTACAGCCAGCGCTGTCAGGTACTCCTGAAAGGTGAGATGAGAGAAGCCGTAGGCCCCCTCTCCGCGAGCCACCAGCAGCCCGGTGCGCTCCTCAATGATCTTCAAAAATCCGTCAACAGCCTTGTTGACCTTCTTCTGATCGCCCAAATCATCGAGAAACAATTCAGCCAGAATGGTCTTCAGGTCCTCCAGGGAAATCTCTTTGAGTTGCCTCTCATGCATGGTGAGCGCAAGGGTTTGCAGCATGACGCGTTTGTCGCCTATATCAAAGGTCTTTCCTTCCAGCACAGGGACCTCTCGTATCCCTCTGGCCTCATCCCATTTCCCTAAAAGGACATCGACCGCCTCAGCATAGAGCTCTGCGCGGCGGTCGGGGAGTTGCACGCGATCTCGATGGACCATGGCGATGACCGTCAACATGAGGGGATTGATGGCCAGTTCACGAATTCGTGAGTTATCCTGGATGGCTTTCATCAGCTGTCGGGTTTGCTTAGCAGCATACGACTCCGCAGTCAGGCCAGGCCCCATTAGCCCAATGGCCACCATGCGATGCCAGTTGGTCAGGAACTGCTCGACATCGCCCACGGTGAAATCACGGACCGTCGTCGTGGTAAAGGCTTCCCCCAGGCAGGCTGGGCCGGTATAGCCAACAATGCGGCAAGTCACCACGTAGCGGCATTTATCGTAAGCTCTGACAAAGCTTTCCACCAGTCGCGACACCCGTTGCCGCAAATCAGGATCGGCGACTTCGTCCAGGCCGTCCAACAAGACAACAGCCTTGCCATCGTTCAACCATTCGTCAAAGAAATCCAAGGGCAATACGATGCGTTCTTCTTTTAGCGAGCCAAACAGGAAATTCAGCAGCCGCGCATGGCCCTCTGTCCCGTCATCGACGGAATGATGGGAGCGCAGAAATGACCCGATCTTTCTCAGCGGCAGGAGGATCGGCAATCTTCCGCTCTCATCCAGGCCAAGCTCTTCCCGGGCCAGGGAGGTACTCTCGGCAAGGTCTTTTGCATAGAGCAGGGCGACATAGCGCAAGAGGGTAGTCTTGCCGCTCCCCGGATCACCCAATACAACCAGGCGTGGGTTCGCAGCCAGAGCTTCCTCAACTTTGACCGTGACCGTTTCCGTCACGGGCGCTCCTTGCTGGTGCAGGCGATGCCTTTCGCCAGGGGCCAACATCAATTCCTCTGCAAGCCATCTCTCCTTTTCCTCGGCGGCTTGACGACGCGTGGCCCGCAGCCTTACATAGATGCGATCGAGCTCAATATGGACCAGCTTCCCGCCAGAACGTATCCCCTGCAACTGGAGGTACCGGTTGAGACTGATCACATGGGTCAGATAACGCCCCATGGCGGAGGCGCGTTCCACGGCAGACATGGCGATAGGCACTTCACCCGCGTAGACCGTTGCCCCATCTTTCGCAATGATTACATGCCCCGACACATTGCCGCCCACCGCCGCACCGCCTTGGCCTGCCGCGATTCCTCTTTTGGTTGCTGCGGCACCGGACCCGGTGACAATGAGGTTATCGCCCCCCTCGTGTTCAGCGGCTTTGAGCAATTCGGCGAGTTCGCCCGCAAAAGCGGCATCCGACGCGATCAGTTTGCGCAACTCTTTGCGGAACGAGGCTTCATTGTCCTGGTCTTCGGGGTTGGCAACGAGGTTCTTTACCGCCTCTTCCGCTGGCGCCTTGCCCCTGAACCTAGCCGTGATCGCATGCCACACTTTGCCAACCTGCTCGGGCAGTTTCCTGCCCACTTCCTCGGCCGCTTTCTCGCCTGCCTTGGTGAGGTAGGGGATGAGCAAGGCCGTGGCCGACGATGCAATTGATGCAATGGTAACCGGGTCCATGGTTTTCTCCTTTGGCTCCCGACAATGTGATCGTGCCATTGAGTTAGAGGACCCATCAATCCTCGTCTTTGACATTTACCACTTGGATGCTGCCGTGCACATCCCCTTTGACCGCAATGCCACCCTTCCCGGCCGCGACTCCTCCTTTGGTCGCTGCGGCGCCGGACCCGGTCACAATGAGGGTATCGCTCGCCTCGTCCTGAGCGGCTTTGAGCAATTCGGCAAGTTCGCCGGCAAAAGCAGTATCCGACGCGATCAGTTTGCGCAACTCTTTGCGGAATGAGGCCTCGTTGTCCCGGTCTTCGGGGTTGGCGACGAGGTCTCTTACCGCCTCTTCGGCCGGGGCTTTGCCCCTGAACCTGGCGGTGATGGCATGCCACATTTTACCAGCCTTCTCGGGCAGTTTCCTGCCCACTTCCTCGGCCGCTTTCTCGCCTGCCTTGGTGAGATAGGGTACGAGCAGGGCCGTGGCCGATGATGCAATTGTCGCAATGGTAACCGGGTCCATGGTTTCCTCCTTTGGCTCCCGCCAGGGTAATTGTGCCATTGAGTTAAGAAGAAAGTTGGCTATACTTTAGCTTCCTTCACGGAAGGCGATGGAGAACTATTATGACCTATTAAGCGAGAAATGTGCCCATGAAGATTCGCCTGTTTCAGATCGATGCGTTTACCGACACGCTGTTCAAGGGCAATCCGGCGGCGGTGTGCCCGTTGGATAGCTGGCTCGATGATGCTACCCTCCAGGCCATTGCCGCCGAGAACAATCTCTCGGAAACGGCCTACTTCGTTAAGCGGTCGGATCACTACAAACTGCGGTGGTTCACTCCGAAAGCCGAAGTGGACCTCTGCGGCCATGCGACGCTGGCCTCAGCTCACGTCATCCTCACCTTCCTTGACCCGGAGAGCGACGCCGTCCAATTCCAGACGAAGAGCGGCGAGCTTTCGGTCGAGCGACGGGGAGAGCTCCTGGCGATGACGTTTCCGGCCCGCCCGGGCGCCCCCTGCAAAGCTCCGGAAAGCCTTGTCGAGGCCCTGGGAATGGCACCGAGCGAGTGTTTTCTGGCGCGGGACTACCTGGCGGTCTTCGCGTCGGAAGCAAGCGTCAAAGCCATCGCCCCCCGAATGGACAAACTGGCCGCCCTGGACTGCCTGGGAGTCATCGTCTCTGCTCCCGGCACGCAATCGGATTTTGTGTCGCGCTTTTTCGCTCCGAAAGTCGGCATACCCGAAGACCCGGTGACGGGATCGGCTCATTGCACCCTGATTCCCTACTGGGCGGCCAGACTCGGCAAGAAGAAACTCCACGCGCTGCAGTTGTCCGCACGCGGCGGTGAACTCTTTTGCGAACATCTGGATGACAAGGTCGGCATCGCGGGCCGAGCGGTTACCTATCTCGAAGGAACCATCGATGTTTAGCGGTGCCTCATGGGCCGGTTGCGCCGTCTTTTGCTGCCGGCCCCTGGGACCTGGCAGGGCGTTGAAAACCTTCTGCCAACGTCACCCCGGTGGAAGCTTATAGGCGTCAACTTACGAGGACCTGTAATTACTTTCAGATGCTTACGGCTTTAGCTGCTGGCCGCCGATCGTCACCCCCGCATGTTCCCAGCGGGGGTCCAGGGGTTTGAAGGACCTTGCTGGATTCCCGCTGAAAGCAATGCGGGAATGACGTTCGGGAGCTTTTCGGGCCCTGTAAGCATTCAGTAGTACCTGGAAAACCCTTAAGTTGACGCCTAAGTGCGGAAGCCGGGGTCAAGAAAGCCTTGCAGAGCCTAGATTCCGGTTTTCACCGGAATGACGAACAGGGCCTCTGAAACGCTTTTTTAACAGTCTGCCAGTCGCCATGGTTAGTGGTTGATGGTTGGCGACTCGGAGTCAAAAGCTCTTGCGGCGCTTTTTCACAAATCTGCTAGTCGCCTTCGAGCTTAAGGCCTTCGGGCGTTACTACTACCGCAGTCAACCCCATCTCACGAAGGTGTTCGGCGAGCGTGAACTCTTCCAGGGTAGCCGGAATTTGCTCGGCATGGCAGAAACTGAGGAAAGCCTCAACCACTATAGCCCGATGGGATTTTCCCTCGTGGCGGACGTGGAAAACGTGAATTCGCTCTCGGGGCTCGTATTTCATCTCTACCTCCGAACCCGGGAATTCGCTTTGCAGATAATCCTGAACGGCATCCAACTTTTCCTGGTCACTCATGGTAGGCTCCTTGCTGGCGGTTGGTGGTTAGCTGTTAGCTCTTGGCTGTTGGCTGTTGGCTCTTGGCTCTTAGCTCTTAGCTCTTGGGTGTTGGGTGTTGGGTGTTGGGTGTTGGCTGTTGGCTGTTATCAGAAAACGATGGACATAGCAACTCGGGCGCGGACATTTTTCTCAGGATGTATAATCGTTAGGCTAGAAATCTGCTTTCTGTAGGAGCGGCACTTTGCCGCGACCTTGATGAAGTTGCGCCTAAGAGGCGCTCCTACAGAAAGGTGGTGGTTTTGGCAAAGTGAGAGATCGCTGCCTTAACCGGTATAGCACTCGTCACTCATTACTCGTCACTCATGGCTCATTACTCATGACTCATTACTCGTCACTCATCACTCATCACTCGTCACTCATCACTCATCACTCATCACTCATCACTCAACAAGATTTTTGACATGATCTTCAGTTCCGTAATCTTCCTTTTCTTCTTTCTGCCCTGTGTTTGGGCCGTCTATTACCTGTCCTGGAAGAAAGCGCACGACTTTGCCCTGCTTCTGGCAAGCCTGGTCTTCTATGCATGGGGCGGAAGAGAGCAGGTTTTGGTACTGCTTTTCTCCATTCTTGTAAACTACCTTGTAGGTTTATCTTTTCTCATCGTCGACCGCGTAGCCGTGGAGAGAAGAACCAGGCTCAATCCTGGCAGCGCCACCCCGTCGCAGGCCAGTGTTTCCAGTCCGAGAAAACTGCTTTTCATCCTTGGAATTACGTCTAACCTGGCGCTGCTCACCGGGTACAAGTACCTCAACTTCCTGGTCGCCAACCTCAACCTGTCACTTGGATGGCTCGACTTCGGACCGATTGCCCTTGATCAGGTCGTTGCTCCGCTGGGGATTTCCTTCTTTACCTTTCATGCTCTGTCATATCTGGTCGAAACCTACCAATTCAAAGCGGCGCCTCAAAGGAACCCACTCAAATTCGCGCTCTACCTCGCAGTCTTCCCGAAGGTCCTGGCCGGACCCATTCTAAGATACCACGATGCAGAAAACCAGCTTACAGAAAGACGCATCACCTCCCGGGCGTTCTCGATCGGAATCGAGCGTTTTATCATCGGCCTCGGGAAAGAAGGTGCTCATCGCCAATCCCCTGGCTGCCGTGGTCGACAAGATCTTTGCGATACCCGCGGGCGAGCTGGGCTTTGATGTTGCCTGGCTCGGCCTGGTCTGCTTCACGCTCCAGATCTACTTCGATTTTTCCGGATATACCGACATGGCCATCGGGCTCGGCAAGACTTTTGGTTTCGAGTTCCCCGAAAATTTCAACTACCCTTACCTTTCCCAGTCCGTCCAGGAATTCTGGAGGAGATGGCACATCTCGCTTTCCGTCTGGTTCCGGGATTACCTTTACATTCCTCTTGGCGGAAACCGGTGTTCTCCGGCAAAGCACTATCGCAACCTCATCGTCGTCTTTCTGCTCTGCGGCCTCTGGCATGGCGCGAGCTGGAATTTCATCATCTGGGGGCTGTGGTACGGCTTGTTCCTGGTCCTCGAAAGGCTCGAAATCGGCAGCCGGCTTCGAGCCGCCTGGCGCCCCGTGCGGCATCTGTATGCGCTGGGGGTGATCATGATCGGCTGGGTACTGTTCCGAACCGACGATCTTTCCCATGCGCTATACTATCTTCGAGCCCTGTCAGGATTGAACGGGGCCGGCAGCGGACAATACTATCCGGACCAGTACCTTGACAACGAAGTAGGCCTTATTTTGATCGTTGGAGGAATGGCGGCGCTGCCCCTGGCGACGTTCCTGAAGAAACTGAGCGGCGGCTTTGGGGGAAGCCCCTGGGCACGGCACCGGGCAGTAACGTATGGAATTTCAGCAGTCCACATTGCCTTTTTGGGCCTTTTGTTTGTATTATCCTGTTCGGCGGTAGCCGTGGGCACATACAATCCGTTTATCTACTTCAAGTTCTAGCCCGCGTCCGATCCACCGAATATCGAATGTCGAACAAGGAACCGCAGAATATCGAAGGAGAACAGGGAAGAGGGTACTTCATCATTCGAAATTCCTTGTTCGATATTCGATATTCGTTTTTTTCATCGAGGACATGCTTCTGGGATGAACATTAGCCGACAAGACTGGAACAGAGCATATGGTTGCGAGAATTAGGGACTGGCGCCTGCTGTTGATTATTGCTTTCGTCGGCGTGCTCTGCCTGCCGCTTTTGCAGATGCAGCTGCGCTTCTTCCCCGAACCGGAAAACACCGAAAATCGGGAACTGGCCCAGGCGCCCGCCGGGGATTATGCGTCCTTTGCTGAATTTGCCGACGGCTGGGAGCGATACGCGGTCGATAATTTTGGCTTTCGTCCTTACCTGATTCGCTGGAACAGCCTTTTGAAGCTGACCCTGCTTGGGGTTTCCCCCGTTCCGAGCGTGATTCTCGGCAAGGATTCCTGGCTCTTCTACCATTCCGAAGCCCTGGCCGACGGCAACACCATTAATGACTTCCGAGGGACCATTCCGTTAACGCAGGCAGAGCTGGATAAGCTCCAGAGGCGGCTCGAAGCAAACCAACGGGCGTTTGCGCGGAGAAACATCGCCTACCTGGTGGCGATTGTCCCAAACAAGAGCACCATCTACAGTGAATACCTGCCGGACAACATCAGGACCTTTCGGAACACCACCCGCCTCGACCAACTGCTCGACCACATGCATCAGCGTTCGCCGGTGAAGGTCCTTGACCTCCGGGACGCCCTCTTCCGGGCCAAGAGCGAACACCCGGTCTACTGGAAAACCGATTCCCACTGGAACAGCTATGGGGCTTACATCGGCTACGCGGAGATCATGCGGCGCCTGTCCGCTTATCTTCCGGCGCTTGCCGCCGCCCCGATCACCGGCGCCGAGGTAAAGACGGAACGCTCCCCGACCGGCGGCGATCTGGCGCAAATGCTCTTCCTGCAGGACGCCCTGGCGGAAGAAAACGACACCCGCTTCAGCCTGGACAACGCCCCCGGCCGGCCTGTGATGGGGACCCTGATCTTCCGCCACGACTCCTTCGGCGATGGGCTCTACCCTTATCTCCGTCGCCACTTCAAGGAACTGGCCAACATTGCGCCGTTTGCACCCTATCGTTTCGAAGCCATCTTCGCCAAGCGCCCGCAGGCGGTGCTCCATGTCTTCGCCGAACGCTATATCACCCAGGCCATCCATGACGACTTCTTCTATGAAGCAGGAGATCAGCCTCAAAATCAGCACCCATCGTGAGAATGGTGACGATATCATCTCACCGGAGACTACGAACATATTGATATGATAAGATTCTTGCATCTCTTGTGAGGATCGTGGCGTCTTCTTCGCGGGCAGTTGCAACGATAATCTGATCCGCTGGATCGTTATGGAACGGTTGTGGAAGGTTGGTTGATCGATAGGCTATGGTTGGGGACAAGGGAACCAGCCTTAGCTTGGGCATATCAAGGGCCAAATCGATCCAGTCTTCAGGATTATTTGAAATACCGAGCCTGCCTTTTTCGAGCAGCTTGCTGAATTCCCACGGGGAGATCGCTGACAGGAGCAATTCACTGTATTTGGTTATATCACCTATGAGGGAGGTCACTTGTTCTGAGAGATTCTGCGGACGCATATGCCACCATATCCAGATATGCGTATCGAGTAGATACTTCATTTACAGGATTCCCATATCTCTTCCCCAAGCGGGGAAACAATATCCTTCTCAAAAACATATGCCTCAGCAAGCTTACCTGGTACAGGATTTGGTTCTTTATTACGATATGGAATAATTTGAGCAAGCGGCTTTCCGCGTTTGGTTATGACAATCCCTTCCCGTGTCTTTGCAATCTGGTCCAATATTCTTAATGCATGTGCTTTGAATTGACTTATTCCCATTGTTTTCATAAAAACCCTCCTCACGCAAATAAATATAGTCAAATGAAATGACCATGTCAATGACGCCTGCGCCCACCGCGGACCACCCGGTTGGTACCTGGAGAGCAGGAGACTACCGACCCGAAGCGCCACATCATGGGCTTTCCCAGTCTGCCACCTTAGTCATGGCAGGAGGGAAGGCCTGCCCCACATCGATGCGGGAACTCAAGAGTAAGCAACTTGTTCGTGCCCGGACCGGCACGCTAGGCATGGATGCTCAGAAACTCAAGGGCGCGTGATTCCGACCAGTATTCGCCGCTCCTGTCGAATGAGACAAAACCCACATGCCCGCCGGACTGGGGAGTTTCCAGAAAAAGGAAGGGATTGGCCAGGGCCTCTTGATAGGGATAGCAGGCGAGTGCCAGAAAGGGATCGTCCAACGCGTTGACCAGCAGCGTCGGCACGGCAATCCGAGCCAGGAACGGCTTGCTGCTCGATCTTTCCCAGTAGTCTTCGGCGCTCTTGAAACCATGAAGCGGCGCCGTATAGCGCTCATCAAAGTCCTGGAAAGTGCGCATGCGTGAGAAGCCGCGATCGTCAATTTCCCCCGGGAATCGATCCATTTTGGCGCGGACCTTTTCGTGCAGCATGCGCAGGAAGCGCTTCATGTAAATCCTGTTTTCCAGACCGGCCATCTTCCGGGCGCTGCTGGCCAAATCACACGGCACCGAGAACACGACGGCGGCCCCGATGGTTGGGTTGAGCTCCAGGGCCCGTTCCCCAAGATATTTCAAGATCACATTCCCGCCCAAACTGAACCCAATGAGCGCCGACTTTTCATAGCGACCGCTTTGAAGGACATGGGTCAGCACGGTATGAAGGTCCGGAGTATCACCACTGTGATAGAAGCGCACCTTTTGATTGGGTTCGCCACTGCAGCCGCGAAAGTTCCACACCACCGCATCCCACCCATGGCGATTGAGGGCTCGGACCATCCCGAGCACGTAAGGGCGGGTGGAATTGCCCTCCAGGCCATGAGCGACGATGGCCACCCGGGCCGCTTCGACCGGTGCCCGGTCAAGGTCCAAAAAGTCGCCATCGGGAGTGCTTATGCGCTCACGAAGATAGCCGACACCGCTCACGCGACGGAAAAAATTCGGATAGATGGTCTGAAGATGACCGTGGTTGAAAAACAACGGCGGACGGTAGGAAGAATGGCGAAGGATCGGCATCGTGCCCTCAGATTAGTGATTCACTGATCTCCATCCCTTTTCGAACCACGAAGAACACGAAGAGCACGAAGCAATCTTTTCGTGTCCTTCGTGTTCTTCGTGGTCAAAGAAGGTCATTATTTTTGGACGTCTCCTTATTCTCGGACAGCCCCTAACGGATGAATACGTGGGAGACCAGGATTCCCCAGAATTGTATCGGCCTCACGTCCATGGAAATTGCTTCATAGCGCCACCCAAGGTGCCGGCGACACCGGCGACAGAAGGCAAAACGCCACCGGTAGCCGGGAAACCAGGAGTATTCCTCGGTGGCCGCGCCCACCGCAACCACGCCGTGACAGGAAGCGAACGTACAGAAATCGCATTCGATTCCAGCAGGGTTGGTAAAATGGTGATGCCGCGCGCCGCCAACAGCAAGCAGGCAATCCGAGGAGGCGATGAGCGCACTGCAGCCGGAACACTGATAGGCTTTATCACCGTTGCCGCCGGTCGCTCCATATGGTGAAAAAAGGCCGAACATTCCTGACTCCCACCGCTCGAAGCGGGCAAAAACAAGGATTCAAACGTGCTGTGCTGACTGCAACCCTAAAATTACCACGAATAATATGCTATATTCCAGACCTGCATGGGAAGAAAACCGAGCGCAGCAAGAACGAGACCCTGGAATGAGGTGTGGTGATGGCAGAAATAAAGAGTACCCTGGAACTGGTTATGGAAAGGACCCGACACCTTACGCAGAGTGAGGAAGAAAAGCGGGAACAGGCCGCGGCTGAGTTCAGGAAAAGCCTCAACGGCCTGCTGCAAAAATGTCAGGACGGGGCCCTGGCGCCCGACCACTTCCGGGAAGATCTGCGCCGCTTGCAGGAGACCGTGCGCGTGGCCGACAGCCTCATCATTCCGGAAGAGATCGGCAAACGCCTGGATCTTGAAGGGGATAATGACTGGGCCATCACCCTCCTTAGAGAGGCCTTTAACATCAGTCCTCAAGGAATCGCAGCCGTTCTCGGCGAATACCGGCAGGCCCGCGATACACTGGCCAGGCAAAAGCGCGACGAAATCAGAAAAGACCTCGCCGAGACGCGAGGAATCTCCGGCCCTGCCGTCGTTCCCAACCCCGCCGCAGACCCCAACTGGAGCACGGAAAAACAGCGTCTTCGCGCCCGCTTTGAGTCAATACTGGTCCAGGAAATTGACAGGCTGAAAGCGGCCTGGCTGTCCTGAAGGCAAGCTCGAGTTAGCGCCCTTCGGGCGGACTACAAAACACAAATTCACCGCAGAGAACGCAGAGATCGCACAGGGAACAATAGCCTACAGAAAAATCTTAACAGAATTTCAAGAGCTTGAACGTTAGCAATGCAGTAAAGATCTCCCCTCAAGAGTTCCGAAATCACGATTGGAGGCTTCCAATGCTTTTCTCTGCGTCCTCTGCGTCCTCTGCGGTAAAAAAAATGGAAATTCCTATACGATCGAGTTACCAGCTTCAGTTAATACGAGTTAGATATAAGCAAACCAGACCCTTTCGACGCTCTGGAAGTTCCTCCGCACCTGCGCGGCGTTCACGATGATGTCCCCGTGGCCGGGAAGCAGCGTTTCGACCTCCAGGTCGGAAAGGGTTTTGATGCTTTCCTTGAGGGTGCGGCCGTTGCCGCCGGGAAGGTCGGTGCGCCCAAGGCCCTCCTTAAAGATCACGTCGCCGGTGAAAAGCGCTTTCTGTTCCGGCCAGTAGAGGGAAATGGACCCCGGAGAATGTCCCGGAGTATGGATGACCAGGAACTCGAGCCCCTTGACGGCGAGGTCCCCTTCCTTCAGGAAAAAGGCGGGAACGTAAGCATCGGGGTCAAGCGAAGCGCCGAGAACCCTTCCCATATCTTTGAGCAGGTCCCAGTCGGTTTGATGGACCCCAAATAAGGCTGGGTGCTCCTGAAACAGCTTCACCGCCTCAACATGATCCGGGTGACAATGGGTCGCGATGACCAGGTCGATGTCCTCGAGTCCCAGCCCCAGGTCCCGGAGACCGGCCTCGACATGGCCAAAGAGATGGAGATGCCCCGGATCGATGAGCACCCGGGCCGGACCGTCGATGAGGTAGGTATTGCAGTTGTTGGCCGACATCGAATTCCACAGAAAGCCGTGGAGGTTTTCGAGAATTTTCATTTGCGTCCTTCCTGCGTTGCGCGTTCATTCCCCGATAATTTTGAGGAGCACCCGTTTTTTCCTGCGCCCGTCAAATTCACCATAGAAGATCTGTTCCCAGGGGCCAAGATCCAGCTTGCCGCCGGTGACCGCGACGACCACCTCACGACCCATGATTTGCCGCTTCAGATGAGCATCCGCATTGTCTTCACCAACGTTATGCCGGTACTGCGAAACGGGTTCATGCGGCGCCAGTTTTTCCAGCCAGAGTTCATAATCGTGATGGAGGCCCGGATTCGTCATCGTTGATGAAGACCGAGGCCGTGATGTGCATGGCGTTGCAGAGCACCAGGCCCTCCTCGATGCCGCTTTCCCGGAGGCACGGCTTCAATCTGGGGGGTAATATTGATAAAGGCCCGGCGCGTGGGAACGTTGAACCAGAGCTCCTTGCGATATGATTTCATGGACTCACTCCTTTGCGATTTCGGATTTCGGATGTCGGATGTCGGATTGCGGATTTCGGATTGCGGATTTCGGATTTCGGATTTCGGATGTCGGATTGCGGATGGCGGATGGCGGATGGCGGATTTCGGATGGTGGATGTTCAGCGTGGCGGGACTCCTTGGGTGCATGCCTACCAGTCTTTCTTTTTGAGCTCAAGTACCAAGAGCCAAGAGCTAAGAGCTAAGAGCTAAGAGAAAGAGCCAACTGCCAAGAGCCAACCGCTAAGAGCTAAGAGCTAAGAGCCAACTGCTAAGAGCCACCTGCCGCTTTGCCGGGCCATGAGGCTCGAACCACGGTCCCCTGGCCGATGACCGACTCGATGCGGAAGGCGCCGCCGGCGAGCTCTGTGCGTTCTCTCATTCCGGCAATCCCGAGGCCTTTCTCGTGACTGCTTTTCGCCAGTGCGGAAGAAAGATCAAACCCGATGCCATTATCTTCTATGGTCAGGTGAATGAGACCATCTTGCACTTTCGAGGGAGAGACTGACCAATTCCGCTTTGCTGTGTCTGGCAATATTGTTCAAGGCCTCCTGTACAATTCGGAAGATGACAATTTTCAAGGGCTCGGGGATGTCTTCTTCATCAATGTCAATTTCCTGTTCAATGCAGATCCCCGCATAGGTCTTTTGAAATTCTCGGCAAAACCAGCCAATGGTGGCGATGATCCCAAGATCATCCAGCATGGAGGGCCGCAGTCCGGTATAAATCCTGCGCGCTTCTTCCATCGCATTCTGGACGACGGGAATGATCAGCTCGAGGGACGAACCATCGTCCCTCGCTCAGTCCTTGCTCAACTCTCCCAAGCACATTTTCCACTTTAAACTTGATGGCGGCAAGAGACTGCCCGATGCTGTCGTGCAGTTCCCTCGCAATCCTTTTCCGTTCCTCTTCCTGCGTGGTCAGCAACTGGGAGGACATGAGCCGAAGCTTTCTCTCGGATTCCAGCAAGGCCTGTTCGGTTTGTTTGCGTTCGTTGATTTCCTGCTGAAGGAGATCATTGGCCTCGTGCCAGTTCGGCAGTTCGCTCCCGGACTAATTCTTCGAGGTGTTCACGATATTTTTGGAGCTCCTCTTCGACCAGTCTTACGCTCCGTAATATCACGGGCTGCCGCAAAGATGCCCAGCACTTTTCCCGATCTCATCCTGGTAGAGCGAGGCATTGTAGAGCACGGAGGTGATGTGGCCGCTCCGATGAGAAATCTGCAATTCATAATCGCGCACCTAGCCTTCCTTGAAGACCTTCTGGTAGCCTTCTTTCGCCTTTTCCGGGTCCGTAAAGTAGTCGCAAAAATCGGTCCCGATGAGTTGTTCCCGCGAGCATCCGGTTACTTTTTCGGTGGCGGCATTGACATCACTGATCTTGCCATCGGCATTGATGGTGACCAGAGGATCAAGACTGGCCTCGATCAAGCTCCGATTATAGGCATTGGCCAACCGCAGTGCTTCTTCCGCTCGTATGCGTTCGGTCAGTTCCCGGGACAATTCGTCGGTCCGCCGGTTTACCAGCGTTCTCAGGGAACGATTCCAGACGAACATGCCAATGAGAGCCAGGGAGGCCACACCAAGGACCGCAACAGACTGATCCAGAATTTTCGCTGTCGAACAGGTTCTCCTGCTCCAGCTGAACCCATTTCTTGAAGATGGCTTCCCTCTCGACCGGGACTGATCTCGTTGAGGGCCTTTTCAAGAATCCCCGCCAGCTCCGGCCAATCCTTTCGGCACCCGAAGGCCAGCCGGTACATATAACCCGTATTGCCCGCCAGCCGCAGGTTGGTGATCCCCTGCTTCTCAATGAAGTAGGTGGCCGCCCCCAGATTTGCCACCAGGGCATCCACCATGCCGAAAGAAACCTTTCGCAACCCGGTTTCGACCGTCGGCACCACATCGAGGTCCAGATGCGGATAATTATTGACCACATAATCGTGATCGGCATAGCCGGAAACAATGGCCACCCGCATGCCGGCAAGCTTCTTCAAGGAGAGCGGGCGGTGACATTTTTTCTGACGATGATAACTGAAGGGAACTCGACAAAAGGGCTGGTGAAAAGCATGTATTCCGGAGCGCTGAGGGGTCTTGGCCGCGGCCCCGAACATGTCTATCTCTCTTTTCTTGGCCTTTTCAATGGCCTCATCCCAGTCACGCAGGCGGACAATCTTGAAGCGTATGCCAAGCTTCCTCTCGACCAGATCCACATAATCCGCGGCGATGCCCCGGTAACGGCCATCATCATCGAAATATTCGATCGGGGGATAGTCGGGGTCGGGGGCAATAGTAATCTCGGGGTGGGCGCCCAGCCATTCCGTCTCGGCCTCGGTCAGCAGCGGTTTCGTTGCGGTCCCCGGGTCGGGGCCAACGGCAACCAATAGGAAACCACCCAGGACTACCGCAAGAAACCAGGCAAAAAGACTTGCCGTTCTATGGATTACCGCAACCGTTTTGGCCATCCTTTACCCATTATTTTCCATAGTTGCCCCAGCATAATCTTCCGTGCGCAAACGGTCAATGAAGTAAAGGCCCCTGTTGCGGCAGCGGGAGGGAGGCGCAAGCGTGTTCAGGCAGCGCGTTGCTGTCTTCCAGGCGGCCGTGAGATAAAAACCATTGGGAGGAGATAGACTCCGCCCCTGCAGTTCACACTCACAGGTCCGGAGTTTCCGGATGGAAACCGGTGCCGTGCGCCGGGATTGCGGCGAAGGAGCCCTGGCCCGCGTCGAAGCACCCGGGCCCCATCAGGAAGAGAAGGGAAAGATGATGCGGAAGGTGGTGCCGGCGCCGAATTGGGTGTCGAATTCGATGAAGGCGCCGTGTTTCTCCAGAATTTGCCGGGAGATGGCCAATCCCAGTCCCGTTCCTTCCGATTTCCTCGTAAAGAAAGGATCGAAGATCCGATCCTGGTCTTCTTCCAGAATCCCATCGCCGGTGTCCGTAACCTGCAGGACCACGGCTGCGGGTTCTTCCTGATACATGGTCCTGATGGTGAGTGTTCCGCCCCCGGGCATGGCCTCAATGGCGTTGATCATCAAGTTCATGATCACCTGGCTGATCTGGTTGAAATCGACGACCAGCATGGGAATATTGTCCCCAAGGTCAAGCTCCACTTCCATATTGGCCTTTCGCAGATGGGCCTTGGCCAGGTCATAGCAGTAGCCGACAATTTCATTCAGGTGATGAGGCAGGAACTGGGGATCACGGGGTTTGGCGAAGTTCAGCACCTGGTGAACGATACGATCGATCTTCTTGATTTGTTGGACGACGTCGTCGAACATTTGCTGCTGGGCAGGATCAAGGGATAACTCGCGCTGCAGCATCTGCGTGTTGAAGTTGATCGTCGCCAGGGGGTTGCGTATTTCATGGGCGATCCCGGCGGCGAGAGTCCCCAGCGCTTTGAGCCGCTCGGTCTGATGCAGTCGGTGTTCTAATTTTCTTTCTTCGGTGACATCCTTTTCATAGTAGACCACACGCTCCACATCCCCGTCGGCATTGAGGACAGGGAAGGCGTAGTAATGATAGTACCCCCCCCAGCGCGGATGAGGGCCTTCCCTTTGCACCGGCTGTGCCCCCCAGAGGCACGCCCAAATCGGGCATTCCGGGGGAGGCTGGTCCTGTCCGTAAAGGATCTCTCGTATACTTCTTGCCGATGAGGTCTCGCCTGCTTCCCATAAACCATTTCGCTGGTCCGATTGACGCGGAAAATGCGCAAGCTGGTTATCCACCAGGAAGATACTGTGCTGAATGGCATCGAAGCTGATTTCGAGCTCGCTCTTGGCCCGTTCGATGGATTCGAAGAGCTGCGCATTCTCGATCGCTACCCCCAGCTGATTGCCAATGGCGGTGAGGAACTCACTCCTTTCCGGCCGGATCTGGAGGTGGCCTTCGTTGGTCACATAGAGCAGCCCCAGCACTTTGTTTTGATTCTTGAGAGGAATGCAGATGACTTCATCGACCCCCGCGTCATACATGCGCTCGCGCAACTGGGCAAAGAAGAGCTTGCTGACCGGGACCCAGTGAACCATTTTGTGATAACCAAACCGGCTCATCACTTCCGGAGCTACGGTGATGGCCTGGATGGCATTCACCAGGGTGGAGGCAAAACCGTAATGAGCGGCCAATTCCAGCAGCCACTGGTCATCGGCGACGTCTTTGACCAGATAGATCGCCCCCATCTTCAGCCTGAGCGTGCTCAGAATCGCGACCAGAGCTCGCTGCAAGACGTCTTCCAGCCGGGGCGAGCTCTGCAGCGCGGAGGAGATCTGAAAGAGGATTTGCAGCTCGTGATGCTGCTGCAGGTATTCTTCTGGAGAGAGGATGGGGCTGGCCGTTTCTTTCGTTTCCGATGGTTCCATTAACCTCTTGGACTTTCTGTCACGGAAATCGGAGGGTCGGAGGCCGGAGGGCGGAGATCGGATTGACATAAGAAGCGGACATGATTTTCTCCCTCTCCGACCTCTAAGAGGCGTGTCTAAAAAGCCCTTCTATCCCGTCACCCCGGCGAAAGCCGGGGTCCAGAAGGTTTTAAAAAAACCTGGATTCCGGCTTTCGCCGGAATGACGCAATGCGATTCGGGAGAACTCTTTGCACACCCTCTAACTGCCGACTCCACGACTTCAGACTTCCTATTTCTGACTCCTGTCTCCTGCATCTCCTGACTCCTGACTCCTGACTTCTGACTCCTGCTCCTTCCGCTCTCCTGACTCCTGTCTCCTGTCTCCTGTCTTCCGTCTTATTTCGTTCGCGCACTAATGGCTTCCCACTGCGAGTAGGTCGCCTTCGCCACGCGGATGGAGGCAGCGTCCACCATTTTCCCATCGATGGCCAGGGAGCCGCACCCTGCCTTTTTAGCTTCTTCATACGCATTGAGAATCTTCAGGGAGCGCTCGACATCTTCCGGCGGAGGGGTATACATTTCATTAATGATTTCGATCTGATCGGGATGAATGACCCATTTCCCGTCATAGCCGAGGGCGGCGCTGAGGATGCAGGAGCGCCGCAGTCCTTCCGGGTCTTTGTAATTCCCATAGGGAGCGTCAATCGCGGCCAGTCCCGCCGCCTTGGCGGCCATTGCCATGCAGCTGAGCGGAAAATGCCAGCGATGACCGGGATAAAAATCTTCAACATCCCCGTGGCCACTGATTCCTTTGCTCATCATGGTGAGCGACGCACTGTAGTCGGCCACGCCAAAGACCAGGGTTTCCAGGCGCGGAGAGCTGAAGGCAATCTCCCTGGCCCGCAGCATTCCTTCGGCCGTCTCGATGGAAGGTTCCAGGCCGATCGGCTTCTGAAACCCCATGCGCATTTCGATTTGGGTCAACAGATAGTCGATGGCTTTGATTTCACTGGCATCATTGACCTTGGGAACCACAATGACATCAATACAATCCCCGGCAGCTTCCACAACGTCAATGATATCCCGGTAGGCAAACGGAGTATCCATGCCATTGATGCGATAGCACCGCACTTTGCCGCTCCAGTCCTGTTCTTTGAAGGCAGCGATGACGCGCTTGCGGGCCTCTTCCTTCTCCTGAACCGGGACGCTGTCCTCAAGGTCGAGCATCAGGACATCCGTTGGGAGGCTAAAGGCTTTCTGGACCATCTTTTCACGATTGGCGGGTACGGAGAGGGTCGAACGACGCAGACGAATGGGTTTCTCCACTTTAGTCTCCTTGCGTAAAAACAGTGGTCAGTGGTCAGTGATTCAGACCGTTACAACCTTATAAATGAAGCCGATTAGCGCTATTGTTCAGCCAGGCGAAGCCAAGGCTGGTTCTTCCGAAGCGAAACCCCTCAACCTGTCATTCCCGCAGGGTTTTTGAGCGGGAATCCAGCTTTCAAAGGCTCAAAACCTGGATTCCCGACAAAAGCTTTCGGGAATGACGTTGCTTGCATCCATGGCTGAAGCTCGACACCAATCGGGTAAATGAATGTCATTCCAGGGCCCAACCTACCGTTTGGCCCATTTCTCCCTGATCGCGGCCTGGGCTGCGGCGAGCGTGGCCACCGGGACCCGATAGGGAGAACAACTCACGTAGTCCAGACCAATGCGGTGGCAGAACTCCACCGATGACGGTTCACCGCCGTGCTCTCCGCAAATACCGATCTTCAACTCGGGGTTCGACCCCGCGGCCTTTCGTCACCGCGATTTGCATGAGATGGCCAACACCGTCCTGGTCCAGCCGATTGAAAGGATCGCTCTCCCAGACCTTCTCCGTCAAATAGGGGGGCAGGAACTTTCCCGCATCATCCCGGCTGATGCCGTAAACCATCTGGGTAAGGTCATTGGTGCCGAAGGAGAAAAACTCGGCAACCCCGGCAACTTCGTCGGCGGTCAAGCGCCCCCCGGGGCACTTCGATCATCGTTCCCACCCGGTATTCCACCTGGACGCCACATTCCTCCATGACTTCCTTCGCCACCCGGTCGACAACCTGCTTTTGGTTTTTCAGCTCATTCACATGACCCACAAGAGGAATCATGATCTCAGGGTGGACGTCGAGCGCCTTCCTGTTTCACTTCACAGGCTGCTTCCAGGATGGCACGCGCCTGCATCGCCGTGATTTCAGGATAGACGATGCCAAGCCGGCAACCGCGATGCCCCAGCATGGGATTGGCTTCGTGCAGACTCACCACTTTGGCGTCGAGCTGTTCAAAGCTTACTCCCATTTGGTGAGCCAGTTTCTGGATGTCGCGTTCGTCGTGAGGCAAAAATTCATGCAGCGGCGGGTCCAGGGTACGGATGGTCACCGGTTTGCCTCTCATGACCCTGAAAAGGCCTTTGAAATCCTCCTTTTGCATGGGCAGAAGTTTGGCCAGCGCTCGCTCCCGTCCCTCCTTGTCCTCTGCCAGGATCATTTCGCGAACGGCATCGATCCGATTGCCCTCAAAGAACATGTGCTCAGTCCGCGTCAGCCCGATCCCTTCCGCTCCGAAAGCAATGGCCTCCTCAGCCTGGTTGGCCTGGTCCGCATTGGTCCAAATCTCGAGGCGGCGGAATTCATCCGCCCAGCCGAGCAACGCCACATAGTCCTGATAGACCTGGGATCGCTGCGGCGCCAGGCTCTTATCGATCAGGACCCGGAGGATCTCCGACGGGCGCGTCGGGATCTGCCCGGCGAAGACTTCTCCTGCCGTACCGTCCAATGACAGGTATTGACCCTCGCGAATAACCCGATCACCGATCGTCATGCGGCGGCCGGGGTAATCGATTTCAAGGGCCCCGCAACCCACGATGCAGACTTTCCCCATCTGGCGGGCCACCAATGCCGCATGTGAAGTCATCCCCCCGCGGGCGGTAAGAATTCCCCGCGCAGCATGCATGCCCCGAATATCGTCAGGTGAGGTTTCCAACCGCACGAGAATGACGATCTCTCCCCGTCTGACCCATTCTTCCGCATCGGCCGCATTAAAGACCACGCGCCCCGTTGCCGCACCAGGGCCGGCCGCCAGGCCCCGTGCCAGAATCACCCCATCCCTTTCCGCTTCCTCCTTGGCCTTGGGATCGAAGGTCGGGCGCAGCAACTGGTTCATCTGGTCGGGATCTACCCGCATCAGGGCTTCCTCTTTGCTGATGATCCCTTCCCGCACCATATCCACGGCGATCTTGAAGGAGGCAAAACCCGTGCGCTTTCCGGAGCGCGTCTGAAGCATCCAGAGCTTCCCTCTCTCAATCGTGAATTCAACGTCCTGCATGTCGCGATAATGGCGATCAAGGCCGCTGCGAATGCCATCGAGCTGCGTGTAGATTTCGGGCATCGCTTCTTCCAGGGAAAGTCCGTTTATTTCACCCTTCTGATGCCTGTTGATGGGCAGAGGCGTGCGGATTCCTGCCACGACGTCCTCGCCCTGGGCGTTGATCAGATATTCGCCGTAGAAAACATTTTCACCCGTTGCGGGATTGCGGGTAAAGGCCACCCCCGTACCACAATCTTCGCCCATGTTCCCATAGACCATGGCCTGAATATTGACCGCCGTGCCCATATCTCCCGGGATGCGGTTTAATTCGCGGTAGGCAATGGCGCGGGGATTGTTCCACGAGCCAAAAACAGCGGTGATGGCGCCCCAGAGCTGGTCCATGGGGTCCTGACGGAATTCGAGCTTCTTGCGCTCCCTGATGAGCGCCTTGTAACGCTCCACCATGTCTCTCAGATCAGAGGCGCTGAGCTGATTGTCAAACTCGACGCCGCGCTTCTTGCGCATCTCCTCGATGATTTCGTCAAAAGGGTCAAGCTCATCCTTGGATTCCGGTTTGAGCCCGAGAACGACGTCGCCGTACATATTTACAAAGCGCCGATAGCAGTCGTAGGCAAAGCGCTCATCGCCCGTTTCCTTGATCAAACCCTGGACCGTCTGGTCATTGAGGCCGAGATTCAAGACCGTATCCATCATCCCGGGCATACTGCTCGCCGCCCCGGAACGCACCGAGACAAGCAGCGGATTTTCGGGGTCGCCGAACTTGCGTCCCATGATCTCTTCCAGCCGGTGCAGGGCTTCCTCAACCTGCCCTTTCAGTTCCAGGGGATATTCCCCGTTATGTTCGTAATAATACGTGCAGATATCAGTCGTAATCGTAAAGCCCGGCGGGACCGGAAGACCAAGGTTTGCCATTTCCGCCAGGTTCGCGCCCTTGCCTCCGAGCAACGCTTTCATTTGCGCATTACCATCGGCGCTTCCGCCGCCAAAGAAGTAGACATACTTAGGCGTCATAATCTGATCTCCCCTCTTCTCAAAATGAGCGTTCACCACTCATGCGAATTGACATCCAGGCAGGTTTTCGTAAGGGTTTTCATGCCCAAAAGTTTAACAAGCTATTGGTTGAGCAAATTACTATACTCAATTTCGCCGTTCTGTACACTAGAAAAACGATTCCGGCACCCACGGACACGCTCCAGCACTCAAGATTACCATCGGCCCTACCCCATTCACCCGTGCCCTCGATGCTCTTGAATTATACTCATTTCGGATGAAATCTTCCGCTTCGGCAAGCCCGGCAATCAACCGCAGAGTCCGCTGAGATCACAGAGAAAGCCAATGATTATCTCTGCGCCCTCTGTGCTCTCTGCGGTGGAAAAGCAAACTGTTGAACCTTTGCCCATTGCCGGTGGGCGGCTCCTTAGTCCAGCACGGGAATGTTCTTCCTCCGGCACATGTCCTTGAAAATCTTTGGCCAGACGGAAACCGTGACCTCACCGAGGTGAGCTTTTTTGAGCAACAGCATCTGCGTTCGCGACTGCCCAATGCCCCCACCAATGCTCAGGGGAATCTCGTCATTCAGGATCGCCTGATGGTAGGGGAACCTGAGAAAGTCGAGCTGACCGGTTTGCTCCAATTGTTTCCGGAGCGCCGCGGCGTCCACACGGACCCCCATGGAAGTCAATTCATGGCGGCGTTTGGTCACCGGGTTCCAGACCAGAATGTCCCCATTCAGGCCGTGCATGGGGTGGCCGTCCTGCGAAACGGTCTCGGTTACCCAGTCGTCATAATCGGCAGCACGAAGCTCATGAGGGTAGCCGTCTTTCAGGACCCAGCCGATCCCGTAAATGAAAATCGCCGGATATTCTTTCAGGGTTTCCGTCTCCCGATCCTTACGCGGCAATTCCGGGAACATGTCCAGGATCTCTTCGGCATGAAGGAAAACGAGTTTATCCGGAAGATTGGGATAGCGGTCCGTTTTCAGTTGCGGGAAGAGCCCCTGCACAAAGGTTTCCGCCCCTTTGATCACCTTCCACAGTTTTTCCACCACTGCGGTGAGGAACTGCAGGTTCCGTTGTTCCCTGGTTATGGCCAGTTCCCAGTCCCATTGGTCGACATAGGCGCTGTGGTCATGGTCGAGGAAGTAATCCTTCCGCACCGCCCGCATGTCCGTCAGGAGGCCCTCTCCAACCCCCATCCCAAACTGCTTCAAGGCCATCCGTTTCCACTTGGTTGCGGCCTGCACAACTTGAGCCTCGACCGGGTTCTTGCCGTAGTCGTTGGGAATGTGGAACTGAATCGGGGAACGGGAACCGTCGCGGTCCAGAAGATCATTGATGCCGCTCTCCGCATCCACGATCAGGGGCACGGTAACCGGTATCAAATTGAGCTCCCGGCAAAGATTCTCCTCGATGTAGTTCTTGACGGCAGTGATGGCCAGTTGGGTTTCTTTTGGCGATAAGAGCGAACAGTAGTCTTGAGGCAGGATCAACTCCAGCTCATCGTAGTTGCCAATGCCCGGTCCGGCAAGATCTGCGCCTTTGTTTCCCATGGTCGTTATTCCTCCCGATATGGTCTCCGCTTGAGGGTGGTTTGGGCCGCGCTTCGAGGGAATCCCAGCGAACCCTCGAAGCCTCTGCTTATAGCAGAGTTTGGATGCGGATCAACAAAAAATTGAAGCAGTCTCTTTGACCGGTTCACTTCGGCGCAATTCCTCATCTTTTCTCTTTCTACTTTCTAAGTGAAGCAGCATACAAATACGTGTCCGTCAGCCACCCCGTGATGCCGGTGAACATCGGCATCCCATGCCTTCCTGGATTCCGGCTTCCGCCGGAATGGCGATTTAGAGCGCTGGACGATTTTGAGATAGTTTCTACGGTATCGCGGCTCCTGCCAATGGCTTTATTCAGCCTCCAATGTTTGTATCGCTGTCTCGCGCTCGCCGCGAAGACCCTATTGCCGGAGAACTTGCCGGCATTGAAACAGTTGTCGCCGTTGGGTTCTACTTAAAATTTGACACTATTCATTGTTAGGTCTACAATTCGCCAGTCAAGCTTTTAATGGCACTTCATCAAGTCAGCCATCTGGTGTGCCGTGAACTGTCCAAAACTTCTTCGGTCCAGGGGGGTATGAGTGGATTTCACCGGCGGGGGTGAGCGCACATCCTCCATGACCATTAGGCGTCATTCAAGAGCGGACATTATGGAAGGAAGGGGGTGGAATGGCACGCGAACGGATTCAGTAGCAGGACGACGCTCCTAAAATGGTCAAATCCTTTTGGAGCGCCCGGTCGTTCACTTTTAATGTTTCAGGGTTAAGCCCCTGGAAGGAGGATTCAAATGAAACGGATTCTAATGGGCATTTTGGTTTCGGGATTGATCATCGGCATATCGGATTTTGTTCAGGCTAAGTGTACCAAAATCCAAGACGGAGTTTTGGTTTCCTCGTCTGGAGATGTGTTGACCACGGGCTATGAAAATGGGCTTAGAATTATCAAGCACACCTGTTTAACGGCACGTATTGCGACGCTTATCAAAATGCAGGTTGGTGCCAGCCCTACAAAGACGATGAACTGATCATGAAGTGGAACGACGCATGGCTGTCAAACAAGGATTGCGATGGAGATGGATTGCTCGACCGTCACTCCGGATATGCCAACTACATTGGTTCCGGAGCATGGCTGACCAATCATCAAAAAGGTGTATACATTGACACGGACGGCCTGAAGCAAAGGTGGGAATACTTCTGTAAGATCGTTGCAGCGCCGGCAGACGCCATTTTAACAGGCGGAATGTGGTATGCTCAGGACGGCAAAGAACTCGGCCCCGCAATATGGGGTGAGTTCATAACTATCCAAGAGATCTACAATGATACCGGAACCGGTGATCACGGCGTGCTGTACAAGAGTCCTTACAGTGCCGGTTTTGGGCGTTTTTCGCCAAAACAGTAACTAGATTGGAGCAACAGAGAACGTTTTGAAGGCAGGGTCAGCAATGACCCTGCCTTTGTCGTTCCGGCTTCATTAGACCAGAAGCAAGCTGACCCACGATGAGGCAAATTCGGCTTATCCAGCGCCATGGAAATTAACAGCTACCAACCCTCATAGGAACGGTCGAAAGGCGATTCTTTCAATGGAATGGGACGCCGCGGCGGAGCGTTGTCTTCAAGTCCCAGCCTTCACCGGCACCGGCATGGGCAGTCCCTCACGGACCTTGCGTGAAAAGTCCGGCATCATTCCCGATGGAATGGGCACGGGGATTGATATAGCAGCGCTGTCTCAATTCCTCGAAGGCCAGGCTGGTATCAAGCCCACCCAGGTCATAGGCATACTGGGCGGCATAACCCGAAAGGAGTATCTTCCAATTATACCTGGCTTTTCCGCCAAAGGCCCGGATATGCCTGATGACGTTGGTCGTGCAGTTCGTGGTGAGCGTGTTGTAGAATTCCGGCTGTTGTTTCAGGGCGTTGATCTTGTGAATATACTCGAGGAAGAGCCGTTGGGCGTTCTCCGGGGAGATCCGGGTGCGGTAGAGGTAGACATCTTCCTGCGGGTCCCGGTAGTCGGTTCGTAAACGGATGATATCACGCTCATCCGCCGCCACGTAGATCAGCTCATATTGCCGGAAGAAACCCTTGACGGAGGAATAGCCCTCGTTCTTGTCTTTCCTCGCCTCGATGGAAAAAGCGACGTAATCCGTTCCGCCGAAACCGAAGCTGAGCATGACGTGAGCGATGGCGTCCCCCATCCAGTAGACCGTAACGAGATCGACCGAGTCGAGCTTGCGCAGGTCGAACGTCTTGTCGTAGTAGTTTGCATCGAAGTCCGTCTCCGTCCGGTAGGTGAAGTTGCGGATGTTGTGGAGCGTGACCAGGTTATCCTCGATCGTGGCATAGGGCAGCACGGCCACGTCAACTTGCCAGTCGCGCGCATTCGATGGCGCGATCGTGGTCCACCAAACCACGACCAGGGCGAAAACCCCGAGAAACCAGAACAGGGTACGGCGACGGCGGGGGAGAACGAGGAACGCCGCAAGCGTTGCGAGCGCGAATAGTCCGGCCAGGGCCGTCCTCAGGTAAGCGCCCGGCAAGTCCGAGTAGTAGATAGCAAAGGAGGCCCAGGCCGTCATACCGGCAACAAGAAACCCAATCAGACTGATGCCGGCAATCCTGGCGATCTTTCCCACGATGTTCAGTTACCTTAAGAGGTTCAGGTTCATCTTCCTGCCACCTTGAGGAAATGGCAGCGCCAGGGACTGAGGTCCCCATAAAGCCCAGGGCTGAGAGCGTGTCTGAAAATTCAATTTTCGTGCAGCCCTCGGTTTAAAAATCCCTCCCGACCCCCTTAGAAAAGGGGGACTCAAAAATCCCCTTTTCATAATCGAGTTAATGAAACGGTTTGGCAGCCCCTTCCACTCGGGTAAGCGGCCCATGGGAGGTTTCACTCTTGGAGGGAGAACCGTGCAACCGGTAGAGCCGCCAGACTTCTCCACCAAACGCCCTGGCGGCTGGGGGAGAAGTCTGAAAGAGGAGACGGTTGGCCACGGTTGTCTTCATTAGTCGGAAATATCGGGTACCGAGGACATTCCTACACTTCCAGCCACGAGTCGGAATAGAGCGTATTGCCCAGAATGACCTTGGCGGTTTTCACATAGTCAACTTCTTCTTTTGATAACGATGCCATATCGATGGGCTCGCCATCTTCCACTTTATAAACCAGGGCTTCGAGGTCAGGCCGCTTCCCCCGGGCAATCTCATGGAGCGGGGTGTCGAAGGTGTCGACGATGGCGGAATAGAGTCCATGACGTTTCCAAATCATGAGCATCACCTGGTTGAGAATGGGCCGCAAGTGCTCCGGGGGTCCATTGGACACATTCGAAAGCCCGATCGTGCTCCGGGCTCCCGGCGCAATATCCTGGAACATTTTCATGAATTCGAGAACACTCATGATTTGCCCTTGCTGCACATTTACCGGGGTCTGGATGGGATCGATGAGCATCCGCTCAGGATCGATCCCGAATTCACCGGTCGCCTTGAACACCAGTTCGGCACAGAGCGCCCCGCGCTCATTCTCATCCCGGGGCATACCCTCCGGCCCCCAAAGCAGCCCGACAAAATCGGCATCGTATTCAGCGGCAAGGGGCAGCAGCGCGTCCATTCTCTCCGGACGCACCATGATTGAATTGATCAACGGCCGCCCTTTTTTGTGCACCTTGAGGCCGGCTTCGATGGCCTTGATATTGGAGGTATCAAGGGCCAGCGGGAGGTCCACGACCTCGTGCACCACCGGCACCAGCCAGGTCATCAAGTCGACACCGGTCTTCCCCGCCGGGCCGATATTGAGGTCGATCCAGTCCATGCCGGCTTCGGCTTCCTGAACCGCGAGTTCCTGCAAGGTTTTTGCATCCTTTTCCTTAAGAGCCTTGCCATATTTTTTGCTCATAATGTTTAGATTTTCACCAATGAGCTTCATGCTTGCGTCCTCCCTCCATTTTGCCATTACTCACAGGCTGCTGAAGAATCTCCTTTTCGATGCTCGATAGCTGCTCCTGCCCGCACAGGCAGAAAGGCCCCGTAGGTTGGGGTTCGTTCCTCTCCATCATGATGGTGGTTCATACCACAGCGATTGATCGAGGAACGAAACCCAACGCACGCATCGAATTCGGACACTCATTTACACGGCACTGTACTAAGGCTTCCAAACCTTAAGAAACTTGGGTATCTGGCTCGCTTCCCGGGGACCTACCGTCACCGTCCAGCCCCCGAGCTCCTCCTCAAGCTCCCCGCTGATCCCGGCGGCATAGCCCGGAATGACAATGGTCTTGTGTTTGACCTTGTCTTTGATGCCGCATTTGTTGATGAAGGTCCCCACCGATTCACCGGAGAACTTGCCGGCCGCCCAGGCCGTCATGACCGACAACCCCTCCGTATCCTGAACGCAAAGCCATGACGGTATGCGACTGGACTCAATTTCCCCCGAAACAATGAAGTAGGTGAGGGAGAAGTTGCACGTGACCAGAACGGGCGCGTTTTCATCGGGGTTGTTAATGGGGTAGATTCCCTGCTCAGCGGTCATCGGCCGCTGCGGATCAGTGTAAATATTGAGGCGCTCCAGAAAGAGCGGGAAGAGCGTATGGGGCTGGAAATCACTCATGGCGATCACCGCCCCATATTTGGCCACAAAGGTCGCGGCCACAAGGGTCTCGTCCATCAAATTGTCAGCCATCTCATTGGCCATGATGATGGTCGGGAAACCCAGGGGGCGGAATTTGTCCTTAAGCGCGGCTCTGCGGATGAGGACCTGGTGTTCAAAGACCTTTTTCAGTTCCCGGCTGCCCGTGTCGATGACCAGGTCTTTGAGTCCCATGCCGCTGAGTTTTTCGGTGAGGGCAATCACGCTCTCGAGGCTGCCGTCACCCTTGACGGCAAGGGGACAGGCCACCTCCTTGGCAAGTTCCCCAAAGGCGTCGGCATTGTCCGCCGTCGCCGCATACAGCAGCGGCTTCTTATCCTTCAAGGCGGCCGCGGCATCCTTCAGGACGTCGAATTTGTCCGCTTTCAAAACGAGGCTCGCCCCGGTCCCGTCGGAAACCTTCCTGGCGAGTGCCGTGAATTTAGCGGCATCACCCGAAGTGTCCTGGACGACAAACATTTCGGCGCGCAGCTTGAGGCCCACGCGGTCATACTGGCAGGCTTTGAAGCGGCCCATTTTTCCGTCAACGGAACCTTCATCCTCATCGGTGCTGACGACGGCCGCCAGGCCGGGGGGATTCACAAAGGTTTTTTCATGGCGAAAAAGGACGGTCTCACCGCCTACTTTAACCGCGTAATCGCCGGTTCCGATGGTCAAGGGTCGGATCGGCGGCGCGGATTCCGACGCCAGCTTTTCTTTAGCCTCTTCCGAAACGTAAGGACACTTTTCCAACTCGGCTTTCCCCCCCGCCAGGTTCATGGCGAAGGCCAGACACGTTGGGACCCCACATTCACCGCAGTTGGTCTTGGGAAGCAACTTAAAAATTTGAATACCCGTTAAGCCCATAGGATTTTCTCCTCATCCCAAAATCGATTCCATGGTCAAAGCCGGATGGCCCACCTCCTCGAGGAAGGCATAGATTTCGTCCTCGGTGACTCCCTGTTCTTCCGTAGCAATCATGTCGATGAAGTTGGGGACCCCAATCTCTTCCCCGCGCTTGAGCAGCCGCTCCCGAAGTTCCTCTTTAAGCATCTTCGGCATCCAGACGAGCCGCAGAAGACCGCCGTCACCCAAAACAAATTTGCGCTGGGTAATGTTATACTTGCTGTGCCCCACAAACCCCGGCGTGACATTGCCGCCGCCAATGGTCCCTGCAAGGGTCGTGAATTTCATACCGCTCGGCGTCATCCCGGTGAAATCGCGATTGACGGTCATAATGCCGTTACTCATGGGCAGGATGGCGGCGATGCACTCGCAGCAGCCACACGTGGTCATCGGGTCGTAGACGATGCTGTAGAAATTGTAGCTCGAGATGGATTGGCGCGAAGCCTTGTAGACGAAATCGTTTACACCCTTCCAGTTGCCCAGTTTGGGATCGAGGGTATCACCCTTCTGGATGGGCTGGTTGGGCCCGGTCGAGTTGATTTCAAAGGAAGCCTTGCAATCCAGCCAGTTATAGGCACCGCACAACCCGGTCCGCTCCGGGCTGATGACGCACACATGCGTTGGCGCAAAGGACTGGCACAGCGTGCAGGAGTAGTAGGTTTCCGTCCCCTCGTCGGTCATGCCCTCGATGCGATCGTCGCGGGTCCCATAAGCATGCTGAGCGAGCGGCAGGATTTCCTTGACCTTTGCCTCATCCGTGTAGATTTTTACCTGGCACTTGTCAAAGATGGCGCCAAAATCCTGGTGGAATTTGGCATGCAGGATTTTCCCGATGTGCTCGAGGGTAAAGCCCTTTTCGACCGCCTGTTTGCCAATGCGATACCAGGCGATATCCCGCTGGCCGATGTGCATGATTCCTTGAGCATAATTGACCAGGTGATGGATCTGGCGTTCGAGAATGGGTTCATAATCTTCCTGCATTTTGCGGCCCGCCACTTCCACTACGACCGCAAGAGGCAGCCTGTTTCCAGGTTGAATATCCTTGATGTCGGGACCGATAACGTCGACTCTGCCGTCTTCCACGGCATCCATATCGGCAATCTGCACCAGCTCAAAGCAGGGCGTTCTGCCCCCGCCGCATTCGAGATACACGTCATCCTTGCGCACCCGCTCGCCCTCGAAAGCAGGCCCATACGCTATGGGAATGGGGATTTCCGTGATCGTGACCTTGAGGCCGCGCACCTCGATGGACTTTGCCGTCATCTGATCGTGGGGCACATTGGCGACCACGTGCTCGTAGGTGCAGATCCCCGTCGGGAGGACTTCGGGGATATCCGTGTCAGAAATCGTGGGGAAGCCCCAGTTGATGGCCCCAGCCGCATTGGCCGCCCACTCCGCATTGACCTCTCCGAGCGCGTTGACAAAGGCAAACACCCGGTCTTTGTTGTATTTCAACACGGTGCGGTAATCGCCCGGCTGGACTCCACCGAAGGCCATCGCGGCCCGGTTGGCAAAGCCCAGCGCGAACACCGCCCCCGAAATATCCGGACCAAAAGGCACCAGGCGGGTGCCCCAACCAACCTGCACGCCGGCCTCAATCAACTGATCGGTAAAGGTGGTGCCGGCCTGGTTGGCACACATGAAGACGTACAGATTTTTCTTTTGATAGTCTTCCGCAATCATCTTGGCGGTTTCGGGGTCCGGTGCCGCGCCTACGATGGCCGCAAACCCGGGGGCGCTGCCATCGACAAACTCGATACCGCGTTTGCGCATGATCGTGTCGTCAGCAGCCCCGAGCCAGATCCTTCCCCCCTCGACATCACAATCTTCGCCGGGGAGATAAAAATCCGGGTCTTCGACATACCGAATAGCCTCTCCGACTTCCTCAGCAAGAATCGCGGCCATCCCTGCATCCAGGAGATGCCCCAGATAGGGCACATGGATCGTGCCCTTGAGGTGAGGAGGCAAGAGTTCTTTACAGCGGGTAAGCACCTTTTCGGCGTCGGCAAGCTTTTCTACCTTGATGCCCAAGATCGAATAAATGACGGGTAAATAGTAGGCGGTATTGGGGAAGGCCAAAGGCTGGTTGGGACCATATTTGTCCATCGCCCGTTTGAACGTACCGTCCGCCTTGGAAACGATATTGTAAGCACCCTGAATCGCGGCAAAAGCGACTAACCTCGACATGGTTTACTCCTCTTCTTAAGGGCTGTTTACCCTGACTTGCACTGCTGTAACATCGGCTTCAAACCGACATTTTCCGCTTCCCCGGGGGACCTTTGCCGGGGACCTGCCCCGATCCCCCCGCATCCTGTTTAGCCCTCTGCGGCCCTTCGGTCTTCCATGCTGAAGAGTTTGCGTTCGCGTTCCCCCATGATGCCCAAAGCCGCTCGCTTTTTGTCGATATGCGCAATCATCAGGTGCGCTATTTCGTATGGATCGGTAGCGAAACCCCACTTGCCGAAACCCTGGGTCTCGAGATCTTCAAACAGCAGCTTGTGGAATTTGGTGCCTTCCACGATGGGGAAGGTGACCCCAAAAACGGTGAAGACTCCCGAGGCGACGAAGTATTGACCGATGCAAATGGCCTTTTCGCTCATGTACTCGGGCGCGCAACCCGCCACCGGAAGGTCGGCTATGCTGTCGCCGAGTCCGCCGATGCGGACCATTTCCGCGCAGGCAATCAGAATACGACTGTTGTCTACGCACGACCCAAGACTGAGAACCGGGGGCATGCCCACCGTCTCACACACCTCCCGCAGGCCGTCGCCGGCCAGCACGGCGGCATCGGGTTTCATCAACCCGGCCTTGGCCAGGGCAATCTGCGAGCATCCCGTCTGCACCACCAGAACGTTGTGCTTGATCAGTTCCTTGACCAGGGTGACATGCACGTAATCCTGCTTCACGCGGGGATTGGTGCAGCCCACGACACCCGCAACTCCACGGATGCGGCCGTTGATGATGTTTTCGTTGAGGGGCGTGTACGATCCCCGGAAGGTGCCGCCCAGCATGTAATTGATGTATTCATGGGAGAACCCGTGCACCCCCATGTCCTTGCGGCTGGGTATCACCACGCGGGCCGGGCGGTTCTTGAAGCGCTCGATGGCCAGCCCGATTATCTCGTTGGGAGCTGCCTCCGGTTGGTGTTCGTGGAATTGGATGTGGGTCGCTCCCTCGATCTTGCATCGCGGGTTGGTGGTGAAGAATCTCGTGCCGTAGCACTCGGATAGCGTTGCCAGTGACTGCATGATGCACTGAACATCCACCGCCATGGCATCCACCGCGCCCGTGGCAATCACCGGCTCGACGCTGAGGAAATTCCCGGCATGGGGAATCCCGTGACGGCCCAGGGCTTCAGCCCCGGAACAGCACATGCCCAGCAGATTGACCCCTTTTGCTCCCGCTGCTTTCGCCTGTTCGATAATGGCGGGATCACTCGTGGCAGCGATCATGGCTTCAAAGAGCAGCGGTTCGTGGCCGTGGATGATGATGTTCACCTGGTCTTCCTTGAGAAACCCCATATTCACGCCGGCGATGTGGGGCGTCGGGGTGCCGAAGAGAATATCGGTGATTTCCGTGGCCACCATGGACCCGCCCCAGCCGTCCGCCAGGGCCGTGCGCGAGCATTGCTTCACGATATTCTCGTAATCCTGGTCAACGCCCATGTGGCTGCGGTGCATGATCTCCATGATTTCGCGCATCGCCCCACGGGGCACGACGCCATGCTTTCTCCAGGTCTCCAGGGTCTTTGCCGGCACCCGTTTGGCAAAAGGAATCTCACCCTCGACCTGGGTGTAGGTCCTTTCGAGTTCCTGGTAGAGGTCTTTGGCTACATCGATGACCTCGCGGCCCTCTACTTCGATCCCGATGCTGGCGGCAACACTGCGCAGCTTCTTCTCATCCTTGATCCGGAAGCCCTTGATATTGCCGTTGACCACTTCCCGGAACACATCGAGCATCCCCATACCGTGGTCCGTGTGGGCCGCACCGCCGCTGGCCACCATGCGGGCAAAATTACGGGCGCCGATGGTGTCAATGGTAGCGCCGCAGACGCCCACCCGGGAATACGGGTCCCGGGCGTTGAGTCGACACGGCCCCATGAAACAGTGTTTGCAGCACGCCGACTCGGCCCCGATGGGGCAGGGTTTCATATCAAAAGCCCTCTTGATGGCCGTTTCATGGCCGTCGGCTGCCACCTTTTGCAGCATCTGGAGAGTGGTTTCGCAGGTGGTTGTGTCCCGGTAGTCGATTTCCTTGACCTTCTTGCCTTCCAAAGAAACGGCTTTCAGTTTCTTTTCCTCATCTGACATGTTGCACCTCATCCCCCCTTCGTGGGGTCTTTGTTGAAATCCGCACAATCCTGGAAGTTATGGCATCGGACCCAGCCCAGGTCCCCCTAAATCATCCTCTCGGTGAAGCCCTTGACCAGCTTGACCGACTCCGGGTGTCGCAAAACGACCACGTCAGCCCCCGCAAGCAGCAGGTCAACGGCCACGATCGACTCCATCAGGACGCCCCGTTTCTCGGGGTCCCCCAATTCCGGAGCATCTTCGGCACTGAGATTTGCCTCTTTGGATTTCCACACTTCGTTGCCGACGTTGACGATAATCGGCTGCTGGAGCTTCTCGTCCTCCTGGGTCAATGCTGCCTGCATGATTCTTTCCATTACCGAATAGGTGTATTCCAGGCCGTAACCCAGGCCGCCGGTGGTCGGGTCAATGAGCATATCCTGGGTCGCGACACCCAGATTGCCAAGGAGGATATTGAGCTGTTTCGCGAGATTGACATCAATCGGTGAGGAGGCAATGACGACATGTTTGTACCCGAGGCAGGCCGCCCCAATTTGCTTGTAATCCCCTTCCTCCACGGGAGAGAGGGCCAGGCGCCTGCCGGCGCACTTCTCGGCGACCAGACGCATCACCTCCACGTCCTTGTCATGGTTGGCGACGCCCCAGATCACCACCGGCACCGCCACGGCATTGACCACGTTCGTCACGACTTCAGCGACCTCGGCGGCGGGTCGGTTCTCGGCGTTGGGGTCCGCACTCTTGGTCTGCACCACGATGACTTCCGCGCCGTATTCATCCACGCACTTCTTGGCCCACGCCACGGGGTCACCCAGCACATCCACGAACGGCGCTTTCGCCACCTCCGACCATTCGGCACTGGGGTCCTTGTCCCAGATTTCCATGGCTATCTTGGGCGGCCGGGGGAGTTCTGCCTCAAAGGTATGAAAGGGAAAGGCCGCTTTGCCGCCAATCGTCACCGCCTTATCCCCTTGCCCCAAGGTCACTTCTCTGATGCGTCCGGAATAGACTTGCTTAGTAGGTTGAAAAGCCAAGGCCAGGTCCTCCTTTTAATTAGTCAAGTTTGGTTTCTCATGCCACCGATCAAAACCGGTGGCCCTTTTCCGTCGAAACCTTCTCGCGCCGGGCCGCGTTCCGCAGGCTTCAGTGCGAGCTTTGTCTTAATGATAGGGTGCGGTTTTTTGGAAATGCTGCATGATCGCGTCCGTAAAGCCCCCTCACAACTGCACTCAGTGTTGACGAGGCGCCATCCAGCCCTGTCCCGCTGAGTTGGAGGTCGACAGGTCAGGGGAGGTCAAGGGTATAAGCAGCAATAAAGAAATGGTGATTGTAAGAGCTACCGGGAGAGTAGGATATCAAAAATTCGGGGAGGTTCAGTGAAATGAACTTGTGCTCCCGTTTAGGCTCAAGGCATCTACAATCGAACTTCAATGACCCTCGGCTTCAATATAAAATTGGGTCTCAAATGTCAACCGGTTTTCCCATTTTTCTCTATTTTGCAGGGTGAGATAGTGACCGTTTAGTGCTAGAATGGTGTATAGCCCCTTTGCGAGATCACGCTGAACCAAAGCGCTTCAAGGGACTATGCAGCCAATCTCGGACAACCACCAGGTCAAAGATAGTTGGAACAAATAGTCAATCCAATGACGGAGGGCAAAGATGAACAAAACTGTTTTACACCCCTTGCACCCTGCACCCCTCATCATTTTCAGCCTTTTGACGGCAGCCGCATTGTTGGCCTTCACGGTGAACTTTTCGCAAGCCCAGGAAAGCCTCTGGAGAGGGAGGATTAATCTGGTTACCGCCATTGAACAGGTTGCCAAACAGAATATCCCCGCCGTGGTTCATATCGAGGTGACCGAGCGCAAAGAGGTGGACAATCCTTTTTTGCCCTTCGCAAATGACCCTTTCTTTCGCCGCTACTTTAACCTGCCCAAAAAGATGCCGAAGAAGTTCAAGCAGGAAATCGTCGGCCTGGGAAGCGGCGTCATCATCGATACCCATGGCCACATTCTTACGAACAACCATTTGGTTGCGGGAGCGAACAAGATCCAGGTGGTGATGGCTAACGGGCAGTCTCTGTCCGGGACCTCCGTAACGCTGGTGGGAACGGATGCGAAAACAGATCTCGCCGTAATCCAAATTCCCGTGACCGATGCCATGCCCCACGTGACCTTCGGCGATTCCGACAAGGCCGAGGTGGGGCAATGGGTGATCGCCATCGGGCACCCCCGCGGCCTCGATCAGACCGTCACTCATGGGATTATCAGCGCCAAGCACCGCCGCGGCATTACCGACCCAAGCGGCTACCAGGATTTCCTGCAAACGGACGCGCCGATCAATCCGGGCAATAGCGGCGGCCCATTGCTAAATCTCTACGGAGAAGTGATCGGCATCAACTCCGCGATCGCCTCCGAATCCGGAGGCTCGGAAGGGATTGGCTTTGCCATCCCCAGCAACATGGCGGTGCACATCAGCAAGGAACTGATTGCCCATGGCAAAATCGAGCGCGGGTGGGTGGGTGTGAGCATCCAGGACCTCACCCCCGAACTGGTGCAAAAACTTGGCTTGCCAAACTCGAAGGGAGTCTACATTGCCGGCGTTTTCCAGGACAGTCCGGCTGATCGGACGGGATTGAAAGAAGGAGACGTCATCATTGCCTACCAGGGCAAAGAAATCCCCGATGCCGGGACCTTCCGAAATGATGTGGCGACAGCCTTGATTGGCCAGGAAGTGAAGATTTCCGTGGTGCGGGAAGGCCGGAAGCAAGACTTCCTCGTGCAGGTGGGAAGCCAGGAGGAGCAGAAAAGGATCCTGGCGGCGTCCCTCCGAGAAAGATTCGGCATTACCGTTCGGCGACTCACCACGAAAGAGATCAAAAAGTATGAATTGGGACCCGATCAGGGGGTTGCGGTCGCCGAGATCGCTCCCAAAAGCCCTTTTGCCAAGATCAGGTTCACCGCCGGTGACATCATCCTCCAGCTTGACGACGAATGGATCGATGACCCCGAGGAACTGGCCGCCATGCTGGCTGCTCTGCCAAGCCGCGAGAAGGTGACGGTCCTTGCCATCGACCACAAAAACGGCAAAACGGGTTATCTCACCCTGGTGCTTCCATGAGCAGCCTGCCGAAAGGCCGCAAGTTCACTTCCGGACGCGTCAGGAACCCTTGGACGCCTTCTTGGATTTCTTTTCGGCTTTCTTTTCTTTCATGGTCTTCGCCGGTTTCTTCTTGTCGTCTTTCTTCGTATCCATGGCTTTGCTCATTGTCTTTGCTCCTTATGATCCAGGTCAAACTCTGGGTATTCTTCCTTTCTGAAATGCGGCAAAGTCCGCGCAGCGAGTCCTGCATCCTGTCTACAGGGTTGTTCTCCCGCACCTTCAAGACATGGCGTACCCACGATTTCACTGGCGGGTTGGAAAACCCGCCCTCCGTTACTGTTCTGCAGTACCTTTGGGGCCTCGCCCACTTAACGCTGCGCCGGCTTTGGGGGGCCGTCAGCATCGGGGTTGGCTTTAGGGAGCGCATCCCCGCGTTTGGAACCTATTACCTGATAACGGCAAACTCTGCAATATGTACGCGTGCCTGGGCGCATCTATGCTGAGTACGCCCCCGCATAAATGGGTGTCCGAATGCCACTCGTCATTCCCGCGTGTTTCGGGCGGGAATCCAGGCTGTGCAAATTCCCTGGATTCCCGCTAAGAGCATGCGGGAATGACGACCGGGTGGTAATGGACACTTTATTCTGCTGTGCTGTACTAAGCAAGGTTGGCTGCCCAATGAGCGGCCCGAACCAAGGGAAGGAGTCACCATGATGACCGAGCCCCAACCCCCGGCCCCATATCGCCTCCAGCCGATCGGATTCGTACGATCAAGCCTCAAGCGGCGAGAAGACTGCCCGCACCAGGGCTTCGAAGGAGCTCCCGAAGCCTGGGTGGAAATCGAACCGGCGTTTACCGCCGGCCTTGACGGCATCAGCCCCGGTTCCGAAGTAATTTTGATCACCTGGTTCCACGAGGCCCGGCGCGACATCCTGAAGGCTCCACCCGCGAGCCAATCCGAAAAACCCCCTTCGCGGAGTCTTTACCACCCGGTCGCCCGACCGCCCGAACCCCATCGGCCTTCACCGTGTCGAAGTGCTGGAGATCAAGGAGGGGCGGCTGCTCCGGGTACACCCCCTGGAAGCCATGGACGGGACGCCGGTCATCGACATCAAATCGGTCCTGCGTCAATCCTCCGACGCTTAGTACTACAACGAGGTTTCCGCAGGGGGCCTTAATCTGTGGGGCAGGCTTTCCGGCCTGCCTTTTGGCCGCTTCGGCATGGCCGGCTGGAAAGCCTGCCCCACACGGAATTGGAGTTTCACCAAAGTACCGTTGTAGTATTAGGAGGCGGTCTGAAAAACGCGTGTTTCGGGCAGTGATAAACCCTGTATGCGTCACGCCAAGTTTTCTGCCCCCCCGATGATCATTGCGGCCACCCTGAGTGACAAGTGATAGACCCAATATGCGTCACGCCAAGTTTTCTGCCCTGAAGGGGCTTCATAAATCAGCCCAGGGTCAGCGACAGCGCCACCCTGGGAAGCCAAGAGCCAAGTACAGCAAGAATATCTACCCTGAAAGGGTTACATAAAATATACCGACACCACGATTTATTTAACCCCTTCAGGGTAAGGGAAAAGGGGATTGGGCTTTTCCCATCCCAGGGTGGCGCTGTTGCTGACCCTGGGCTATCTTATGAAGCCCTTTCAGGGCAAACTTTCTTCGACTGCCGACCAGCCAGGAGTTGGTTTGTTGTCATTATGGTCGAGGCGGGACTGAACCCAGGACGCTGTTCACAAATTCGGTCCTGGCATCGGGGTCCTCAATGACGAAATCCACGATCGCATCCAACTGATCCATGACCTGCCGAACCACGGCATCGCGCCTCTTCGCATCGGGTTCATCCTTCACCTGCAACTGCAGCCAGATCACCTTGGTAAGCAGCAGGGCAAGGTCCGATGAGGCCCCGTATATCGCCGACATCCTTTCGGCTGCCAGATCAACCTTGGCCGTGTGTTCTTTCAGGCTCAATTCGTGTATTTTCAGTTTCTCTTCAGCTTTCTTAACGCTGTCCAAAAGCGCTTCGGCATACTTTATTCCGGCATCCAGCTTTTCCGTGGTCGCGTTCAAATCGGAAATGGCGGTCCTGATGGCTTGCCTCTGGTATTCCACCTCCTTCCGGAGATCTTCGAGGGCCTCATCTTTAACCTGATTGACCTCGCTCTGGAAAAGCGCCAGTCCCGGAACTTCCCATCGTGCCTTCGCAAGCAGGTCATAATTGGCGATTGCCAGTCCGGCAAGCAGAGAGAAGGCCAGAAGGACAGCGGTCAAACCCGTGCCTATGAGCCTCTTGACCGCCAGCACAATCGCTGAACTGCACACGATAAGAAAGACGATCAGACCTGTGAGTTCCTTCATTTAACAGACTCTTCTTCAAGAATTGGTTACCATGACATAACCCATTTTGATTTTCCTTTGAAGTGGGTGCAAAATGGGTTAGCCTCTTCATGACAGTTCTTTATTTAGTCTTTTTGTTATGTTAACCGGATTGAGGTTACCAAATTGGGAACCATTTTTCCATTGAAATGCGACCGCTTTCCCGGAGTCTTGATCTTATCTCCTGAAACCACTACCTTGTAAACCCCGTGCAACCATGGAGGAGACATCAATGCCCAGAAAAGAGATCGATCTTCCCTACCATGTGGACCATCTTGCCATCCTCGATCAGGACGGACAGGTGGACAGCGACCTGGAGCCGTCCCTTGCCGAGGAGGTCCTCCTCAGAATGCATCGGACGATGGTCCTGGCCCGCCGATTCGACGAGCGGATGCTCACCCTCCAGCGCCAGGGTCGGATCGGGACTTTTGCCCCGATCAAGGGCCAGGAGGCTCAGATTGGCGCCGCTGTGGTGCTGGAGCCGGATGACTGGCTGGTCCCGTCGTTTCGCGAAATGCCCGCCGAACTCTGGCGCGGGAAAAGCCTCGAGAGCATCCTGCTCCTCTACGGCGGCTACAATGAGGGCGGCTACGTTCCCGAGGGGCTCAACAACCTGCCCGTCGCCATTCCCGTTGGCAGCCAGACCCTCCATGCCGCGGGCCTCGCTTACGCCATCAAGTACCGCAGGCAAAAGCAGGTAGCCATGACGTTTTTTGGCGATGGGGCGACTTCCGAAGGCGACTTCCACGAAGCGATGAATTTTTCGGCCGTTTTTCAGGTACCGGTGGTTTTCGTGGTGCAGAATAACCATTGGGCCATCTCCGTCCCGCGGTCGCGACAGACGCGTTCGAAAACCCTGGCGCAAAAGGCCCTGGCTTATGACATGCCGGGCCTCCAGGTTGACGGCAATGACGTCCTGGCCGTTTATGCCGCAGCCCGGGAAGCCGTCGACCGGGCCCGTGCGGGGGGCGGTCCCAGCCTGATCGAATGTGTCACCTACCGGATGTCCATGCACACGACCGCCGATGACCCGAAGAAGTATCGCACGGAAGAAGAGGTCGAGGAATGGGTCAAACGCGATCCAATCGCCAGATTCCAAAAGTACCTTACGGACAAGGGCCTTCTCACGGCAGAAGCCGATCGCCGGGGTCGAAGCTGAGGTCCAAAGCGAGATCAAAGCAGCGGAGGAGCGGTGGGCTCAGCAGGTCGAGAAAGCCACTCGAGCCCCTGGACATGTTTGCACACGCGTTCGCCGAAATGCCCCCTCACCTTCTCGCTCAACGAGAAGAACTGCGGCAGGAGCTCGCCGGTCGGAAAAAGGCGGAGTAAGAGGCATTTTCACGATGCGGGAGTCACGGCCCACCCTAATGAAGTCCCAATTGCAGAGGAGAGTGACAATGGCTAAGATGACTATGGTCCAGGCCCTCAATCTGGCCTTGCATCAGGAAATGGAAAAGGATGACCGGGTCGTCGTTCTGGGCGAAGATGTCGGCTTGGACGGCGGCGTTTTTCGTGTCACCGACGGTTTGATTCACAAATTCGGAGCGGAACGCGTGATCGACACGCCCCTTGCCGAATCCGGTATTGCCGGTTTTTCGATCGGGATGGCGTTGTACGGGCTCAGGCCGGTTTGCGAAATGCAATTTTCGGGGTTCAGTTATTTCGCCATGCACCAGATGGAGTCCCATGCGGCGCGCCTGCGGTGGCGCTCCCAGGGGCGTTTTTCGGTCCCGATGGTGCTGCGTGCGCCATGCGGCGGGGGGGTGCGAGCCCTCGAACACCATTCGGAGAGCCGCGAAGCATACTGGGCCCATACCCCGGGCCTCAAAATGGTGATCCCCTCTTCGCCCCGAAATGCCCGGAGTCTGCTCATCAGTGCCATACGCGACCCCGACCCGGTCGTTTTCTATGAACCGAAAGCGGTCTATCGGGCGTTCCGGGAGGAGGTCCCGGAAGCCGAGGAAACCTTCCCCATCGGCAAGTCACAACTCGTGCGCGAAGGGAATGATATCACCCTTATTTCCTATGGCGCCACGCTCCACCCGACCCTCGAAGCCGCTTCCGAACTGCACGAGAAGCACGGCATCGAGGCTGACGTCATCGATTTGCTGACCATCTCCCCGCTCGACGACGAACTCTTCACCAGCTCGGCCCGCAAAACGGGGCGGGTGGTGGTCGTGCACGAGGCGCCCCGCAGTTTCGGCCCTGGCGCCGAGGTCGTCGCCCGCCTGGTGGAGAAGGCCTTTCTCTACCTGGAAGCTCCCATCCGAAGAGTCACCGGGTTTGATATCGTCATCCCGCTCTTCCAGAGGGAACAGGAATACTTGCCCGGCGTTTATCGCATTGTCCAGGCCGTCCGGGAAACCTTGAACTTCTGAGGGGAGGAGGAACCATGCCAAGAGAATTCAGGCTCCCTGATCTTGGAGAAGGCATTCACGAAGGCGAAGTGATCGAAGTCCTCGTGTCGGTGGGGGATAGGGTGATCGATGGAAATCCGATTCTCGTGGTTGAAACCGACAAAGCAACCACCGAAATACCTTCTCCGGTGACCGGGGTGGTGCAGGAAATCCGTGTCAAACCCGGTGACATGGTCAAGGTGGGCGACGTGCTGATGGTTTTCCTGGAAGAAGGGGAAACCACGGCGCCTCGCAAAGCGAAGGAACGCGACGGAAGGCGAAGAGCTCGAGGAGGCACCAATGCGGGCCGGAGAGGGCCGCACCGGACGCCGCGCCGGTGCGCGGCCGAAGCAGCCCATGAAGAAGCCGCAGGACCGGCTGCAGCCGCGCCATCAACCCGCCGCCTTGCCCGCGAACTGGGCGTCGACCTTGGCCAGGTCCCGCCGACCGGGCCGGGCGGCCGGGTGACCCCTGAGGATGTGCGCGCCTTCGCCAAGCGTCTTGAGCCCGCTCCCGAACCACCCCCGCCGCCCGTGCCCCCGCTGGCAGAAGCTAGCGTTGCCACAGATGGAGCCGAGCCCGCCCCTGCCGCAGCGAAAGCTCCATCGCTTCCCGATTTTGGTCGCTGGGGGCCCATTGTTCGCGAACCCTTGCGCTCCGTGCGGCGGGCCACAGCCAGACACATGGCTTTGGCCTGGTCGCAAATCCCCCACGTTACCCATCAGGACGTGGTGGATATCACCGAACTGGAAGCGTTCCGTCGCCGGCACAAAGCGGAGATCCAGGCGCAACAGGGGGCGCTCAGCCTGACGGTCTTTGCCATGAGAGCGGCGGTGGCGGCGCTGAAAGCCTACCCGCGATTCAACGCCAGTCTCGATACCGACGGGGAAGAGGTGATCTTGAAGCAGTATTACCATATCGGCGTGGCGGTGGACACGGAACGCGGCCTCATCGTCCCGGTGGTCCGCGATGTTGACCGCAAGAGCATCACCCAGCTCGCTCTGGAGCTCAATGACCTGGTGGTGCGTGGTCGGGCCGGGAAGATCGAGCGCGAGGAACTGATCGGCGGCACTTTCACCATTACCAATATCGGCGTTTTGGGGGGGACCGGGTTTACCCCCATCGTCAACTACCCCGAGGTGGCCATCCTCGGCATGGCCAGGGCGAGCCTGCAGCCCGTGGTAAGAGGCGATGCCGAAAACTTCGAGATCGCCCCACGCCTGATGCTGCCACTCATCCTCGGTTTTGATCATCGCGTGGTGGACGGCGCCGACGCCGCACGCTTTCTGGGAATGATCATGGAGGCCCTGGGCAACCCCGAGGAATTGTTGATGATGATTTAGAAGAGCAGTGGCTAGTGGCTAAGAAGAGCAGTGGCTAGTGGCTATAAAAGCAGTGGCTAGTGAATAGGAAAGCAGTGGCTAGTCAATAGTGCTCTAGCAGAGGGCGGCCATGACGGTAATCGGCCTTCGAGGTCGGCATCAGCCCCTTACTAATCACTATTCACCAGCCACTAGTCACTAGCCACTATTCACTAGCCACTAACCACTAGCCACTAGCCACTATTTCAAGGAGACCAATGTCATGGTCATGGGTGAGTTCACCCAGGAAACGGATGTCCTGGTGATTGGCGGCGGTCCGGGCGGGTACGCGGCGGCTTTTCGAGCGGCTGACCTGGGTCTCGATGTGACCATGGTGGATACCGGAGGACGCCTGGGAGGAGTGTGCCTCTTTCGGGGCTGCATTCCCATCAAAAACCCTCCTCCATGTTTCCGAGCTCCTCTATGATGCCCGCCATGCCGATGAGATGGGCATCACCTTCGGCGATCCCAGAGTGGATCTGGATCGTCTGCGGCAATGGAAGAACCAGGTGATCGAGAAGCTGGCCGGCGGGCTGATGGAGCTGAGCAATAAGCGCAGTGTGCAGGTACTGAAAGGGACGGGCCGTTTTTGAATCCTCCGAGCGCGCCCGCCTCCAGAATGCGGAAACCGGTCATATCAAGTTCCGCCATGCCATCATCGCCACGGGCTCGACCGCCACTGCCCTGCCGGCCCTGGCACAGAAGAAGGGCGGGCGCATCATGAGCTCGACTGGCGGCGCTGAGTCTGGCGGATATCCCGGGAAGTCTGCTGGTGGTCGGCGGCGGCTACGTTGGTGTGGAGCTGGGATCGGTGTACGCCTCGCTTGGCAGCCAGGTGACCATGGTGGAAGCGGGGGCAAGGTTGATGGCGGGTGCTGACCAGGACCTGGTGCAGCCGCTGGTGACCAGGCTGAAAGGGCTCTTCAAGGCCATTCACACCGACACACGTGTGAAGGAATTGAAGGAGCTCGACGAGCGGGTCGAGGTTGAGTTGGAAGGTGAGGTGGACTGAGCCCAGACAAACGTTCGACCGGGTCCTTGTGGCCATCGGCCGAAGCCCGAATGCCGAAGAACATCGGCCTCGAAAACACCAAAGTCACGGCTGGATGATCACGGTTTCGTGATCGTCGATGAACAGCGGCGCACGACCGATGCGAAAATCTTTGCCGTGGGGGATGTCGCCGGTGGCATCATGCTGGCGCACAAGGCCATGCATGAAGGCAAGGTGGCTGCGGAAGTCATTGCCGGCCTGCCGTCAGCCTTCGATTTTCAGGCCATCCCGGCCGTGGTCTATACCGATCCGCAAATTGCCTGGTGCGGCTTGACCGAGGAAGATGCTCGCAAACAGGGGCGCGCCGTAAGAGTCTCGCGCTTCCCCTGGTCCGCCTCGGGTCGTGCGGCTTCGATGGGGCTCACCAAGGGCATGACCAAGATGATCATCGATGCCGAAACGGAACGGGTGCTCGGCGTCGGCATCGTCGGTCGCGGCGCCGGGGAAATGATTGCCGAAGGAGTCCTCGCCGTCGAAATGGGGGCCCTTGCCGAAGACCTGGCACTCTCCATGCACCCCCACCCCACCCTCTCGGAAAGCGAGGAAGAAGCCGCCGAAGCCTTCCTCGGCAGCTCCACCCACATTCTGCCCCAGCGGAAAACCTGAAGCCAACCGATCTCATTGGGTTTGCTCCTGGCTGAGCCTTCAAGCGTGTCTAAGACTGAGAGCGTGTCCAAGAAGATCCTGGAGTCGTCACCCCCGCATTCTTCTGGCGGGGGGTCCGGAAGAGAGCCAGGCCAGTAACTCGGCGGGTGTAGTCAGAAGTGGGAGTTCGCCATGGCTTCATGTGACCATTATCTGATTGCGAATGAGTCTGCATGGTGTCGGTGGGCGCAAAAAGACGCGCCCACCCTACGCCGTGGCCCAATTGTAGGGTGGGCACAGTTTTACCGTGCCCCCCAGGACAGAAGACCCTGCCTTTCAGTAATTTCCAACCCCCACTTCTGTTCACACCCTAACTCGGCGTGTTACTTGATTGCCTGATGCAAATGGATTATATGGACAAAGATGTTCGAAAAAGGATATTAAAGGACATTATTCAACGCTGGGGTCTTTTCAGGAGAATTCGAAGTAATCGGGCAGGAGGGTTACATGGCGGGTAAACTCTTAACGCCAGAACAGGCTGCCAACCGACTGGCCGTCAGTTCCAGAAGCATCAGAGAGTGGTTGCGAACCGGCAAACTCAAGGGAGTCAGGGCCGGGAGACTATGGCGGATCAGAGACCGCGACATCGAGCAGTTCCTTGAAGATGGTTCGGAAAGACAGGCCGGGACAGCACAGACAGATGATCCATTTCTGGAAGTCATCGGATGTCTTTCCGGAGAAGCTCTGTCGTCACGGGAAATCGACCGGGAACTTTACGGGAAAGGCGCCGCATAATGGCCAACGCCATCTTTATCGACACCTGGGGATGGGTGGCCCTGGGGTCCGCACGAGATTCGAAGCATCCTGAGGTGAGCAGGCTTTACCGAACGCTTCGAAGCGAGAAAAGGCTCATCTTCACGAGTGATTATATCCTCGACGAAACCGTCACCTTACTCTTTCGGAGGGAAGTGTACGCGGATGCCCTGCGGTTTATTACCGGAATATTGAAATCTGCCGAAGAGAGGTTCATCACCATTGAGAGAATCTCGTCGGATCGCTTCGCAGACGCCTGGAAACTTCGTCAGCGGTTCCAGGATAAGCCCGGCATTTCCTTTACGGATTTAACCTCCATGGTGGTGATGAAAGAGCGACACATCAAGCACGTTCTCACCGAGGACGTGCATTTCCAACATGTAGGAATGGGATTTCAAATAGTGCCCTAGAATTTAGGTGTCTGCACCGTTACCGTATTTCTCAGTGATACCAATCTTCATGTGAGAACATTTCACAGCAAACGGCTGCCATCGTTTGCTCCATTCAGTCCGGTCATACGCTGCCGGCTGTCGCCTCGGCAGCTATTCGCTCCCTTCATTTCGCTTCCGCTTCACGGGCATATGCCAAGGGTCCAAGCAAGCTGTCCCGAAGAAAGGTAATGACATTGGGAAACATCGAGTATATACTTGAGAGTGTATACAATCAGACCAAGAGGAGCCATCGTATGAAGACAGCAAGGATCTTTAAAAGCGGAAACAGCCAGGCGGTGCGATTGCCGAAGGAATTTCATCTCGAGGGTGCTGAAGTCTACATAAAGAGGGTCGGTCCTGGTGTGCTCCTGATGCCCAAGGGTGATCCGTGGGCATCGCTTACAGAGAGCCTGGACAAATTCAGTGAGGATTTCCTGGAAAAGAGAGTCCAACCTCGGCTGGAGACCAGGGAGACATTCTGATGGTGTGCATGCTCGATACGGATATTTGCATCTACCTGATCAAAAGAAAACCGATCAATGTTCTGGACAGGCTCAAGACTTTTAGACCAGGTGAGGTGGCCGTCTCCTCCGTTACCGCAGCCGAGCTCCAATACGGAGCTTACAAGAGCAGCCGACCGGAGCAGAACCAGGCAGCTCTGGCTGCGTTTCTGCTGCCTCTGGAGGTTGTCCCGTTTGATGAAAGCGCAGCCGCTCATTATGGTGAAATCAGAACTCACCTGGAAAGAAAGGGCAACATCATTGGAGCCATGGATCTCCTCATAGCCGCTCACGCCAGAAGCCTTTCTCTCACCCTGGTGACAAACAATATCCAGGAGTTCCAAAGAGTGCCCGGACTGCGCACAGAGAACTGGGTCTGACCGAATGCCGGCTCCGAAACCAGTCATCAAGATATTTTATGTCTGTGCTCATAGCGGCTGAATGCCTCTATCCTTACATGCCTAACAGGGAGATTTGTCACTTCACAATAAGTATGAGCCGATCTGTCACCCCCGCGTGCTTTTGGCGGGGGTCCAGCGATCAGAAAGACTTTGGATTCCCGCCAAAAGCGCGCGGGAATGACGCCCCAGGGTTTCCATAGTCCGTTGTGATCCTGCAGTTATTGTGAAGTTACAAGGATTTATCCCGCTGTACCCCCTGAACAGATGCTATTGAAACCGCCCTGTCCCTCCGCTCCATTCAGTCCGCTCATACGCTGCCGGCTGTCGCTTCGGCAGCTATTCGCTCCCTTCATTTCGCTTCCGCTTCACGGGCATTTGCCAAGGGTCCAAGGGCTCAAGGGCCAAGGGCAACGGACCTGGAGAGGCGAAAGCCCAAGTTGTAGTCGCGGCGGCCGGGCGGAGGTGTTGTAGCGAATCGCCGACCGGCAGTACTGCGCATCGTAGTCCCAGCTGCCGCCGCGGATCACCCGGTAGGAGCCTCTGGGGTTGTCCACCCAGGCCCGGCCGTCGGCCGGCGCCCCATTGTAGCTATCGTGATAGTCGTCCTCCACCCACTCCCAGACATTGCCGTGCATATCGTAAAGCCCCCAGGAATTGGGCTTTCTGGCCTGCAACCCGCTGAGTCTGTCTTTTGGAATTACCATCAATACCAGGCATATTCGCCAAGTTTGCCGGCATCGTCTCCAAATGAAAATTCAGTGGTCGTTCCCGCCCGGCAGGCATATTCCCACTCCGCCTCGCTGGGAAAGCGGTAGTCCTTGGTGTTTTCAATCTGATTGAGTTTTTCAATGAACCGCTTGGCATCTTCCCAGGAGACCTGCTCCACCGGGCAGTCGTCTCCGCACTTCTTAAAGCATGAAGGGTTATCCTCCCATCACTTTCCTCCACTGACCCTGGGTGACTTCGGTCGTCTGAAGGTAAAAGGATTGAGAGATTTTGACATCATGCGGAGGTTTTTCATCTTTTTTATCGCCGGTGCTGCTGCCCATCGTGAATGACCCGGCCGGTATGAGGATAAACTCCATGCCGATGCTGTTTGTGAATTTCTTCGGGGGTGATACCCCGCTCGGTTTGGCCGCAAGCGGCGGTTCTGGCTTGACCTCGGGAGCCAAAGCTGTTGTATCCGGGGCTTTCACGTCCGGCTTTGGTGCCTTGACTGTTGGCTCTGGAGCCTTCTGCAGTTCTTCCGGCTTCACCTGGGGAGCCGAAATTTCTGGTCTTGATGTTGTCGGCTCTTGCCGAAAAAGCAATATCGCTCCGGCGACAAACACCACAGCCAGGGCAATCAGAACCCCAGTCTTAGTAGGGAAGATTTTCCTCGGCGGTTTCACCATATCGCGTTTTGGCTCTGATGGCTCAGGCTTGACTATCTTGGGTTCAACGATAGGCTCAGCGATTGGTTTCCGCTCAGGGAGGGCTGTCTCTGGAGGTATAGCGATATCTTCCTTCAGATTTGATCGCCTCTTGCTTCTCTCTCGGCGGCCGCCTCATGATTGCAGTTATGGCTTCAATCAATTGTTTGAAGCCTGGATGAGATGGGTCTTCACGCCAGTCAACCAGCGACCCTGCCTGGCGCTGCCCAAATGGATACGGAATCTCGGCGTCCTCAATCAAAACGGGGATGAGGATCTCCCTCTTACGTCCTTCCTCTGCTTCCGCTAGCACAAATTCGGATTCCACAGAGCTCTTTGACCAGAGGACGAGCATGCAATCGGCAGCTTCGATACCCTCTTTTATAGCCTTCGCCCAGAGCTTGCCCGGAGGGATGGGACGATCCCAGAACACCTGCCAGCCAAGACTTTCTAAAGCTCCTGCAACGTCTGCGGCTTGGTCTCGGTCCTCTTTGGCATAGCTGATAAAGATGTGAGCCATATCCGCTAATCTACTCTGCGGGTTGAACGATGACAAATCGCTTTTGAGGGTTTGCTAATAAACTGATAAGAAATCGTTTTTGAGGGTTTTTCCGTAGCAGGTGTCGTCGCTTCTGTCAAAAACAATCTTGTGCCGATTTCTCGATAATTAAACCGAAGTCCCGCGGCCCTATTTTGTGTGTGCATTTAAGGAGATGAATCTGTTGCCGTTTGGTATGACCAAAGTTATACTGTACGTGAAAGGAGTCCGCTCTAATGAAGACGGTCAAAACCGCCATATCACTTCCAGAGGAAAGGTTTAACCAGCTTGAGGAGATGGCCAGACGTCTCGGGCTCAAACGCAGCCAGGTGGTTTCCGCCGCGCTTGCAGAGTATCTGGAGCGGCGCCGGGAAGACCAAATTACGGCACGGCTCAACGCGGTTTATCAGCAAGAAGCCCCGGGATTGGACCCGATTCTTGCCACGATGCAGTCTTCCACCCTTGCGCCCGAGGAGTGGTGATGCGGCGGGGGGAAATTTGGTGGGCTTCTCTTCCCGAGCCAAAGGGGTCAGAGCCCGGGTACTCACGGCCGGTGCTCATAATCCAGGCTGATCCTTTTAATCTGAGCTTTATCAGGACCGTTATCGTGGTCATGATCACGAGAAATCTCGCTTTGGCAGATGCCCCCGGCAACGCGCTGCTGCCCCGAAAGTCGACCCGCCTCCCTCATGATTCAGTCGCCAATGTTTCTCAGGTGTTTACGATCGATAAATCCTTTCTGAGGGAAAAGGTGAGTGATTTACCGAAAGCGTTGCTTCAGAAAGTTGAGGCAGGGCTGCGCCTGGTGCTTTCGCTCTGAATTCCTTCGGCGCTTGTCTTGCCGAAGTCGTCACAGCCTGATTGCGGGCAGGTCCCTCCAGGCAGTCACCTGGACGTCTTGCCGCACATAGCTTTCATCGCCCCCGTAGACCAGATAGGCGGTCTCGACCCCCTGGGCCAGTTTGGAAAAATAGGTCAGGCCCTTGAGTGCATCCCGGGTGACGGTCTGGCCAGCTTTGATCTCCACCGGGACAGGCTGGAGGCCCTGGTCCAGAGGAGGTCCACTTCATTGCCGAGGTTGTCGCGGAAGAAAAACAGGTTGTCGGTCTGGGCGGCGTTGAAACGCCTTTTGAGCATTTCAGCCACGACGAAGCTTTCAAAGAGCGCGCCCCGCAGGGGGTGTGCGGCCAGTTGTCCGGAATGCTGAATGTTCAAAAGGAAACATGCCAGACCGGTATCCAGGAAATAGAGCTTGGGAGATTTGATCAGTCGCTTATTGAAACTTTTATAATAGGGTCTCAGCAGTTTTACGACATAACTGGCTTCCAGCACCGAAAGCCAGTTCCGGCGGTGACATGGTTGATGCCACAATCGTTTCCCAGGCTGGATAGATTGAGGATTTGACCGGTCCGGCCGGCGCACAGTTTGAGAAAGATCTCAAACCGGGACAAATCCCGAACATGGATCAGCGAGCGCACGTCCCGCTCAACATAGGTGTTGACATAAAAGCCCATGGCCTCAGTAGGATTCAGGCCCTTGTCGAAAATGCGGGGATAAAAGCCGGTGTATAGCACCTGGTCCAGATCAACCTCCTCCAGCCGGCGCCATACGCTTCGGCCAGGCTGAAGGGCAGCAGCCGGAGCAGAGCGGTTCGGCCGGCCAGGGATTGCGTGATGCCTTCCAGCAGTTCAAATTGCTGGCTGCCGGTCAGAATGAAGAGGCCTTCCCGCTGCTCTCTGTCAACGATGGTCTGGATGTACGACAAGAGCTCCGGCACACGCTGAATTTCATCGATCACCGCGCCTTGTGGAAACCGGTTCAGAAAGCCGCGCGGGTCCTGGCGGGCAAAGTCGCGCTGGTCCAAATCCTCGAGGGACACGTAGGCCCGGTCCTGAAAAAGCATGCGACAGAGGGTGGTCTTGCCGGATTGCCGAGGTCCGGTGATGGTCACCACCGGGTATTGGGCTGCCAGTTGGCGTGTTTTATCACTCAGTTCTCTGTCAATCATCTCATCGAGCCGATTTGCTTTATGATGATCATGCCGC
>CAWEHK010000044.1:0-95938 GCA_963808625.1 uncultured delta proteobacterium
CCCTGAAAGGGTTTGATAAATCGTTGTGTCGGTATGTTTTATGTAACCCCTTCAGGGTAGATATTCGTATTGTGCTTGGCCCCCAGGGTCAGCGACAGCGCCACCCTGGGATGGCAAAGCCCAATCCCATTTTCCCTTACCCTGAGAGGGTTTGATAAATCGTTGTGTCGGTATGTTTTATGTAACCCCTTCAGGGTAGATATTCGTGTTGTGCTTGGCCCCCAGGGTGGCGCTATTGCTGACCCTGGGCTTATTTATCGAGCCCCTTCACGGCAAAAAGTTAGCTTGATGCATATGAGGTGTGACCCGCTTCTCTCCGCTCATCAAGCTACCCCCTCTCGTCACCCACTATGTTGACCCGCCTTCCAAAGCACCGTCCCGGGCTTAAGTCTTGATTCTTTCCCCCATCTGTGGTTCTCTCCTGGCACTGGAGCAGTACATAACCCCCACACAGGACCGCTCCTAAACCGATACAGTCCCAATCTCGGAGGGAGCTTTCCAGGGCATGAACAATTTCGGGGAAAAGGTCAGTTTCATCTGGTCCGTGGCGGACCTGCTGCGGGGGCCGTACCGGCCGAACCAGTACAAGGACGTGATGCTGCCGATGACCGTCCTGCGCCGGCTGGATTGCGTGCTGGAGCCGACCAAGGAGAAGGTGCTCGCGAGGCTCAAGCGCTACCAGGCGGCAAGGTCAAGAACCTCGAGCCGATCCTGAACCGGGTCGCCGGGCAGTCCTTCCACAACACCAGCCGGTTCACCTTCGAGAAGCTCAAGGGCGACCCGGAACAACATCGCCGCCAACCTCACCCAGTACATCAAGGGCTTCTCCATCGTGCCCGGGAGATCATCGAGCACTTCGGGTTCGAGGAGCACATCGCCAAGCTGGACAAGGCCGACCGGCTCTTCCTGGTGGTCTCGAAGTTCTGCGAGATCGACCTGCACCCGGACGAGGTGTCCAACATCGAGATGGGCTACATCTTCGAGGAACTGATCCGGCGGTTCAACGAGGCCAGCAACGAAGAGGCCGGGGACCACTTCACCCCCCGCGAGGTCATCCGCCTGATGGTCAACCTGCTCTTCGCGCCCGATGACGACATCCTGACCACCAAGGGCATCGTCCGGACCCTCTACGACCCGGCCTGCGGCACGGGCGGCATGCTCTCCGTGGCCGAGGAGTACCTGCGGGAACTGAACCCCGACGCCCGCCTGGAGGTCTTCGGCCAGGACTACAACGCCCAGTCCTACGCCATCTGCGGCTCGACATGATGATCAAGGGCCAGAACCTCGACAACATCAGGTTCGGCGACAGCTTCACCCAGGACGACTTCGCCGGCAAGAAGTTCGACTACATGCTCGCCAACCCGCCGTTCGGCGTGGAGTGGAAGCCGGAAGAGGACTGTCATCCGCAAGGAGCACGAGGAACAGGGGTACGGCGGCCGTTTCGGGGCGGGCCTGCCGCGCATCAACGACGGCTCGCTGCTGTTCCTCCAGCACATGATCAGCAAGATGAAGCGACCCGAAGGAGGGCGGCACGCGCCTGGCCATCGTCTTCAACGGTTCGCCGCTGTTCACCGGGCGGCGGGGTCGGGCGAGAGCGAGATCCGCCGCTGGATCATCGAGAACGACTGGCTGGAGGCCATCGTCGCCCTGCCCGACCAGCTCTTCTACAACACGGGCATCAGCACCTACATCTGGATCGTCACCAACCGCAAGCAGAGGCACCGCCGGGGCAAGATCCAGCTCATCGACGCCGCGGACTTCTTCGTCAAGATGCGGAAGAGCCTCGGCAACAAGCGCAACGAGATCGGGACGGCGAAAATGGAAGCCCGACCAGATCGCGGAGATCACCCGGCTCTACGGCGAGTTCAAGGAGGGCGAGCACGTCCGGATCTTCGACAACGACGACTTCGGCTACCGGCGGATCACGGTCGAGCGGCCGCTGCGGCTGAACTTCGCCGTGACTGACGAGCGGCTCGGCGGGTGCAGCGAATGCGGCCCGTTCGCTGGCCTGGCCACCAGCAAGAAGCGCAAGGACAGCGGCGCCGAAGCCGAGATCGCCGAGGGCAAGAAGCTCCAGGAGGCGATCCTCAAGGCCCTGCAGCCGCTGGCGAGCCATGGCCTGATCAAGAACCGGGAGGAGTTTGCCGCCAGGATGCAGGACGCCTTCAGACGTGCCGGGCTGAAGCTCCCTGCTGCGCTGTTCAAGGCGATCCTGGCCGCTCTGTCGGAGCGGGACGAGACCGCCGACGTCTGCACCGATACCGACGGGAACCCCGAGCCCGACCCCGAACTGCGGGACTACGAGAACGTGCCGCTCAAGGAGGACATCCACGAGTACATGAAGCGCGAGGTCCTGCCGCACGTGCCCGATGCCTGGGTGGACGAGGCCAAGACCAAGATGGGCTACGAGATCAACTTCAACCGGTACTTCTACAAGTACACGCCACCGCGGCCGCTGGAGGAAATCGAAGCCGACCTCCGGCAGATAGAGGCCGAGATTGCAGAGCTGTTGTCGGAGGTTGCAGCATAAGCGATAGCTTAAGGATCGCGACGCGGCAATCGTCATTCCGGCTCTGATGGTGCGGGAACCGGATGATGTGATCACGTCCATTTGATGATCGAAGCGAGTCAAGCGTCATTCCGGCAGTCTCCCTGCTTAGAGCCTGCCGGGACAAGCTTAAGCCGGAATCCAGGAATGCGCCATGAAGAAACAACCCGCTGTCTACATCCTGGCAAGCAAGAAGAACGGCACCCTTTATGTCGGTGTGACATCAGACCTCATTAAGCGGGTTTGGGAACACAGGAATGACTTGGTGGAAGGTTTCAGCAAACGCTATGGCGTCCATCAGCTGGTTTGGTATGAATTACACGAGAGCATGGACTCCGCCATCCGGCGAGAAAAGCAATTGAAGGAGTGGAAGCGTAAGTGGAAAGTGCAGTTGATTGAGAAGACCAATTCCGGGTGGGAGGACTTATACCCGATGATCATTTGACTGGATTCCGGCTTAAAGACTGCCGGAATGACGGAGTGATATGTAGGACAGAATGGAGCGCAATTCCGGGCGGAAGGAAGCGGTGCGCAGGAGAGAATGGGGTGATATGCGGGGCGGAACGGAGCTGCACGCAGGACTGAGGACGGCAATTCCGGACTGAATGGAGTAGTACGCAGGACAGAATGAAGCACTATGCGGGACAGAATCAGGTGGATGGGTGATTTGACGGAGTCACTCCTGCGTAAAGCTTAGGAGAATATAGTGTCCATTACCCGTGGTCGTCATTCCGGCAATCTTCTAGCCGGAATCCAGGGAATTCTTACAGTCTGGATTCCTCCCAGAAACACGTTGCAATGACGAGTGGAATTAGGATCTTCATTAGTGCTGATCTGTACTACGTTAGCGCTTAAGCCCTCATAGGGGGAGCCTGGGAGAGGTGAAATCAGTGGTAAAACAGCTGAATGCACAGCCGAGTGACGTGCCAATCGCTCAACTTGGGTCAGAATGTCTTGATCCTCTGGGAACCGCATGGATGGGTGCGATCCCGCAAACTTGGTCTGTTCACGCAGCGAAGCGGCATTACGAGATACAACTTGGGAAGATGCTTCAGAACCATCCAGAGACAGAATTTGACATCCCTGTCCCTTACCTAAAAGCTTTGCATGTTCTTTGGGGAGAAGTCCGGGTTGATGACTTGCCCCGAGATTGGGGCGAGCCCATCTGATCTAAAGCAATACCAAGTCAGGGATTACGACCTTCTAGTCTGCGAAGGAGGCGAGGTTGGACGGGCAGGAATTGTCAGGTCATCACCGCCAAACACAATAATACAGAACTCGTTACATCGTCTCCGCCCTAAGAGTTCAGCCAGTATAGAATTCTTGCGTTATGTATTACAGGCCGTTAGCAGTTCTGGCTGGTTAGACGTTTTATGCAATAAGGCAACGATATCTCATTTCACACGAGAAAAGCTTGCAGATGCAAGAATACCGATCCCCGAAATCGATCAACAGCACGCCATCACCGCCTTCCTCGACCGCGAAACCTCCCGCATCGACTCCCTGATCGCCAAGAAACAGCGCCAGATTGAGCTGCTGAACGAGAAGCGCGCCGCCCTGATCAGCCGGGCAGTGACCAAGGGACTGAAACCGGATGCGAGGATGAAGGACTCGGGAGTTGAATGGCTGGGTGAGATACCGGAGCACTGGAAGGTAAAGCGATTGAAATACATCACCCCAGAAATCACCGTCGGAATTGTAATCACACCAGCCAAATACTACGAGAATGAGGGAATACCCTGTCTTCGTTCGTTAAATGTGAAAGAAAATCAGCTTCTCGATTCTGATCTGGTGTACATTTCTGCTGAAAGCAATGAGCTTCTCTGCAAATCACAGCTGGAAATGGGTGACTTGGTTCTAGTTCGGACAGGGCAGCCAGGGACAACGGCTGTGGTGATCAGCGTTTTCATCACGCTAACTGCATAGACTTGATCATTGTACGGCAATCGAATGAATTTCACTCCTTGTTCTTGTGCTACTACTTGAACTCCAGTGTAACGAAGAGCCTTTACTCGGCCAATTCCACCGGCGCAATCCAGTCCCATTTTAACATTGGTACTGCCGGGGAGTCGAGAGTCCCTGAACCACCTCTTGCTGAGCAAGTTCTCATTAGCCAACACCTCAGTGAACAGGAAGGGGCCATTAACCAACTCACTGGGGCGATCCTTTCTTCTATCGATAAGCTCAAAGAATACCGCACCGCCCTCATCACCGCCGCCGTAACCGGCAAAATCGATGTCCGCCAGGAGGCGACACATGCCCGGACAGCACACTGAGCTCGCGTTTGAAGCCGCCATCGAGCACCACCTGCTGACCCAGGCAGGCTACACCCCAGCGGATCGGGAGGCCTTCTCTCCGGAGCGGGGACTTGACCCCACACTATTCATTGCCTTCGTTCAGGAGACCCAGCCCGACGAGTGGGCATATCTTACGAGCTTCCTCGGGGCGAAAACCGAAAAGATACTCCTCGACGACCTCTGTGCGGCCCTCGATGCGGAGCACCAGGGCTGTTTGAACGTCTTGCGCCACGGCTTCAAGTGTCATGGGAAGCTGATCCGGGCGGCCTACTTTGCCCCGGCGAGTGGGATGAACCCGGAGACGGTCAAGAAATACGCCGCAAACCGCCTCACCGTTACCCGGCAGCTCGATCTACAGCACCAGGCACAACAACACGCTCGACCTGGTGTTGAGCCTGAACGGCATTCCCATCGTCACCGCCGAACTGAAGAACCCGATGACCGGCCAGACCTGGCAAAGTGCCGTCCACCAGTACCAGCATGACCGGGACCCCAGGGACCTCATCTTCGACTTCAAGAAAAGGAGCCTCGTTCACTTTGCGGTGGACCCGGATGAGGTGTACATGACGACTCGGCTCGCCTGGAAAGCCACCCGGTTCCTGCCGTTCAACCTCGGCAACGGCGCCGGCGCCGGGAACCCGCTGAATCCCGGAGGGCACAAAACCGCCTACCTCTGGGAGCGGGTGTGGGCGCGGGACAGTCTCCTCGACATCATCGCCCGGTTCATGCATCTCGAGGTCAAAGAAAAGAAGGTTGGCGCAAAGAAGATCAAGACCGAGGACATGATTTTCCCCCGGTACCACCAGCTCGACTCCGTGCGGAAGCTCATTGCCCATGCCAGTGCCAACGGGGTGGGCAACAACTACCTCATCCAGCACTCCGCAGGGAGCGGGAAGAGCAACTCGATTGCCTGGCTGGCTCACCGTCTGGCATCGCTTCACAACGACTTCGACGCCAGGGTGTTTGATTCCGTCATCGTCGTGACCGACCGCCTCGTCCTTGACCAGCAGCTCCAAAACACCATCTACCAGTTCGAGCACAAGCAGGGCGTGGTGGAAAAAATCGACCAGGACTCCGCACAGCTCGCCAACGCGCTTACGGCCGGGGTTCCCATTGTCGTCACCACCCTCCAGAAATTCCCGTACGCAACGGAGAAGATGGGCGACCTGCCGGCCCGGAAGTACGCGGTCATCATCGATGAAGCGCACAGCTCCCAGAGCGGTGAGAGCGCCATCGAGATGAAGGGCGTCCTGGCCGGAGCCGCAATCAAGGAGAAGGCCAAAGAGCAGGCCGAAGAGGAAGGCCTGACCGACACCCAGGAAGAAATCCTCAAAACCATGCTGAAGCGGGGGAAGCAGCCCAACATCAGCTTCTTCGCTTTCACCGCAACCCCGAAGTACAAGACGCTCGAAGTCTTCGGCCAGCCGGGGCCGGATGGCAAACCCATCCCCTTTCATCTCTACAGCATGCGCCAGGCCATTGAGGAAGGCTTTATCCTGGATGTCCTCAAGAACTACACCACGTATAAGACGTATTACGGTCTCATCAAGGCCATCGAAGACGATCCGCAGGTGGACAAAAAGAAGGCCGCAAGGGCGCTTGCCCGCTTCATGAGCCTTCACCCTCACAACATTGCCCAGAAGGTCGAAGTCATCGTCGAGCACTTCCGGCACTTCACCTGTCACAAAATCGGAGGGCGGGCCAAGGCGATGGTGGCCACCTCATCCCGGCTGCATGCGGTGCGCTACAAGCTGGCTTTTGACAAGTACATTGCGCAAAAGGGATACACGGGCATCAAGTCGTTGGTGGCCTTCTCGGGCACGGTCTTCGATCCCGAGACCCGGATCGAATACACCGAAGTCGGGATGAACAAGGGGATCAAAGAGACGGAACTGCCGGAGAAGTTCGACACCGACGAATATCAGGTCCTCCTGGTGGCCGAGAAGTACCAGACCGGCTTCAACCAGCCCCTGCTGCACACCATGTATGTGGACAAGCGGCTTGCCGGCATCCAGGCGGTGCAGACGCTCTCGCGCCTCAACCGGACGCATCCCGGCAAGGAGGATACCTTCATCCTGGACTTTGTAAACGAGACCCAGGAAATCCTGGATGCCTTTCAGCCCTATTACGAACAGACCTTCGTGGGGGAACAGGCGCAGCCCAAAGCAGTTATATGAACTGCAAGCCAAGATGGAGGCGAAACAGGTCTATTACCAAGCGGAGGTGGAAGAGTTCAGCAAGGTCTTCTACAAACGAAAAGTGACCCAGACGCCCATCGGATCACGCCAAAATGAACGCCTGCATTGACCCGGCGGTTGAGCGTTTTAAGCAGCTCGAAGAAGATGCCCGGGAAGAATTTCGGGGCTGGCTCACCGCCTACCGGAACCTGTACTCCTTCCTGGCCCATATCATCCCGTTCCAGGACTCGGACCTGGAGAAGCTTTACTCCTACGTGCGGTTCCTGGTAACCAAGCTCCCGAAGCCCAGCACTGGGCCGGTCTACCAGTTCGATGACGAAGTGGCCCTCAAATACTACCGCCTGGAAAAGATCAGTGATGGCGCCCTGGAACTTCAGGAGGGGGTTGGCGGTTACGTTTCAGGCCCTTCGGAAGTGGGGACGGGGATCAAGCACGGGGAAAAAATCGAGCTCTCCAAATTGATCGACCTGCTGAACGAAAGGTTTGGCACCGATTTCAAGCCGGGGGACCAGCTCTTCTTCGATTCCATAAAGGAAGATGCGATGGCCAACCCCACGCTGCGGCAAGTCGCCCTGGCCAATTCCATGGAGAACTTCGGGTATGTGTTCCTGAAGGAACTGGAGAATCTATTTCTCGACCGCATGACCCAGAACGAGGAGATCACCGCCCGCTACCTGGACGACCACGAATTTCGTGATGCCGTGGGCCAGAAACTCCTTCAGGAAGTCTACGAGCAAATCCGCATTGCTGAAAACTAGCGGGGTCACCAACACATTTCACATCCCAAGCCGCTTCTCAATCATTCCAACAGACTTGCGCGCAGGTTCGTTTTGCTTCAACTCTTCACAGCCCGTCTGGTTGCCTGCGTGTAGCGGCTGATCTTCCTACCCCGTAAGCAGCACCGATCTCTCTGAGTTTCAGCTTCTTTGCTTCGTCCGGGTGCGCCTTGTCTTCCTCGGTGAGGGCGCCTCCGCGGCCGCAGCTTTGTAGTTCGATTCCGGGTCATTGCGGTCGAGCTCGGGTTCCTCGCCCGGTTGGCTTTGGTAGGAAATCGTGGGGAGAAAGATGGGCGGCCAGGGGCCACGAGAGCTCAGCCCTAATACAAATTCACGGGCAGCGGAATAAAGCATTGACGAGCCCGTGATTCCGACCAGCTTCTCGGGATCGTGGGGGGTCTCGGGCGCCACTGCAAAAAAGCCCACCACTTGAATATCCAGTTGATATGGCCCAAGGTTCTCTTCAGCAGGGGGAGTCTTGATGTCAAGGACCACCTGCCAACGGTTCTCGTCCTCGGCATGGCGCATTAGTCTGACTTCGTTGATCACCTCAACATTCGGACTCTGCTGCTCAACTCCAGGGTCGAATTCGGAATTGGCAATACACATGATCCTGGAATAGAAATAGCGCTCAAGCTGCAATGGAGCCATCACCAGCCCTCACTTCCATCCTGTACGATGCGGCTGCGGGGAGAAAAGCTCCTTGTTCCCAGGTTGGCAGCGCACGGGAGTTTCCCCTGACGACATCGAACCATCGTACCTCATGGGCTTCGGGAGCCACATGCACATGGACTTTCCCATCCACCGCCCTTGCCAGACGAGCCATGGTCTCCACCGTAAAATTGACGTCGCCTCGAAGCGCTTTGGTCACGTAGGCGGGGGAAACATCCAACCTCCTTGCAAGCTCGCTTCGGCTAATGCCGTTCTTTATCATGAGCCTGTTCAGCTCCTCGGTAAATTCAAGAACAACGGTTGCTGCCCAGTAGGTTTCCCCCTTCTTCGCTTCTTCAAAAAGCGCCTTGAAAGATTTGTGAGCCATTTAAGCACCTTCTTCCTTAATAATAATCAACCTTCCAGCTTTCTTCGCTTCCCGATATCGTTTCCTGAGATCTTCGGCCGCATCAAGCTCCGCTCGTGGCGTCATTCGGGTATCCTTTACAAAACCGCCAGTGCAGATGATCGTCTTTCCCTCATCATAGAACCACAAGTCACACCCATCCGCCATTGGCCGGTCACCCATAGCAGATCCTACCATCTGATTCGCACCGACCTGCCCCGAGGAAGACGGGCTCTCGAACAGTCAAGGGGAGGGATCTTAAAGGTGCGACCCGTCACGCGATCCGAATCATGAGGTCCATCACTGTTTCAAGAGTGCTCGGGTTGGCAATAAGGCTCGGAGCAATCCGGGCCTTTTGTGTCCCGATTCTTTACTCTTCTTGCACAGGACGTGCACAGGCGGGGCGGCGGCGAGGTTTCAAGCGCCCTCGAAAGATCTCTTTCCGTGCACAGGGCGTGCACAGGGAAAATTGAAGGTCGGTAAAACTTGGTGCCCCCGACACGATTCGAACGTGCGACACCGAGATTAGGAATCTCGTGCTCTATCCTCCTGAGCTACGGGGGCATTTGCGAACATGGAGACTGTCCATAGCACAAGGAATCAAACCCTGTCAATAAGCCCCCTGAACGGATGAATTTTTGGCCCATAACAGGGTGGAGGGGCCGCGACCGGGCGTCAGAAGGTGTATTGCGACCGGCGCTTCTTCTGACTGCGTGAGGTCAACCAGCCCAGGAGCCATCCGAAGAGCAGCACAATCGCCCCGGCGATGAACCATCTGATGCGTGCCGAGAACTTCAGGTCCTCGTTTTCCTGGATGAGTGCCTGCGTGTTTTCTTCTGCCGAGATCAGCGCCGACTTTGACGCCGTCATATTCTTCCTTCAGCTTGACGTAATTGGTCGCTCCGCTCTTGAGTGATTCGTAGGCGGTTTCTGCCTTTTTGAGCTTCTCCGTGAGGTCTTTTTCTCGTTGGGCCAGGTCCGCTCTTTCTCTTTCGAGACTGACCAGCTTTTCGTGGATCTGGGCATTTTCCGCCTGCAACTCTTTGATGAAGCTGCTTTCAGGCGGATAGGCCGCCACCGCACTGTTTTGCACCCAGCCTTCCTTGATTTCACCACCCGGCCCGGAGAAACGCACCTGGATCCATTCGGCCGTTTTCAGTACTTCCAGGCCCGAGCCGGACGGAAGGGTGGCAAGGACCTTATAGTTCATGCCGGGACCGGCGCGGAGGGGGGTTTCCTTGGGGTCCGAAACGTAAGCTTTCGCCGCCCAGGTGGCGGCGGGGAACAGAATCATGGCGAGGAAAAATGCGGCGACTACGGAATGGCGGGTCCTTTTCATCTTGTTCGTTCCTCTGGAGTCGTTAATCAATACCAATGGCACTTCTTTGGCCCTCGATCGGGAAAGGCCTGCACAAGTTTGCGGCAACCGTTAGGATGGCATATCTCACTCTTCCGGCGGCCGGCCCCCGACCGGCGGCGAATAGCCGTCTACAATGATCGCCCTGGATATTGTTGATTGCTCCCTCAGGGGCGCGATCTCGCGATACTCCGCTGAGGCGAAGCATTTTTCCACCTGTTCAGCGGTATCGAATTCTATTAGAATAATGCGCTCGGGATGCCAACCACCGGCCACCGGGGTTATCCTTCCCCCGCGAGCCAGATAGCGGCCTCCGTATCGGGACACGAGACCAAATACCTTGTCGACATATCCGGAATACATTTCAGGATTTTTGACGCTTGTCTCGATGATGAGGTAGACGGGCATAAGATCTCTCTCGCCGTGTGTCCGTTAGGCTCCCGAGGTAGAAACGGGAACAACAGTTCCAAAGTTCGCGAGGCATTATAGAAGGTGACCGATGGGTAGGCAAGGCAATTTGGCCATGGCAATTCTGTCACGGGATCAACAGGTGACAGATCGAAGCGAAGGCTGAGTACACCCAGATAAATGGGTGCCCAGCAACCACCCGGCATATGTGTGAAGAGCCTGCACCAGCGAAGGGAAGGGCGGGCATCGGGACTTTTCTTCTAAATTCCCGCCAAAACCACGCGGGAATGACGGGCTTGGGTAATGGAGCTTTATTCCGTGGCGTTTTACTAAGCATTATGGAACAGCAATTGGGAGCACGGAGTATTGAGGAGCAACGACAGAAAGGATCAGGATGTTGATTGACACACATGCCCATCTCGATTTCCCGGAATTCGCCGACGATCTTGAAGCGGTCTTGGGGCGCGCAAAGACGGCCGGGGTTCACGAGATGGTGACGATTGGGATCAGCCTTGCCAGCAGTGAAAAGGCGGTGGAACTGGCTCGGGTCCACCCTGAAGTGTATGCCACCGTGGGCATCCACCCTCATGACGCGGCCCCGCTGAGTGAAAAGCAGCTGAAGGCTCTTGAAACCCTCGCTCAGTGCGCCGCGGGTGGTGGCTCTCGGGGAGGTGGGTCTGGACTACTACCGTGATCGTCAGCCGCGAGCGATCCAGCGACAGTGTCTGCGGCAGCAGATGGAGATCGCCTGCAAGACCGGGCTGCCGGTGGTGTTCCATGTTCGTGAGGCTCATGCGGAGTTCCTCAGCATCATCACGGACTATACGGCGAGGCTGAGGGGCGGGGTACTGCACTGTTTTTCAGGGGATTGGACGGTTGCCAAACGCTGTCTGGACCTGGGATTTTACCTCTCCATACCCGGTACGGTCACGTTCCCGAAGGCTCAAACCCAGCAGGAAGTGGTCAGGCGGGCGCCGCTCGACCGCCTGCTCGTGGAGACCGATGCGCCGTATCTTGCTCCGGTCCCCCATCGCGGGAAGGTCAACGAACCGGCTTTTGTGCGATACACCGCAGCAAAAGTAGCGGAATTGAGGAACTGCTCCCTGGAAGAGATCGCCCGGCAGACGACTCTTAATGCTCATAAGGTTTTTCGAATCGAGAAGGCGATAGCTTGAAGAGAGGCGAGGTGGACCCTTCCATAAAGACGCTTGGCGATACCGGTATTTTTTAGCCTGCAACCTCTGATTCTGGCTTCCGAATCGCCGCGCCGCATCCGGCTGTTGCGATCTTTGGGCTTGACTGTCGAGGTCATCCCGAGCGGCATCGAGGAAGGGGACGACCCGAAGCAAGAGCCGAGCACACTGGTCGCATGCCGGGCGAAGGAAAAGGCGCAAGCCGTTTCGCGCCTCCATCCCCGGTCCTGGGTGCTGGGTGCCGACACCATCGTAGTCCTTCAGGATACAGTCTTTGGCAAACCGGAGACCGCCGAACAGGCGATAGCCATGCTGCAGCAACTCAGCGGTCAGGCGCATCATGTCTTGAGCGGGCTCTGTTTGATGCGGCTTGACCCACCCTTCGAGCGCGTTACGGTGGTGAGGACCGAAGTTCGGTTCAAGCCCATCAGTGATGGTGAGATTCGGGCTTACGTGCGGACGGGAGAGCCTCTCGACAAGGCCGGCGCCTATGGCATCCAGGGCAGGGGGGCATTTCTGGTGGAAGCTGTCCAGGGGTCCTACACGAATGTCGTCGGTCTGCCCCTCTGTGAAACACTTGAATGGCTCATGGAAAAGGAAATCGTGTCTCCTTTCCAGGAGTGACTATCATGCAAGCATAAGCCAATCCTGCTCTTCCAAATCCCGAAGTTCCTCTCGTATCCTTGCTGGTCAGGTTCATTTCCTCTCACGCCAAAACTCGGGTCGACGACGAAGATCTGCAACGGCGACGATTTCGATGTTGCCGGATTTTACACGATAGATGACACCAAAGGGAAAGCGATGGACCAGACATCGCCTGGTGTTCTTGGACATGGGAGAGCATGCGTCTGGATATTGAATGATGCGTGAAATTGCCGCATAGACTTCTTGGGCGAAATCCATCCCGAGGCCGCGTCGGCAATCCTCGTAGTAATCAATGGCTTTGTCAAACTCCTTCTCGGCGTCCTCGTGGAAGGTGAATCTCATATCCCATGCTTTGCTCTGACTTTTCGGAAGACGTCCTTGCCGGGTATGAGCTTTGCCTCCCCCGCCTCGATCCGGGACACCCGTTGCTCGGCCTCTTCCGCCCAGAGACGATCGATCTCTTCATCAACCGGTAGGTTGAGACTGGCTAAGAGCCTCTCAATCAGGTCAAGACGGGCGTCCGCCGGCAGAGACAACGCTTCATCCACAACTCTATCAATTGATGTCGCCATATCGAATATCCTCCAACAATCATTCAAGCACAGTGCGCCTCTGCAAAGCAATCCCTGCATCCATGCGAGACGGAGAATGGCCGAGTTGAGCGTCAAGTCTGCGCCAGGGAGCAGCGGAGCTGGTTAGCCGGGCAAATTCGTCAGTCAAGCGTTTGGTCCTCGAAGCAGTCCACTCCATAAAAAGATGTGTGGGCAAGCTTGGACCTTCATCAAAGCAACATTGCAGTACTAGCCGAGCTCACCGACCACGGCAGCGACCGCCTTGAGGAGAATTCCGCTTTTCATCAGGCGCACCATGGTCTGGATGTCATGGGAGAGGATGCGGTCGTTCTCGAGGTGGGAAACAGCCTCGCGGATCGTGCGATAGGCAGCCAGGGTCCCCGCCCCCGGCTTGAGGTTCGTAAAAAGGTCCAGGGCTTGCGCGCCGCACAGGAGCTCGATGGCAACGACGTATTCGGCATTTTTGACAATCTCCCTGCACTTGCGGGCGGAAATAGGACTCATCGGCACATGGTCCTCTTTATTGGCCGAGGTCGGGATGGAGTCGACACACGCAGGATGGGACAGGATTTTGTTTTCCGAAACGAGAGAGGCTGCCGTGTACTGGGCGATCATGAAACCCGAATTGAGCCCTCCTTTACTCACGAGAAACGCCGGAAGCCCGCTCAACTGGGGATTCACCAGCCGCTCGATGCGCCGCTCCGAGATGTTGGCCAACTCCGCCACGGCCATGCAGAGAAAGTTGAGAACCAGCCCCACGGGCTGACCATGGAAGTTTCCTCCGAGCAGGAATTCTTCGGAATCCGGAAAGATTAAGGGATTGTTCGTCGAGGAGTTGATCTCGGTTTGCAGCACCTGCCCGGCGTAGGCGATGGCGTCCTTGCTCGCGCCATGGACCTGGGGCGAGCATCTCAGAGTGTAGGCATCCTGGATGCGACCGCAGTCCCTATGGGAGGAGATGATTTCGCTGTTCGCGATGATGCGGCGCATGTTGTCTGCCGCTACAGCCTGACCGGGATGGGGCCGTGCCTGCTGGATTCTGGGGTCAAATTCGGTGCGGCTTCCGAGGAGCACTTCAAGGCTCATCGCGGCCGCAATGTCAGCCAGTTTGGAGAGCTCCGCCGCATCGTGAACGGCAAGCCCACCGAGGGCGGCTGTCATCTGGGTGCCATTCACCAGGGCGAGCCCTTCCGCCGCTTCCAACTGGAGCGGTTCCATGCCGCATTTCCGGAGGGCTTCGGCGCCGGACATCCGCTGCCCTTCATAAAAGGCTTCCCCAAGACCAATCACAACCAGCGACATGTGCGCCAGCGGCGCCAGATCGCCACTGGCTCCCACCGATCCCTTTTCGGGCACGACAGGGACAATCCCATGGTTAAGCATGTCCACGAGCCTTTGGACTATTCCCAGACTTATGCCCGCATGCCCCCTGGCGAGGTCCTTCACGCGCAGGGCCATCATCGCGCGAACGGCCTCCTCACTGAGCACATCCCCCACTCCCACCGCATGACTCATGAGGATGTTTTGCTGCAGGAGCCTGGTGTCCTCGACAGGAATGGTCACATCGCTCAGCGCCCCGAAGCCGGTGGTTACCCCATAGATGACCCTGCCCTCGGCAAGCCATCGTTCGACGAGGTCTCGAGATCTGGCAATACGCTGCTCTGATTCCTCGGCAAGGCGAACTGCGGCACCCTCTCGGGCAATCGCCACAAGATCTTCCAGGGTCATTCCATCGACACCCAGCGTGATGTTCTTCATACGATTTCTCTCTGCGGGCAAACCGCCTCCGCTCTTTTGTAGACTCGCACTACCGGCGACACTCCGGCGTGATAAGCCAGAATGGCGGGGCTATCGCCGTCGAGGAGGACGAAATCGGCGTATTTGCCGACGTCGAGACTTCCCACGCGTTCGGCCATGAGAACAGCATAGGCTGCGTTGAGGGTCGATGCGACCAGGGCCTCGGAGACGGAAAGGTGCATGTTCAGAACGGAGAGGCCGAACACAAAGGGCATTGATTCCGTATAAGCGGCACCGGGGTTGCAGTCGGTAGCCAGGGCGAGGGGCAGGCCGAATTCCACCATTCTCCGCGCCGGAGCATACTCTTTTCGCAAGCTGTAAGCGGTTGCCGGAAGAAGGATGGCGATGACGCCGGCTTGGGCCATGGCTCGAAGGTTGGCATCGCTTGCACGGAGGAGGTGTTCGGCAGAGGTGGCATGGAGCTCAGCAGCGAGGGCGGCACCTCCCACGTCGTGAACTTCATCGGCGTGGATCTTGAGTCCCAAGCCGGCCTTGCGGGCAGCCTCGAGGACCCGGCGGCTCTGATCAACGGTAAAGACGGCCTCTTCACAAAAGACATCACAAAACCGGGCGATCGACTGCTTGACGACCGCCGGAATCATCTCATTGACAATTAGGTCCACATAATCATTCGGAGCTCCCGCGTATTCCTCCGGCACGGCATGAGCTCCCATAAAGGTGGGAATCACGTCGAGAGGCAGCTCTTGGCCGATCCGTTCAATGATTCCGAGCACTTTCAGTTCGGACTCGGTATCCAGCCCATAACCGCTTTTGATTTCGAGGGTCGTGGTGCCGAACCTGAGAGCAGAGAGGGCGTGGCGGCGCGTCACGGATAGGAGCTCGTCCTCGGATGCGGCCCTCACGGCTCGAACCGACGCAAGGATACCGCCTCCGCGACGAAGTATTTCAAGATAGTCCACTCCTTCGAGTCGCAAAATGAACTCTTCCTCTCGTCGCGCCGCAAAACACATATGCGTGTGCGGGTCCACGAAACCGGGAATGAGGCAATGCCCACGGCAGTCCACTTCCTCGTCCACCTCGCGGCGAGAAAGCGTTGTCATCACTTGCTTTTCGTCTCCGATGGCGGTGATTAAACCGCCTTTCGTCAGGATCGCCCCTTTGGGTATGTGGATCACCTCTCCCTGGCGCGTGCCGGCAAGCGGGGCTCCCCGGTCGATCGGGGTAAAAATGTGGGCGTTCCTGAACAGCTTTCGCATCACTTCCTCTTAACTCAATCGGTAAACCAACGGTTCCGCCTGGGTGACATGAGAAGCCCGGTTCGGCCTGTGTGACTTGAAAGGCTTTGAGCGTCGAGCACCTTGGCGGGTTGGAAAACCCGCCCTCCTTTTGGGTGATTGTGTAGCACCCTGAGGGGTGACGGCATGAGCCATATCGTTGGTTGGAACCCCCCTCTTTAGAGTCTGATTAGTGAGTCTCAACTCCTGACCTCTGACTTCCTGCTCCCGAATTTCTCCGACTCCTGTTTTCTCTCCTGACTCCTGCTTTCTGACTTCTGTCTCCTGACTTCTGACTTCTGACTCCTGACTCCTGACTTCTGACTTCTGACTTCTGACTCCTGACTCCTGACTCCTGACTTCTTACTTTTTAACCATCGGCATCTTAACCCCCCGTTCGGCTGCCACCTCCACGGCCCGTTCATATCCCGCGTCTGCGTGCCGGATCACACCCATGGCCGGGTCGTTGCGAAGGACCGTCAGGGCGCGCAACTCGCCTTCATCCGTTCCGTCCACAACCGTCACCTGGCCGGCATGAAGCGCGTAACCGATCCCCACGCCCCCGCCGTCATGAAAAGCGACCCAGCTCGCCCCCGAAGCCACATTGACCATGGCATTCAGGATGGCCCAGTCAGCAACGATATCGGATCCATCCCGCATGGCTTCGGTTTCACGATTGGGAGAGGCGACGGACCCGCAGTCGAGGTGGTCCCGGCCGATGACGATCGGGGCCTTGACCATCACTTTGCGCACCAGGTCGTTGAAAAGCTTTCCGGCCTTGTCCCGTTCTCCATAACCCAGCCAGCAGATCCTTGCCGGGAGGCCCATATGGGGAACCTTCGCCGCCGCCATGGTGAGCCACCGGACCATCCTTTCCTTGTGCGGGAAAGCCTCCATAAGCGCCTGATCAGTCACCACGATATCCTGGGGATCACCGGAGAGGGCTGCCCACCGGAAGGGACCTTCCCCCTCGCAGAAGAGCGGACGAATATAGGCCGGAACAAACCCGGGGTAGTCGAAGGCATCTTTGACTCCCCTTTTATGGGCCTGGCCACGCAAATTATTGCCGTAATCAAAGGCAACCGCTCCCCTCCTTTGCATCTCGAGAATGGTCCGGCAATGCAAGGCCATGGAATCCAGAGCCATTTCCACGTAACGATCAGGATCGGACTTGCGAAGCGCAAGGGCTTCTTCATAGGGGATTCCGGCCGGGACATACCCGTTCAGTTCATCGTGAGCGCTCGTCTGGTCGGTAACGACATCAGGGATGAAACCCATGGCGACCATTCTCGGGAGGACCTCCGCGGCATTCCCGAGCAGCCCGATGGAAAGAGGCTGCTTCCGCTCCGCAGCATTTCTGCTCATGCGCACCGCCTCCTCGAGGTCCTCGGTCATGGTATCCAGATAGCCCGTGTGCAGGCGGCGTTCAATGCGGGCGAGATCGACCTCGATACAGATGAGTACGCCCTCGTTCATGGTTACCGCCAGCGGCTGCGCCCCTCCCATACCGCCAAGGCCGCCGCTCACCACGATTCTTCCTCCGAGGGTCCCGTGCCAGTGCCGTTGCGCGAGGGATGCAAGGGTCTCGTAAGTTCCCTGAAGGATCCCCTGCGTCCCGATGTAGATCCATGAACCCGCTGTCATTTGGCCATACATCATGAGGCCTTTCCGCTCCAGGTCATGGAAGTGCTCCCAATCAGCCCAGCGGGGCACGAGATTCGAGTTCGCGATCAGCACCCGAGGCGACCAGGAGTGCGTCCTGAGAATGCCCACCGGCTTTCCCGACTGGACCAGCAGGGTTTCATCATTTTCGAGCTCCAGAAGGGAGCGCACGATCGCGTCGAAGCAGTCCCAGTTTCTGGCAGCCCGCCCCGTTCCGCCGTAGACAATGAGCTCATCGGGCTTCTCTCCACACTCGGGATCCAGGTTATTGCACAGCATCCTCAGAGCCGCTTCCTGCTGCCAGCCTTTGCAGTGCAGCTCGACGCCGCGGGGGGCCCTGACCCGTCGGGGTTTGCCGGAGCCTATTTGGAGATCTTGCAAGAGACGTTCTTTCGAGGATGTATTCATGGTCGACACCTCTTTGGAGAAGACGGAGGAGACAGGAGACAGGAGTCAGAAGACGGAAGTCAGAAGAGAGAGACAGGAGACAGGAGACAGGAGGAGACGGAAGTCGAAGACGGAATACAGAGGCGGACAGAAATCAGAAGTCGGAAAATGGAAAAGGATGTTTGCTTATATTACCCTGCTCTGACACCATAAATTATATAATAACCCTCCAGAAGTTAACACGGTTAAACCAGAAGTAAGAAGAGAGAAAACAACAGACAAGAAGTTAGCAGAGACGAGGCACATTAGAGAAGTCAGGAGCAAAATGGAAACAATCCGTAGCCACCTTCTGTCCAGGCAGCAGGAAATGTTGGCGCTGATAGAGCGCCTCGTGAATATCGACAGCGGTTCCTACTGGAAGCAAGGCATCGATGCATGCGGTCGGATCGTGGCGGAGGAATTGGCATCTCTCGGGTTCGGAACCTCGATCATCGCCGAGACGGAGGGGGGTGACCACGTGCGCGCGGAGCGTCCGCACCCCATCAACCATCAACCATCAACCATCAACCATCAACCGCCTTGTGGTGACCACGTGCCCGCGGAGCGTCCGGGAAAGGGCAGTAAAACGCTCTTCCAGTCCGCCCATCTGGACACCGTCTTTCCCGTGGGAACAGTGGCCGCGAGTCCCTTTCGCATTGAAGGCGGACTGGCATACGGGCCGGGTGTGGGCGACATGAAGGGGGGTATCGTGCAGATGCTCTATGCCCTGAAAGTGCTGCGTGATCTGGGCCTGAGCACGCCTCCCATAGCCGTTTTCCTGACCGGTGATGAAGAGATCGGAAGCCTCAAGGGGCGTCCCTACATCGAGGCCATTGCCCGAGAATCTTCGTGGGTTCTGGTCATGGAGCCGTCATCCGAGCCGGGGTCTGTGGGAATTCGCCGCTGGGGGCTCGGCTCTTTTTCGCTCAGGATTCACGGCCGTGCCGCTCACGTGCTCGAACCTGCTTCACACGGGGTAAACGCTTCCCGGGAGCTTGCGCTGAAAATCCTTGCGTTGGAATCCCTGAGCGACCCTGTACGCGGCGTGAAAGTCTCGGTTAATCTGGTAAGGGGCGGCCGCTCCCGGCAGGTAACGGCGGCCGAAGCTCGGGCTGAAATTGATGTTCGTGTTCGCAATTCAGAACACATGGAAGAGGTCGAGGCGAAGGTGAGGGAAGTCGCCGGCAGCCCAATTCTACAAGGGATTAGTTTGGAGCTCACCGGAAAGCTTACCCGCCCGCCCCTGGAACCAAATCCCGGGACCGAGCTCCTCCTGCTGCTGGCAACAGAGGTAGCGAAAGAGCTCGGGATGGATTTGCATCCGATCGACGGAGTACGGAGGGTCGGACGGCTGTTTTACGGGCGCTCTCGGAGTTGCCACTCTCGACGGTATGGGGCCGCTCACCTACGATATGTGTGGCGATACCGAGCGCATCGAGATCGCCAGTCTCGTTCCTCGAACCGCGCTCTTGGCCGGTATCATAGCACGCCTGGCCAACGACCCTTGAATTGTCCTGACAACGGAAAGCACCGGCTGAATCGCGACACGGAATTTCGCTGTCACGGGTTGGTTATTGTCGAATCAGGCGATCGTCTATAAAATGAACAGGATCGCTCCAATAGTGGTCAGAGATCAACGTCCGCCTGGCTGAATTGTCCTCACGCGCGGTTGTGGAAATGCCATGGAACCCCGCGCGCAGGTCTGGGCTCGGCCGCGGCGCAATCATCGGAAGGAGAGCGGTATAATGAAGGTTATTAACTACCGGGATGAGGAAGCGAAGGTCTTTGGGAGCCCTGCAAAGGACACCGTGGGGCGAGTGGTTGCTGGCAAGGCTGATGGAGCCAGTTTCTGTATGCGTGTCTTCGAACTGACACCAGGGGGCTACACACCGTGCCACAGTCACCCCTGGGAGCACCAGCAGTTCATTCATGCGGGACGCGGCAGCGTGCTGCGGGAGGGCCAGTGGGTGGAATTTGGTCCGGGCGATGTCCTTTACATTCCCCCCAATGAAGAGCACCAGTTGAAGAATACCGGACAGGAACTCCTGGTCCTCGTCTGACTGGTCCCAGCCATTGCTCCGGAGCTCTAGCAAGACTCGAGCAAAGGGCTACTGGTCCAGGTGGACCAGGCAAGGTGCTCGTTCCAGTCATTACCTTTGAAATTTTTCTTTTTGCCGCGGAGAACATGGCGCAGCCGGAGGTTGCAACCGAGTGAGTTACTAAGAGACTGCCCAAAAATAACCTGCACACATATCGAGCCCGTTTTCAAACCACGGAGACACACGGAAGACACGAAGAAATCACTCTTGATATTTTGTGTCTCTCTACGTTTGTTCCGGATTCCGTGGTAAAAGAAGACCACTTTATTGTTAGACGCCCCTTACTAACCAGGTCAGCGAGCATGAAGCGCTCCAGTACAGTGAGGCAGGTCCGCATCGAGTCAGCCGGTATCACACGACATGAATCTCCGGCCGAACGGGACGGTAGGCCTCACCAATGGCGCGGGCAGCCTTCACCCCGGCGGCGTGGAGTGCTTCAACCAGGCGCTGAGATCGATCTGCCGCCACAGCCAGGAGCAGCCCTCCGGAAGTCTGGGGGTCAAAGAGGAGTTCTTCCTGCTCCCTGGACAACTTCACCGCCATGCGCAAACGATCTTGAACCAGTTTCCGGTTGGCCGCGTTGCTGCCCGTAGTCTCGCCCTTGCGGTACATGGCCTGCGCGTTCGGGTATATCGGCAGGGCAGAGAAGTCGAGCCGGATGCCGAGACGGCTTCCCACCGCCATCTCCTGGGCGTGCCCCAGGAGGCCGAACCCGGTGACGTCGGTGCAGGCGCTGATCTCGAACGGCAAAGCCACTTCCAGGGCGAGGCGATTGAGCGCCGCCACCTCGGTTAAAACCGGCTCGAGTTCGCTCCATGGGAGTTTCCTCGAGCGGGCTGCATTGAACAGCACACCGGTGCCGATGGGTTTGGTTAAGATCAGCACATCACCCGGCCGAACGCCGGTGTTGGTGAGAATGCGTCGGGGATTCACCAGTCCCGTTACCGCCAGGCCGTACTTGGGTTCTTCGTCGTCAACCGAATGCCCGCCGCAAAGCGACGCCCCTGCTTCGGCAACCTTTTCGTAGCCTCCCTGAAGAATACCCCGCAAGACTTCCAGGCCCAGCTTCTTGGACGGAAACATCACCAGACTGAGTGCCGTCAGGGGCCGCCCCCCCATGGCATAGACGTCCGAAAGGGAGTTGGCTGCGGCGATGCGACCGAACCACACGGGGTCATCCACCGGCGGCGTAATGAAATCGACCGTGGAAACGATGGCGTGATCCCCATTCAGGCGGTACACCGCAGCGTCGTCATTGGTTTCAAAGCCCACCAGCACATTGGGATCGGTTGGCGGGGGAAACCCCTTGAGCACCTCCGACAGGACCGTCGGACCGATCTTGGCGGCTCACCCACAGGTCCTGGCAAGGCCCGTCAGCGTCTTTTTGCGAGAAAACAGCACGTTCTTTCAATCCTTTCACGGGAGATTACGAAGTCATCACAAAAGCTATTATGTTTACCGTCTGATGCGTAAACAGCAAAATTCATTTTTCCGATCATTGTCAAGACTTCCCATCGGAAAAATCAATCTTGCACCGGCCCCCCGCCATCCGGACGGAAGAAGCAACGACTTGATCACCTGGAATGGAGTATGTCAACGAGAAAGGCATGCAAAGCCTTGTGGATGATTCCATCCCGTCTCGGAATTTTTTTCTGTTTAACATCGAAACTTTTTCCGGATTTCTTATCTTTACCCTGGAGGATAAAGACATGAAGATCATTGATGCTTAAAACATCTGGAGGCGCATTGCAGAATCAAGTTATTAGAAGAGTGGAGAACCATGCTTACTTTCACCCTGACGAACGCCAAGGTTTTTGCTTCAGGAGGGAACTAGCGATGCAGACAGGTAATTTACTGAACCGCAAAACCACCCTGCTCATAATAGGGTCACTGATCGCCATTTCAATCGTAATGCCCACCGCTGGACGAACTGCTGATCAGACGGGACATTCGAAGGAAACGGTCCGCCTGGAAGAAGTCGCCCGTTCAGACCGCCAGTGGACAGGTGTTGCCGTAGCGAGAGATGGCCGGATCTTCGTCAACTATCCGTTTTGGTCGGAATCTCCTCCCACCATTTCAGTCGCTGTGCTTTCGAAAACCGGGGAGCCTTCCCCGTATCCGAATGAAGAATGGAATAGCTGGGACCCGTCAAAGTCGCCAAAGGATCATTTCGTATGCGTTCAAAGCGTCTACACGGATAAGAAGGGCTACCTTTGGATCTTGGATTCTGCCAATCCAAGATTTCAGGGCGTGGTAAAGGATGGTCCGAAACTGCTTCGGATCGATACCGAATTGAACGCCATCGCACAGACCATTTATTTCGACGAATCGATCGCCCCGAAAGGGAGTTACCTGAACGATGTCAGGGTGGATTCGCAAAGGGATTACGCGTACATCACGGATTCCGGGCTGGGGGCCATCATTGTCGTGGATCTTGCGACAGAGACAGCTCGAAGAGTGCTTTCAAGTCATCCGTCTACCAAGTCAGAAGGAGTGAAGATCGTAATCGACGGCAAAGAATGGAGGCGAGCGGACGGCACCATCCCCCAGGTTCACTCTGACGGGATCGCCCTTGATCCGGCAAATCAATATCTTTACTACCAGGCACTCACCGGCCGTCGACTCTATCGGATCGATACCGCCTGGCTTCGAAGCGACGCTCTTACGGAACAGGAACTTGGGAAAAAGGTACAGTTTGTAGCGAAAACGGGCGTTGCCGATGGGATCATCTTTGGTCTCGATGGCAGACTGTATCTGAGCGGATTGGAAGAGAAAGCGATCAAAGCGTACACCATCGGAAAAACCGTTGGAGTCGTGGTAAAAGATCCCCTCCTGGAATGGCCGGATAGTTTTTCCATTGGGCCGGATGGATCGCTTTATGTGACGACTTCTCAAATCAATCTGGGGCCGAATCCACCGACACCATACCGTATATTCAAGCTGAAAGGACGTTGAGGCTGCTAATTTAATCGTGCCGATCAACCGTTTCGACAGGTGTTGTGAACGCCCCTGGCCGGGCTCTCAGGAGCAGTGAGGGACGGCTCATCGAGGACATCATCCAGCATACGGCGCCTCTCAATCAACCATAAGAAAAGAATGCATCGAATCCGGCATCTCCTGAAGCTGCATCTCCTGATTGACTCCATTGAAATCTAAGCGTATCTTACCGATACGAGTTCATGCTTTCGAGTCAAAATATGGCTGATTGGCCCGTTTTAGAAACATAAGTTGATCTGGTCCGAATCCTTCTCTACAGGAAGGAGCCAAGAAATGACGACCGGTGCGCGGACAGTTCAATCGCGACAATTCTTCCCAGGAAAAGCAGGTTCTCAGCCACCAAGGCAGGACGCCCTAACGGCTTCCACTCGCGCACCGAAGCTGATGGACCAACTGCATGAGGCATTCCTATCACGCCACTACAGCCGACGCACAGAGCGGGCCTATCGTCAATGTCTGCGACTGCGCGTCCAGGATATCGATTTCGGACGCGGTGAGCTTCTCGTTCGAGACGGCAAGGGGGCCAAGGACCGGGTCAGTATGCTTCCATGCCGCTTAAGGCCCCGCTTCAGGACCACCTCAAGAAGGTCGAGGCGATTCATGAGCGCGACTTGGCCGATGGCTGGGGCTGTGTCCAGTTGCCGAGCGCCGTGGATCGCAAATACCCCAAGGCCCCGAGGGACTGGTGCTGGCAATGGGTCTTCCCGCAGGAGAACCGGTGGAAAAACACGAAGACTGGCGAGGAAGGGCGCCATCATACACACGAAACGATTCTCCAACGGGAAGTGAAAGAAGGTTTACGCAAGGCCGAAGCAGTGAAGCACGTCGGTTGCCACAGCTTTCGGCATTCCTTTGCGAGGCATCTGCTGGAGGCGGGGTATGATATCCGCACTATCCAAGAACTTCTTGGGCACAAAGACGTCAGCACGACCATGATCTACACTCATGTATTGAACAGAGGTGGCCAGGGTGTGCGAAGTCCTATGGATGGGCTCTGATTCAGTTTATACAGACTGTATAAAACGGAACTTCCGAAAAAGAGAAAGACTTTAATTGTTTGAAATGATGGACATTAGCTGAACGAACAAGAAGACACAGCGACTTTATATACTACCAAAAGCTGTCGGTGTTTGTTGTTTTATACAGACTGTATAATCATTGTTATGCACGAGTGAACCATGATCTTGGATCTAAGCAAATATGATTTCCGCTTGCTGGAAGTTCAAAGTGAACTCTATGCTCTGGAAGACCATCTCAAGCTCATAGAAGGCCAGATGGAGCACATCCAGACAAAAGAACGTCTCCGGCTCGACACCCATATCAAGAGCAAAGGTTTATCGTCTGAAGACCCTGAATGGCACCAGGTGCTAGATGAATATGATGAACGAATAGAGTTTCTTCTTCCCAGATTCTTTAGAGGACCATTCCTGGTCGCACTTTATGCGGTGTATGAGTTTGCGGTCACTGAAATAGCCCAACTCATGCAGCAAAGCCTGTCACAAGGCATTTCCATAAAGGACCTCAAAGGTGACTTTTTGGAACGAGCAAAGAAATACTATAAACACATTCTGAACTTCGACTTGTCCACTGAAGCGAAAGCATGGCAGCGAATTAGGATGCTTGCAGAGCTCCGCAACGCGTTTGCTCACGTTAACGGTCGCATGGAAATGCTCAACGAGAAATCAAGAAAGATCATTAAGGGCTGGGAGGGACAAAAAGCAGGAATAACCACATACTCTGGGTACATAGTGTGTGATGCTAAGATTGTTTCTGAAATATTCCAAGCCGTACATGTGTCACTGGAAGAACTTTTGACTAGGTTCAAGCAGTGGGACGACAATCAATCGCATGCATAACAAGGCCATCCACGCGGACACGCAACTACGCCGGGCGCATGCGGTGGCATTTTCCGAAGTTCCCTTGGTGGCGTGGTTACGTGCCGGTGATGGCCAGCGTTAGCCTTGAGGCTTCATACAAAACGCGCTGTATTTCTCAGTTCGTGTTTGGGAGGTAGATAATGAGAGTCTTCATAAGTTGGTCAGGCGATACAAGCCAAAGCCTTGCTAAGGCATTCAGCAACTGGTTACCAGCCGTAATTCAGGCTGCAAGGCCATACTTCACACCGGATGCCATCAACAAGGGTGCGCGTTGGTACAGTGAGATCTCAGTGGAACTGGAACATGCAAGAGTCGGAATAATCTTTTTGACCCAGGAGAATCTCTGAGGCTCCATGGCTATTGTTCGAGGCAGGTGCACTTTCCAAGAGTATCGACAAATCTCTCGTTATCCCACTTCTGTTTGGGATCAGTCCTGCAGAGATGAAAGGGCCGTTGGTTCAATTCCAGGCTGTAGTTTTTGGAAAAGAGGAAATCCGGAAGCTGATAGGAACAATTAATTCTGCCTTGGAAAAACAAGCACTTTCCAATTCCCTCCTGGATTCAATCTTTGAAACATGGTGGCCAGCCCTCGAATCTCAGGTCAACAAGGTACTCGATGAATCAAGAAGGTCTAAACCGGCTGTACTCAGAAGTGACAGAGAGCTACTGGAGGAATTACTAGAAATCGCCAGATCCACCAATTACAGGAATATAAGGCCTCATCTCAACTTTGATGATCGTTTGTTCTATTCGGTTGATGATCTTGCGTTGGCCGATGATATACACAATAAACTCAGGGCACATGATATACGTTATGTTGGCGAATTGGTCCAAAAAAGCGAAGCAGAGATTATTGGTATATGCGACCAGGATAAAGAATCAGTGGCTGAGATCAAATGGGCCTTAGCATGCCAGGGGCTCTCATTAGGTATGCACATCGGATCTGGTCGTACAGGAGTGATCAAGCCTCGCTTGCGATATAGCGATTATCTTTTTCTTGGCCGCAGTTAATATGTGCTGCTGGCAGACTGTCGTGGGGCTAACGATGGCCTGAACCGGGCGCGAAACCACGCGGAGCATATTGGTCTGTACTCTCCGAATGTTCACTGGCCGCGCGGTCTCGCACCGGTTAGGCCTGTTGTTAAACAACATGAGGAAAGACCGAGTGGATAATCCGCAGTTCAATCTAAATCGACGGCGCGTCGATGCGTTGTCTCGTGATGTCCTTGTCCAGGAGCTCCGGAAAGTCGCGGAACAACTTGGTGGTCGTCGCTTCTCCCGACACGAGTTTGATCTGCACGCCACCGAGTGCAAGGGGAGTGCCGTTCTGGCTCACTTCGGCACGTGGTCCGCAGCACTCAGCGCCATTGGCACGCCCCTCGCAGATCATCGACCCAATCGAAAGCAGATCACAGACGTTCAACTGCTCTCTGAACTCGCCAGAGTCTGGCGCGCGCTCGGTCATCGCCCTTCGAAGCTAGAATGGGAAGCCTCAAGCGCCTCCTATTCGTACACTGCATACAAGCAGAGGTTCGGCGGCTGGGTTAACGCTTGTGCTGAGCTCGTTGGCCGGAACGTCGAAAAAATTGGAGAGCATGTTGTTGATACGGTTGCTGATACGGAACGCGGCCACGGGGCTGTCGCTAGAGTTCCTCCTGAGCGCATACGCGCCATGCCGTTGAAGCTCCGGCTTCGTGTGTTGACCCGTGACCAGTTTCGTTGCGTCTTGTGCGGCCGCACACCAGCATTAAACCAAGGGGCTGTGCTTCATATTGATCACATAATTCCGTTATCCGACGGTGGCCTGACCACGGAAGCGAATCTGCGAACTCCTGCGAACTTTGCAACTGGGGGAAGGGCGCTGATGCTGGGCATGCCGTCTAACCGGTTGCAGCGGTCGGTCCGCTGCGCGGCCCGCCGCTGAACCGTGGCGTTGCACCTGACTCCTTATCAGTCGCAGGTGAACTTTGCGTTAGCTTGCGACACGATGTCGCATAGTTGAGTGTACTCAGGTACTTACCTGGAGTACCCGGCATGTTCCTGCCGGTCTCTACGCAGGCGTGCTACCGTCGCGCTGATGACGGGGTGCGAAGCCCTGCGGACAATGTACCGAATCGGGTTCGAATGGTGACAGGAGAACCCCTCGGGGAATCCTCCCCCGTTAAGGGCTAGAGACGGATGATATGGTGAAAACATTTGAATGCCTGCAAGCGTCGTCAAAGAGCGTCCGACCTACGAGGATTAACCCAAGTTTTACAGGTCGAAGGCCGCTTCCCAGTGTTTGCGGCAAGGGGTCAGGTTGCAGGTCTCCTAACTGCCTGCACGGAACCGTAGCACCTCCGGCGTAGAGGGCGCACCTAAGTCATCCATTGGATCAACTATGAGGAACGTGGAAACCTCGTACCTCTGCCTGGTCTTCCAGGCAGGTGAACCGCAAGGCACACTGTCGGGGGTGCGGGATTGAGAGGCTGGAAGAAGCGAATGCCATCCTGTAATGGGATGGATACGGGTTCAAGATTTGCCCGGCCCGAAAGGGAGCAGACGTCCGGCGGGTGTCTCGTTGCGAGAAAGCTGAGAGAACCACATCAAGGAAGGAAAGCAAATGAACACGGCTTCGGCCAGTGTGTGCACCTTCCCCCGAAAGGCATTGTGGCTGTTGGCGTGTATCGCAAAGTTGGTGAGGGCAGTTCCTCATCGGCGGGTGGCCCCACAAGGGTTCACCTTTGAGATGCTTGAGCCGTGTGACGGGAAACTGTCAAGCACGGTTCTGAGGGGGGAAAGGGGCCGAGAGGCCCCTGACCTACCCGGTTGTGTTGAGCATGCGGAGTCCATCTTTTACGAACTTCCTTCCCCCACCTGGCTGGACAGGAAGTGGCTTAGCGGGGCACGCTTTGAACGAGTCACGGAGTTTTGTGTTGTTCTTGGGCGCGCCGCCTGCTAACCTTTTTTTGTCTAACTCAGAACAAACGACGACCAATTTCGAGGAGGAAAAAGTTGCAAAGAAAGGCCCTGCTCATATCGAACGCTGGCGAAGAGAACGCAGAGAATTACTGTCGAGGCGTCTTCGTGGACACCGAAAGCTATAGGACGTTTCTCTCCTCTCCTCTTGGAGGAGCTTGGTTCTCATCAGAAATTATTCACCTTGACCGCCCAACTTGCAGGCAAGTCAAAACGGAGGTCTCTAACCTTCGCTCTGCCGATTACTCTCTAATTCTCTTTTCCGGGCATGGGTATTTTTCGGAGAGTCGTGAAACCACCATCATCGAATTACGAAAGAATGAAGAATATGACTCGATTGATCTGAGGGATGGGGCGATCAAGCGAACAATAATTCTGGACTGTTGTAGAAAGGTGTACCCAGAAGTAGTTCTTGAAAAGGCAATTCTAGCAAAGATGGCAGCGAAGGCTGAAATCCTCAACTTCAATGAATGCCGCAAGTACTTTGATGCCACTCTGGAAAAATGTGCACCAGGGATTGTAGCAGCGTATTCTTGCTCAAAGAATGAAGTAAGCGGGGATGGTGGATCACGGGGTGGTTTTTATGCATCAAGTCTGCTTAAGGCTACAAACAACTGGCTAGAACAAAGCAATGTGGACCTCGCCAGAAAATATGCTCCTTATTCCATAGTCCGAGCTCATAACTCCGCTATTCCCCTTGTAGCCAGGCTCAGTGGTGGCACCCAAAACCCCCATATTGAAAAGCCGCGATCTGAACCATATTTTCCATTTGCCATAATGGCTTAGGCTTCCCCAGAGGTTGTGATAGGGAGTATGGTGTGAATTTGTTCAACCACTGATATTTTTTGATCGCGAACCGATGTGACGGCCGTCGTGATATTCTCTTTAAGTCGTAATCCATTATCCACAGCCTATAGTTGCGTCAGACGTTGCACGAAATGGAAGTCATGATCGACATATCGCTCAACGCGTTGAGCAACACGAAGGGAAAGACATGAAATTTGAACTGAAGGCTATGTATAGTTTCCTAATATCACACACTTTCCCTGGACTGTTAGTGCTGATACAAGCATTATTGTTTTATCAATGGTTTATTGATCCACATTTCTGGGAATTTCTCAAGACTAATTGGCCAACTCAAGCTGGCCTTATCCTAGTTATCTTAATAATGGGCTATGCCATATCTACAATACTGGGAGTAATTCTCGATGGGGTGCATCATTTCATATTTGAAGATTTCCTCAGGAAGAAGACCGCAGATCAGAAGTTCTGTGCCATTAAGGATGATTTCACTATCGAAGTATACAAGCATTTTCTTGAAGATGATTTATGGTACCCCTACGAAGCATATGCTAATGTCGCCTGGCAATGGTCCCAGGACTGTTTCTATTCTATTATTGGCTATCATCTATCATGCATATTGTGGGTTGGAGATTCTGGTTACTTCTGTTTATTTATGCTACCATTCTGGGAATAACATTTGCTGAAGCCATTTATACCTGTAGAAGATTCACAGCGGATGAAAAAGAATTTATGAGAGTGTATTCAGCGGTGCAGATTTCAGATTCATCAAAGGAAGACTAATGTTTAAGACTGAAGTTGTGCATGAGCTTAACGAAGAAATTCTAAACGGCATTCTACGAGTTAATCGGGGTTCCTTTCCCACAAATTGGATATATTACGATGCCGAAGAATATTATAGAGATATGCTTAAAAAGAGAGAGAATATTCACATTGTGTTGAAATATGACGAGAGCATTGTCGGCTATCTTCTCGCTATTCCTCATAACGAGGCAGTTAAAGAGTTGACAAATGATGATCCAGAAATGAAAAATGATCCAATGAAATACTATATCGAAACTACTGGAATACTACCAGAATACAGAGGCAAAAAAGGATTCTCTAAAATTCTAGATACACTAATTCTAGAGTGCAAGAAGAAAGGGATTGCCAAACTTTCACTACACGCCAGAGTTGAAACTGGGCTCAGTATGATAATACAGACAAAGTTTAAGGCCAATGAGGTGAGAAGAGTTAAGGAATGGAGATATTACAATTATCAGGAGCCAGCTGATTACATCGATGTACTATTAGATTTATGAGACATTGAATTATTGAATTTGACTAACGCTAACATAATATAGAAAGTCCAATTACGGTGAATGTATAATGCATAGGGCTTTATCACATAACAAAGGGCTCAGGCGGAACGGAACCACGCTGGGCATATTTCTTGGTACTTCCTCAGGCTCTTTGGCGGCGTGGTACGGTCCGCTTAGCCCTGCCGTTGGAGGCAAAGATTAGTTGAAAACGAGAGGATGGCAATCCTTGTGATTTTTGAGATAATTGGTGAAATCGAACAAATTGAGACTATGTCAGTCGGGGGCAATATCCGTGACATAATGCGCCTTCAGAAGCAATACGGGCCGGGTCGATGGCGAAAACTCAAGGGGTTTGCCATGGTCAGGCTCCAGAGTGGAAGGATCTGCAAGGCTGAGCTTCATTGGTATGAAGCCCATGGAGTAGGCAGAAAGAAACTCAAAATCAAGAGATTCTTGAATTAGGATTATGTGGAAAATAATGGAAAATTATAGGTTTGTACTTTGCATAGAGAATAGAGATTGCGAGGATTTGGAGAAGCGTAAGATTTATCAAGTGCTTCCAGATCGAGATGCCGAAAGGGAAGGATATCTGAGAGTCATTGACGAATCAGGCGAAGATTATCTCTATCCGCAATCCTACTTTGTATCTATCCAGTTGCCGCGCGAAGCACAAGAAGCTTTGCGAGTAGCTGAACAGCCTGTTTGAATACCTCAGTGTGAGACGTGGAGCCGCCGCCAGGGATTCCGTGGTTTTCGGGAACGCATGGGTAGTGCTGCTTGGGCTGCCTGTTCAGCCCTCACATTGGGGAGGCTGGATCAGATCTGGGTGGCTCTTCTCGCGGGGGCACTCCTTAAGACTTCATCGGCGAGTTGGTGCTGGATACTTGGTGTGCTTGCCTGTGCAAGGAAGTTGCCTGAGCCATGCAGGTCAGCGTAGCCCCTTCCCAACAAGATTTCGAGCGGACGCGGAGCCATACCCGAGGCATTGCCTGGAAGTCACCTGCCGCGCCGCTCAAATCAACGTTCGCTTGCGCCAAAGCCGTCGATTGGCAACAGCAAAAGGACAGAAATGAAGCAAAGGCTTTACATCGAGACGACGATAATCAGTTACTTGACAGCGAGGACGAGCAGAAATCCAATTGTTGCGGGGCGGCAAGCACTCACCCGTGAGTGGTGGGAACATCGACGCACGGCCTTTGATTTGGTAGTATCTGAGTTGGTCTTCGAGGAAGCAACGGCAGGCGATCAAGAAGTCGCCAAACGCAGACTGGCTTATATTTCCGGTATGGACTCATTGCATATTTCGGATGAGGCTGTGACGCTGGCAGAAGCACTTGTGAGCGAAGGTCCCATTCCGAGCGAATATGGAGAAGATGCGCTCCATATTGCTCTATGTGCAGTGAACGGCATCGACTTTCTCGCGACATGGAATTGCAGGCATCTTGCCAATGCATTTCACCGGCATCAGATTGAAGCAGTAGTTGAAGCGAGGGGCTACCGCTGTCCGGTGATCTGCACCCCGGAAGAGCTCATGGAGGACTAATCATGTTCAAGGATCCCATTGTGGAAGAGGTCAGGGCTGCGCGACAAAAGCATGCTGCACAGTTCAGCTACGATCTTCGGAAGATTGCTGAAGACTTGAGAGCGAAGGAACAGCAATCCGGGCGTAAGGTTGTCTCTTTTCCTCCCAAGCCAGCCAAGAAGAAAGCTGTGGCCTGACTCCCCAGCGAACAAGCGGTTCGAGCCGGACACCCGACCATGCGGTGGCAATCAGTAGGCGCTTTCTCAGGCTCGTTGGCCACGTGGTCGGGTGCCGCTCAACCGCAATGTTGGAGTAAGATAAACGATGAGATACATTCACCAAAGACCTTATCCAAGATTGTTTTATGGATTTTAACTTCTGCAGGGGTATTGGTTGCTGGCTTTCAAGGGCATTTTCGAGATTCGAAGATCTATTGAGCAGCGGCGAGAAGAAACGAAACAGAAAGAAGATGAGCTAACCCAACGTGAAAAAGAGTTTCGTTGGAAACAGGCAGAAAAGGCTAAAGATGTCTTGGATGAAATCAATCTGGATATCAAATCACATTCTGCATGTCAGATGCTCGATTGGAGTGGTAGAGAATACAAGATAACTGGAATTTATCTGAGCGAATATCCACCGACGAAATGCTTTCGGCAATGAGAATCGACAATCTTGTCTTTGACCAAAAGAAGGCTTCATTAAAGAGGATTAAGCTTATTCGACAAGACGATTCGTCAGCCATTATATTTCATCATCGGTGCGTCAGGTTGATTTCTAATGATGATTCAAGTTGAAGTTGAGGTACTATGTAAACCTAATGGCAAAAAAGTAAGAATCCGTTTTTTGCTTTTTTGGAGTTCTATAATTACACTGGAACAATTGCTTTTTTTAGTGAATTTAGCCAATGGAAAAACGCTCCAACAATGCGCTGAAGCGGATCGCCGAGAAAGCCGGCGCCCGCTTAGCTACCGTTCGGCTGGAAAAGCTGAAGCTCCGAGTAACAGCTGCCTTCTATCGTATTGTGGGGAAGCAACCGGTCGATTCGAGATATCTCCCTCCTCGAAATATCGACCCTCTTGATTTTTTCAAGGTTCGCGAATCTTACGTTCCCACTGAGTTGGGAAGCGGGTGGTTCGGAGGAGGAGTTGCCAGCGCTCCCTCCCCCATGACTCCTGATTATCCGTGTAGGGTCTCAATCGACCTCGTTGCTTCACCATCGCTGATCTTCCCGAGATATCGGTGAGTGGTAGAGAGATTCGAATCCTCCCAATGCTCACTTGCAAGATCCAGCACGCCGCGCTGGCGAGGGTGCTGGGTCAGGAGGGGGTGACGCCATTCAACGGGATCGCGGCGGGAGGCTAGGGCCACCGGTGTGGAGGTGTTCCATGATGGAACACTGTTCGAAAGGCGAACAGCGGGCATAAACCGTATTTAAACTCAGTGGTTAAGCAGTACTGTTCGATTAGCGAACACTTTGATCTCAAGATTCTGCATCCGAACCGGCTCAACAAATGCTGCTCCGGTTCGTCGGGAGCGTTTGCCCCTAGCCCGGAGGCTTGGGCTTCAGAGCGGAAGTAGATCCCGCAGAAATGCCGATTGTCACTTCATGGGGATGCAACGATTCCTGCTGGCATGTCCTTTGCTTGTTGCAGGGTATACTTGAGCTTTACCCCTTTAACTAATGCAATTACACCTATGGGAGGAATCCACCAGTGAGCGTTAATGTCATCATGCCGAAGCTGGGTATGACCATGCAGACGGGAAAAGTGTCCAAATGGTCCAAGAAAGAAGGGGATCAGGTGCAGAAGGGTGAAGAGCTCTTCGAAGTGGAGACCGAGAAGATTACCAACAAGGTCGAAGCCCCGGCCAGCGGAATCCTCTTCCAGATTGTCGTTCCAGAAGGAGCGACCGTTCCGGTCGGAGCCATTGTGGCGGTCATTGCGGAACCGGGAGAACAGCCCGAACGGATCGAGGGCATTCAGGTTGGTGAAATTGCCGAGGTTGCGCCGCAACCGGCGGGCGGGGCGCCGCCACAGGCCGAAGCCGAGAGGCCGAAGGAGCGAAGCGAAATCGTGGCGACGCCGGCGGCCAAACGTCTGGCCAAGGAACTCGGTGTGGATCTCGCTCTGGTGAAGGGCACCGGACCCGAGGGGCGCATCAGGGAGGCAGACGTTACGCACTACCACGAGGAAGCCCAACGAAAACCCAAGATCACCCCGCTGGCCGAAGAAATCGCAAAACAGGCGGGCCTCGATCTATCCACGATTACGGGAACGGGAGAAGGCGGGAAGATCACCCGGGAGGATGTAGAGCGTGCCCTGCAGCCCAGGCAACCGGTGGTCGCAGAACCAATGAAACCTGCCATGACGATCCCTTTGGCAGGCATGCGCAAGGCCATTGCCGATAACATGCACGCCAGCCTTCAAAACACCGCCCAGTTGAGCATGTTTACCGAGGTGGACGTCACCGAATCCCTGCGCTTGGTGAAGCTCATTCGCGAACAGTACAAGGGGGATGAAGCAGTCAGGGTCTCCATGAACGACGTCGTCATCCTGGCAACATCGAGGGCTCTCAAGCGCTTCCCCATCATGAACTCGACCCAGCTGGGCAATGACATCATCCTGCATGACCGCGTCGGTATGGGAATCGCGGTGGCCCTGCCTGATGGTCTGATCGTGCCGGTGCTGCGGGATGCCGATCAAAAGGGACTTCTGGAGATTGCCCGCGAGGCGAGAGTGCTCATCGGGAAAGCCCGATCCGGCTCCCTCGGGATGGATGAAGTAACCGGCGGGACCTTCACCATCAGCAACCTCAGCGCATCGTGCGTGGACGCCTTCACGCCCATCCTGCGGCCCCCTGAAACGGGGATTCTCGGCCTCGGGCGCGTGGTGGAAAAGCCGGTCGTTTATCAGGGCGCAATAACGGCTCGCTCCATCATGGGACTGAGCCTGACCATCGATCACCGGGTGGTTGACGGCGCCCCTGCCAGCGAATTCCTGCAGTTGCTGGTCCGCTATCTCGAACAGCCGATGCTCATGTTGACTTGATGAGGAGGTGCTTCATATGTTTGACGTGATTGTGATTGGAGGAGGATCCGGAGGATACGCCGCCGCGATCAGGGCCGCGCAACTCGGTGGGAAAGTCGCCTTGGTCGAAGCTGCCGAAATGGGTGGTACGTGCGTGAACCGAGGCTGCATTCCGAGCAAGATCTGGATGCAGGCCGCCTCGCTCCTGCACCAGATGCGCAAGGCGCCCGACTTCGGGATCAAGGCCGCCATCGAGGAAATCGATTTCAAGACCCTGGTCGAGCGGAAGAACGGCGTTTCGGGAGACATCCGGATGGGGATGGATGCGCTCCTCCAGAACAACGGCGTGCAGGTGGTCCGCGGCCGCGCCGTGTTGAAAAGCCCCCGGGAAATTGACGTGGAGGGCAGGTTGATCGAAGCCCGCAGGGTTATCATCGCCACGGGGAGCTGCCTCGCCTTTCCCGCCGTGCCCGGTCTCGATGAAGCCGTGATCACCACCGATCAGGTGTTCGAGATGACGGAAGTCCCATCCTCGATCCTGATCTTTGATTCCGGGTATCTCGAAGTGGAGATGGCCTTTCTCCTGAACGCCTTCGGTGCGAAGGTAATCCTCGCCGCCGCATCACCGCGCATCCTGCCCCACGAAGATCATGACACCAGCCAGAGGATCACGCAGTCGCTGAGAGAAAAGGGTGTGGAGGTGATCACCCGTCATACGCTCGAAGCCATCTCAAAGGCTGAACCGGGGGTGGGGTGGTCCTGCCTGCTCGCCGGAGCCAAGGAACGCACCGTCGAAGTGCAAAAGGTGCTGGTCGCCTCGAGAAAGCCGGCGACCGCCAACATGGGGCTCGAAAAGGTTGGAGTGCAATTGAACGACGATGGCGCAATCCCCGTGAACAACCGGCTGGAGACTTCTGCGGAAGGCATTTACGCCATCGGTGACGCCACCGGTGGCCGGATGCTGAGCCATGCCGCGTCTTCTATGGCGATTACGGCGGCGGAAAACTGCATGGGAAGGGTCAGCGTCTATCCCTTCCACCTGGTTCCTCGCGGCCTGTGGACGTTCCCGGAAGTGGGTGCGGTAGGCCTTTCCGAAGAGGAAGCGGAAAAGCAGGGAAAGGAAATCGAGGTCGGGAGCTTTCCCTACGCCATCAATGGGCTGGCCATGGCGCGCAACGAAGCGGGGGGCGCGGTGAAGGTGGTGGCGGGCGCTCAGTACGGGGAAATTCTCGGGGTGCATGTCGTTGGGGCCGGAGCCACGGACCTCGTAGGAGAAGCCGTGCTTGCCATGCAGCTCGAAGCAACCGTAAACGAGCTTGCCCGCAGTATCCGGGTGCATCCGACTTTTTCCGAAACCGTCGTTGATGCCGCCCGCGACGCGGCAGGCTGGGCTCTCTATTTGCCGAAACGCTGATTCAGGCGATGACCCTTGGAGACTATCTCAAAGCTGCCTCATATCGTCACCCCGGCTGAAGCCCATGCGGGTCAACTTAAGCATTTGCTATCTACCCCGAAGGGGTTTCATAAGTCAGCCCAGGGTTAGCGAAAGCGCCACCCTGGGTCAGGAGATGCCATAAACCATCTTACCCTGAAGGGGTTACATCAAACAGAGTCATGGCGAGCACCCGGATCTGTTATGAAAAATGCTTTTTATGTAACCCTTTCAGGGTATGGATACTTGTTGTGCACCCATACCCAGGGTGGCGCTTTCGCTGACCCTGGGCTTACCTATACAACCCCTTCGGGGTAAAAGGGGATGCACCATCCTGATCGTGAAAGACTATGCGCCTTCCATCGCCTTAAATTGACGCCAATGGGCTGAAGCCGGGGTCCAGAACTCCACGGAAAACCTGGATTCCGGCCTTCGCCGGAATGACGAATGAGAGCGTCTTGACGATTTTGAGATAGTTTCTTGGGAGGGAGCAGAACATTCTATACTCGTTTGGGTTTCAAATCTGCTTTCTGTAGGAGCGGCACTTTGCCGCGACCTTGTTGAAATCGCGCCTCAGAGGCGCTCCTACAGGGAAGTTGTGGCTCCATAACGTGAAACTTCTCAACCTGAACCGGTGTAAAAAGAGGGCTCAAGAAGGCCGGACGGGCAGGGTACAGAATCAAACCATTTCAGGGCGTTGGAAATGAGCGATACCTCAACTCCACACTTACAGGTTCTGGACTGGGGACTCCTGGATTACGGGGAGGCCTTGAAGCTCCAGGAAGCTTTGGTTTCCGAACGCATCGCGGGTCTTTCTCACGACCGGTTGGTGCTGGTTGAACATCCCCCGGTGGTGACCATCGGGCGAAGCGGCAACGCCAAAGACCTGCGGGTATGCGAAGAGGTCCTCAAGCACAAGGGGGCGTCGGTATTCCGTATCGACCGCGGGGGTATGGCAACATTCCATGGCCCGGGGCAGCTTGTGGCTTACCCGATTCTCAAGCTCAGGGAAAAGGACCTCCACCGGTATCTGCAAAAGCTCCTCAAGGCGGTTGCCGAAGTGCTCGAAAGCTATGGCCTGAGTCCCGAAATCGGAAGGCACGGGCAGGGCGTCTGGGTGGGTACGGCAAAGATCGCCAGTGTCGGCATTGCCGTTCGACGGTGGGTCACCTACCACGGGATGGCGTTAAACGTAAACACCGACCTCGCCTGGTTCGACACCATCAATCCCTGTGGGAACCCGGAGGAAACGATCACCTCCCTGGAGCGGGAACTGGGGCGCACGCCGGCCATGGGCGAAGTCAAAGACCGTTTCATCGGCGCTTTCTGCCGGATCTTCGAGTATCCCCTGCGCCCGGAGGTGCGTCAGGTGACAAGAGATCGCCCTCCCTGGCTGGCTCTTCCGGCGCCGTCTCCGGAAGCCCTGCAGCGCATGGGAGCACTGCTCGGCCGTCTGCAGTTGGGCACCGTATGCCAGAGTGCCGGATGTCCCAACCTGGGGGAGTGCTTCGGCCGAGGGACCGCCACCTTCATGATCCTGGGCGCGACCTGCACCCGGACGTGCCGGTTCTGTGGCGTGAACAAAGGCGTTCCTGGCCTGGTGGACGAAGGCGAGCCCGAGCGCGTGGCGGAGGCCGTTGCGGCACTCGGCATCAGCCACGCAGTCATCACCTCGGTCACGCGGGATGATCTCCCGGATGGTGGAGCCGAGCAATTTGTAAGGACCATCGAAGTGATCCGCAATGGCTGCCCGGGTGTGACCATTGAAGTGCTGGTTCCGGATTTCAAGGGGTCTTTGAAGGCGCTTCAAAGGGTCTGTCATGCTCGCCCGGAGGTCTTCAATCACAATGTGGAGACGGTGGCGCGCCTCTATCCTCATGTTCGGCCGCAAGCCCGGTACCAGAGGTCGCTGCAAATTCTCGAATACGCCGCGAGGGAGGGGTTGGTGGTGAAGTCCGGAATCATGCTGGGACTTGGTGAGACCGAGCGTGAAATCCTGGAGACGATTGCCGATCTCAGACAAACCGGCTGCTCCCGTCTCACCCTCGGACAGTATCTGTCACCGTCAAGAGATCACCTGCCCATAGCCAGGTATGTCTCGCCGGAGGAGTTCGAACGGTGGGCGGCAACGGCACGATCGATGGGGTTTCGGGGAGTGGCGGCGGGGCCTCTCGTCCGGAGTTCCTATCGTGCCGAGGACATGGGCCTTGCGGCTAAGGGGGCGCCCACAAATAAAGAACTTTCTTTTACCACGAAGAACACGAAGGCCACGAAGTGATTTCTTCGTGCTCTTCTTTTCTTCGTGGTTCGAAAAAGGGCTGAAATGAGTGCAAGTTGTTTTTGGACAGTGTCTAAGTACAGCACCACATGAATGGGTGTCCGATATCCACCCGTCATGCCCGCGAAGGCGGGCATCCAGGATTCTTCTTCTGGATTCCCGCTAAAAGCATGCGGGAATGACGTCTTGGGGTAATGGTCACGCTATCCGGTGGTGCTGCACTCAGGTATCGTGTTGAGTCAAAGGAGTTAAGTCGTGGCAGGAAATCGCTTCATCGTAGAAATAGGGACGGGCATGGACCTTCATGGTGAAGACGTCACCAAGGCGGCATGCCGTGCCGTCAAGGATGCGATCTCGAGCAGTTGCCTGTGCGGCCTGGTTGAGATTCTCGGGATTCAGGACCTGCAGGCGGTAGAGGTGGAGATCGTCGTAGCCGTGCCGAGACCCCAGGATGTCGATTTGCATCGGGTAATGGCCGAAGTCCCCATTGGACGCAAGACCGCGAAGGCCATCGAGGGCGGCATGATGACGCAGGGACTGTGTGTCGCTCAGTTTGCTCCCGATTGCAGTCAGATCGTGGTGGCCAATGCGGCCGTGACCGTATCCATCAACCGGTAGCACTAAAGGTTAGGGTCAGTCACAAGAATCCGGTGCAATTACTTGGAGGCTGTCTGAAAATTCAAATTTTGCGCAAAACTCGAAGGAAAAATCCTCCTTTAGACAAGGGGGGAGGTCGCTCGTTCGCTCGTTCCCAAGCTCCAGCTTGGGAACGTAAGCAGGGAGCTCCAGCTTCCCGTGCCTGTTGAGTATCAGGTGGTATCTATACGTTCGACGAAGCTGGAGCTTCCAAGCAGATGGGTTCCCAAGCCAGAGCTTGGGAACCAGCTTTAACCAGCTTTAAGGGGAATTTTCAGACAGCCTTTCAGTCTGTGGGGCAGGTTTTCCAGCCTGCCACTAGTCTGGCAGGCTTGAAAGCTTGCCCCACCATCAAGCAGGAAGATGAGTCACTTATTTTTGTGGAACCCCTTACGCAAAGGAGGGACTTGGGAAGACCAGCAGCACATTGCGAAGAGTCGGAGAGAAACTTCAGGATTTCAGCTCAAGAACATTAAGGTGGAGGAATAAAAAGATGGAAATCAGCAATGAGAAAATGATCGACATGTATACGGTCATGACCAGGATTCGAACGTTTGAGAGTCGGGTCGCCGAACTTTTCGCCGCAGGGAAGGTTCCGGGCTTTGTCCATCTTTATGTCGGCGAGGAAGCGGTGGCGACAGGCGTGTGCGGCAATCTCCGCAACTCAGACTACATCACCAGCACCCACCGCGGCCACGGGCATCTGATCGCCAAAGGGGGCGACACGAAGCTGATGATGGCCGAGCTCTTTGGCAGGAAGACCGGGTATTGCAAGGGCAAAGGCGGATCGATGCACATTGCCGACCGCGACCTGGGGATTCTCGGCGCCAATGGCATTGTCGGTGCGGGGCCTCCGCTTGCCGCCGGCGCTGCCCTGGCGTGCCAATATCAGGGGAAGGACGATGTGGCGATCTGCTTCTTTGGTGACGGGGCATCGAACCAGGGGACGACCCATGAGGCCATGAATCTGGCCAGCTGCTGGAAACTGCCGGTCGTCTTTGTCAACGAAAACAACCTTTACGGCATCTCCTCGTGCACCATCAACTCCATGTGCATCCCGAACATCGCGGACCGGGCCAGCGCTTACGACATGCCGGGTGTTACGGTGGACGGGAACGACGTCATGGCCGTGTATGAGGCGGCCCAGGAGGCGATCAAGCGCGCCCGACAGGGACAGGGACCAACGCTGATCGAGTGCAAGACCTACCGCCACCGGGGCCACTTCGAGGGTGATCCCTGTGTGTACCGGAACACGAAAGAGCTCGACGAATGGAAAGAGAAAGACCCGATTCCCCGCTTCGAGCAGCGACTCGTTGACCTGCGGCGTGCTGACCCCGGAAAGAATCGAGGCCATCAAGGACGCCATGAAGAACGAAATCGTGGCTGCGGAGCGTTTTGCTGAAGAGAGCCCCTATCCGGCGGTGGCCGAGATCATGGATGACGTTTACACCGTGTAGGCGGGAAACTCAGCGTGCAGGCATTTCCCTGATAGTTCATTCCATCCAAAGGAGGATGACAATATGCCGACCATGACATTTGCCCAGGCTTTGAATGATGCCCATCGAATCGAGATGCTGCGAGACCCCAACGTCTATATCGCAGGAGAGGACGTGGGCACCTATGGTGGAATATTTGGCGTAACGGCAGGACTGATCGACCAGTTCGGCACGAAAAGAGTGCGCGATACGCCCATTACCGAAAGCGCCATCATCGGAACGGCGGTCGGCGCTGCATCGTGCGGGCTGCGGCCGGTGGTCGAGTTGATGTTCGTTGACTTTATCGGGGTGGCCATGGATCAGCTTTTCAACCAGGCTGCCAAGATGAAGTACATGTTCGGCGGCAAGGCAAAAATCCCCATGGTTCTGAGAGCCACGTGCGGGGCGGGAATCGGCGCTGCCGCTCAGCATTCCCAGTGTCTCGAAGCTTGGTTCATGCACGTCCCCGGCCTCAAGGTGGTGATGCCGAGCACCCCCTACGACGCCAAAGGGCTGCTCATTGCCTCCATTCGGGACAACAACCCGGTGGTTTTCCTCGAACACAAGATGCTTTATGCAAGAGAAGGCGAAGTTCCCGAGGGGGAATACACCGTGCCCCTGGGTAAGGCCGATATCAAGCGCGAAGGCAAAGACGTTACCGTGGTCGCCACTGCCCAGATGGTGCATGTCGCCCTGGGTGCCGCGGAGAAGCTGGCTGCCGAAGGGGTCAGTGTCGAAGTGGTAGACCCTCGCACCCTGTCGCCCCTGGATGAAGAGACCATTCTGAACTCGGTGCGGAAGACCCATCGCCTGGTGATCGTGACCGAGGAAGTGAAGTTTGCCGGCTCGAGTGCCGAGATTGCCGCCATTGTTTCGGAAAAGGCATTCGATCGCCTGGATGCTCCCATCCTCCGCGTCGCGGCGCCGTTTGTGCCGGTGCCGTTCTCCCCGGTTCTGGAAAAGGAGTACGTCCCCAGCGAAGAGAAGGTCATTCAGGCAATCAAAACGGTGATGGAATCGTAGACAGCAAAGAAAGGGGGAAGCTTTTGTCACTCGTGGGAATCGTTGCCAATCCGGCGTCCGGCAAGGATATTCGGAGACTGGTGGCTTACGGCAGCTCCTTTGATAATCAGGAAAAGGTGCGGATTGTGCGCCGTGTCCTCCTGGGCCTGCAGGCTGTGGGTGTGGACCGTATCTGCTACATGCCCGACTACTACGGAATCGTGCCGAGAGCTCTGGACAGCTTGAAGATTGATATCCCCATTCACCCGTTGGATTTCGACACGAAAGCGGACCAGCGAGACTCAACCGAAGCGGCGCGAATTATGGAGAAAGAGGGCGCAACCTGTATCGTCACTCTCGGGGGGGATGGGACCAATCGTGTCGTGGCCAAAGGGACAACAAGGGTCCCCATCCTGCCGATTTCCACGGGAACCAACAATGTTTTCCCCTTTATGGTCGAAGCCACGGTAGCGGGACTGGCCGCCGGTCTGGTTGCCACAGGGGCGGTGCCGTTGGCGGAAAGCACCTTTCTCTCCACCAGGCTGAATGTCAAGGTGGACGGAGAGGTTGTAGACCTGGCCCTGGTCGATGTGGCCGTTTGCAGCGACCTGTTTGTGGCATCGAGAGCGGTGTGGGACCTCCGGAAGGTGAATCAGATCTTCCTGAATCGCGCCGAACCGGACTCCATCGGCCTCTCTTCCATCGGGGGGCTGCTGCACCCGGTGACGGCGGAAGAACCGTACGGCCTGTGCCTCGATCTTGGGGGCCGCGGACGCTCCGTCAAAGCGCCGGTGGCCCCGGGAATTATTGAACGAGTCTTTGTCAAGGACACGCGCATCATGCGTGTGGGCGAGGAAGTGGAGATCCGCAGCGTACCCTCAGTCCTGGCCCTGGACGGTGAACGGGAAGTGGAGGTGCGGCGGGGGCATCACGCTGCCATCCACCTCTCTGAGGAAGGTCCCGTGGTGGTGGATGTGAAGCGGACCATGAACAGTGCCATGAAGAGGAGGATTCTGGTTCCGGCACTGGACGATGAAGGAACCGCCTGAATTTATAGCACTTGGCAATGAGTTATCGTCGAAGATGGGGAGACCGACGCGGTTTCAGAAACCGCGTCGGTCTGGATGTCACGGACAGACATTCTTTGTCGAGGCCTGTCCCCTGCTCCCCCTTGCGCAGAAGAGAGGAGGAATAAGTGAAAGCAGCAGTTTGGTACGGCAAGAAGGATGTGCGCGTGGAAAACGTGCCCGAACCTCCGGCGCCAGGTCCCAAAGAGGTCAAAATAAAGGTGCACTGGTGTGGAATTTGCGGGTCTGACCTGCATGAGTACGATGCCGGGCCTATCTTCATCCCCGCCAACGCGCCTCATCCTCTGACAGGGGCGCAGGCGCCCCTGATTCTGGGGCATGAGTTTTCGGGGGAAGTGGTGCAAACGGGCAGCGCCGTTGATAACGTTCAGGTTGGTGACCGAGTCACCGCCGATGCCTGTCAGTACTGCGGGGAATGCTACATGTGCAAGCAGAACCGTTACAGTCTCTGCAGCACCCTGGCCTTCACGGGTCTCATGGCCAACGGCGCTTTCGCGGAGTACGTGAATGTTCCTGCCTACACCCTTTTCAAGATTCCACCCGAGATGCCCTTTGATGCGGCCGCGTTCGTGGAACCGGTCGCCGTCGGCGTGCATGCCATCCGAAGAGGTCATGTCCTGCAGGGCGACACGGTTGCCATCGTCGGCGCGGGAACCATCGGTCTGGTCACCCTGCAATCAGCTAAGGCAGCGGGGGCGAGGAAAGTCATCGTCCTCGAAATGGCCAAGGCCCGGAAGGAGTATGCCACCAAGCTCGGTGCTACGGCCGTCATCGACCCCACGGAAACCGATCCCATCGCCGATGTTCGTCGCTTGACCGGCGGGCTTGGTGTCGATGTGGCATTTGAGTGCGTCGGAGGCAGCAAGACGGGCGCCCTTGCCGTCGACTTGACCCGGATTGGAGGAAGGACCGTGCTGGTTGGGATCTTCGAAAAGCCCAGCGAGATCCATTTCAACAACCTGGTCTTCTTTGAGAAGGAAATCCTGGGTTCGCTCGCCTACTACGGCGAGTTCGCCACAGCCATCGCCCTCATGGCGGATGGGAGGATCATTGCTGAACCATTGATCACGGCACGAATCAAGCTGGATGACATTGTGGAAAATGGTTTCAAGGAACTGCTGGCGAACCGGGAAAAACACATCAAGATCCTGGTATCGCCGCAGTAGGATGGACCACCTGTGGGGAGCGGCTGTGTCTAGCATCCTTCTCCCCAATGTTAAGAGCAAGGCACTAGACTATGATCCGTGATTGAACCCGGTTCGTCATTCCTGCGTGCTTTCCTATGAAAGTCCACGATGTCATACCGGCGAAGGCCGGTATCCAGGCCGGGTTCCTGGATTCCGGCTAAAAGCATGCCGGAATGACGAGGGAGTGCTCCGGAAGACTTTCATTGTTCGTTGTGACCTCCCGGTCATGGCGGTTGGCGGGAATCCAGGCTGCGCGAATTTTCTGGATTCCCGCCAAGGACATGCGGGAATGACGAACGGAATCTTTGGCCGAACGATTATTTCTTGCCATGCACCTTAAAAGCTATGGGCACTGAGGCCGCATGAGTCCCACAACATCCTGAAATATCTATGATAAATAAGCCAAACATTTCTCATGGTTGTCAGCTTCGATGTCTGACGATCATTGTCCTCTTAATCGCATCCACTCTGCCCCTGCGGTCTCACGCCGAGGCCGCATGGTTCCTTGATGCCGATCGTTTCCATGCCTCGGTGCATGGGCAGGTCTCGTGCACCGAGTGTCACGGTGCCGTCTCCAAAGAGGTGCCGCATCCTGATCCTGCCGCAGTTAACAGGGCTTTGAACGATTTTTTCCGGCCTGATCAATGCACGGGCTGCCATGGCGAGGTGTTTGCGAAATTGGACTCGGGACTGCATGCCGGCAAACCGATCAAAGACCTTGTTGGATATCGGGTATGTATCAGTTGCCATGATCCGCACTATCAACTGAGTGCGACCAATCTTCCGCCTGGCTTTGACCCGTCAAAGCCGGTCAGCGGGCAGTGCGGTGCCTGCCACGCAATGCAAACGGCACTCCCCCCTCTATCCTTACAAGACGAGGAGTGCATGGCCTGCCATCGCTCCGTTGCCGTGAATGATCATGATCAAGCCACTAAGATTGCAGCCTTTTGCTTTTCCTGTCATGGGGCCGACAAGAGTAAAGAAGGACGCTGATTCTTCGGCTTTTGCGAGCATCGATGTGCAGGCGTATGGCGCATCCACCCATCACAAACTATCGTGTCTCGACTGTCACCCGAAGTCCGCCGAGTTCGGGCATGCCGGGCAGGAGGTGACGGCCTGCCTGCACTGCCACCACCGGCATGATGAGAAGGTTGCTCATGACGCGCATCTGGATGTCCGTTGCGAAGCTTGCCACCTTGCCGGGATCATTCCGGTGAAACCAGCCGAGGTCACCCAAATTCGCTGGCGGGTTGACCGTAAGCCGGGTGCCGCGAGTGACCTCCATAACATGACTCTCAAACCCGGTGAAAGCTCATGCGAACGGTGCCACTACCGGGGGAATGCGTTGGGCGCCTCGGCCATGGTGCTCCCTGCCAAGAGCATTCTGTGCATGCCCTGCCATGCTGCCACGTTTTCTGTTGGCGATACGACAACTATCATTTCGCTGTGCCTGTTCCTGGCAGGTATGGCAGGGCTCGGCGTTGTCTGGTTCTCCGGAGGTCGTTCAAACGGGGAAACCGCAACCTTTGAGACCGAAACCCACAAAAGCGTCGACAGCCTGCCACGGGACGGTTTACCTGTCCAGAATGCTCCGTCTGCTCAAGGTCCTGGCCCTCGACGTTTTCCTGCAACGGAGGCTTTTCCGGCAGTCGCGGACGCGATGGTTCATCCATGGTCTGATCTTCTTCCCGATTATTTTTCGATTCCTGTGGGGGATTACCGCCCTGCTGACGTCGCTATGGGCGCCGGAATCGTCCCTTCCCTGGGTTCTGCTCGACCGGAACTATCCGCTCGGGGCATTCCTCTTCGATGCCAGCGGCTTGCTCATCCTCCTTGGAGTCATCTTCACCATAGTTAGAAAAGTCACGGGGCAGACTCAAGCCATCAGCGGTCTGCCGAAACAGGATTGGCCGGCGCTCTGTCTCCTCGGCGGCATTGTGGTGATCGGCTTTGTGCTCGAGGGGATGCGTATTGCCATGACGGGAGTCCCCGCCGGGTCGGAATACGCCTTCCTGGGATTTGCGCTCAGTCGCTTATTTGTGAATGCTGCGGTGCTGTCGAACGTTTACGGCTATGTCTGGTATCTGCACGCGATCGTGACCGGCGCCCTGGTGGCCTATCTGCCTTTCAGCAATTTGCTCCACATGATCATCGCACCGGTTATCATGGCCTTGAACGCCATGTCCGAACCCCGTGGACATCAGGCCAAAAGTTCGATTCACCCTCAACTTACGCAACGCGTCTCACAGTGAACAAGGAGCACATCATGTCCAAGGTTACCATGAACACCATCATCAATGCTTCGGCAGACGAAGTGTGGAAGCTTCTTCGTGACTTCAACGGACTCCCCAGATTCATCGCGGCGATAAAAGCGAGCACCATGGAGGGGGCGGGCGTGGGGGCGGTGCGGACGCTCATCGTCGATGGCGGCGGACCTCCCATTGTGGAAAGACTCGAACGCCTGGACGACAAGGCGCGGACGTTGAGCTATTCCATCGTCACGTCGCCGCTCCCCGTCGAGGGCTACTTTGCGACCGTCGAAGTAAAGGATGCGGGAGCCGGGCGGTGCGAGTTGACATGGTCTTCAACTTTTCAGCCGAAAGATGCTCCAGAATCGGTGGCGGTCCAGACCATCGAGGGGGTGTACGCAGGGGCGTTCGAGGGACTGAAAACACTGTTCAAGGAGTAAAATCCATGGAGATCCAGGGATATAATATGCCCGATGACCTCTATTACGAGGAACATCATTACTGGGTAAAGGTGGAAGGCGACCTTCTGGTCATGGGCATGGATGATTTTGCCCAGCAGCTTGCAGGGCAGATTGTATACGTGCAGCTTCCCTTCGAGGGGAAAACGCTCCAGGCTGGGAAGAAGTTCGCCAAGGTGGAATCCGGGAAATGGCTCGGGACCGTGTATGCCCCGGTGGATGGTGCCATCGAATCCTCGAACGAGGCACTCGAGGCCGATCCCACTCTGATCAACCAGGACTGCTACGGGAAGGGGTGGATGTTCAAAATCCGCCCGAAGGACATGACCCAGGTCCAAAGCCTGATATCCGGGCGGGCGGCCGTGGAATCGTGGCTCCTGGCGGACATCAAGAAGTACAAGCAGGAATAGCGTGAGCCGTCGCGACTACCGTATCAGACAGGTCCTGGAGATGGATGCCTGCACCCAGTGCCGGCTTTGCGCCGAGGTGTGCCCTGCGGTTTCTGCGTCGAAGGATGGGATGCTTTCGGCGCTATACCGCATGAAGGGCCTGAAGGAGATTCTTAAGAGCCGCATTGGGCTCTACCGCTGGCTCTTCGGCACGAAGGGTCCTTCCGAGGAACAGCGGAAACATTACAGCAGCACCGTTTTCCGGTGCACTCTCTGCGCCGGTTGCCAGGAAGTCTGTCCCGTCGGCATCGGCCTGAAGGACCTGTGGCTTTCCCTTCGCCAGGACCTGGTTCATTCCGGAAATTATCCGAAGAAGATCGAGATGATCCGGGACAACTTGAAGGAAAGCCACAACGTCTTTGCCGAAGCCAACGAGGAGCGGGCCGACTGGGTCGGCGATATGCGCGACGCCCCGGAACACGGCTACGTCAAGGAGCGGGCGGAAGTTGTCTATTTCACGGGTTGCGTGGCGGCCTATTTCCCACTGGCCCAAAAGATTCCCATGGCGCTGGCGGAAATTCTGGATGCCGCCGGAGTGGATTTCACGCTGCTGGGCGAGGATGAGTGGTGTTGCGGTTTTCCGCTGCTGGGGGCCGGCCTCAGGGAAATGCTCCAGGAGTTCATGAACCACAACGTCGAGGCCGTGCGTCGGAAGGGCGCCGGCCGAATCGTCTTCGCCTGCCCGTCCTGTTACCAGATTTGGCGGGAACATTATCCCCGCGAGTTTGAACTCGCCCATGCATCCGAGCTCCTGGCGCAACTGATCAGGCAACGACAAATTCCGCTCAAGGATCTGCCGCTGACGGTCACCTATCATGATCCATGCGATTTGGGGCGCGGGGGCAGGGTTTTTGAGGAGCCGCGGGAAGTGATCCGCGCGATCCCCGGCGTGAACCTGGTTGAGCTGCCGAAAAACCGGGAGAACTGCCAGTGCTGCGGCGGAGGCGGCAACCTGGAAATGGTCGACGCGGAGCTCTCCGCCGCGATCGCCGGCCGGAAGATTGAAGAAGTGACTAGGCACTGGCGCCCAGGCGGTCGTCACCACCTGCCAGCAGTGTGTGCGAACCATGACGACCTTTGCCAGGAGGAACAAGGTGCCCGTCGAGGTCATGGATCTTACTCAGCTCGTCCGGAAGGCACTGAAGCGATAGAGCGAGGCATTGGGAGTTGCAGGATGGAGACCTGGCGGCTTTTGGATACACCACCCATGACGGCGGCGGAGAATATGGCGCTGGATGACGCCCTCGTGGAGCTCAAGGGGGGCGGCGCCACCCCGAACACCATCCACTTCCTGCAGTTTTATCCGCGAGCCGTGCTGGTCGGGTTTCATCAATCGGTTAAGAAGAGGTGCGCACCGAATACTGCCGGGCTCATGGGATTCATGTCAACCGGCGCATCACGGGAGGGGGAGCGATCTTCTTCGATGAGAGCCAGCTCGGCTGGGAAGTCATCTGTGACAAGTCGTTCTTTGACATGGCACTCCCGACCGGAGGGCTTTTCAGGGCGCTCTGCGATCCCGTCGTCACGCGCGCTGGCGATCCTGGGTGTGGAATCCGCCTTTCGCCCCCGAAACGACATCGAAATCAACGGTCGCAAGATTTCCGGAACGGGCGGGACCGAGAGCGATGGTGCGTTTCTCTTCCAGGGTACGATGCTCACTGACTTCGACGTGGATACCATGCTGAAGAGCCTGAGAATACCCATCGAGAAACTCAAAGCAAAGGAAATCGACTCGATCAGGGAACGGGTCACCTGCCTCAAATGGGAGCTGGGGGTTACGCCGCCGCTGGAAGACATCAAGCGAGCGATTCGGACGGGGTTTGAGCAACACCTGGGAATCAGGCTCGAACCGGGAGAGCTGACCGCTGCCGAGAGGCAGCTCTTTGAAGAGAAGCTGGAATATTATCAGTCCTCAGAGTGGATCGACCATGTGAAGCCCGAATTCGAGAAGGGCGAGGTCGTGCAGGCGGCGCACAAGACGGACGCCGGGCTCGTTCGCTTCACCCTGGTCGTCAATCTCCCTCGCAAGAGGCTGAAGGATGTCTATATCACGGGCGATTTCCTCTCTTTTCCCACGCGGGCGCTGTTCGACCTGGAAGCGAGGCTGAGGGGAGTTCCGCTCGACTACGGCCACATCCGCCGTCTTGTCGTGCGATTTCTTTGAGGAAGGACGAATTATCGTCCCCGGCATGTCGTCCGAAGATTTCTGCAAACCCATCGACCAGGCCCTCCAGAAGGTCGCGATCGCGAACTGCGGCATTCCTCTCGAATACTGCAACCTGATTTCCGTAACCAATGGTTCGTTCGAAGGGGTCATGCGCAAAAAGCCGTCGGTACTGCTTCTACCCTATTGCGCCAAGCTGCCTGCCTGCGACCTGAGATATGGAAAGACCTGCCGGGCCTGCGGTGAATGTTCGGTCGGGGCCGCGTGGAGCATGGGCTGTGAACGAAGCATGCGAAACGTCTGTATCACCAGTTTCGAGGATCTCATGGCCGAGCTCGAGAAGTTGAAGGCGTCGGGAACCGAAGCCTTCATCGGCTGCTGCTGCCAACCCTTCTTCATCAAGCACATGGACGATTTTGCGCGAGCCGGGGTGCCCGGCATCCTCCTCGAGATCGACAACACCACCTGCTATGAACTGGACCAGGCAAAACAGGCCTATGCCGGGAGCTTCACCAGCCAGACGGAAGTGAATCTCGATTTGCTTCGCGCCGTGCTGGAGGCAGATCTGGCCTGAGGGCATGGGAGTTTCCAATTTCTTACCACGAAGACCACGAAGAGCACGAAGAGCACGAAGAGCACGAAGAGGATCACAAAAATTATTCAAACCGGTCAGGGTTGAGATCTTTCACTTTGCTGGCGTCACCGCTTCCTTGCTGGTGTCATGGCTTCTCTGCAGGGGCGCCTCTCCGGCGCGATTTTATCAAGGTCGCGGCAAAGTACCGCTCCTACAAGAAGCGGAGTCTAACCTTAACGAGTATATGCTCTTCTCTTCGTGTCCTTCGTGTTCTTCGTGGTGAGATATAGTTATGAGGTCTTCTCGAAGGGCGGTAACTTAAAGAGATAATGCAAACACGGACGTGCGATATTCTTGTTGTCGGGGCGGGTCCGGCCGGGACATCGGCCGCCCGGGAAGCTGCTGCACGAGGGGCCCGCGTGGTCGTGGTGGAGCGCCGGGCCGTGATCGGCGTGCCGGTTCGGTGTGCCGAGTACATTCCAGCGCCTCTTCTCGGTGAGGCGGGTGTCGGCCGCCATTTTGTCGTCCAGCCTGTACGAGGAATGAGGACCTTTTTGAATGGACGCCTTATCCAGGAAACCATTGCCCCGGGCTACACCATCCGAAGGGAACTCTTCGATCAGGCCTTAGCGGGCGCGGCAAGCCTTGCAGGCGCTGCCATTCTGCTTTCAACCGCAGCCGTATCCAGAGATCATGACGAAGTGCTCGTCAGACAGGGTAGGGGGCAGTTCTCAAGGATCAAAGCAAAGGTGATCATTGGCGCTGATGGTCCTCACTCCATAGTGGGGAGATGGATCGGCTCGGTGAACAGGAATCTGATTCCGGCTGTTCAGGTGAGAGCGCCTCTGAGTCGCCCATGGACTTCACCGAGGTCTTTTTCGATGACCGGATCTACGGTGGCTACGGATGGCTGTTTCCGAAAGGTGATGAAGCCAACGTCGGCCTGGGCATGAGGCATGGTGGCGGGAGTAATCAAAGAATCGGGAGAATGCTCGATGAACTCCTCTCTTTGCTGCGCAAACAGGGAAAAATCAAAGGCAAGCCGCGCGACATCCTGGCGGGATGGATCCCTGCCGAAGCCCCGCGGATGATAACCCAGGCGAACGTTGTCCTGGTGGGCGATGCCGCCGGACATACGCATCCCATTACCGGCGCCGGGGTTCTGCAAGCCGTGGTCGGCGGCCGCATGGCAGGGAAATGGGCTGCACGTGCCGTTGAAGCAGAGGACATGAGCTTTTTGCAGGCATACGAATCCGGCATGGCGGGATTTCTATGGGGAGACACTGCAAAGGGGCTTTGATCGCCGCAAGTTGATGGAAGGGGAGTTGGAACCGGCTTGAGGAGATCATCAGATATTGTTGGGTGGCCTTCAGGGAGTACTATTGCCGGACTTGAAGCGGGAAACGGGGCAGGCGAGAATGGCCATGTGATGCCAGTTGAATAGGTGAGACTCTGATTTTCCCTCCCGCAGCTTGCCCGAGCCGAGTCTTTATAGCAGGAGTCGTGGCATGATTGGACCCGTCACAAGGATACGGACAGGAAGGTGTGAGAAGGTTGCATAGAGAAGTCGGAACGATACAAAGACAATTGGTAGCCTACACGGAGGTAACAGCCATGGCACAGGAAAGCCCCGCCAAAGTCAAGTGTAAAGGGATCAATCAGATTGCCATCGTGGTGGAAAACCTGGAACTGGTGGCGAAAAACTACTGGGAGATTTTGGGTATCGGACCCTGGGCTGTCTTCGATTGGGAGGCGCCCCTGGTCTATGATCGGAAGTACCATGGAAAGGCGGCTTGGGCGAGAGAGAAGATCGCCCTGGTGCAGGTGGGAGGAGTGCAGCTTGAACTGGTCCAGCCCGTGGATGGTCCGTCCATATACCGTGACTTTCTTGACGAGCACGGCGAGGGGATCCACCACATGAATTTCCTGGTGGATGATGTGGATGAAGCAGTCGAAATATTGGTTAAAGAAGGGTTCCCCAGCCTGCAGAGCGGCAAGTTCGGTCCAAGGGACCAGGGAGGCGCATACAACTACCTTGATATCAAGCCGCTTCGAGCCATCTGGGAACCCGTTCATATGGGAGAAGAAATCGGCGCAGAGCCGATTATGTTTCCGGATACGAAAGGGGAAAGCCCAGCCAAAGTCAAGTGCAAAGGAATCAATCAGATCGCCATCGTGGTGAGAAACCTGGAACTGGTGGCGAAAAACTACTGGGACATTCTGGGCATCGGCCCCTGGGCTGTCTTCGATTGGGAGGCGCCCCTGGTCTATGATCGGAAGTACCATGGAAAGGCCGCCTGGGCGAGAGAGAAGATCGCCCTGGTGCAAGTGGGAGACGTGCAGCTTGAACTGGTCCAGCCCGTGGATGGTCCATCCATATACCGTGACTGGCTTGACGAGCACGGCGAGGGGATCCACCACATGAACTTCCTGGTGGATGATGTGGATGAAGCTGCCGAAATTCTGGTGAAAGAAGGATTCCCCAGCCTGCAGAGCGGCAAGTTCGGCCCAAAGGACCAGAGAGGCGCTTACAACTACCTCGATATCAAGCCGCTTCGAGCCATCTGGGAACCTGTCCATATGGGGGAAGAAATAGGCGCAAAGCCGGTTACGTTCCCATAACCGAACATTGAGTACAGTGCTAAGGAACTATCTCAACATGGTCAAAATGCCGTTGATCGTCATTCCGGCGAAAGCCGGAATCCAGTTTTTCTTAGGGATTATGGACCCCGGCTTGCGCCAGGGTGACAGGGTAAGCCAGTTTTGAGAAAGTCTCTAAGCGCAGGGCCGCATGAATGAGTGCCCGATATCCAACCGTCATGCTCGCGCATGCGGGCATCTGGGCGTTGCTTCTGGATTCCCACCAAGGCATGCGGGAATGACGCTTCAGGATTATGGTCACGTTAATGTACGGACCTGTATGAAGAGCCTGTCGGAAAATTGCCGCTTAAAGCTGGTTCCCAAGCTCTGGCTTGGGAACCTACCTTGTTGGAAGCTCCAGCTTCGTCGGAATTGTCGATCCTACCTGATACCAAAGACATACGGGAAGCTGGAAGCTTCTGTGTCCGCGTTCCCAAGCTGGAGCTTGGGAACGAGCGAACGAGCGAGCCACCGGCTATACCGGTGGTTAACTCTGACTTTTGGACAGGTTCTAAGTAATTCGGGTAGGTACGATGCAGCATCTCAATCGGAAAATTGACCAAGCCCGGGAGCTCAGTTGGCAAACGTTTGGCAAACGAATTACCTTCTTCCTCCCCGGCATGTTTTCCTGCAACGGCCATTCAGGTAAATATCCCGCCTTTTCAATTACTGGCCCGGACTGCCGACTTCAATGCGAACACTGTAAGGCGAAGATCCTTGAGTCCATGATTCCTGCGCGTGAACCGGAAGTACTTCTGGAGAAATGCCTTCAGCTTGAAGAGAAGGGCAATTCAGGGGTCTTGATCAGTGGTGGCTGCGATGAAGAAGGCTGCCTGCCCTGGGGCAAGTTTGTCCCGCCATAAAAGAGGTGAAAAGACGGACAGACCTCAGGATCTCCGTCCACAGCGGTTTTGTCACCGAGGCGATGGCTTTTTCCCTTAAGGAAACAGGGGTCGATCAGGTGCTGGTAGATGTTGTCGGAGACGACGAAACGTACCGAAGAGTCTATCACCTGGAATCCGGCGTCTCCAAGCTTGTTGCCTCCCTCAGGGCGCTCCGGGAAGCGGGACTGACGATCGTTCCCCACATTTGCTGCGGACTCGATTTTGGAAGAATCAGGGGAGAAAGAAAGGCCATCGAACTGGTTTCCCGGTTCGAAATAGGGCTTTTGGTGTTCATTTCGCTCATGCCGATTCCGGGTACTCCGATGTGGGGCAAAGCAATGCCCGAGGCCGATGAGGTGGCTGAACTGATCGTTGCAGCCCGGCTAAAGATGCCCCGTACGCTAATCAGCCTGGGATGTGCTCGGGAAAGGGGCAACAGGCGTCTGGAAATCCTGGCAATCGATGCGGGAATAAACCGCATGGCGCTGCCATCAGAAGAGGCCTTGAACCGGGCGAAGTACTACGGCCTGGAGATTAAATATCAGAGAACCTGCTGTTCCGGTGGGCGAAGAAATCCCTGATGCAGGATGGTAGCCGACTAAGTTATTGTTTTCTCTGCGGCCTCTGCGTCTCTGCGGTGGAAAAGGCGCCTATCCAACCTTAACGAGCATAACTGACCAAAGGAATAGCTCCTATGGAAAAAGGAAGTCCGGAAAGCCCCCGCCACCTGAGAATGAGCCTGGCTGCAGCGATGACCCTGGGCTTTCAACCCGGCCTCTTTTACCGGAATGCCCGGCTCCATTGCATCAACCTGCTCTTGACGTACGGCACGGGCTGCTCCGCCAGGTGCTCGTATTGCGGCCTATCCGGCAGCCGCCCCGGGATTCCTTCAGGGAAAAGCTTCATCAGGGTCACCTGGCCGACTTATCCCCTGGAAGACATCATCCGGAGCATCTCGAAGCGCCAGGATAAGGTTAAGAGAATCTGCATCTCGATGCTGACCAACCAGCGCGCGGTGCAGGATACGAAAGAGGTTTGCGCAAGGCTGCGGGCAAGCTTCGATATCCCGGTCTCGCTGCTGATTTCACCCACTCTGGTCAGCTACCAGGATCTGGTGGACTTCAAGACCGCCGGAGGGGACAAAATCGGGGTGGCTATTGACCTGGCAACGCCTGCACTGTTTGATCGTTACCGGGGCGCCGGTGCGGGAGGCCCTCATCGATGGGAGACTTACTGGAGCTGTCTTGCCGATGCCATCCGCGTCTTTGGGAACGGTAATGCAGGGTCTCATTTCATGGTAGGGATGGGCGAAACGGAAAAGGAGATGTGCCGGGCCATTCAGCGGGTCAGAGACCTGGGAGGACGTACGCATCTCTTCTCCTTTTTTCCCGAAGCCAACTCGGTCATGGCAGACCATCCTCAACCTCCCATGGACCAATATCGCCGTATCCAGTTAGCCCGCTTCCTGATTGATAACGGAGCAAGCAGGGCCGACCAGTTTGTCTATGACGCCCGTGAGCAGCTTACGGATTTTGGCATTCACCGGGAACTGCTCGAGGACACCATCGATTCCGGCGAACCTTTTCGCACCAGCGGCTGCGCTGGCTACGACGGGGAAGTCGCCTGCAATCGTCCTTACGCAAACGATCGTCCGGGACCAGGCATTCGGAATTTTCCCTTCCGCCCGAATAGAGCGGATATAAGGCGGATTCGGATGCAGATGAAGCCGCCACGTCACAACCGATCCGAGACGCAAAAAGACGGCGTAAGAAGAAGGGCGCAAGAAGATGATTGACAGACCGGAGCCTTATGCTGCATCTATTGATAAAATAATACTACCGGGAACAATGCCGTAAACCTCCATACGAGGAGGTTATTATGTACAGGCTGGTCCGCGTCGAAGATCAGTTTCAAGTAGTTGAGGGAAGCGTATCCGGGGACACACTTCCCCCCCATCAAGCCCAACCTCCCGATTTCCAGGAAACCATCGCCCCGCTCTGGAATCCATGCACACAACTGGAGAAGCAGTTCTGGAGGGATTTCGTAAGAACCGGAAGTGCCAGGCCGGCCCAGGTGCGCAGCACCATCATCGAGTCCTGGGAACGGTGCCGAAAGGTCAATGTGGAATTCGACCGGGGCAAATGCTGGGACCTCATTTCCGGAAGCGAGCTGGAGAAAAGAAGGGGCTTGCTGTGTGAGATCTCCGAGCCCATCATGGAAACCCTCTATCAGTGCGTGCGCGGTTCGGGCCAGGTGATCGTGCTGGTGGACAAAGATGGATATATCCTCGCCAGCCTTGGTGATTTGACGTCACTCCGGCAGGCCGAGAAGCTGAACTTCGGACCCGGAGCCAACTGGTCTGAACGCAGTGTCGGTACTAATGCGATCGGCACGGCGCTGGCAATAGGGCTCTCGCTGCATGTCACCGGCGCCGAACATTATTGTGAAACGCACCATACGTGGACCTGCGCTGCAACGCCCATCCGTGATCCGGAGGGGGGGATCATGGGGTGTCTGGATATCTCCGGCCCCCGTGAGAAGGCCCATTTCCACAGCCTCGGAATGACCGTGGCCGCCGTGCGCGCCATCGAAGAACGATTGCGTCTCGAACAGTCACACGAATACTACCTGAATGTGAGCAAACATCTTGCGACCGTCTTCAATTCGGTCTCGGAGGGACTCATCACCATCGACAATCGGGGGCAGGTCACCGCGATCAATATGTCGGCAGCCAGGCTTTTGAATCTGCACCCGAGGGACCTCGTCGGAAGGCCCATCGATGAGATCGTACGAATGGACCATAAACTTCGCAGTTTCATGGATACCGGGCGGGAATACGCTGAGGAAGAATTGCTGCTGAAGTCGGAAAAGGGAGCGGTGCGCTGCATCGGGTCCGCGAATCCCATCTGCGGCGAGAATCGATCGAGACTGGGGGCGGTGCTTACTTTTACTAAAATGAAAAGATCTTTTCATTCCCCAAGTGGGAGCGGGACGGAAGGGGCCGATACCCGATTCCTGTTCAAGGACATTATCGGTGAAAGCCTGGTCATGCAGGAAACCCTGGAAAAGGCGAAACGATTTGCCAAGGGGCCTTCCACCATTCTCCTGCTGGGTGAAAGCGGCACCGGCAAGGAGCTGTTCGCCCAGGCAATTCACAATGCCAGTGATCGCCGGAACGGGCCCTTCGTGTCGGTCAGTTGCGGCGCCATACCCGGAGAATTGATCCAAAGCGAGCTTTTCGGCTATGTCGAAGGGGCCTTTACCGGTGCAAAGAAGGGAGGCCGTCCCGGAAAGCTCGAACTGGCGAATGGAGGTTCTATCTTTCTGGATGAGATCGGTGAGATGCCGCTCCCTATGCAGGTGAATCTCCTCAGGGTGCTGGAAGAAAGGGCCATCGTGCGCGTCGGAGATAACCGGGTTATCCCCGTGGATGTGAGGATCATCGCGGCAACGAATAGGAGCCTCTATGAAGAAGTTTCGAGAGGGAGATTCAGGGAGGATTTGTTTTATCGGTTAAACGTTATATCCATAATTCTGCCGCCGCTAAGAGAGCGAACCGGCGACATAACTTTATTGACTCAATATTACGCGGATCGGATATCCCGAAAAGTCGGCAAGCTCGTCAAGCATATAGAACCGGCGGTTTTGGCGACCCTTGAGGCATACCGCTGGCCCGGTAACGTGCGGGAACTCTCCAACGTTCTCGAGTACGCCATCAATATGCTGCAGGGTGAGGAATTGTTGATCTCTCATCTGCCTCCTTATATGAAGAAGAAACAAATATCGGAACCGCTCCTTGAAGATATGGACATCATCCCCCTGGACTTGATGGAAAAAAGGGCCATCCAAAACGCCCTCGTCCACTTTGGCGGCAACATAACCAAAGTCGCCAATGCGCTCGGCATCGGCCGCAACACCTTATATGATAAAATGAGAAAGTACGGGATTCGGGCTTGATCAAAAGGCTTAAGATCCCGCTTGCATGGTGTCTTCTTCCAAAGGATATTGATTTACAGCGGGCCCCGCTGGCGAAGCTGGATGAGCTTTTCGCCTCCTCTCCAACACGCGTGCCTTCCGGGGAGAGCTCTGACCATGGACACCAGAGCGGGCCAACTCCACTTCGACCGCGAGCCGGTGAGCGATTTCCGTTCCTTGCTTTCGAAATACAATGCGAAAGAGTTCGCATCGCCCTGCCGTTCCACTGTGCCACTGCTTTCGTTGATCAAAGACGGCTGGCCCGTCTTCCAGGAGCTGTTGGCCGCTTGTCATCTCCCTCCGGATTCCAACCTGCACTTCGAGTTTAGAGTCCTCCCGCCCAAGGGCAGGGGGAATCCATCGCACACGGACGTGATGGTGTTCTCCGCAGACAATGCGCTCGCGCTGGAGGTCAAATGGAGTGAACCGCGCTACGGGACTGTCCGCGACTGGATTCGGCAGGGGCGCAGCCCGGAGAACCGCCGGAAGGTTATGACGGGTTGGCTCGAATTGCTCCAACCCCAGGCGGCGCGGCCCCTGCGACTGGAGGACTTCTCCGACGCGGTTTACCAAATGGTTCATCGCGCGGCTTCGGCCTGCGCCCAGGGCAAGCGCCCGCAGCTCGCCTATTTGCAGTTTACCCCTCTTCCCGATGGGCAGAAAGCTGACAGCGAGCAGAACTACACCGACCTCACCGATTTGCACCGGTTGCTGGGGCATCCATCCGGTTTTCCCTTCCATCTGATCGAGGTTCAAGTCATGCCCACTGACGCTTTCCGATCGATTGAACGGCTGCCGAAGGGATCATCCAAGACAGCCGAGGCCGTCACTGCGGCCCTCCTCGGCGCCAGTCTGTTCAAGTTTGAGGGATGGCGGCTTCGAACCATCGACGGACCAGCGACGTCGTAGCCAAGACCGTCCTCCAACACCGCGCCTTGCGGGGGGAGACTGTGAGATGTAGGGTAAATATGGCCTTGACGCATATATTCCTTTGAGGGTATATTCCTTCTATGGCATGGGAAGTTGAAGTAACGGAAGAGTTCGAGGCGTGGTGGGATGGTCTCGACGAGGCCGAACAGGAAGATGTCGCGGCGGTGGTCATCCTGCTGGAGGCAAAAGGGACCGAACCTGGGGTTCCCTCACAGCTCCAAAGTTCGAAGCTCGCAATACGGGCAGATGAGAGAACTGCGCATCCAGCACCGAGGCGAGCCATACCGGGTGCTTTATGCTTTCGATCCTCGCCGGGTGGCTCTGCTGCTGGTCGGCGGCTGTAAGAGCGGCGACGATCGCTGGTATGACAAGTACGTTCCCCTCGCCGATCGTCTGCTGGCGGAACACCTTGAAGGATTGGAGAAAGAAAGAGGAGTATAGTCATGGCGAAATCGTTCAAGAAGCTCAAAGAGAAGATGTCGCCTGAATCGCTGACGCGCGCCAATGAGAAGGCCCAGGAGATGCTCGATGCCATGCCCCTGCAGGAACTTCGGCAGGCACGGTTGCTCAGCCAGGAACAGCTTGCCAAAGCTCTTCATCTCAAACAGCCAAGCATTTCCAAACTGGAGAAACGAACCGACATGTACATCAGCACCCTCCGGAGCGTGGTGAAGGCCATGGGGGGTGATCTGGAGATTGTTGCCCGCTTCCCCGACGGGAGTGTTCGCATCAATCAGTTTGAAGAACTGGATACGGGCACGACCGCTCCCTAGGCAGCTTCTCGTGGTCCGTGCGATGGTTGCAACCTTTCAGATTCGAAGCTGAACGTCCTCACATGATAGTAGGAGCGGGCCTTGCCCGCGACCAATGCGTGCGGACTGCGCTGAGCGAATAATAGGGCGATTGACGGGACGATGAATTCGCGGGCAAGGCCCGCTCCTACAGAAAGTGTCGTCACCCCCGCGAAGGCGGGGGGAAGGAGCATTCATGGTGGCGAGGCAGCTGATCGAGTGTGTTCCAAACTTCAGCGAAGGGCGTCGCAGCGAGGTGATTGAAGCGATTGTGGCGCCATTCCGCAGGCAGAAGGGATGCTATCTCCTGGACTACCGAGCGGACCCCGATCACAATCGTCTGGTGGTGAGTCTGGTCGGCCGGGTTGAACCGATTCAAGAGGCATTGCTGGCGGCCTCCCTGGTCGCTGTCGAAAGGATCGATCTCAATACGCACCGGGGCGCCCATCCGCGCATCGGAGCGATCGATGTGATCCCCTTTGTGCCCCTGCGAAACATCGCCATGGATGAGTGCGTGCGGCTGGCGCACCGCTTTGGCAGGCGCTTCCACGAGGCAACCGGAGTGCCGGTTTACTTTTACGAAGAAGCGGCGTTAAGGCCGCAGCGGAGCGCTCTCGAGGTGATTCGCAAGGGCCAGTTTGAAGCCCTTCGCCATGATGTGACGCTCCCGGAGCGCCATCCCGACCTTGGCGAGCCCTGCCTCCATCCCACGGCCGGGGCTACCATCATCGGGGCACGCAAGGTCCTCATTGCCTTCAACGTTAACCTCGCTACCGACAAGCTCGATGTGGCCCGGCAAATTGCCCGGGCGATTCGTTCTTCGAGCGGCGGCCTGAGCTCGGTTAAGGCGATCGGTCTCGCGCTGGAGGGGCGGGGCATGGTGCAGGTGAGCATGAATGTGGTCGATTATGAGAAGAATGCACTCTACCGCATCGTCGAATTCATTCGGATGGAGGCCAGGCGCTGGGGGGTGGAGGTGGCCGAAACGGAGGTCTACGGTATGGTGCCGGCAGCCGCGCTCCTCGACAGCGTTTCCTATTACATGCAGACCGCTCGGTTTGATCCCAGGCAGGTCATCGAACTGGCCGTCCTGGATCAACTGGGTGAAGAAGAGAAGGAATAGGCCCATGAATCTCGTTGGACTTACCCTCGAGCAGTTTGCCCGCCTCGTTGCAGGCGCCACGCCGACGCCCGGCGGCGGCAGTGTGACGGCGCTGGCGGCGGCGTTGAGTGCATCCCTCTGTGCAATGGTCGCTCGGCTCACCCTTGGCAAGGAAAAGCATCGCGACTGCTGGGCCGCCATGGAAAGGCTGAGAGACACGGCGGACGAGCTCATCAGCGTATTTCTGAACCTGGTGGAAGAGGACACCGAGCTTACAATGAAGTACTGGCCGCCGGCAAGCTGCCAAAAGAGACCGAGGCGCAAAGAAGCTTCCGTCAACAGGCTATCGAGAAGGCGTTGGAGCACGCTGCTGCGGTTCCGCTGGCGACGCTGGAAAACCTCCGCCGAATCCCTGACCTGGCGCGTGAAGCTTTGCAGTATGGCAACCCGAACTGTCTGACCGATGCCGGCGTCGCGGTGCATCTGTTGCGTGCGGCAGCCGCTCGGGGCGGCCTATAACGTCCGCATCAACCTGTCCGGCATCAAGGACCGGCAACTGGCCGGGGCCCTGGTGGGCCGTGCCGAAGAACTGCTCGCGCAGGTTGGCCGAGCTTCCACGGAATTGGAACGAGTTGTTGAGCAACGTCTGGGCCAATAGCGCGACGAAGATCAAAAAGTGGAAAAGATGGAGAAGATGAATATCGAATATCGAACAAGGAATTTCGAATGATGAAGTTTTCTGTGAACGCCATGCGGGGTAAGCTCGGTGCCCGGAATTTCCACCCTGTGCCAACCGGCCGGCCTGGGAGCTGGTTGCCTTAACGCGACTCGCTGCGGTTACCGGTAAATTCGGTTACCTCCTGCCACCACTTCTCATTTGGGGAAACAGGCCAGGTGTTGTGGCCGGCATTTTTGAAGACCCACAGGCGTTTGGGAGAGCGGATCGCGTCATAGAAAGCACGCGTCTGCTTATTCGGGATGATTTCGTCGGCATCGGCCATCAGCACGGCGACGGGGTTTTTGAAGTCATTGAGGTTGGCAGCATTGTCGAAGCGGTCCTTCACCAACCATTTTGCCGGTAAGAACCAGTAAATGGACTGGGCCAGGTCAGGAAGATTGTTCCACGGTGTTATCAAGACCAGGCCATCGACCGCGAGGGATTTCTCGGAAGCCACGCCGGTTGCCACCGCACATCCCAGCGATTCGCCCCAAACGAAGAGCGGCCCGGGGAATTCTTGTCTGACCGCTCTCGCGGTGACAATGGCATCGGCAACCAGGCTCTTCTCACCAAGCGTCCCGGTGCGCGCCCCGTACTTTGGATATTCGGCAAGAAGGACCCGGTAGCCGAGCGGTTCCAGGGCCCTCACATAATGCATGCGGTCGTATGCGGACCCGGCGTTGCCGTGGAAGACCACGACGGTTCCTCGCGAATCGCCCGCACCGGACAATGTAATCAGTCCCCGGTAAGTCTCATCCGCCTCGGGCCAAAGCTTCACGGGGGAGTCCTTCACCCCTTGCCGGAGTTGGGCGAGTGAATAGTTGTCAGGATAATAGAGCAGCGCATTCTGGAGCAGATACGCGCCGAGAATCGGGACCGCAAAGAAACCAAAGACGGTCATGAATAAGGTCGTCGAATTCGATGCCATAAAGTAGTGGTCAGTGGTCAGTGACTAGTGGCTAGTGACTAGTAGCCAGTGGTCGGTGACTTGTGATCAGTAGTCCGTGATTAGAGACTGTCCAAAAACAACTTGCACTCATTTCAGCCCTTTTTCGAACCACGAAGAACACGAAGAAATCACTTCGTGTTCTTCGTGGTAAAAGAAGGCGCTCTATTTCTGGACGCTCCCCTAGTGCTTGGTGATGCGTGCTGCCGCAATCACTCCTCAAGGATTCCTGGGCTCACCTTGCTTCTCCAGTTCCATGCGCTGGATGACATCGAAAAAACGGTCAGCCTCCTCGATACTCTTGAAGATGGGCACGTGGCGCAGGCTGTTGGCAATTTCGAAGACGCGGGCGACCTGCGGCTGCAGCTTCGTCAAAACAACGCTGCCGTTTTGTGCCTTGATCGCCTCTCTGGCCCTGAAGATCGCGCGCAGTCCCATACTGCTTATGTATTCCAACGCCTCCATGTCGAAGGTCACCAGTTGTACGCCGTTTGACAGCAGTTCGGCGAGCTTCTCTTCGAATTGAGGGTAGGTGTTGGAATCGAGCCTTCCACCCACGGCGACCAGATAGAAGCCTTCCCTCCGCTTCTCTGTGGTGATCGTCAGAGACATGAGCCCCGCCTCCATTGCCGCACCGGTGAAAGGATTTATCCCGCCTTGCCCGCATTCATGACCTTTGCCCAGGTGTCGCGAAGGGTCACCGTGCGGTTGAACACCAGGGCCCCCGTGCGGGAGTCCTTGGTGTCGACACAGAAATACCCCAGCCTCTCGAACTGGTACGAGCTGCCCGGAGCCGCTTCGGCCAGACCAGGCTCGACGTAGCAGGGTTTCAGCACCTGCAGGGAGTGGGGATTGATGAAGGCGCGAAAGTCATCGCCCTCTTTATCGTCGCTGGGATTGGCCTTGGTGAACAGGCGATCGTACAGACGCACCTCCACTTCCACGGCATGGGCAGCCGAAACCCAGTGCAGGGTCGCTTTGACCTGGCGGCCGTCGGGGGCCCCGCCGCCTCGTGTCTCGGGGTCGTAGGTGCAGCGCAGTTCTTCGATTTCACCCGTGTCCGGGTTCTTCACCACGCCCACACATTTGATGAAATACGCATACCGCAGGCGGACTTCGCGGCCAGGCGCCAGGCGGTAGAATTTGGACGGCGGTTCTTCCATGAAATCCTCGCGCTCGATGTAGAGCACCCGCGAAAAAGGCACCATCCGCGAACCCATGGCAGGGTCTTCCGGGTTGTTCACCGCTTCCAGCTCTTCCACCAAACCTTCCGGATAGTTCTCGATCACCACGCGCAGGGGACGCAGGACCCCCATCACCCGCGGGGCGCGCTTGTTGAGGTCCTCACGCACGCAGTATTCGAGCAATTGCACATCAACCAGGCTGTCGGCCTTGCCCACTCCGATGCGTTCGCAGAAATTCCGGAGGGCCTCAGGGGTGTAACCCCGCCGGCGAATTCCGGCCAGCGTCGGCATGCGCGGGTCATCCCATCCGGTCACATGCCCTTCGGCAACCAATTTCAGCAGCTTGCGCTTGCTCAAAACGGTGTAGCTGAGGTTGAGCCGGGCGAATTCGATCTGCTGCGGATGATAGATGCCGAGTGCGTCAAGGAACCAGTCATAGAGGGGACGATGATCTTCATATTCCATGGTGCAGATGGAATGGGTGATTCCCTCGAGGGAATCCGACTGTCCGTGAGCGTAATCGTACATGGGGTAAATGCACCACTTGTCTCCGGTCCGATGGTGCGATTCCTTCTTGATCCGGTAGAGGACGGGATCACGCAGGTTCAGATTGGGCGAAGCCATATCGATTTTGGCGCGAAGCACGCAGGCGCCGTCTTCGAACTCACCGGCCCGCATGCGCTCAAAGAGATCGAGGTTCTCGGCAATCGAACGGTTGCGATAGGGGCTCTCTTTGCCGGGTTCGGTGAGGGTGCCCCGGTAGTCCCTGATTTCGTCCGCACTCAAGCTGTCCACATAGGCTTTGCCGGCCTTGATCAGTTGCACGGCCCACTGGTAGAGCTGCTCGAAATAGTCGGACGCGTAGTACAAGCGATCGGCCCAGTCAAATCCCAGCCAGTGAACATCCGCCAGGATCGATTCGACATATTCGATGTCTTCCTTGCTGGGATTGGTGTCGTCGAACCGAAAGTTGCACAGCCCGCCAAATTCTGCAGCCAGGCCGAAGTTCAAACAGACGGATTTGGCATGGCCAATGTGCAGGTACCCGTTGGGCTCGGGAGGGAATCGGGTCATTACCCGTCCGCCGAATTTGCCGGACCGCATATCCTCTATAACGATATTCCGAATGAAATTGGGTGGAGGCGTAAATTCCGTTTTCGTCATCCGATGGGCTCCCTTCTCGCACAGCAGTGGGTTCTCGGTAAATTAGACTTATCAAAGCCTGCGGTTAAAGATATTATCACATTGTTGCCGGCAACGCTACTAATCGAGCTGGACGAAATACCCTGTAAATTCGTCTGGGCGCCGTGCGGCGGGTGGTTAAAAAAGCTAACCGGAGACCGGCGAGACTATTTTTGCCATAACAAGCACTATGCCATGTCGGGCCATTATGTTTCTGACCATTTTCTTTTGCCAAGCGGTCGCAAAAGTGATAAGAAGACCGCCCGGAAATGGCGAAACATGGGGAGTATGGCTCTGATGAGCCCATATTGAAAAAGAGTGTGAGTATGGGAGTTGCCCTTCGACGGAGACTCCCTTTTTTGCTTTTGGAGCTTGAATGATGAGAAAAGCGCTATTTCTTCAAGGTCTTGGGTTGCTGCCTGGTAGGTCTATGCCTCGCAGGTTTCTCGTACGCGGATGACCGTGGGCTGAAATTGAATACCGGAGAAAGCTCGAGAGGGCAGCCGGAACAGCGCGTGGCCCTCGTCATCGGCAATGGGGCGTACGAATCGGCGCCGTTGCGAAATTCTCCGAATGACGCCCGGACCATGGGGGCGGTCCTGCGGGAACTCGGATTCGATGTTGTCGAAAAGGAGAACCTTACGCAGAAAGAGATGAAAAAGGAAATTCAAGCGTTTGGGCAAAGACTCCTGAAAGGGGGCGTGGGCCTCTTTTACTACGCCGGCCACGGGATGCAGGTCAATGGCCGCAATTATTTGATCCCGATGGGGGCGCAGATCGAACATGAAAAGCAGGTCGAGTATGAAGCCGTGGACGTCGGGGCGGTGCTGGCAGAGATGGACAACGCCAGAAATCGCCTCAACATCGTGGTTCTGGATGCCTGCCGCGACAATCCGTTCGCCCGCAGCTTCCGTTCGGGCGCCCAGGGCCTGGCTTCCATGAATGCGCCAAGCGGCACCCTCATTGCCTATGCGACGGCCCCCGGTTCCGTGGCCAGCGACGGCCCGGGTGAAAATGGCATCTATACGGGAGCGCTCATCAAGACGATGGCGATCCCGGGCGTCAAAGTCGAGGACGTATTCAAACAGGTGAGGTCGGCGGTGCGTGAGGAAACTCAGGGGCGGCAGGTCCCCTGGGAATCGTCGTCCCTCGAGGGGGATTTCTATTTCAAAGCTCCAATGCCGGTAGCAGCGCCGGCACCCGCTCCGGCGCCCGTTCCGGAGCGAACCGCCAGCGTTGCACCCGCGCAAGCGTCTCGCAGTGAGAGCGCAGCCCGAACCTTCAAGACCTGGAAAGAGCCGATCACCGGTATGGAGTTTGTGTGGGTCCCGGGCGGCTGTTTCCTGATGGGGAGCCCCCAAACGGAAGGTGGCCGGGACCCGGATGAGGGTCCCGTGCACGAAGTCTGTGTGGATGCCTTCTGGATGGGAAGGACCGAGGTGACCAACGCTCAGTACACCACCTTCCACAAAGGCCACACCAGCAAGGCCTTTCAGGGCGTCTCGCTGAATGGTCAGAACCAACCCGTGGTCTACGTCAGCTGGGAAGATGCCGACAGCTTTGCCCAATGGCTGACCACTCAGAACGGCGGGCAGAATAAATTCAGGCTCCCGACCGAAGCGGAATGGGAGTATGCCTGCCGGGCTGGGAGCGAAACCTCCCGTTATTGGGGGGATGATGCCAACCGGGGCTGTGAATTTGAAAATGTCGGCGACCAGACGGCGAAAAAACTATGGGCGTGGGAAGATGTGCACGGCTGTGATGACGGCTATGGTGGGACGGCTCCCGTCGGCACCTTTCAACCCAATGCCTTTGGCCTCAGTGATATGCTGGGGAATGTCTGGGAATGGTGTCTGGATGTCTACAGCGTTGACGCCTATATCAGGCACGAACATAACAACCCCGTGTATAACAATCAGAGCGGCGGCACCGACCGGGTAATCCGCGGGGGATACTGGCATGCCGGACCGGACAGTGTACGCTGCGCTGATCGCGGCAGTGGTTTTCCCAAAGCCATGAACGATGATCTGGGGTTTCGCCTGGTGAGGGAACCTTAGTAAAGCCTGGCGAAGAAGTGTCCAAGACATGTGTACGCGCAGGCTTTCCAGCCGGGAATGCCAGGGAACCGGCCACGGGCAGGCTGGAAAGCCTGCCCCACAAATGATGGCTCTCCGCGGAAACCTCGTTAGTGATAAGAGCCTTCAAGGGAAAAGGTCAAGCGCATCTGCGGAAGCAAAGAAAACGACTTCTTTGAGCACGCTGAGGAGGAAGAAATGATGCGTCGAGATCGCGAGGTGAAGGGATTGAAAAGGGTGTTGCGAAACTGCGGATTTGTGCTGTTGCTGGCAACCCTGGTCTCGTGGCCGGCGGGCGCCTGGGGTGCGGGGGCAAAGGCGAAGATCAAATTCCGTTGGGCCTTCGGGGCCATACGTCAGAGTGAGACCGACCTCAAACTTGAAACCATTGGCAGCAACTCCGTGCTGAAAACGGGAGACCAGCTCAAGATGATGGTTGAGCTGGAGAGTGCAGGTTTTGTTTACGTGGTCCATCACAGCGCTCAGGATGAAATCAAGCTGTTGTTTCCTTATTCCCTGAAACAGCTTGCGACCGATTATCAGCAGCACCGGAAATATTACATCCCCGAGGGTGACCGGTGGTTTGAGCTCGATCAGCATACCGGCCGTGAGACCTTTTACCTGCTGGCATCCGAGCAGCGGCTGGAAGGTCTCGAAAGGCTTTTCGAACAATCTGAAAAGGCTGATGCATCCAGGAAAATCGAACTCTCCAGGCAGATTCTGGATGAAATCCGCAACGTCAAGAGAGAACATCGCGAATTGGCCGGCGCAGCCGAGCGTCCGGAAACCATCGGCGGGGCCGTCCGCGGGTTCGAGAAGGCGCAGGGGATGAACCGTCCCGACATTGCCGTCATCGCCAGTGAGATCTCCGCTCCGGGCTTTGTCGCGAGGACGTTCACCATTGACCACCAGTAATGTGAAGTAATGGATGTTGATGGTTGATGGTTGATGGTTGAATGGTTGATGGTGGATGGTTGAGTTTGATCACCAATAACATGAAGCAAGAAACGAAGGTCACGGCGTTTTTGGTCGTGGCCGCGTTTGTTGCAGCACACCTGTGCCTCTGGCTCATGCCGGGGGTGTTCGGACCGTGGAATGCGCAGATGATCGACCGGCTCTATCGCTTGCGCGATGCCGTCGAGCATCTCCGACCTGCCTACAATGGAACGGTGGTTCATGTCGATATCAACAACTCGGCGATCCAGCAGCTGAACAACTACTACCTCAACCGCTCTCACTATGCCCGGGTGGTGCGAAACCTTGCCGAGATGGGTGTGGCGATCCAGGCTTACGACTTCATCTTTGCTTCCCGGCTCAACGCTCAGGACGATCAGACCTTGATCGATGCTACCGCTGCCGCGGGCACGGTCTATTTTGGTCTCGCTTTTTTGCTCTCCCCTAATAATCCCGCCGGCCAAATGAAAAGCACTGTGAACGAGGCCGTTTATCAGTATCTCGATCGCACGAAATGGCCGCTCGAGGTCATCGGCGATTCTTCCCTGCTGTATTTCGGAAAAGATCCGCTGACGACCTTCATTCCCCTGGCCTCCGCGGCAAAGGGCCTGGGCTTTATCAACATCAAACCCGATGCGGATGGGGTCTTTCGTCGGGTTCCCCTCCTGGTGAGATATGGTGACGGGTGCTATCCGAGTTTTGCTCTGAGGACCGTATGCGACGCCCTCGGGGTTTCCCCGGGGAAGATTGTCGTAACGCCCGGCAACAACATCACCCTGAAGGATGCGAGGCAGCCGGGAGGGGTGAGCCATGACATCACGATCCCTATTGATGAGCGTGGCAACATGCTGGTCAATTTCATTGGTCCGTGGGAACGGATGAAGCATTACAATTTTGCGGAGATCTACGATGCTTCGGAAGCACCGGATGAAATGGAAATCTGGACGGAAGAACTCAAAGGGAAAATCGCCCTCATCTCTGACGTCTCAACGGGCTCATCCGACCTGGGTCCGGTGCCGACGGACCAGAGTTTTCCTCTAAGCGGCCTGCACGCAAACGCCATCCATACGATGCTCACGGAGGAATTTCTGCGGGAAGCGTCAGGAATGGAAATGATGGTGGCCGAGCTGTTGTTGGCAGCAATTATTCTGATTTTGTCTTTGCGCTTTGCCGGGCATTTTTTCCCCATCAACATGGTTGCCCTGGCGGCGGGATATCTGGTCGTTGCAGCGTTGTGTTTCCTGAAGGCTCGATTGGTCATGGGCGTTATCGGCCCACTCCTGATCGTGTTTTTTGCAGGGGTCCTCGTCACGGCCTATCGCTATTTCATTGGGGCAAAGGAAAAGGAGGTTCTCAGAAGGACCTTCGAGGCGTATTTCCCGCCTCTGGTGGTAAAGAAAATCGTGGCCAATCCGGGGTTCCTCGCGTTGGGGGGGCAGAAGAAGGAATTGACGATTCTCTTTAGTGATATCAAGGACTTTACGACGCACTCGGCGGACCTCACCCCGGCTCAGATTCAGCACTTCCTCAATGAATATTTCGAGGCGATGGTTGAGGTGGTTTTCCGTCATCAGGGGACCGTCGATAAGTACATTGGCGATGGTCTGATGGTTTTTTTCGGGGACCCGGAACCGCAGCCCGACCATGCTTTGAGGTGCGTGCGCACGGCCATCGAGATGCAAAAGAAAACCGCTGAGCTGAGAGCGAAATGGCAGGAGAGCGGCGGTTTTCCCATTGCCATTCGCATCGGGATCAACACCGGGGAAGTCGTGGTGGGGAATATGGGTTCCGCGCGGCGCCTGGCCTATACCGTGCTGGGCTCGGCGGTCAACCTGGCGCAGCGACTCGAAACAAACGCCCCGGTCGGGGGGGTCCTGATTTCCGAGCGTACGTATGACCTGGTCAGGGAAGAGGTCCCGGCGCGTCCGGTGGGACCGCTCAAGGTCAAAGGCCTCGAGACCCCGATCAGCGCCTACGAGGTGCTCCTGGAGGCATGAACCTCACCCATTCCTGGTGGGCAAGATAAAGCGCTGTGCCCACCCTACAATACTGACCACTATCAGCCATTACCTATCACCCATCAACCATCAACTATCAACCATCAACCATTAACTATCAACTATCAACTATCAACTGCCCCTCACACCTGCCGGTAGGGGTTGATCGTCAGAACGGGGGCGGGGGACTTCTGGACGACCTGGGTGGCGACGCTGCCGAACAGGATACGATCAAGCCCCTTCCTGCCGTGAGTGCCCATTATGACCAGATCGATTTTTTCCGACGCAATGTACTTCAGGACCTCTTCCGCCGGATCGCCCTGCACGACAAAGGTCTTCAGCTTCGGGTATTCACTGAAAAACTCTTCCACGAATTCTTTCAGCTTCTTCTGGCCGCCCTTGAGCACTTCATCGCCAAAGGTCTGGATAGATGGATGGGGGATGTAAAAGGTCTTGAATTTCTCAAAACTGCCGGCCACAAAAACGAGGTGGACCTCGGCATTGAACTTTTGAGCCATGACGATGACGTCCGGGGCAAGCTTCGAAGAGACTTCGGAAAGATCAACCGGATACAAAATCTTTTTGATGTCTTTCATAGCACATTCTCCTTTCTTTTTCTAAATGCCCGAAGGGATAGTGAATTACGTGTGTCTTGTCATTGAGAGCTTTCCGTCCCCGTGGGAAATGCCGTGTGAGACGAAGGCGTAGAACCGTCGCAAGCTCATGCAGTAAATGTCAATCCCTACAATTTATATAAGCTGAATCGCGGTTTATGTCAATTCGGCGGCGAGCTCATTGTGATTCCCGAATGACCAATCCTTCCGTATGTTCCTTGCGATTGAATTCGGAGGCAAAGCGCAGGGCTTCCTCACGGTTTTGAAAGAACCCGATCAAGACGCGGTTCCATCGGCCACTGCCGCTCAGGTTAAGAGTCTCGATGCGCGGTGAGTAGCCTTTGGCTCGGAGTTGCTCGACCAGTTTTTGGGCATTATCGGCGTCTTTCAGGGAAGAGACCAGCAGCGTAAAGTGCTCGGAGGCCGTCGCCGGCGGCCTTGGCTCCGGCGCTGGGGCTTGCAGTGAGGGAGGGCCTCGCGGGTCCTTGGATGGTTGGGGCTGCTCTCCCGGTGCCTTCGTTTTTGGACCGGGAGTCTCCGGTGTCGGTTGTTTGGGTTGCGTCGTGGGCATGGTCGGCAAAGGCCTTAAAGTAGGAGTGTTGGGCGCGTCGCCCTGGGTCAGGTCCTTGTAGTAGTCAAGGGCCTGGAGCATTTCTTGGGGACTGCTAAAGGTTTCCGCAGTCTCGGGCTGAGGTTGTCGCACTACTTGCTTTCCCAGGCCGAGAAAGCGCATTAAATGAGCACTCAAAGAGATTTCATCCGAACTGACGAGGGGAATTCCTCTTCCGATGAGGATTCCAAAAACGAACATCCAGGCAAGCGCCACAAACAAACCGAAGGCGTAAAAGAACACCTCCTTGAAACCGAGTTCTATCCGGTAACGCTTCGGTTTCTTGACCGGTTCGTCCTGGTCGGTGTTGATGTCGTTTGTCTCCTGACGAGCCATTGCGCCGCTACCTCATCAATTCTTTCTTCTGACTTCTGACTCCTGTCTTCTGTTCTTCTCATCTTCTGCTCCTCTTTTCAATCATCCACGAAGTCACACGAAGGACAACGAAGTCACACGAAGGAATGATTTACTATTCTGTCTTCTGACCTGACTCTCGTCTCCTGACTCCTGACTCCTGACTTCTGTCTTCTGTCTCCTGACTCCTGACTCCTGTACTACATCTTCTCCGGTGCGCTCACTCCCAGCAGTTCCATGGCATTACGAATCACCAGGCGGACGGCATCGGCCAGTGCCAGGCGCGCCGCGGTCAATTCCGGGTCGTCGCCAAGGATGCGGTTCTGATTGTAGTAGCTATGGAAGAGAGACACCAGTTCGTGCAGGTAATACGGTATGAAATGCGGTTCCAGGGCGGTTGCGCATTTGCTGAGCACCTGCGGGTATTCACCCAGCAGCTTGATCAGGTTCAGTTCCTCCGGGAGGGTCAGGCTCTTGAAGAGCGAAGGGGCCGTCCCCTGAGGTCTCCGGTAGACAATCCCGCGCTCGCCGGCCACTTCAAAAACGCTGCAGAGTCGAGCATGGGCATACTGAACGTAATACACCGGGTTGTCGTTGCTCTGACTTTTGGCGACCTCAAGGTCAAAATCGAGCGGGCTGTCCGAGCGACGGGTGAGAAAGATGAACCGTGCCGCATCTCGTCCCACTTCTTCAATGACTTCGCGCAGCGTTACGAACTCCCCCGCACGGGTGGACATGGCCACCGGTTTGCCGCCACGCAGAAGGTTAACGAGCTGAACCAGGATGATCCGCAGATCGTCCCGCTTGCGGCCAAGCGCCTGCACGCCTGCCAGCATGCGTTCCACGTAGCCGTGATGATCGGCGCCCCAGATGTCGATGACGGTATCGAAACCGCGTTCGAATTTATCTCGGTGATAAGCCAAATCGGAGGCGAAGTAAGTGCTGACCCCGTTCGAGCGGATTACCACCCGGTCCTTTTCATCGCCAAAAGCGGTGCTGCGGAACCAGCGGGCCCAATCCTGTTCATAAACGTAACCGTGCGCTGCCAGGGCCTCAATGGTTTGCTGAATGGCATCGGCATCATGGAGTCTCTGTTCGCTGAACCAATGGTCGAAATGCACTCCGAAGCTCTCCAGATCGTCTTTGATCCCGCCGAGGATGCGCTCGCCGGCAAAGCGCGTGAACACGGGCAGCACGTCCTCCAGCGCGCTCTTCTGGAAGGTATCTGTTCCCCGCTCGACAAGTTCGCGGGCGAGGTCGAGCATGTAATCGCCCTGGTAATGACCGTCGGGAAATTCAATTTCGTCTCCCAGTTGTTGCCGGTAACGATAATAGAGGCTCCTTCCCAGGGTATCCATCTGGTTTCCGGCATCATTGATGTAGTACTCGCGTTCCACCCGATAGCCACAGGCGGTCAGGATGTTGGCCAGCACATCCCCGGTGGCGGCGCCGCGCCCATGGCCGATGTGCAAGGGCCCGGTGGGGTTGGCGCTGACAAATTCGACCTGGACCCTCTGCCCCTTGCCAAGGTTTTGATAGCCATAGGCTTTGGGATCGTTGAGGATTTCCAGGAGAACCTCGTGCCAGGCAGCCGGTTGAATGAAAAAGTTGATAAATCCGGGTCCGGCGATTTCGGTCCGGGCAATGGTCTGATCGGACCCCTCGAGGTTTGCCACGATCTGTGCCGCTATCTCCCGGGGATTGCGCCGCAATTGTCGGGTCAGGCTGAAGGCGACATTGGTCGCGTAGTCTCCGTGCTGCGGCAGGTTGGGAATGTCAAGCTCGATGGGAAAGGAGCCGCGCGAACTCTTCGCATCCGCCGGCAACAGGGGCAAGATGGCATCGGAGAGCATGGCGATGAGCCGGTTCCGAACAAGGGCCATAGGCAGTGAAGCCTCCTTTTCTCTGAGTGTGTGGTCATCGATATATATATCAGGAGGGTGCGCCGGTGCAAGTCCAGCCTTGCAGAATCGCTGAGTTAAGCGAACTCCTCTCCACTTGAAGCGTGATGGAAGTACTTAAAGCGATGGCGTCCAATACTGCAATAGATTTCGTAGCTGATGGTATTGCAGAGCTGCGCGATTTCTTCCGCCGTGATCCGCTCATTGCCCTGTTCACCGAGCAAAACGGCCTCGTCGTCCTCGCCTGCCCCAGGGATGTTGGTCACGTCGACGGTGATCATACTCATCGAGATGCGGCCCACAAGCGGGGCTCGCTTGCCGCGAATGAGCACCTGCGCGCGGTTGGAAAGGACCCTTGGATAGCCGTCGTCGTATCCGACGGGAAGCGTGGCAATGCGGCTCGTTCTGGTGGTCGTATAAGTGCGTCCGTAGCCGATGGGGTGATTGGGAGGCACCTCCTTGAGTTGCATGACCCTGGCCTTAAAGCTCATCACCGGGCGCAGATCTGCCGGGTAATGGATCTCATCCGAAGGCGGAGAACCGTACAGCATGATGCCCGGCCGCACCAACTGAAAATGGGCATGGGGCAGATCCAGGATGCCGGCGCTGTTGGAAATATGGGCATAGGTGGCGGGGCGCCCGGCATCCGCAAGCATGCGCAGCACGGATTGGAAGCGGTTGAGCTGAAATTCCGAATAGGTTTTGTCCGCCTCATCGGCGACGGCGAAATGGGACAGGACCCCTTCCAGTTCTACGGCGGGCAGGTCCAGCAGTTCATCGAGAAAGGCAGGCACCGCTTCAAAGGGAACGCCCAGTCTTCCCATGCCGGTGTCTACTTTAAGATGCACGCGGACCGGCTGCTGCAAGCGGGTTGCGATGCGGCTCAGGAGCCGGGCATGGTCGATGCGGAAAACGACCGGTCGTACTTGCAGCCTGATGGCTTCTTCCATATCGGCAGGTTCCAGCCCCAGGAGCGTGAGAAGCGGGAGCTGAATGCCATGGGCACGGAGCTCCTGGGCCTCCCAGAACTTGCTCACCGCCAGGAAGTTGACGCCGCAGGCGACGAGTTCCCTGGCCACCGGGACCATCCCGTGTCCGTAAGCATCGGATTTGACCACGCCAAGGACTTGGGCATTCGCCGTCATCCTGTTTTGCACCTGGTTGACGTTGTGTCGCAACGCCTCGAGATCAATGTCAACCCAGCTTAGAGGCATCATTCCCTCCGCGGTATTAGCAGTTAGCTCTTAACTCTTAGCAGTTAGCTCTTAGCTCTTAGCCCTTGGCCTTTTCGTTTTTGCCTTTTCTATCTTTGATGCCTGTGCCCCTTGTGGCCATTTTCCTCAACACCGGCCTACCACCGCCACTTATCGCCCGTTACTCACCACTCATCACTCGTGACTCACACTCGTTACTCATCACCCATTGAAACGCGCGCCGATGAGTCCCTATGCAAGCCGGTCAAAATATGTTAGGCGAATCCCGGAAGAATGGGAAGAAGATCTTTGGGAGACTTGCAGTATGAAGAAGGAGAAACATGTCTCTGGGGTATTTCCTCACGGTCATCGGGCTGATTTGCTTTCTTGAAGGCTTGCCTTACTTTGCTTTCCCAAAACAAGTGAAGACCTGGCTGGAGAAGCTCACGCTCATGCCCTGCACGCAACTCCGCATGATCGGCGGGGCCTTGATGGTCGTCGGGCTGCTGCTTGTCTATTGGGGGCGCCGGCATGGAGGGTAGGGGAGACCTCACATACGATCTTGAGGACTACCATTATGATCTTCCTGAGACCTTGATTGCTCAGGAGCCTATGGAGAAACGGGAAGCCTGCCGGTTGTTGGTCCTGCGGCGCTCACCGGAGAGTCTGGAACACCGGCGCTTCGATGAGATCTGCTCGTATCTGCAGCCGGGCGACCTGCTGGTCCTCAATGACACGCGGGTTGTCCCTGCGAGGCTGCTGGGTGTGAAGGCGACGGGGGGCAAGATTGAACTCCTCGTGTTGGAGCCGTTCAAACCCGCAGAGCATGATAACGGAAAGGCCTGCTTATGCCTGGTGAAGGCCGCCAAACCCCCGCAGCCTCACAGCCTGATTACCTTCAGAAACGGCCTCCAGGCAGAGGTGCTCAGTCGGCCGGAAGAGGGTAAGGCTCACGTGCGCTTCCTGACCTCTGAACCTCTTTCGGCGCTCCTGGAGGCTGTTGGAGAAGTTCCTCTGCCACCCTATATCCATCGTGACGGCACCAGTCCTCATGGGGAAGATGCGACTTCCTACCAGACGGTTTATGCCCGGGAGCCGGGATCGGTTGCGGCCCCTACTGCCGGCCTGCACTTCAGCCTGGGTCTCCTCGAGAAATTGGAGCAGCGCGGTGTCGAGATCGTCAAGGTCACCCTGCACGTTGGCTACGGTACCTTCGCTCCGATGCGGGTCAGGGACATCCGGCAGCATGTGATGCATCCTGAGTACGCGGAAATCAGCCATGATGCGGCCCGGCGGATTGATCAGGCGAAGAAGGAAGGCAGGCGTATCGTCGCCGTTGGGACGACTTCAGCCCGGATCATTGGAATATGCCGCCCTCCAAGAGGGAAGGGTTACGGCCTTTTCCGGATACTGCGATTTATACATCTATCCAGGCTTTCCACTCCAGGTGGTGGACGCCATGATCACCAACTTCCATTTGCCGAAGTCGTCCCTGCTGTTGTTGGTTTCGGCTTTGGCCGGCCGGAAAGCGATCCTGCATGCTTACCGGGAAGCGGTCAGGGAGGAACTATCGGTTCTTTAGCTATGGCGATGCGATGCTGATCCTGTAGGAGTGGGCCGTCACCAATTCTCCGAAAGAACTGGAGGGGCGACTTCATTTGTGGGGCAGGCTTTCCAGCCTGCCACTCAGATCAAGCATGGCACTTAGCACAGCTCCACAGAATAAAGTAACCATAGACCTGACGCGTCATTCCTACGAAAGTAGAAATTTATCATGGCAAATCAATGATTTATAGATTCTATTTTTTTTGAAGCCAAGTTGTATGCCAATTTTACTTTCATTGAACGGGGTGTAAGCTTGCATGGAAGATTCCGGTGAAAACCGGAATTCAGAGCACTGCCTGGATACCGGATTTCGCAGGTATGACGATCTGAATCCGGACACTTATTTTTGTGGAGCATTACTTCGAAATTGTCCAGAAGCAACTTGCGCTCATTTCAGCTCTTTTTCGAACCACGAAGAACACGAAGAGCACGAAGAAATCACTTCGTGGTCTTCGTGCTCTTCGTGTTCTTCGCGGTAAAAGAAGGCGTTCTATTTTCGGATGTCCCCTTGGGGCGGGTTGGAAAACCCGCCCTCCTTTGGGTGTGATCCCGATGAGGCTTGGCGGGAATCGAGAAGGTCGGGATGTATGACTAATCAGGTATCTTATGAGGTTTAAGGACTCCTCCAGTGGTTTTTGAGATTCTCGCCCGTGATCCAGGATGTGAAGCGCGCCGCGGTCGTTTGGTGACGGCCCATGGTATGGTTGAGACACCGGTGTTTATGCCCGTGGGCACTCAAGGGACGGTTAAGAGCCTCACTCCTGACGAACTGGAAGCCCTGGGTGCTCAGATGATTCTCGGGAATACCTACCACCTCCAGATGCGGCCGGGTGCGGAACGGATCGCCCGTCTTGGCGGGTTGCACGCCTTCATGCACTGGCCCCGGTCAATCTTGACGGACAGCGGCGGTTTTCAGGTCTTCAGTCTGGCCCGGATCAACAAGGTCGAAGAGGAAGGAGTGGTCTTCCAATCGCACCTGGATGGCTCGCGGCATTTGCTCAGCCCGGAAACGGCGGTGCAGATCCAGATGCAACTGGGCTCGGATATCGCCATGGTGTTCGATGAATGCAACTCTTATCCGGTCACTTACGGCTATGCCACCGAGTCCATGCAGCGCACCGTGCGCTGGGCTGAGCGCTCCAAAGCGGCCCACCAACTTCAGGAGCAGGCTCAGTTCGGAATCATCCAGGGGAGTGTCTTTCTCGATCTCAGGAAATCCTGCCTGGAACAACTGGCGGCCATCGGTTTCGATGGGTATGCCCTGGGCAGCCTGTCCGTAGGGGAGCCCAAGGAAGAGATGCTTGCCGTTTTGGAGACCATGACACCCCTCATGCCGGCTTCGCGTCCCCGCTATCTGATGGGGGTCGGGACTCCCGAGGATCTCGTCGAGGGTGTGCGGCTGGGGGTGGACATGTTCGACTGTGTCATGCCGACGCGCAACGCCCGCAACGGCATGCTTTTCACCTCGTGGGGGAGCATCCAGATCAAAAACAGCGCGTACGCGGAGGATGCCGCGCCCATTGAATCGGGGTGCGCCTGCTACACCTGTCAGCGCTTTTCCCGGGCCTATCTGCGGCATCTTTTCATGGCCCGGGAACTCCTTGCCTATCGCCTGAACACCCTCCACAACCTCCACTATTACCTGACGCTCATGGCCGCCATGCGCCAGGCCATTCAGGATCACCGTTTCGAAACCTGGCGCAAGGCCTTCTATGCGGAGCGTGCGTCAGGGTAGGGTGCATCGTGACTCGCAATGAGCATCCCGTTTCGTCCAGCAGCAAGCCTCCCCAATGGCAGGGCAATTCGGCTGCCGAAGAATCGCTTGTTCCTGTTGTCCCCAGCTCAAGCCTGGCTCGTTTCGCTCGTTCCCAAGCTCCAGCTTGGGAACGCAGTCATGGAAGCTCCAGCTTCAAGTGTCTCTTGAGTGTCGGGTGGCAGCCACACATCCGACGAAGCTGGAGCTTCGAAGCAGGTGGGTCCCCAAGCCAGAGCTTGGGAACCAGCACAACCAGCACACCAGTGCCAAGTGCGCTTTTCAGACAGGCTCTAAAGTGCCCTTTTGATCAACGGGGGATACCGGCCCATCCATAGTCGGTGACATGCTTCTGCCGACCTTCGCTAGCGCTTTGCCTCCCTCGAGTCCAGCCCCAATCCGGCGCGCTTGCTTTCGATATGGTTGATGATCAGGGCGGCGGCCTTCTCCGGGTCGGGTTCCACGGCAAAGGTGGCCCCGACCACGTCCTTCAGGCCCTCGGTAAGGAGTTTTACGATGTTGATGCTGCCCGTTACGGGAGGCATCGGGCCGAGGTGGGTGAAAACTCCCGAGGCAACGAAATAACAGCCGATCGTTGCCGCCTTTTCGGAATACCACTCGGGGGCCGATCCCGCCACCGGGAGGTCGCTGATGTCGCAGCCGAGAGTGTTCGCCAGGGCTGAGAGCAGGACCAGAATGCGCACATTGTCCACACAGCTTCCGACATGAAGAACGGGCGGGATGCCGAGTGCGCCGCAGACTTCCTTCAGACCCGGCCCCGCTTTTTCCAGCGCCTCGAGGGTTTTGAACCCGGCGCGGGCGTGGGCCACGGAAACGCACCCGGTGTCGACCACCAGGATGTCGTTGGCAATGAGCTCGGAGGTCAGGTTCACGTGGCCGAAATCCTGCTTGATGCGCGGATTGTTGCAGCCGACCACCCCGACGGCGCCCCGGATCTTGCCCGCCTTGATCGCATCAATGAGGGGCCCGGCGGTCCCGCCAAGGGCTCCCAGCACCGCTTCGACACTCATCCCGCAGATGACTTCCTGAGGCTCGACCGGAATGAAAACCCGCTTGCTGTCGCGGTTGGAGAAATTGTCGATGGCCATTCTAACCAGAGTTTCGGCCTTTTCGTAAGCGTTCTCCGGGGTGAACTCGTGGTGTTCCATGCCGGGAAATTTGGCCTTGTCGGAGGTCGAGATCATCTTCGTGTGGTAGCAGGCGGCGACATCACTGATGGCGGGCATGATGCACTGGTAGTCCACAATCATCATCTCGACCGCCCCGGTGACGAGCACGAGTTCCGTGGAGAGATGATTCCCCGCCATGGGCACGCCATGGCGCATCATGAGTTCGTTCCCCGTGCAGCACACCCCCGCCAGATTGATGCCTTTGGCCCCTTTCTGTTCCGCCAGTTTGATCATGTCGGGATGCTGGCAGGCCGCCACCAGGGTTTCGGAAACCACCGGGTTGTGGCCGTGGACGATGATATTCACCTGGTCCTGCTTCAATACTCCCACGTTGACCGTGCTCTTGGCAGGCTGCGGGGTGCCGAAAAGGATGTCGCTCACTTCGGTGGCGATCATGGAGCCGCCCCACCCGTCGGAGAGGGCGTTCCGCAGCCCGTGCAGCAGGATGCTGACCCAGTCGTTGTCGACGCCCATGTGGGTGCGGTGCATCATCTCCGAAGTTTCGCGGTCGATGCCGCGCGGCATGATGCCGAGCTTCTGCCAGAGTTCCTGGCGTTGTCTGGGCGCGCGACTGATCAAGGTGAGGCGGTGCTTCTTCGAGCCGTAATCGTCGAACATGGCGTCGGCCAATTCCGCCGCGATGGTCAGGTCGTCTTTGCCGTCGCTCTCGATGCCAAATTCCGCAGCTACCCGCCGGAGCTTTGCCGGATCTTTGATGGCGTAGCCCGGGGCCTTGCCCTGGGCCACCTTGCTCAGCACCTCCACGAGGTCGCGGCCGTGATCGGAGTGGCTCGCAGCCCCGGCGGCAATCATGCGGCCCAGGTTGCGGGCCACCATGATATCGGCGTTGGCGCCGCAGACGCCCTTTTGGGGACCTTCGCCGAAAGGATCGATGCGGCACGGTCCCATCATGCAGATGCGGCAGGAAAGCCCCATTTCGCAAAACCCGCAGTTGGGCTGCTGGGCTTGATAACGGTCCCACACGGTTTCGACCTGGTCCCTTGAGGCCTTTTCCAGCAGCAGTTGGGTGTCGGGGACGATACTGTACCGGGAGTAGTCCTTTTGGTAACTCATCACAGATCCTCCTTATTGACAGTGGTCAGTGGCCAGTGGTCAGTGATCAGAAGTGATTGACCAGTGACCAGTGATCAGCGATCAGTAATTAATGGCCAGCGATCAGTAGTCAGCGACCGGTAGCCGGTTGTCGGTGAGCAGCAGCATAGCCGCAGCCTTCAGTTCGTGTTCACTGGCAGCCATCGCTCACGATCTCTGACCCTTGGAGCTCATCGCCGCCGTTGTGCGTTTGCTCTGCACCAATAGCTCAAAACCGGCGGAAGCGGGGCGCATGGCAGCTTCCATGGCACTCAGCAGCCGGGCCGTCACACGCTCCATTTCGCGGCGAAAGGCCGCCGTCGGTTCCTCGAAAGTGAGCGCTCCCACCAGGCAGGTCTCCACGCACGCGGGAACGAGGCCCTGGTCCTGACGTTCCAGACAATTGTCGCACTTCACCGCCACGATCTTTTGGGGAGGGGCAGCGTAGTCCTGATGATATCGAATCACCCCGAAGGGACAGGCCATGGCGCACGAGGCGCAGTTGATGCACAGGTCCGGGTCGATAAGGACGGTGTTGGACGACGCGTCGCGCCTGATGGCGCCGGCCAGGCAGGCCAGCATGCAGGGGGCTGGGTCGCAGTGCCGGCAGCGGTTGGGGAACCCTTCGCCGGCCGGCCCCGCGCCAAGATGAATCCTGGGTTGCGGGCGCGGTTCCTCCAGGGTAGCGAGGAAGAGACTCTTGGCTCGCGAGTGCGCGGTGGCGCATGCGGGCATGCACTGCATGCAGCCAACACAGCGCTCGGGATGCACTAACACCGTTTTCATGATGGCACCTCCGTTTAGGAAAGAAGACAGAAGACAGGAGTCAGGAGATCAGGAGTCGGGAGAGTCAGAAGGAGTCAGGAGACAGAAGTCAGGAGTCAGAAGATCGGGAATCACGAGTCTCATTGACAGAATTTGCATTCCAGCCGTATTCTGCCGCCTGACTTCCGCTCACCCGATAAGCCTGATCGCCGGTCATCGACAGGAACCCCTATCGCCGACGCACTTTTCCTGCAAAAACCGACCACTGGCCTGCTGACCTGCATCCAGACCACTGTCACTGCCACTGCTCACTGTTCATCACTCATCACTAGCCACTAACTCACTCATCACTCATTACTCATCACTCATTACTCGTCACTCCACTGTTCACTGACTACACCACGCTTGCGCAGCGGAACAAGACTGGCATAGTTGAATCCCGGCTCGAGGAGGCGGGTGCGATCTTTGTCCACGGGAATGCGCCCGGCGATGGTGTTCATGAGGACGCCTCCCTGTTCCACGCGGCCCACCAGAGCTGCCCCCACCAGATAATCGTCTTTGAATACCAGCTTGCGATAGGTCTGCCGTTTGAGGTCGCGAAGGGCCAGCACTTCATACTTCGCGTCAGTCGGAGGGTTAACCAGGCCGGCGGTGAGGACATCGAGGTCGAAAATGCGAATGACGTTGCGGCTGAGGCTCCCACGATAGCGAACCCGGCGTCCCGCCATGTTCATCCCGGCGATCCGGCCCATCTCGACGGCAACCGGCCAAATGGCATTCACCCAACGTTCGCCGCGTGCAAGGTCATAATGTTCGGCCACATCCCCTGCGGCATAAACTCCGTCGACGCTCGTCTGCAGATGGTCATCGACCAGGATGCCGGCATCAATGCGTACCCGATCGCGCCCGAGAAACCTGACGGAGGGCCAGACACCCTTTCCCACCACCACCATTTGACAATCGAGGGACTGCCCGCTGCTCAATTGGGCGCGGGCCACGCGCCCGAGGCGGTCGCTCTCGATGGCCGTCACCTCGACGCCCACCTGCACGGTGAGGCCGTGGCGTTCCAGTTCGGCCTGGATGATGGCCCCCGCTTCCGCGTCCACCTGCATGGCGAGAGGATGGTTGGAGCGGATCAGCATCGTCACCGCCAGACCTCGCCGCAGAAGCCCGTAAGCTGCCTTGAAACCGACGAGACCGCCGCCCAGCACGAGAGCATGCCGGGTCCCCTCGAGGGCCTCGAGCATCATGCGCACATCGTCAGCCTTACGCATGGTGAAGACACCCAGGCATCCGGCTCCGTCTGCCCGAAGCGGCCGGGGATCGGCGCCGGAAGCAACGAGGAGGCGATCGAAGGGGATTTTTGCGCCGCGATCGGTTTGCACGGTGCGCGCTTTCCAGTCGATGGCGACGGCTTCCTGGCCCGTCAGGGCTTCAGCCCGAAGTCGTTGATAGTAGTCGGGAGAGCGCAGAGGCAGTTGAGGGAAATCGGCGGTCGCCGCCAGGACCTGGCTGATCATAGGGCGGCTGTAAGGCAGGTCCTCCTCGCGGGCGATGAAGGTGATGGGAGCCTCCGGGTCCAGTGAACGAATGGCTTCGGCCGCGCTCACTCCCGCGATGCCGTTCCCAATGATGACATGTCGCAGCATATCACGCACCTCCTGCGGCAAGTTTGATGTGGTCTCCATGGAGATCTGTTGGTTGAAAAAGAACAGGGTGTGTGCCGGGCGCTTTCAGAAGAGTAGCGGCGCCTCAGGGCGGGGCAAGAGATTGAAGGTGGTGCATCCAGTTTCAGTTTTCGGAACCCGACAATACTGCTTTATACCGCTCGGCAAAAAAAGAAAAGCCTAAGATTTCTGCAGCAGTCTTTAGCAACTCACGATTTGATCCTGTCTCGGAGTCTGTTTGAAGGTTTAGTCTTTGGCTAAAATCCGAGGAAAAATCCTCCGGACCCAGCTTTGGAAAAGACGGGAAATCGTTCGTTCCCTCGTACGCTGGTTTCTAACCTCCAGTTTGGGAACCGGCTTTAACCAACTTTAGCCGGCTTGATGGGGAATTTTCAGACAGTCTGCTCGCCCCCAGCCCTTGCATGCAGACTTCCAGATCTCGACACGTCCGCGACCACACTCATAGGCGTCTATGGACCTGGAAATTGTTTTTTTGAGAAAGACCTGATAAAAGAAAGCCTCGCAAGAGGGGGGCTGCTCCTTGGCTTGGAAGGAGTGGTTTCGTGTCTCGCTCTATGGTCGGCTCCTTGGGGCTTCCTCGGGGAAAATTTCAGCACAAAGGAGGAGAAGAATGAGAATCACAAGTTCCAGAGCTTCCGTGGCGACGATTATGACGGGTCTGGTAGTCCTGGTGATGGTTTTGGTCAATGGTTGCGCCTCGGTGCAGCAGGCACCGGTGAGTTCCGGGGAAGGAGGCGAAAAGATTCTGGTTGGTAAGATTACCGAAGACGAGCTCTTCCACCAATGCCCCATCTTCGGGGAGCAGGCGGCGCGCTATGTTCCGGACCGGATGACGGTCGGAAAGCTGAGAAGGGTCAACAAGCAAACCGAGATCCTCATGTTCCTTGGAACGTGGTGCCCGGATTCCATCAGTGAAGCACCGAAGTTTATCAAAGTCTATAACACGGTCAACAATTCCTGGCTTTCGCTGCAGCTCTATGGTGTCGACCGAGCCAAGCAGGACGGTCTCGGCCTGACTGCGAAATACGATGTGAAGAGGGTCCCCACCATCATCTTTCTGCGGGACGGCAGGGAGTTGGGCAGAATCATCGAATACCCGAATAAAACCATGGAAGAGGATGCCCTGGCAATCCTTACGCGGGCGCAGTGATCTCCCGTCTCCTCCCGTTATTTCGGAATGCGCATTGACATTCCTGACTCGCACAGTTTACATATATAACCATATTAGAAGTATGTACCATATGGTGGAGATGGAGGAATGCCATGGCGTTGGTGAAGAAGACGATTGAGCTTGATCAGGAGCAAATCAATCGCATCAGGATCGCTCTGAGTACATAATGGGTCCTCAAACAATATCGACACGATGTCACTCCTGACACATCAGATCGGCTTTTCGACTTGGGATCTGACGACTTCAGGCGATCAGAGTTTTGATCAATGTTTTCAATCCGTGGACTCTACCAATATCAGTCAACCGATTCAATAAGGTGGTCTTCCTGGTACATCCGGTGCTTCACGAGCTATGGATGGGGGCAAAGGGTAAAGGCGAAATCATGCACCTGGTTCGCTTTGGAAAAACCTTCGTTAAGCTGGGTCGCCTGCAACCGGCCTTCCACCCAAATTATGATAGGTCGGGTTTCCGGAGCTTCGTTTTTCAGGAAAGCTTGATACAACGAATCCCAAACTCTATAACGACGTCTGTTTTCTCTCCTGCCCGTCAGATCGGTGCCACCTTTTACCAGGATCTCGACGATTTAGGGCATTCGAATGTTGATTTTCGCTTCAGGGACGTCGCTGATTGGCCCTCAGCATCGATCACCACAGATCCTCAGCCGCACCTTATCTCGTCATCGCCTTGAAGGCATCGATTTACGAGTGAGATTTTGCTTGCATCCGCTCGTCTGCGAGTCATAATCATGCCAGCTGTGGGATGTTGTGAGCATTGTCCGGTAGTCTGACAATTTCCGAACAAAGGAGGCGCACATGACCCGATCAAACCTTTGTCAATTCAGGTTGTTGGCGGCTTTGGCGTGGTTCTTTCTCCTCTTTTCCGGCATTGCCTGGGCTGGTCCGTACCTCAACGATAACTTCAACGATAATAGCCTCAACACCACGCTCTGGTCGATCACCAATTTTGATGGCGTGACCGTGGCAGAGGCGAACGAAAGACTCGAAGTTGCCATTCCCGGGACGGCTACCGGCAATCCGTTTTGGGGGGGTGTGACCAGCTATGACGCTGCCAGCCACAATTATTTTTTCATCAAGGAGGGGTCTGAATTCGAAGTGAGCGTGGATTTCAAGCTTGTGGACTGGCCCCGGCCGGCCAACGGTATCAGGATGGCGCTCAAGGTATTCATCGAAGTGGACCCGGTTAACAATAAATGGCATGAATATACCGCTGGTCGTATGAGTGACCCTGGTTATGTGGTAGCGGATACAAAATACTGCGAGCAGTTTCCGAACAAGGCACTTTGCACTGGCGACGTGCTTCTTCCCTATACCTCTCATTATGCATCCGCGAAAAGCGGCACCCTCATTATCCGGAGAACAAGAGGTATCGACGGCAGCGCCTGGATATTGCAGCAAATCGTACTGCCCGGGGAAACCACGGGGGCCCCTGTCTTGACGGCCGACTGGGGAAAGACCGTCGTGCAACTGGTGGCGTGGGGCCATGATTGGAAATTTTCCAAGCAGGCTGTGAAGGTCACTTTTGACAATCTGAAAATCAAGACGGAAAAAGGCTTCATCTTTCCTCCCGGTGATCTCCAGGTGATCATCAAACCGCAGAAGGCCATCGACGCCGGGGCTGAGTGGCGGGTGGACGGCGGGGACTGGCAGCCCAGCGGGGCGCTCATTGCAGGTCTTGCGGTCGGGAGTGGGGATAAGCACGTTGTGTCGTTCAAGGAAACCACCCATTGGGCTGCACCGGAAGACCGGGAAGTCGTCGTCATCAGTAACAAAACCCGGACGATTACTGCGACCTACATCGAACGGGGCTCGCTTATCGTGAATATCAGCCCGGATGAAGCGGTCATGGCCGGGGCTCGGTGGCGGGTGGACGACGGAGCCTGGAAGAAAAGTGGGGCGAAAGTTCAAAATTTGGATGCCGGTGACCATACCGTGTCGTTTAACAGCGTGACCGGTTGGACCGAACCACCAGCTCAAACCATTCTTATTGAGAGCGGAAAAACCAAAAAGATCACAAGAACCTATGTGAAATTGGCAGAAAGCGCTCTACCGGCAGACGAAGTTGCTGAGGACAGCACAGCAGAATAAAGCGTCCATTACCCCTGACCGTCATTCCCGCATGCTCCTGGCGGGAATCCATGGGATTTGCACAGCCTGGATTCCCGCCAGAAACGCGGAAATGACGTCTCTAATCCGGACACCCATTTATGCGGAGCGGTACTGAGTAGCAACGGAGTGAAAAGGGCGGCTCCGGCCTGAGAGCGGCCCTGCTCTTCTCACTCCCTCATGCTTTTAAAGGCATTGATCAGGCCATTGGTCGAGGAGTCATGGGACTGAACCGGCTCCTCGCCCTCCAATTCAGGTAGGATTCTCTTGGCGAGCTGCTTGCCGAGTTCCACGCCCCACTGATCGAAACTGAAAATATTCCAGATGACTCCCTGTACGAAGATTTTGTGTTCATACATGGCAATGAGGCTGCCCAGGACTCTGGGCGTCAGTTTCTTGAAGAGAATGGAGTTGGTCGGCTTGTTGCCTTCAAAGACGCGATAAGGGCAGAGCCGCTGGATTTCCTCCTCGGTCTTTCCTTCCTGGCGCAGTTCCGCGATGACTTCCGCTTCGGTCTTCCCGTTCATCAAGCGCTTCGGTCTGGGCAAAGAAGTTGGACAGCAGGATGTTGTGATGCTCACCGATGGGGTTGTGACTGATCGCCGGCGCCAGGAAATCTGCCGGGATCAGCCTGGTCCCCTGGTGGATGAGCTGATAGAAGGCATGCTGGCCGTTCGTTCCCGGTTCTCCCCAGATGATCGGGCCCGTTTGATAGGTCACTCGGTTGCCGTTGCGGTCGACGCACTTGCCGTTGCTTTCCATGTTGCCCTGCTGGAAGTAAGCGGGAAAGCGATGCATGTACTGGTCGTAGGGAAGGATGACTTCGGTTTCGGCGCCGAAAAAGTTATTGTACCAGATGCCGATGAGCGCCAGGATGACCGGAATATTCCGTTCGAAAGGAGTCTCTCGGAAATGGCAGTCCATCTCGAAGGCCCCCTGCAGCAGTTCTTCGAAGTTTTCGAAGCCAATAGTGCAGGCAATGGAAAGCCCAATGGCCGACCACAGCGAATACCGACCGCCAACCCAGTCCCAGAACACAAACATGTTTTCCCGGTCAATGCCGAACGCTTCAACCTTTTCGCTGTTGGTGGATATGGCCACAAAGTGCCTGGCGATGTGGCCGGGATCTTTCGCGGCCTGCCAGGAACCAGTTCCGAGCCGTAAAGGCATTGGTCATGGTTTCCTGGGTGGTAAAGGTTTTTGAAGCAATCATGAAGAGGGTCGTTTCGGGATTGAGCCGTTTCAGTGTCTCGGCAATGTGGGTGCCGTCCACATTGGACACAAAGTGTACGGAAAGGCCTGGTTTGGCGTATGGCTTCAGGCATTCCGTCACCATCACCGGCCCCAGGTCCGATCCGCCGATGCCAATGTTGACGATATCCTCGATGCGCTTGCCGGTATACCCCTTCCAGTCGCCCGAGATGACCTTCGCTGCGAAAATTTTCATCTTCTCGAGGACGGCATTCACCTCGGGCATGACATCCTCGCCATCCACGGCGATGGGCCGATTTGCGCGATTGCGCAAAGCAATGTGCAGGACTGCGCGCCCTTCGGTTTCGTTGATTCTGTCCCCCGCAAACATTTTCTCGATGGCATCGCGAAGGCCGACTTCCTCTGCCAGGCCCAGCAGAAGCTTGAGGGTCTCATCGGTGATCCGGTTTTTGGAATAGTCCACAACAATGTCGTTGAACCGGAGGGAGAAGCTTTCAAACCTCCCCACCTCCTGAGCAAAGAGGTCTTTCATGTGAATATCGCTGATTTCCTGGAAATGATTGCTGAGTCTTCTCCAGGCGGCGGTCTTTGAGGGATCAATCTTCTTAGGCATCTCTGGGCTCCTTGCTGTGAACGAGATCAAAACCATCAGATTTTATACCACATCCGTGGTGAAGGTGTAACAGCTTGTTGATGTCACAGTGTTTTCATCGATGCGCATTGCCATCCGAATGAAGACCAGTGGGGATTCCTGTCCCAGAGGGCGTTGAATGTCTTGAAAAGGCGGCTGGCCGCGTGCAAAAATCCCTGAGCCCTGCCGGGCGCAGGCCCTGCGCATGCCGACCTACGGCAAACCGCGAATCATCTCCTGCGTTGAGGAGACTCACGAGTATCTCTGCCTTCCGCGAAGGAAATTGCTTTTTGGAGGTTTCTGGATGAAGCTTCTGTCAGGGCGGTCAAGGACCTCTTCGTCTCAATTTCTGCCGAATTGCGTGGCAAATTCTCGCTCTTTTCAAAGAGCTGCCCTTCCGTGCCGGTCACTGAACCGGGAAAGTTATTCCGGGATGTCACGGCGTTGCTGAAGAAGAACTGAATCGCGGTTGCATGGATCAGGAGGATTGGTCTTGCGCTGCTCGCGCGCCGCTTTGAACGCAAGGGCAAGCGGGGTGCCTTCTGCAAGCGCCAAGATCTTTTCGAGGCTCTGCGTCACATGGGCCTCAGCGCCAGAGCCTGTCACCGGATCCTCCCTCAAACCACTCGAAGATCCCTGAGCAGCCGAGAATTGCCCACGACTCGTTTGACCTCCGCTCGGAAGGCATGGTGTCGTTTGAATTTAACCTGGATGAATTCATGCAGCAGCGATTTGGCCTTATCCCGTTCATTGGCGAGCATATAACATTCGGCCAGGGCGCCGAGCGCTCGCGCGGCCCGGTCGTAGGCAGTGCGATGCTGGTTGGAGACGATACTGCTCGGCGCGGTCCCGACCGACCTTGCCGGCCCATGCAAGATATTTCTGCTTTTCCGCTGGAGTGAGCTCAAGCGATGCCAGCCCTTTCACGATTTCGGTGTAGAGGTCTCGCGTCTTTTCCGAATTTCCGCCAAAAGTGCTGTGGAGGCGGTCGGCATATTCCTTCAGCAGGGCATCGATTGTGCTTGCCTGTTGAGAATTCCCGGTCAGCGCCGATAAGACGCCGGCGAAAAGGATTCCCCCTTTGCCAAAGGACCAGCCGACGGTCTTTTCGTTTTTGCCTTCGTTGAAGGCCTCATCGAGTCTTCCTGCCATGAGGAGGACCTTGAGCAGCAAATCCCCTCGGCCATCCCCCCGACCTTTGATTGCCTCTCTGTGGGCCAGAACAGCATCCAATTCGCGGGAGCGCAGGTTTTGGTTTGCTGCTTCTTCGAGGAGATCGAGCAGGTTCTTCTCGCCTGGGGCGGAAAGGAACCGCTCGCGTTTCCCCTGGAGCACAACATTCGCGTCCCCCAGATTCGATTGCCGCCGTTACCAGGTATTCGGCGGCCTGCTCCCGGAAACTATTGAACGGCAGGACCTCGAGGGCTTCCTGGCAGGCCCCGAGCATCTCCCGCCAGTCCTCATTGATTTCCAACCGCTGAATCCAGAAGAGGGTGCCATATGGCTGACGGGACTGCCACTCCCTGGCAAGCCGGGAGACGGCGTCGATCCCCTCCAACCATGCTAATGCCTCCATCCGCAGCACCACAGCCCGGCTCGTATCATAGGACGCCAACTCCTGCTCCCAGGCGAGGAGGAATGATTCCCAATCGCCAAGCTCACCGGGCCTGGCGTCGATCACATCCTGCACCATGGGAAACGGTTCCGATTCGAGATCCAGGCGATGGCGGCTCAGAGTGGCATTCACCTTCATCGAGTCGAAGAAATCATCCATTCGTTTCACCGGATCGGCAGTCTCATAGACACAGCGACAGAGCCTCGCTCTCGCTTCGCGGAAAGTGGGGGACCCTGGAGGAAAATGATCGGCGATATGTTCGTTTCCATCCATGAGATCAAACAGAGCCAGATACAAGCGGCGCGCGCTTTCCAATTGACCGTCCAGGAAGAGCGCACCGGCTTCAAGGAACAAGCTGTTTAACTCATCCGCCTGCTCTTCCGTGACGTAATCGGGGTTTTCCTCATCATAGTCATCCTCCCACGGCTCCCGATCCTCGAAGTAATCGCCATTTTCGATGGCGGCGATTCTTTCTTCGATCTCCTCTCGCAGTGCTTCAATTTGCTCCAGCAAGGGCTTCCTCAAGGCTTTTCACGCTCTCCCGCTTCGGGAAGGGGGAATGAGGTGCGAGAGCTCGGATCTTGTCCAGGAATTCTCCACGCGCTCCCATCGGAACGTCCTGAGCAAGCTCCAGGATGGTTGCCGTCAGCTCTTCCTGGGAAAGCCTCTCGCAGTAACCTCTTACAGCTTCGAGATAGGGTTTCAGCGCCATTTTGGACGATGTTGTTTTCATTTTGATCTCTTCTTCCTTGCCTGGAGTGTCGGGTGGGGAGCATGTCTTTCAAACCTGAAAGTCTTCAGTCCAAAAACAACAGGTCCTCATGATACCACAGACCAGAGGACCCGTCACCGATGACAGCACATGACCGACCGCGTTCATGCTGCCTCCTAGTTCCTCTTTCCCTCTTCCGTTTTCCGTCTCCAGTCTAAAGTTGAGGAGTTGCCGCCAAGCTGAACAAAAAGTTCAGTCCATAAAGAAATCCTTAGATCCATATGCCCTATGGATCGAACCCTGGTTAACCTGGACCTTCACCGGTTCACCGGTTGTCTTCACCCACCGATGGTCAACAGCAATCAGTCTTATGACACACGGATCATCCTACTCTCCGAGCCTTCCCGTCACGCCGAGGCATGACAGTGGCATTTTCGGATTTCATCCCCGATCAAAGCGGAGGGACCGTTTCCGATTTGCACGGGATTCCCTTTTAAACCCCTGGGGGTGCCTGATGCCTCTCCCAAATTATTTGCAGCGAGCCCATCCATCATCACCCACCTGCCTGTCAACCACAAAGAATCGCTCTATGTGAAACGTCTTGCAGACCCTTGCTTTTTCGCCTATCCTTTCCCCGGCGTTTGCCGCGAAAGATCGTAAACCGTCTCAACCACTTGATGTGAGCCTGCTTGGTCCGGGCTGGATGAGGCTTTTTCGGATCTCGTCCCGTGCCTGATCGAGCAATGTCACCCAAGTGAAGCTTTATCCGTATCTTTTTGGGATACTCCAAAATAACGATGCCTGAGCTACTCAGCCAACGCCTAGTTTTCTGTTTATCATGCACGATGTAATTGGTGTCAGCAAACTATACAATCACTTGTTGGGCGCGATGGCATCTTCTCAACGCGAAGGGGAGGCGTAAGATGAGATTGCTCGGAACCATCACTGTTCGGGGCACAGGTGGAAAGCGCATCGAGCTCTACCAGGGCGACTTGACCTCGCTTGACCCAGACCAAGGGTTTGACCTGCTCATCGTCTCTGCCTTTCCGGATGACTACGTACCGACTTCAACCTCCTTGATTGGCGCGCTACATCGCAAGGGTGTGTCCGTCGCGAAGCTTGCTGCAAACAAGGAAATCGATCTCAGAAGCAACTTCTCGTGCTGGCTGTCTCACGAGTTCAAGCCATCGCACCGCGATCTTCGCTTCAGCCGCATTTTATGTTTCGAGCCGTTATTCCGCGGAGATCCACCTGCCGTTGTCGGGGATATTTTCCGGGCTCTGACACCCATACTTGCCGAGAGGGAAAAGACTAGAACTGTAGCAATGCCCATCGTAGCCGCCGGGGATCAGGGGTACTCGGTCGCGCAGATGCTTGAACCGCTACTAGACGCTGCCATCCACTGGATGGAGCAAGGTCTCCCGTTGGGGGTACTCAAGATAGTCGCCTACGGAGACCAGCAAGCGGACGAAGCGCGAGAAACCTTCGAAAATAAGGCGACGACCTACGCGGCATCCGTTCCGCCATCGTCGGAAGCTGCCGCCGACTTCGACGTATTTATCAGCTACGCGCACGAAGACACAGCAGAGACGCAGATGTTCGCAGAGGCTCTGTTGCGCGCTAATCCGGAGGTTAAAATCTTCTTGGATCGAAAGAGCATCGACATTGGCGTAGCGTGGCAACCCGAGATTTTCGAGAGTATAGATCGCTGTCGGAAACTTGTCGCAATGTTTTCACCTCACTATCTGGCTTCGAAGGTATGCAAGGAGGAATTCAACATTGCATGGGTCAGGAGCCGTGAGACGGATCGGGACATCATCTTCCCCGTCTACCTCTATAGCGCGAATCTTCCGACGTACATGAAGTATCGCAGCTACCTCGATTGCCGCGAAGGTGACCCGGCAAAGATCGAAGCCGCACCCGGTCGACTGTTGCGGTCCTTAGCGTCGAATGTCTAACCAATGGATACAGTTGACCGGGCCAGCATTTTCTCTTCCCGTGGCGTGAAGTCGTTGCAGTCGGCTCGGCAACTGATCCCCGGCATTCTACGTTAATGAACCGAATGACGATCGAAGAAGCCAGGCGATCTTTTTGAAGCACAGGAAGGATGAGCCAGACTTTTGCGCAGATCCTCCGGCTGGTTGAAGGGGGGATGTCAAAATATCGCATCATGGCTATGATGAATTGGCAGCGGACGCGCTGACGGTGCGCGACGCGATATCATCGATACGGGACGGCGTGGTCGTCGAGGACTACCCCGGCTATCGCAAAGGGCCTTGCGTCTTGGTGCTTCAGAAGGACCGGAAAGGAAAGCATGTTCACGTGGTCTGGGGTATTCCCAGAGGCAGTCCATCGCCGGCCGTTCTTGTCACCGCGTATCGACCGGACTAGAAGCGATGGGAGCCGGACTTCCTGCGGAGGACGAAATGAGTACGAGGCATTACACCAAGCTGGTTCACGAAGGCGAGTTCTTTGCCGAAGTGGATGTCGCGCTCATCTACACGGATGAAGGGTGGTCCCCTTACCTGTCCATGGAGGATGCCTGCAAGCTCGACGACGTCAGAGAAGCCCTGCGGCAGGGAGACGTGAAGTCGGCTGCGAAGCTCGCGCGGGTCTACACGTTGACGCCTGTCGCGGTCTGATGAAGAGTCGTACAACAACCGCGTGAACCAGACGCTCGAAATACGGCTTTGCTTCGCGTTGCCTTCGGATTGGTCAGCTCGCGCTGGTTACGCAGGCGTTCGGCTCAATGATGATACTAATAATCAAACCCGTATACTTGATGTCGGCGGCACTACCGACCGGTTGCGCCGCCACGTATGCACAGGGCCGCAAGCACGATGCTACCGATATCCTTTTCCTGCTCCACCGCCACTTCGCTGCTTGCTCGAAAGGACGCGATGCGCTCCGGTCTGCTCCATGCGACTGCCCGGCGCGGCTCGGCCCCCTGTGGGCGGGGGCGGACCAAATGAAGTGGCTGGGTTTCCATGTGAGTCACCGGTTTGCAGTGGTATTTTGGAGCTTAGAGGGGCAATCTTGCCATGGAAATGATCAAAATGAGCGGGGTGGCCAGAGAGCATGCGAAGAGTGATCCGGCATTACCTGCCCGGTCATGCATCAGGGGCATCGCGGGCCGGTGCTGGTGCGATTGGAAGACGAAGGAGATAAGGAGGTATTTAATGCGCTTAAATGAGATTCCCGAAATTGACCGGTTGAGTATTCCTGAAAAGATCCTTCTTGTCGAAGACCTATGGGGCAGTTTCGCTTCGGATGAATCCAGCGTGCCTGTCCCTCAGAGTCATATCAAGGAACTGGGCAGAAGGCTTAAAAGATATAGCTCTCATCCAGGGGACATCCTGTCGCTTGAGGAACTCCAAAGAAGGATAGCGAAAAGAAGAGGTTCTGCGAAACCCTTTGATTTGTTCCAAAGTCCATCGTGAATTCCGGCGGCGTCTGCTTCGGCGATTCCCCTATGCGCTTTACTTCCGAATAGAAGATAAGGAGATCGTGGTTTTTGGGCTTTTCCATTGCGCGCGCGATCCCCAACTACCAGAGCGGTTCTTCGCGTCCGAGGCGAATCGAGGAGCCCATGACGAACGCCAATCGGGAAACCGAACGGGGTCGCACTCCCAGAGAACGACACGCGGCTGAACCGAAGAGCATCCGCACGGTATTGTGAATTCGCCGCCGGTGTGATGAAGTCCGGCTTCAGCGCGGGAGTCGGGCCAGGGAGTTGCCTTGCCCGCTGATGTGGGGATCGCATTGAGCCTGCCCTGCGGGGCCGGCTTGGGTTGCGTTGTCAGAAAGAAAGAGATCATGATGGTTCCGAAGGATAACAAAGATGGTGCTGTGAGAGGTCGCATCACTCCTGACCGTTTTTTTCAAATAATAAGGAGAAGACCAAACTCAATTGGTTTCTGTTCGAGTTTGCGCTGGAGATTGAGCGATTTATCGCCAAGGAGAAGCGCTTGATGGCGCAACTGCACCGTGCGGGAGTCGATGACGGCCGCATGAGAGACTTCTGCGTTCACTACGCCAAGCACATGAAGAAAGAGATTCTTGACAAGCTGGCTGGAAGGACTGCCAATGTAGGATTGGGATACCTGGAAATCGAGCGATTCTTCCCTCAGATCGGAGATCGTCTTGTGGACCGATTGCTGACGGTCGTTGGCAAGGCATGGGACTCACAAACTGAACTATGCGTCGTCTGCCCGACGCGGTGCATCTCCGAAAGGGACAAACGGGCGCCGATGTTTGACGATCCGGACTACTGGGACTAGAGACATCGCAGGAGATAAATGGACAATGAATCAACCCTCCTTTTCAGAGCTTTTTGAGGGATCTCCCTGCATCCTTGGCGAAGGGGCAGTCATCGAGCGTCTGCGCCGGAGCAGTGGCTTGGAACTCGACCCCCATATCGTCAATTCCGCATTTGTCTATGACGAGGAAAAACGTGCGGCCCTCGAAGCGATCTGCCGGCAGTACCTGGACATCGGCTTCCAATACGGTTTGCCGCTCCTGCTTTCGACCCCCACCTGGCGGGCAAGCCGCGAACGGATCGCGGCGGCAGGTTACGCAGGGTTGGACGTAAACGGCGACAATTTCAGGTTTCTGGATTTGTTGCGCAACAGCTATGGGAGATACGCGTAGAAGGTCGTCATCTGCGGCTTGCTGAGCTGCCGTGGGGATGCCTATAACCCGGCTGAAGCCCTGGGTGCGCCGAGGCGCGTGAATTCCATGCCTGGCAGGCCACGATGCTGGCGGAGGCAGGAGTCGACTTCCTCCTTGCCGCCACTCTGCCGGCCCTCAGCGAGGCGACTGGGCTGGCCTTGGCTCTGGCCGCCACCGGCAAGCCGTACATCGTCAGTTTTGTGGTTCGCCGGAAGGTACGCTGCTGGATGGTACCCCTCTGAAGGAGGCCATCGCTGCCATCGATGCCAGCGCCAACCCAAGGCCGCTGGCCTACCTGGTCAATTGCACACATGCTTCAATCTTCAGATCCGCTCTCCTGCATGAAGTCAATTCATCTCCTCTGGTCAGGGATCGACTTGTGGGTCTGTTGGCCAACACCTCAGCACTCAACCCCCAAGAATTGGACAACAGCACCGGTCTGGTAGAGGAGGAGCCGGAGACTTTCGGCCAATCTGTCGCCGCCCTGCACCAGGAACTCGGCATGAAGATTCTCGGAGGTTGTTGTGGCACGGACGATCGGCATATCCGTTGTCTGGCGAGACTGCTGGCCTCGGGAATGAATGACCGGTGACGATACGATTTGTGTGCAGAGAAGACAGAAGACAGGAGACAGGAGACAGGAGACAGGAGACAGGGAACAGGACAGAGACAGAAGACAGGAGAAAGAAGACAGGAGACAGAAGTCAGAAGAGAGAAGTCAGAAGAGAGAAGTAAGAAGAACAACGACAGGTTATTTATTCTGCTGCTGTTCTCCAGTTGTTGTACTTTGTTGTGACCCGGTATGTAGTCGCTGAACCAAGGCGTCGCCTTCGGCGTGGAGCTCTTCCCAACAGCGCTGCTGCAGGTTGTGGAGAACAAGAGACGGGGGCACGGAAGGCGCACCGTCCAAGAGTATGGGGTTTATGCGGTGCATCTCCAATATACTTTCGAGCACGATACCGCTCCTGGAAACGTCTTCCACCTCAACGACCCGGCTGATGGTCGCCAATGTCGGAACCGATAAAGCAGTAGGGATCCCGCTCTTCGAATACATTTAGTCCGAAGCTGTAAGTGATGGCGAGGCAGCCGCCGCATACGGGGCGCATGGTGCAGGGCTTGCAAGCCCGGGGGCCGGAGCGGTAGCGCCGGGCGGAGTCGGAGTCGTAGAGTTCCCCGAGACTGCTGGTGAGGATGCTGCCGACGGGTGAAGGAAACTTGCGGCAGGCATGGACGGTCCCATCCGCCAAAAGACACATGAAGTTGAAGGCGGCTCCGCATCCATAACCGGTACAGCCGCCAAAAACGGGCAAACCGTGTCGGCAACGGGTGATGTTGATGAGGTTGTCTTTTGAGGCGATAACGGGGTTATGGTTGAGGGCCTCCAGGTAGGCCTCCAGAAAGGCGATATAATCGCTCTTTGAGGGGAGTTTGAGCCCGGCGCCTTCACCAACCTGGGAGAGGCGGTTAAAGGTGAACAGGTCAGCGTGGTCACGAAGCATCTCAGCGAGAGGCAGCACTTGCGAGAGATTCTCCCTGGGTCAGCGTGAGCATCACCATGGAATAGATTTCGAACCGTCGCAACACGCTGAGGAAATCAAATACCCGTTCAAAATGCCCATGCCCGCGAATAGTGTCATTATGCTCGGGTAACCCTTCGAGGCTCACCTGGTAGTAGACCGGCGGCTCGATGGCAATCAGGTTCTCGATAGTCTTTTCGGGCACGGGGTTCCCAAGAACGGCAAGGCTGAACGCACGCTCCGAGACACCCCTGTAGACCTCCATAAAATGGGGATAGAGAAGGGGGTTGCCGCCGGTGAGGAGAGACTTGCCCCCGCACCTTGCGGGACCGACAGAATTCAAGAAGGTCATCAAGGACCCTCACTGCCTGTGGGAGTTCGAGACTCCGCATATCGCTC
>CAWEHK010000045.1:0-38605 GCA_963808625.1 uncultured delta proteobacterium
TGTTACCCATTCGGCCAGGGTCTTTTGGATGGTGTAAGTCTTGCCGGAACCGGCTCCGGCAGGGATGATGGTGAGGGGGGGAATGGTCATGGCGTGTTGCTCCGTATCAAGCGTTGTATATCATGGCGCAACGCGTTAACCCCTGCTGACGTCCCGAAATCCCGGCTCACGTCAAACAAACCCGATTTGAATTCGCCGACACGCATCATCTTCCAGCAGATACACCTTTTCCTCAACACCAGTCACCTTCGGATAGAGCAACAAGACGTCGTTGCATTGGTATCGTTGAGCGTAGGCGTACATCTGGTACATGTCCGCCTGGGATACGCCATTCTTGTCATCTTCGTCACTTGATTTCAGTCGTTTCCACTTCGTATCGATAATCAGCGAGGGAGCGTTGCGAGGGCCGATAAGAATGTCCGGCTTCATCTGAAACTTCCTGAACCTTCTGTCATCATCTTGATGTACACAACAGAGATACCGATCTCTGGTCTGAATGCGGACATCATGCTTATGCAAACCGAAAAAAACGGCATTACGCTGTAAAAATCGAGCGATGAATTCCTCGAACAACTCATACATGTTAAAGAGAAACGAGAACGTCTCGTTTTTTCCGGCGGCAGGAGCCGGCGACTGCCCCTGCCAGACAATCCGGCAAAAATCGAGGAGCGGCGTGAAGCGTTCGTTGTTCCTGTGCACTTGACAGTGGTAAGTTCTCCAGAAATCTTGAAAACTCATCTGCTAAGTGGTTGAAATTCCTCATTTGGCTCATTTCAGGTGTCGTTCCTTGGACCCAACAAATTCAGTAACTTACGAGAACTTACCACTGTCAAGCTGTGCAGATGAACCGCATCAAAATGAAACCCTTGCGGGATGATATCATCAGTCTCGTCAAAAACCGCCAAGGCTTCGAGCAGCAGCTTCTGAGTACCAGAAACCGTGGTCACGAATGCAAGCCGCCTGCTGGTGGCCTTCAAAATTCTGTTCAGCAGCGTATCACTCACAAAGTCGTCATAGCCGACAAAAAAACGCTCGCCATGGGCTGCATTCACTCATGATATGCCGATTCATCAGCAGCTTTCCCTTGATCCTGGGTAGGTTCTCTTCCGATTGAGGTACGCATGATCCAGACCGCGCCGCAGTTCTGCCAGCAGTCTGTCGGCAAACGCCTTGATCAAAATCTCAATCAACGGCATTTGCTTCAACTTCAGCGCGGCAAGATCGCGGGCTCAAAAGAGATGCTGCGGGTATATGAAAGCATGAAAAGAAGATTCTTCTGCGCAAGATCGTCGGATTGAACACCATCCCTGTCAATCTTGGGGAGAATTTCTACAGTGATGCCAGGTACCTGCAATACTCCAACATACTCATTTGCCTTGACACAGTTGTTCCAGCCCCACTGAAACAAGGGGTTTTCTTTCCTTTTTTGGTAAAAGAATCATCAAACTGGCGAAGGCGGTCGAGCAGTTTGGGATCGATATCACGAGGCAGTTCGCCATACTCATAAATTGTAATGTGCTGCTGCTTCACGTTTCGCTGCCCACTCAGAATACGTCTGAAAAATGCCTCCAGATCAGAATCTTTGGCGTTTTAAATTGCGGATTAATGGTAAATGAACAGCATTCCCTTCGTACTGGTCAGTTTCATAGCCGAGCCCCAGTGAGGCGGATCGAATGATTGCTGTAGCGGGATTTTGTTGAACACCATCGTCATCCGAAGGGCAACCCAAAACCAGACAGATCTTCCGCCAGTCGCCGTAGAAATACTCCTGTAACAAAGGGATAATCTTTTTCAGGAATTTCGTACGAAGCGCATCGAGGGTAGCTACTCCCATGAAATCAGCATGCCCGATGACATGGTCGCGATCGTAGAGCCATTCGATACGCCGGTTGATAGTCTCCATCAAAGCTCTGGCGTTGACGCCTTCGACATTGTCGGGAACAAGTTCTGCCTTGGGCATCATTTCGACGAATTCGAAACGACGCCGCAAGGCGATGTCGACCAGCGCTATGGAGCGGTCGGCGGTGTTCATGGTGCCGATAATGGAAAGATTCTTGGGAACACCAAACTCTTCCTTTGAATAGGGCAGTGTCAAGCGAAGCTCGTTTTGTGCCCCCATGCGCTTGTCCAGTTCGACCAGGGTAATCAGTTCGCCGAAGATTTTGCTGATATTGCCGCGATTGATCTCATCGATAAAAAGCGCATAGCTGTTGTCGGGATCTCTCCTTGCACGATTACAGATTCTCTTGAAAATGCCGTCTTCGATCCTGTATGCAATGCCATTATCGGAATCCGTCGAACCGTCCATGACCGGACTAATCCCTTCGATAAATTCTTCGTAGCTGTAGGACTGGTGGAAGGTTATAAATTCGAATCGTTTAATATTCTCTGATTTTGGTTGGTCACGACTTAATTGCTAATAATTCTGTTGCCTCGGGCACATCCTCTTTTACACTGTCATTAATTTGCCAAGCTCCATCTTCATCTTTCCAAAAAATAAGCGGTCCACTTCTTTTTTCAAGATTGAGCTGCACATTGGGACAATCCACGCAACTGTGGATTTGAAGTGCGGCCCAAATCGTCTGAGATTTATTACTGGTTTTGGCCGACAGAAAACGTGCTTGGATTAACTCATGCTGCAACAGTTCAGGGACTTTAGCCTTGCCGAGATCAAGCACTGCAGCGGCAACCACCATGAACCATGATTTGTCAGAAACAAGTCTTTGTAGGTAGATTTCTCGGCTTTCATTACCGGTCTTTGACATGTATTGAGCGAAAAGCTGCTGCAACTCATAGGTTTTGCCTGTGCCAGGTGGTCCATAAAGAATCAGATTTGAAGCTTGCATTTGAGTATCTTTCTTCAGAATAATTTGCGCCATGTTCTGAATCAGTTGAGATTATTCGCATGGTTGTATCTTCTCCCTTGGATACAAATTCTACAAGTTCTTCGAAGCGAGATAATCTTTGCATGAACAATTCAAACTGCTCAGGACTTTTGAGGGTCGCCAAATGGACTTTAATTGTATCTTTGGTAGCATCATTTGGGTTATAAAGGCCTTTAAAATGATCGACAAACAATTTTCGATTGTTATGGAAAGGATACCCATCACGATCCAGTTCGTATATCTTGAGATAAATGTAAGGCGTTTCAGCACCATACTCGAGAAACCGATATTTGGTAGTGAGCCGAGGTATAGCCGTAAGACGAGGAGTTGGTGCAGTAGCTTTAGGACTCCACGTTATATCATAAATCTTATCCAATTGATCAATAAATGTTTTTGAGACATCTCGATATTCTTCACCGAATTTTACACGGACAGCTTCAAGGAAACTTATTTTATCCCACCTAGCTACATCTTTACTCATATCCCGTTATCCTTCGACTCTGATCAATAAATTATCTACACCCCCCACGGATAAATGAACCTCTCATCCTTCGGTGTACCGTTAAGCCCAACCACCCGAAACTGGTCTATCTGATAACGCTGGATAAAATAGCGTATCGCCGTTGGGGAAAACTGTTCAAAGTTGAGCTTGACCTCGATTGGCAGAAGTTCATTCCTTACGTTGAGGATGAAGTCAATTTCCTTCTTATCCTTGGTTCGCCAGTAATAGACCGAATCAGCGGGGTATTTCTTGATAAGCTCCGAAAACACCGCCGTCTCGAACACGCTGCCGATGATCTCCCTTTGCAAGCCTTTTAGCCAGAGCATCTGCAACAGACCGGTATCATAAAAAAACAGCTTCGGCTGTTTGAAGAGCTCCGAACGGATGTTCCTGCTGAATGGTCGCACCAGTTTGATGACGTAAGTGTTCTCCATGATGAAGAGATATTTTTCCACGGTCGGGACTGAAATCCGGGTGGTATTGGCCAGTTCGGCCACGTTGAGGATTTGTCCGCTCTGGGCGGCAAGTGCCTCCAGGAGTTTGTTGTACTTGTCGATGTCCTTGACGCCGGCCAGGTCGCGGATGTCCTTTCTCACGTAGGTATCCACGATCTGTTGCAGGTACCTTTCCTTCTTCTCGACCTCCGGCGTCAGGACGATCCTGGGGTAGCCACCATACAGCACATATTCACGGAACAGGCTTTTCAGCTCTTCCGTTTTCTTTTCCGTAAAAACAGCGCCTTCCTCAAAGTGAACCTGCTTGAACGTCAGCATCTCCCGGAAGGAGAGCGGAAATATCTCGAAATTGACCGTGCGCCCTACGAGCGAGTCCCTGAATTTGGTCTTGATGGCAAAACTGGAGGAACCGGAGACGATCAGCTTGAGATAACGGTGGTGGTCCGCAACCAGCTTCAAAAATGACGACGGATCGGCCAGATATTGAATTTCATCGATAAGAACAAAGAGCTTCCGCTGGTCTGCTACGCCAAGAAGCCCCTCCTCAGCCAGATACCTGAGAAACTGGTCGACACCGGCATCGAGTATCTTCAGATAACGGGAATCCTCCAGATCCAGGTAACAGGTGCGCTCGCCCTCTTTGATCAAACTGTCGCGCAGATAGTAGAGAATGGACGTTTTGCCCACCTGCCGGGCTCCGTGCAGTACGATAACGGAGTCGTCCCGCAGGTAGGCGCTAATTTCGTCGTTTGCGGCTCTTTTGTACAGCGACACCAGAATATCCTTGACGAGATTTTTAATTCAGATTGAACTTTAATTGAACTGTAATATATTTCAAGTATAATTCATATTTCGTTGCGTTTTCGTACACCATCACGCGATCGTCGGGAAGCCTCGACAGCAGGTCGACCTCGCCGCTGATCGGCAGCCAAAAGATCTTGTCGGAGAAGAGGATTGGTGAGACCTATTTTTCCTGAAAAATGCCACGTCCTGCAGATGGTGTTGGGGATTGCTCCGCGAAATGTTATGTTTGCGTCCGTCGATAAAGTTCAGAAGGAAGGAGCGGCGGAAAATGTATGCACGGATGCTGGTTTTGAGATTTCCCAAGGGGATCGTGGACAAGCCCATCATTACCTATTTGGTCCGGGACTACAACCTGACCTTCAACATCCTGAAGGCCCAGGTTTACCCTCGCAAAGAAGGGATCCTCGTGATGGAGCTGCGCGGTGATCCCGACGACTATGATAGGGGTATCCAGTATCTCAAAGAGGTTGGGGTTGAGGTCGAACCCGTTGCCCAGGGTATTCGGCGCGATGATGAAAGGTGCTATCAATGCGGCGCCTGCACCGCAGTCTGTCCCAGTGGCGCCCTGCATATCGAACGACCGGAAATGGATGTGCTCTTTGAATCCGAGCAATGTATTGCCTGCGAACTGTGTGTGAAAACCTGTCCTTCCCGGGCAATGATCGTGACTTTTGACAAGACTTTGGCCGGCTAGGCAGCCGCTCCACAAGGAAAGACCATTAGCCGATGGCCGCCACTGTGGCCCTTGAGACCCTCGGGTGCAAGGTAAACCAGTATGAATCCGCCTACTTCCTGGAAGCGCTCAAGGAAGCAGGGTATCGACGAGTCTCTTTTCGAGATCATGCCGACATCTACATCGTTCACGGTTGCGCCGTCACTTCCCGGGCAGCTTTCCAGACCCGGCAACTTCTGCGGAGGGCCCAGCGTCTAAACCCTCTGGCAACGATTGTCTCGGCAGGGTGCCAGGCACAACTGGAGCCGGAGCGTACGGCGGAAGAGCAGCTCGCCACCCACATTCTTGACAACGTCAACAAATTCGATCTGGTTTCCTGGCTGCAGGCTCCCGGCACCTTGCTCAATCCCCTGCAAACCACCGCCGCCATACACCAGTTCAATGCCCTGCGGCCCCTGCCCATCGCTTCGCATGCATTCAGGGCGCGCCCGGGCCTTCCTCAAGGTCCAGGACGGCTGCGATGCGTGCTGCTCCTACTGTGTGGTCCCTCAGTTGCGCGGCAGCAGCCGGAGCCTGCCGCCAGCCGGCGTCCGCATGCAGGTGGAGCGTTTTCTCGAACAAGGATACCAGGAGGTGGTCCTGACGGGCATCCACCTGGGTCAGTGGGGCAGAGACCTGGCACCCCGGCAGGATCTCGAGGCGCTCCTGACATGGTTGCATCAAGGCCCCCTGCCCTGCCGCGTTCGATTGAGCTCCCTCGAGCCAAGGGAATGGAGCGAGCCCCTCATTGCCCATCTCACTCGCTGGGAATGGATCTGCCCGCATTTTCATATTCCCCTGCAGAGCGGCGATGCGGACATCCTGGAGCAAATGCGGCGTCCGTACACCCCTCGTCAATACGCTGAGCTCATCATGGAGCTCCGGCGACTCTTTCCTCAAGCAGCCCTTGGGGCCGATGTCATGGCGGGATTCCCGGGGGAGACCGAACAACAGTTCGCCAACACGTGCCGGCTAATCGGCCAGCTACCTCTTACGTACCTCCATGCCTTTCCCTTTTCGCCCCGACCGGGAACCCACGCCGCGGCAATGCCGGGCAGAATCCCCAGCCAGGAGCTGAAACGAAGGGTTCATGTCCTTCAGGAATTGGGCCGGCAAAAGAAGCACGCCTTCCAGGCAGCCCTTCTCGGGCAGTGTGTGGAAGTGCTGGCGGAAGCTGAGATCGACGAGGGGTGGTGGCGAGGCACCTCCGAGAATTACTTGAGGGTGATCTTCCCCGCTTCGGGCGTCTTTCAACAGGGCCTCATGGTGATGGTGAGGCTTCTGGAGATTACCGAAAAGGGGCTCCTGGGAAAACCCGTGGTTATGCCTCTGCAAAAATAAAAAACTTTACGAGCCTGGGATCAGGGGGACGGTCAGGGAAAAAAGGGGAAATCTCCTGAGCGTACTCCTGAAATAGCGGATCGAGATAGGCCCCGATAAGGTCCCGCTGCTGCGCATCAGGCACAATCCGGTTAACCCAGGAACGAATTGCCTGCTCCATGACGGCTGGACCGAGGCGACAAAACAGCTCAGCCCACCGGCCCACCGCGATCGGTCCCACTTCCCATGTGCCAGTGCTCAGAAACTGTGCCGCCGCAGTCCAGATCATACTCCCCAGGGTGACCTCGGAAAGCCGCCGAACTTGCCCATCCCGCCATAATTTTTCGCCAAGTTGAGCAGGCTGCACGGGGAGCCCCTCAAGGAGCGGGCCCAACGCGGAAATGACGTCAAGGAGATGCTTGCCTCGAGATAGGTCCCGCCGCTCTCGAAAGAAGTCCTCCCTGGGCGGTGATCCGGCGCTTGAGGCCGGTCGCACGAGTCGCGGCGTCTTCTGCAACAGCAGCTCCGCTGATTCCATCCAGTCGTTCTCGAGGCACTTCAAGCCAGTGGGCCATCGTGACAACCAGCCATGCTGAAGCAATTGCTGCAAGCGGCTGTTCATCCGGGCCACCCGCGTATGGGCAAGGCGGAAGAGATTTTCCAGGAAGACTTCTTCAAGGATTTTTGCCGCCTTCTCCAGGTTGCCGCGGCCCAGCAAATCAAGCCCTAAGTTGACATAAGCCGCAACCTTGTCCACCGCGCGCCGTAAAGCCTCGGGTTCATCCAAGGACAACCGATCGGCAATGATCACCTTGTTTGCAAGGGAGGCCAGTTCCAAACGAAGGGTATCGATCACCTGAGCGTGCCGGATTTTCTCCAGGGCCAAACGCAAAAGGTCCTTTTCCGGCAGCAATGCCACCGCAAACGATGGCGATGCGGCACTGGCGACCTGCGATGCAACGATGTCCTTATCATAGCCAATTTGTTCCGGGCTGAGATCATGATAGATCCCGAGCGCATCATAAAAATCAGGAATCGCTTCATCCTCGAGCCGAGCGCGGTGAAAGCGGTAAGCGTCTTCCTCCATACTCACCTCGGAAACCCAGATCAGGTGGTTCATGAGCTCCTTATAAAAACCCGGGTGCGCTTCAAAAATGAGATTCAGCAAACGAGAGAGGAAATCCTCGAATTGGAGATACTGCGTCTCCCAGTAGAATTGGTCGTCCAGGGTATGTTTGGGCAGTTGTTCCGTCGCTTCGAGAGGGTCCGTATCTTCCGGCGTGAGCACCACGTGAATCCACTTCTGAAAGAGGACCACCAGCAGTTCAAAATCAACATGATAAAGCCACGCCAGGAGTTTTTCCTCGCTGGCCGTGGCCAGCCTTTGCAGCCACTGGAGGGCCTTTGCCGGCTGAATAAGGTCCTTGTCCCACCACTCCAGATCGAACAGATGAACGAGTTGTCCGACCTGCCCAAGAGCCAGGAGCGGAGCGGCATCATCGGGACCGACCTCCTTCACGAAGAAGAAGAAATCCTGGGCTGGAAGGGAAGCGATAACCGCTTCCGCATCCGTTCGTGAAAGGACCGTCTCGAGCCTCTTCTTCGGCGGCAGCCCCATGAGATACTGGCCCAATTGCCGGGGGGCAAGTTCTGCGAGGTGCCGTCCTTCCCTATCCGCGTGTTTTCCGTCATCGATTCTCCATCGGTTTAAGCGCACATCCTCAACGAAAGTAATTTTCTTGCTTTATCTTAACTGAGACATTAGTTAAATTGAAAGATGAAGTATTCGAGATGGGAGGCGTAGCAAAAGGCGCCAACGTGATGGAGGCTCAGGCGATAACACGTGGAGTTTCCAGGGATTTTTCACAGGAGCAGCAGGATGTTGATTGTAGAAGACCTGCAGGTCGAACTTGCAGGAAAAACCATACTCAGGCACATCGATCTTGAGATCAAGCCGGGAGAGACCCACGCGCTGTTCGGGCCCAATGGTTCGGGAAAGACCTCTCTCCTCATGACCATCATGGGCTACCCCCAATACAAAGTTGTCGGGGGAAAGATCATTTTCAAGGGAGTGGACATCACCACGCCCCCATCAATGAAAGGGCGCGTCTGGGGATTGGCATGTCCTACCAGCGCCCCCCCACCATTCATGGCCTGAAGACTCGCCAGATGGTGCAGATTTGCGCGCGCCAAGAAGTCGACGTCGAAAGCCTCGCCCGCAAGGTCAACTTTGAGGACTTCCTGGACAGAGATGTGAATGCCGGTTTTTCCGGGGGAGAGATCAAGCGCTCCGAACTGCTTCAACTCATGGCGCAGAAGCCCCGATCTGATGCTCTTTGACGAGCCCGAATCCGGGGTTGACATGGAAAACATTGCCCTGGTCGGAAATACCATCGCCGGGCTGCTGGAAAAGAACGGCATGAACGGAGAAGTCAAAGTCCCGGCTCCAGGAGAAGCGGGAGCGGACCAAGATGGGCCTCATCATCACCCATACCGGTCACATACTGGATTATGTGGCGGCGGACAAGGGGCAGGTGCTGTACAACGGCGTCTTGAGCTGCAGTACCAACCCTCGCGAAATTTTGCGCTGTATTGCTGAAATCGGATATGAGGAATGTGTGCGATGTACGATACCGGAGAATTAAAGGAAAGGGCCGCTAAAGCGGTCGACAAGAAGGCGGCCATCGGTCCCGACGTCGACCTGGATGAATTCGAGACAGTCCCGTTGCCCACGAATACCTTTCGGACCAGGAACTGCGTTCGCTCCCCGAGGTCGAACGGCAGCGGCTGTTCCTGTCCGGAGTGGATGTAAATGAAAAGGAGCGCGGCGGCACCTTTTTCCAGAAAGACACCGCGGTCGTCCACTGCAAGACCAAGCAGGAAGGGATCGAGGTCATTCCGATCCGCAAGGCCCTGGAGAAGTATGACTGGATTCAGGACTATTACTGGAAACTGGTCGCTGTGGATGCCGACAAATACACGGCCGCCGCCGAAGAGGGATCTGCACAACGGCTATGTGATCCGCGCGCTGCCGGGGGCCAAGAGCATCTACCCGATCCAGGCCTGCCTCTACCTGGACAAGCAGGGGCTGCAGCAGAACGTTCATAACATCATCATCGCCGAAGAGGATTCCGAGCTTCACATCATCACCGGATGCTCCACCTCGCCGCATCTGACCAAAGGGGTCCACGTCGGGATTTCCGAATTCTTCATCAAGAAGAACGCCAAACTGAGCTTCACCATGATCCACAACTGGGCGGAGGACATGGTGGTTCGTCCCCGCTCGGTGGCTCAGGTGGAAGCCGGTGGGCTCTTTCTGAACAATTACATTTGCATGAAGCCGGTCCGGACCCTCCAGATGTATCCGACCACCCACCTGGTCGGGGAAAACGCGGTGGCCCGCTTCTACAGCATCATCGTGGGCAGCCCGAAGTCCGAATACGATGTCGGCGGGCGGATCTATCTCAAGAAACCGGGGACGCGGGCCGAAATCGTTGCCCGCACCATCAGCAATGGCGGTAAAATCATAGCTCGAGGCCATCTCATCGGCGAAGTGCCGGATATCAAGGCCCACCTGGAGTGCAAGGGGCTCCTCCTCAAGGGCGGGCTCATTCATGCCGTTCCCGAGCTGGAGGGCCATGCGGACGGCGTGGAGATGTCCCATGAGGCCGCCGTGGGCAAAATTGCCCAGGAAGAGATCTGCTACCTGATGTCCCGTGGGCTCAGCGAGGAGGAAGCGACTGCCACCATTGTGCGCGGCTTCCTCAACGTGGATATTCCGGGCCTGCCGCCGCAGCTGAAGGCGGAGATTGAAAAGGCCATCGAAATGAGCGAAAAGGACGTAATGTGATCATTCGGACATTCCAACGCAAGGATTCGGAGGCTGCACGATGAACAAAGCTCTGTCCCTTTTGCTGTCTGTAACCGTCATTTTGACCCTGATGGTCGGGCCGCCTGCCGGCGCGCAGGAAACCAGCCCTTCGCCTCCTTTATCTACGCCAACCCGGCAAGCCACAACAACCCAATACGACCCCCCGGGCGAGCTAATCATCGCCGATGTATTGATCCTGCGCCCACTCGGAATGGCGGCCTGTGTGGTCGGGTTAGCCGGCGCGCTGGTGGCCTGGCCGTTTGCCGCCATTACCAACAGCTGTGATCGCGTCTGCAACGAGCTCATCATAAAGCCCTACAAATACACCTTCGTTCGGCCTTTGGGACAAATGGATTACGGTGACACCGATTACACCGCTGCTGACCTGGGAAGATAGTGTCTGGTAGAATAGCTCTTACGGGAGGCATCGCCACGGGTAAGAGCACGGTTGCAAGGATTTTTGCCGATCTGGGGGCGGCCATCCTGGACGCCGATCAGGTGGCACGTGAGGTAATACAACCGGGAAGCCGTTGTTGGCAAAAACTCAGAGATTATCTCGGGGCGGCCTACTTTCAAGAGAACGGTGAATTACGGCGCAAGGAACTGCGCGAGAAAATCATTCATGACAGCCGGTGCCGCTTGACGGTGAATGCGATCCTTCACCCGTTTATCCTGCGGGAGATGGATCGAAGGTGGCAAGCCCAGCAAAGGCTCCGGCCCGAACAAATCGTCATCTTCGACATCCCCCTGCTGTTCGAAGCGGACCTGGCTGACACTTTCGATACCATTATTCTGGTTTACACGTCGCGGGAAATCCAGATTCAGAGGCTTATGCTACGCGACGGCATCAGCCCTGCAGAGGCCGCAGAAACCCTCACCATGCAGCTTCCCATCGAAGCCAAGAGGACCCTGTCACATCTCATCGTAGATAACAGCTGCGACCTCGCTGACACCTATGAGCAGGTCCGGGCCGTCTGGGAAAAGCTGAGTCACTATAGTTCCTTGAATATCTCTATTTGAGTTTTTCTGCGTTCGTCCTCGAGCCATGCCTGCCAGATGATTCCCTGTTTTTCCTGCAGCAGCTGTCCAGCGATCGCCACGCGCTCTTTCTCGAGGCCTCCTTCAGAAAGTTTTCGCCCGAGCAGTTGTAAGACCGCATAACGGTTTCCCAACATCAGGGGAGCTTCCGGAAAAGGCCGAGCCAATTCAAGCTCAAATATCTGATTTTGGACGTCTCCCTGCAACCCGGTCAGCTCCTTGTCGGGTTCGAGCCTGGAAAACCAGTTGCTCTTCTTGACCTCCAGCTTTGCCTGCGCACCGGCTTGTTCGAGGCTGTTGCCGTTCCTGGCGGCTTCCAGCAATTCTGACGCCTTTTGCTGAGCCAGGATGCGGGCCTGATCGATTCTGTAGTCCTTCTCCACCCGCTCTTTCGCATTTTCAAAGGGAATCACCTGGGGCGCCTGAATCGCATCAACCTGAACAACCAGGAATCCCTTGGGGACTTCAACAACATCGCTGATCCCCTTCTCCGGCAGGGCAAAAAGCTTATTAATGCTCTGGGTTGGAACCCCTCCCACCTCCGGCAGAAAGTCTTTCTGAGACACCCATGCTCCCGTAGCGTTCAATGGCAGTTTGGTTCCCTGGGCAGCTTTACCGATATCCTTCTGGGCATACGCCATGTCCGAAAATTCCCGAGCCTTGCGGTGGGCAATGTCGCGCGCTGTCTCCTCCTTCAGCTTGGTTTCGATCTCGCTTCGAGCCTCCTCCAGCGAGGTGATCTTTTCAGGGCGCACATCCTCGACCTTGATGATATGAAACCCGTAAGGTGTGCGGACCAGGTCACTGATCTCCCCGGATTTCATGCTGAACGCGGCATCCGAGAACGCCGGCATCATCCGGCCGCGGGTGAAATACCCAAGATCACCTTCGTTTTCGCTCACTGAAGGATCTTGAGAGTACTTCTTCGCAAGTTCGGTAAAATCTTTACCCTGCTTAGCTTCTGCCAGGACCATCTCGGCCTCTTTGCGGACCTTATCAATTGCGGCTTCGGGGGTATCTTCCTTCACGCTGAACAGGATGTGCCGTGCGCGGACCTCCTGTTCCTTGTGGTAATTCGTTCTGTGGTCTTGATAATAATCGTTTATCTGCTTTTCCGTAACCTGCACCTCGAGCTGATAGGAATTCGGGTTGAAAAGCATATAGGAAATCTGTCGTTTCTCCGGGTCCTTATAGCGGTCCAGATGCTGTCCATAGAAATCTTGTAAGGATTTTTCGTCGCTCTTGACCTGTGCTTCAAAAGCTTTTGGATCAAAGAGCGCGTAGGCAACCTGAATGAACGCATAATTCAGCCGAAACAGTGCCAGGATCTCCTCATCCGTCACCAGGGCACGCCGCTTGACGAATGCTTCCACCTTCTGCATCGTCAGATCATAGCCCATTTGCTGTTCAAAGATTTCAGGGCTCAAGCGGTTCTGACGCAGGATAAAATCGTAGCGTTTTTTATCGAACCGGCCATCGGTCTGGAAGACGGGAAATTCAACAACTTTTTGTTGGACCTCCTCGGGAGTTACAGCAAGTCCCAAGCCCTGAGCCGCCTTGGAAACAAGATAACGATCGATCAACAGGTTCAGGGCCTGCTTCTTCAAGTTCATCCGGCGCAGCATCTCTTCCGAGAAAGAATCCCGCATCTGCTGTCGGTAACATTTCTACGAGTTGCTGGTAATACCGGTCATATTCGTGAATCGAAATGTAATAATCGCCAACCTTCGCCATTTGGCCTTCCTGGCGAGTTTTGTAGGAATAACCTCCCCAGAAGATGAAAACGATGACGATGAGGAAGAGAGCAACTTTGATAAGCCATGATCGTGCATGTTTCCTTACGAGATCCAACATGGGTTACATTTTCCTCCTTTTTGACTAGGATACTTCCAGGGGGCAGGTATGGCGACGCACCAAAGAAAAGTATAAGATCGCTCCCAGAAAGGGTAGCGTAGCCACCACGAAAAACCACAAGACCTTCTTCTTCAAACTTGAAAACCGGCGCTTCGGAATATCCACAATGGCCCAGAAAGTGGGCACCATGGGGAGAAGCAAAACGATTACGATCAGCACTATCTTGACCGGCATGAATCAATCCTCTGTATCGGATCCGTAAAGAGCGGACAAACCTGCAATCCGCCCCTCAACCTGCTGAGCTCCTTTTGTGAGATGGGTAATCAGGACGTTCAGTTCCCCTTCCCAAATCATACCCGACTCCAGCTTGAGTGACTCTATAAACTTTTGTGCATACTGCTGCAACAATTTCTTGTAACCACCATAAAAGCGAAATCCCAAAAGGATCTGAAGCAGCAGGTAAGTCCCCAGAGCAGCCAGGCCTCGAGGACTAAAGAGCGTCTCGATCAGGGCGAATACCAAACCGGCCAGACTGAACCAGCTCGGGCGCTCGAAAAGATTCCCCAGAGCTGCGTCACCAGTCAGAGCGAGAAGCAGCAAGACAAAGAGAGCCAGGTAAGAGGCGTATTGACCTGCCCTGAAACCTTTGTGCGGCGGGACCAGATGATTTCCGAGAAATTCGGGTCAACTCATTGTGCACCCGCTGCAAAAACTCATTCCACGCAGCATTTGCGTCAAAGAAGCCCCGACAATAATCTCCAATGGAAGAAGGAAGTCCCTGGTGCAAGGAGTGATAGGTGATTCGATCCTCGAGACGTTCGAATTCGTGCTGAAGCGATTGAAATGCCCCCTCCTTGAGGAGAAAGTCGACGATAGGCAACCGTTCCTCGGAACGCGCGGTCAATCGCTTCCAATCCCTGGCCATAATCGCAATGGCAGCACCTGCCCCCACCAAAGCGTGCGATGGCACAGGCTGTTGCATAAACTCCTCTTCAAGCCTTCGTTCCAGCACCCGGTGGAAGGCATCCTGCCCCATCCGGCGCCATTCGGAGCGCCTCTGCTCCAGTTCACCAACTGAATCCCTGAGCACCCTGTGCAAAATGCTGAGGCCGAACACCTCCTTCTCCAAGACCCGTGCCAGTTGTCGGACCGCTACATCAAGGTTGGCCGCCTTGATTTCCCTGACCTCTTTGGCATCACGCAGTCGAAAAATCTGGTTGCGAAAATTCCAGAACTGATTCCATGGCGACAGGGTACCGGAATCACACCCCTCCCGTGCAGACACAGCATGGATCACGGGTTCGGCAATGCCGTGCTCGCTCAAATGCTGGCTAAACCTCGTTATGAGGCTGGCCAGCAGGGGCATAACCCTGCTCGGAAGCCTCAGTTTGAAAAAGAAGATCAACCTTGTTCAGGACAAAATAGAAATTCTGCCTTGCTTTGGGGACCTGACGGAGGAGCGTGTAGAAACTTTCATCAGCATATTTCTCGGGAGTGGTCACCCACACTAGAATATCCAGGTGTTCCAGGAAGTGCAGCACTTGCTCCCGGTGCCCTTTCAGCAGGCTGTCAAAGTCGGGAAAATCGCAGAGGAGTATGTGTCGGACCGCTTCCGCCTCGTGTCTAATTTCGCGCCAGGGATAAGGACTCTTGTTGATCGCAGCCGGCAGCGGCACCGACCCATGGTGGTAGATCAGTACCTGATCGGTATGGGGCCGGCGATGACTGGTAGCGGCAATGGACGCGCAAGCCAGGGCATTCATGAGACTGGACTTCCCCACTCCCGTGCCCCCCAGCAGGCCCACCAGAAGAGCGCTTTCCGCGACGGTATCGAGCTTCTGGATCAGTTCGAGGCAATCCTCGAGCAGGCGCTTCTTTTCCTCACTCGAGACGGAAAGAAGGGCATCCTGATGCAACAAGACCTGGATGCGATTGAGATCACTTTGCAGTTCCTGGGCTGAGCGCACGGTTCCTGGGCCTTCGAAAACAGGTTCAATAGTCGTTTAGGCTGAAAACCTTCATTTTGGCAGATTCAAAAATTAACCGCAGAGCACGCGGAGAGCGCAGAGTAAGCCAAAGATTCTCTCTGTGGCCGCGCTGTGCTCTGTGGCGGAAAAGCAAACATTTGGACCTTAACGGACATAATTCGTCTTAGCTTCCACGCTCTTCATGACGCCTGCCAGTTCCTGCAGCGTTTGCGGAGCGGTCATCAGCGACCGGAGGCATTCCAGGTAGTGCTCGCGCTGGGTCCGAAGCGTTGCGGTAAGCGCCTCCCGGTAGTGGTCGCCCAGATCGCGCACGATTTTTTGGAGTTCGTGATACGCGAACAAATCAACCGCGCCCTTGGTCACGAAGGGAGCGATCGCCGTATCCAGGACTGCCTCCAAGAGGCTGATACCGCCTCCTATTGCCGTTTCGAGGGCAATAATCAAGCCTCCCCAAAGGATGGAGGTGCCATAGATTCCCACCTCCTTGCTTCGCGGAAGGCCCTCGGCGAGGCGTTGAAAAGTCTCCTCGAGCCAGAGCAGAAGACGATCCTGCTCTTCCTTTTCCTGCCGCTTGATTTCCTCTTCCGTAAGCACGAGCGCGGGATCACGAAGTCCCTGGTAGAGCGCTGAGGTCTCATCATGGGGCGAAAGCTTTTCCAGAACCGACCGGTTAAACCCTTCGACAGCAGCTTGAATCATTCCTAAATCAGCTTTCCGGCAGATTTCATCCAGGTCGTGGCCGGGTGATTCCGTGTTTCCCGCCGGCCAGAGTCCCAGGGCCTGGAACGGCATGCGGACTATCTGAGAGATCAGGCGCCTGGGTTTTCCCAACAGATCATACTTGCTGAAGTGTTTCTGGATCTCGCGCTGAATATGCGCCCGGCTTTCCTGAACGAAACGTTCCTCCTGCTTCGCGAGCAGACCCTGGCAAGCAGCCTGATAGAGCATCTCAAGCTGTTCCATCCATTTTGAAGCCGCCTCGTTCTCCTTCCCCAACAGCTCAAGAAGGAGCTGGATCTCACTCTTTATCTCTCCTGCCGCCCTCCTGTTCTCTTGCCGAATGACATGAGGCGCCTCAGCCTTGTTCAGGAGCCGGAAGAGCGTCTTTCGAAAGTGGGTGAAGCTCTCCGTAGCCGCAAGCGACACGGAAGGATTGGGCGACACATACGGCAGGATCCAAACCCGGTCGGCGCCCACCTTGAGACCCTGCCCATCAAGGGCATCGAGCACTTCGTTGGCTTTCAGGTCACCCTCCGCTTTGTTCAAGAGCAGGAAATAGGGCTTCTCTCCCAGGTGAAGGCGCGAGAGAAAACGAAAGGGAACTTCGTCGGCGTATTTCTCCTGACTGGCCACAAAAATGACAAGATCGGCAAGGCAGCTGAATGTCTTCCACCATTTGACGGTTCTTGAGCTCGAGGCTGTCGAGATCGGGGGTATCGACAATTACAAGCTGCGAGCATTCGTCCCGATCGTGATCGAGCACCAGCAGCCGACCGGGCAAACCGGAATGGCCCATGGACGAGCTTTGGTCGATCGTGACGCGTTGGATGCCGGCCGCCGCAAGAGGAAAGTCTTTTTCAATGGGAATGCTCTTGTGGGAATAGGCCAGAGGGCCATTTGTCTTGGGCCTCTCCACGCCGGTTTCACTCAGCGACCTCCCAATGAGCGCATTAAACAGCGTGGATTTTCCCGTTCCCGTTCCCCCGATGAAAACAACCCAGACGAAATGCCTCGAGCTTTTGTAGGAGAGAACTGCCAGCTTGAGGGGAACCCGCAGCACCAGCTCCCGGATTTTCCCTGCTGAGGGGGTTAAACCCGGCCATTTGAGGCTTCTCCAGAGAGTGCTTTCGAGTCCTTTCATAGCCTGTGCAATCGCGATCATGGAAGCATCGGGAAGGGGAACCCCTAACCGACAAAAATCGCCGCTCAGAAGGGTGTTGAAAAACCCTCACCCTCCGTCGCCCCGGCGGTAGCCCGTGCGCATGCCCTTAAGAGCATCTTTATTTACCTCCAGCAGGTACTTATGTACTTTAGCCGCTGATGCACCTCGTCACCCCCGCAGGTTTCTGGCGGGGGACCAGGGGGCTAAAAGGACCTGGATTCCCGCTAAAAGCACGCGGGAATGACGTGTTTGGGGGCCTTTGCGACACTTTTCAAGAGCCTGTCAAGCGCCCTTCGCATCATGCGGCAGAAGATTCTATTTCAATCTCCGGCGAACAGCAAGATCCCCCGGTCGAGAAAATGTTTGCAAAACTACCTGGGATGCACAACAGTAGTTTGACAGGATTCACCGTAGCGTACTATAGGATAGCAGCGCGGAACGCGCGAGGTCAACCATAACGGGACGTGAAACCTGGCCGGTGATCATTACTATAAATTGGGTGGCAGGCGTGGCAAAGACGTTGATTTCCGAAATCGGCCCCAACCAGGAAGTGGCGAGTGTTTTTGTCGTTGCGGAGAAACAGTTGCGCACGGCAAGGAACGGCGCGCCATTCCTGACGTTGAAACTGGTAGACAAGTCCGGCCAAGTCGCCGGACGCATTTGGGAACGGGCCGAAGAATGGTCGCGCACCATTGCGCTCAGATCAGTGGTTTGTGTTCGCGGCAGAAGTGAGCTCTTCCGCGAAGAGCTTCAGCTTCAAATCCATGACCTTTCGCTGCTTTCCCCGGAAGAAATCGACCGCTCAGACTTTCTGCCCGCCTCTCCGAAAAGCGTTGAGGACCTCTTTCGAAAGCTGAAAGAACTGGCATCGACCGTCAAGAAGGGCGCCCTGCAGAGACTGATGCGGCAAATGCTGAGCGACGTGCCCCTCATGGAGCGCTTCAAGACCGCTCCCGCAGCCAAGTCCATGCACCATGCCTACCTGGGCGGGTTGCTCGAACATACGGTCGCCGTAACGGAACTGGTATCACTCATTGCCGCCTATTATCCCGACCTGAATCGAGACCTCACGGTAGTAGGGGCATTGCTTCATGATATCGGCAAAGTGGACGAGTTTGTCTACGATTTGTGTATCGACTACTCCAATTCGGGCCGACTCGTGGGCCACATGGTCCTGGGGGTGCAGATTCTGGATGAAAAAATACGGTCGCTCCGAAGCTTTCCTTCGGAAGAGGCCGCTTTATTGCGCCATCTGATTCTCAGCCATCACGGCGAAGCGACGATGGGGGCCGTGAGGTTGCCCATGACGCGGGAAGCGTTCGTTTTGCATTTCGCCGATGACCTGGATGCGAAAATGAACAGCCTGACGCGCATCCTCTCCGATTCCAAAGCAGGGGACGACGCCTGGACGCCCTATCAGCCCCTCTTCGAACGCTTCTTCTTTCGGGGCTTCCCCGCTCCGGCCGAGGGCAAAACCGCAACCGGACCGGAAAGCACCAAAGAACAAGGCGTTCAATTGAAGCTCTGGTCAGGCGGTGGAAACCAGGATGATATGACATGAACAATTTGTCGAGTCAGAGCAGGGTAAGAGAGCTGCGGGCCGCTCACAGGCACCGACCACAGGCGCTTAGTACAGCTCAGCAAAATAAAGTGTCCATTACCCTGGATCGTCATTCCGGTCATCTTCCAGCCGGAATCCACAAAAGCTTCATGGATACCGGCTAAAAACATGCCGGTATGACGAAGGGGAATCCGGACACTCAATTCTGCGACGCAGTACTTAGCCGCTGACCACTGATCACTGACCACTGATCACTTTCCTGAATGAGGAGATAAATGGCCCTTAAAGACATTTTTGGGCAGGAACGGGCGAAGCGCTTTTTGAAGCAATTGTTGAGCCTCGGCAAACTTCCCCACGCGGTATTGTTTAGCGGGATGGAAGGGATTGGCAAGGTGACCCTTGCCCAGGAATTTGCCAAACTCCTTAATTGTCTGAAGCCTCAGAATCTTGATGCCTGCGATGCCTGCGCTTCATGCCTCAAGATTAAGGACGGCCATCATCCCGACCTGATGTGGGTCAAAAGCGACGGCGCCTATATCAAGCTGGACCAGGTTCGCAGTCTGAAACAGCGCCTTTCCTTTCGACCATTTGAGGGGAAATGGCGCATCGTGATCATTGAAGATGCCCATGACCTGAGGGAGGAAGCAGGGAATGCCCTGCTCAAACTGCTGGAAGAGCCCCCGAAGCAGAATCTTTTCATCCTGACGGTCCTGGAACCGCAAATGCTTCTCCCCACCATTGTTTCCCGCTGTTGTCATGTCCGTCTTCAGCCCCTTGAAGAGACCTGGATCGAGCGCTACTTGCTTGAAACCCAAGGGCTGGCACTGCCCCAGGCACGGAAGATCGCAACCATGGCAGAGGGCAGCCTGGATCGTGCAAAATGGCTGGCGGACCCTGCCCGGATTGCTCAAATAAATGAGGTCCTGGAAAACGTGTCCCGGCTCAAAGACCTTTCCATGGTGGATTTCTTTGCGCTGACCGCGCAATGGACCAAGGGAAGTGCGGACTTGGAGCAAGACCTGGAATGTATTAAACTGTGGATACGGGACCTTGCGCTTTCCCGTTTGATATCGGACCATATTCCGATGCTGCCGGCGGACGAATCCACCGTGAGGCAGGCTCGGAAAAGGTCTGTGGAATCTTTGTTATCATTATTTGCCGAGATCGAGAAGGCACGGTTGCTTCTTCGACAAAATGCCAATAAACAGCTCACCCTGGAGGGCGTCTGTTTGGCGATAAAGGAAAATTTTTATGGAGAGAGTTGTTGGAATCCGCTTTCGCAACGGAGGGAAGATTTATCATTTTGATCCCGGAGAGCTTGCTCTGAAGCGGGAAGATTACGTCATTGTCATCACCGAACAAGGAATTGGCTTCGGTCAGGTCGTCGAAGGCCCGAGTCCGAAAGATCCGCGCATCCACCCCGCAGAGATCAAAAAAGTGGATCATCTGGCATTGCCGGAGGAAATCCAGAAGCATCATGAAAATCTCGAATTCGAGCAGGATGCCAAGGGCTACTGCATGGAGCGCATTACGGCTCATGATCTGGCAATGAATCTGGTGGATGTGGAATACTTTTACGACCGCAGCAAGATCATCTTCTTCTTTACCGCCGATGGCCGGGTGGATTTTCGCGAACTGCTCAAGGACCTCGTCCGCAGACTGCGAACCCGAGTGGAACTGCGGCAAATCGGGATTCGTAATCAGGCCAAAATGGTCGGGGGCCTCGGCGGGTGCGGCCGGCCGCTCTGCTGTGCGTCCTTCCTCAAGAATTTTCATGCGGTTTCCATAAAGATGGCCAAGGAACAAAACCTGAGCCTGAATCCAACCAAGATCTCCGGGGCCTGCGGCCGCCTGATGTGCTGCCTGCAGTACGAACACGACACTTATCGCGAGATGAAAAAGGACATGCCCAAGCTCGGCAAAAAGATCGAAATCCCGGAAGGGCGCGGGAAAGTGGTCCGCCAGAATGTGCTGCAAAGATCCGTTACGGTGCTGTTGGAGGATGGTCGGGAAATAGAGAAAAATCTGGGACCGCTTCCGGAATAAGCGATTGATGACTGATCTTCACAGGATGCCCAATAACGAAGGATGACATGATCGTGAATCACTTCTACGTCACCACCCCCATCTATTACGTCAATGCTGCACCGCATATCGGCCACGCCTATACCACCATCGTGGCTGACGTCATGAATCGCTTTCATCGTTTATTGGGCGATAAGACGTTCTTCCTGACGGGGACCGATGAGCACGGCGACAAGATCGTCCAGGCGGCGCGTGAAGCCGGCATGGACCCGAAGAGCTACGCTGACCACATCAGCCGGTTGTTTCGAGACACCTGGCCAACTCTCAATATCAAGAATGACTATTTCATCCGCACCACCGACCCGGCCCATATCCAAGTCGTGCGCTATATTCTCCAGAAGGTCTACGATTCCGGGGACATCTACTTCAGCAGCTATAAGGGCCTCTATTGCGTCGGCTGCGAGCGGTTCTATACGGAGCGCGAACTGGTGGACGGAAAATGCCCCGACCATGACAAGCTGCCGGTCGAGCGCGAGGAAGCGAATTATTTCTTTCGCATGGGCAAGTACCAGGAGTGGCTCATCGAGTATATCGAAGCCCAACCCGATTTCATCCGCCCGGAACGCTACCGCAATGAAGTCATGTCGTTTCTTCGGGAACCGTTGGAAGACCTCTGCATTTCGCGCCCCAAAGAACGACTGGACTGGGGCATTCCCCTGCCCTTCGACGAAAACTATGTCACCTACGTGTGGTTCGACGCCCTCATCAACTATGTTTCGGCCCTGGGCTACCCTGAAGGTGCTCTCTATCGCGAATTCTGGCCCTCGGTGCAGCACACCATCGCCAAGGATATCCTCAAACCGCACGGCATCTACTGGCCTACAATGATCAAGGCGGCCGGGTTCCCACTCTTCCAGCACCTGAATGTCCATGGCTACTGGAAAATCGATGAAGGCAAGATGAGCAAGAGCAAAGGCACGGTGGTGCGGCCCCTGGACCTGGTCTCGAAATACGGGGTGGACGCCTTCCGCTATTTCCTGCTGCGCGAGATGGTCTTTGGTCTCGATGCCAATTTCAGCGAAGAAGCCCTGGTGCAGCGCCTCAACGCCGACCTCGCCAATGATCTGGGCAATCTCTTCAGCCGCACCCTGGCCATGACCGACAAGTATTTTGCCGGAAAGGTCCCGCCCTTTACCGCGGCCACCGACGATATCGACCACGAACTTCAGGAAACAGCTCGAAGAATCCATCGATACGGTGGCTGCCGAGGTCCCGAAGTTTGGCTTTCACAAGGCCCTCATGGCCATCTGGGAATGCCTCAACGCCGCCAACCGGTATGTTGACCGGGTAGCACCCTGGAACCTTGCTAAAGACCCCTCCCAGCACGAGCGTCTGCAAACCGTCATCCGCACCCTGCTGGAGCTGAACAAGGTCGTGGCCGTCCTCATCGCCCCCTTCATGCCCGAAACCGCCGAGAAGATCCTCGACCGTCTGGGATGCCCGAAGGAGGCGCTGGATTTGCGCCTGGCCGATGACGGACGCTGGGGAACGCTGGTGGAAGGAAGGCCGGTGAGCAAAGGCGAAGCACTTTTTCCGCGAATCGATCGCAAGGAGCACGTAGTGAAAGAAACCATTCCGCCTGCGGCAAGCCCCGAGGAACAGCCCCCCTTGCTCCCCTTCGACCGCTTCAAAGAGATTGACCTGCGGGTGGGGGTCGTGAAACACGCCGAGCGGGTTCCCAAGTCAAAGAAGCTGCTGCTGCTCAAAGTCGATATTGGCGAAGAACGCCAGGTGGTGGCGGGAATCGGCCAGACTCACGCCCCCGAGGACCTCATTGGCAAGCAGGTCATCCTGGTGGCCAACCTTCAGCCCGCAAAACTGATGGGCCACGAATCCCACGGCATGATCCTCGCCGCCCACGACGGCGAAACCCTCCAGCTCCTCACCACGGAGAAAGCGGTGGTGCCCGGGGCGAAGGTCTCATAGTACAGCTGGGCGAAAGTGGATAACCTGTTCAGGTGGGCGCCAAAAGACGCGCCCACCCTATCTCAGATCTATGCGGGGAACAGCGTATCGTAGGGTGGGCACAACGCTTTATCGTGTCCACCAAGACGACCCGATAAATGGGTAAAAACTTTCGCCGCGCTGTACCATAGTCTTTACAGAGTTGAGTGGTGCGGCACATGCATCGAACTGATTTCGGATTTCTGAAAGCAGATTTCGCAAGGCAAAGCCAGCTGATCTCATGGAGATGGAAATTCATTTATAACAATTTATACTTGATTCGTGATATAAACAGCTATAAATGAATATAAACGATCTCGCACGGCACCGTGGAGCGCAGTATGGATCCGATCAATAACCCATTTTCTCCCGGAGCAGGCTCTCCACCACCAGAGCTGGTCGGTCGCGACGCCATCCTTGAGCAAACTCGCATTTTGCTTGCTCGCGTTCGTCAGCGGCGTCCGGAAAAGAGTTTTTTGCTTACCGGGCTTCGCGGCGTCGGTAAGACCGTGTTGCTCAATGAAATAGAGCGAATTGCCGAGAAGGCTGAATATCGTACCATCCTGATCGAGGCACACGAAGACAAAGCTTTGGCCGCAATGCTTGTTCCCTATCTCCGTCGGCTTCTCTTCGATCTCAATCGCTTGGCTGGCGCCGGCAACAAAGCTCGTCGGGGACTCGCTGTCCTCAGAAGCTTCATCAGTGCGGTAAAGGTCAAAATTGCTGACGTCGAATTCGGGCTTGACATTGAGCCCGAGCGCGGTGCGGCCGACAGCGGCGACATCGAAGTCGACCTGACCAACTTGTTTCTTGCGCTTGCGGAGGCAGCCGAGGAGCGGCGGGCTGCCGTGGCCATCCTCATCGACGAAATCCAGTACCTTGCTCAGGATGAGCTCAGCGCACTGATCATGGCCATGCACCGGATGCAGCAACGCCAACTGCCGTTGGTGCTCATTGGGGCCGGCTTGCCGATTCTGCCGGCGCTGGCTGGTGAGTCAAAGTCGTATGCCGAGCGCCTGTTCGAGTTCCCGGATGTCGGTCCTCTTTCGGAATCCGATGCGGCCAAGGCCTTACAGGACCCGGTCAAGACTGCTGGGTTGGAATTTACCGCGGCCGCCCTCCGCGATATTTTCCACATGACCCGCGGCTATCCCTATTTTCTTCAGGAATGGGGATACCAGGCGTGGAATCATGCCGACCGATCCCCCATTACTGTGGAGGATGTTCGAAACGCAACAACCAAAGTCATCCCACGTCTCGATGCCAACTTCTTCCGTGTGCGTTTTGACCGACTCACGCCAGGAGAGAAGAACTATCTGCGGGCTATGGCCGAGCTCGGCCCAGGTGCTCACCGGTCCGGCGATATCGCGTCAGTCCTCGGCGTCAAGGTCACCAGCCTCGGTCCGGTTCGGGCAAAATTGATCAAGAAGGGCATGATCTACAGCCCCACTCATGGCGACATGGCCTTTACCGTACCTCTTTTCGACGAGTTCATGCGGCGTGCCATACCGGATTTCCAGGCCAGGTCTTACACCCCACAGTAGCAAGAGTTCAGCTGAAAATTCGCTTCTATATTGGCCCGGAGAACAGATTTGCCCCACCATTACAGGCATGACGGGTCTGAAGAGGAGGCCATAGCAGAGGACGAGGCTGCATGCGAGGATTCATCACAGACATTCCTGGAGATTCCCAAGGACTTGATCCCTGTCGTACGTGAACTGCTTGCCAAGAGGGCAGGGAAGGCAGCCAGCAGGACAGCGCAGCCAAGAAGCCGGGGGCTGACAAAGCTAACAAATTGATACACCGTGGAAAGTTTCTTCTCCCTGACACGCTCTTGTGGCCGCAACAGGAAGATGTCACATTATTCGGCGCCAGCGGGCGGCGAAGAACCCGTCCACGCCGTGGCGATGGGGCCATGACCTGAAGAAACTTCCTTTAAGCATCTGGCGGCAACGGTCGGGGAGGAATTCTGCTGCCGATTCCAAATTCCAGCCTTGATGGCGCCGGCAAAAGCCTTCGGCCACCCCCTCGTCTTCCTCCGCAAAGACCGTGCAGGTAGCATAAACAAGCACCCCATTAGGTTTCACAAAGAGCGACGCGTGTTCCAGTAGCTGCTTTTGAAGCTGAGAAAAGCGGTAAGGGTCTTTGAGGTGGCGGCGCCATTTGATGTCGGGTTTTCGGCGCAGGGTCCCGAAACCGCTGCAGGGCGCGTCCAGGAGCACCCGGTCAAAGCTTCCCAAGATTTCAGGCCGCAGTTCCAGGGCATCGCTCGCGAGAGTCCTGATGATGCCGATGCCCTGTCTGCGGGCGTTCTGCTGCAACTCCTGAAGCTTCCAGGAAGACTGATCGACGGCGACGATCTCCCCGTCGTTTTGCATCAGGCCTCCGATATGGGTGGATTTGCCACCAAACCCGGCGCAGATATCCAGAATGCGCTCTCCCGGCTGGGGGTCGAGGACCACGGAGATGAGCTGCGAGGCTTCATCCTGAACATGGATCCACCCATTCTTATAGATGGATAGTTGCGTAATATCCTGGCGAATTCCGGAGAGCCGGACGGCAGTCGCCAGATAGGGAGAAGGTTCAGCCTTCAAACCTTTCCCCTGTAAAAATTCCACCACTTCACCGGCAGAAGCGCGGTGGGTGTTGACGCGCAACACCATGGGCGCGACGGTGTTGCTCGCCTGACAAAAGGACCGGGTTTCGTCGAAATCGAATTCATCCAAACACCTGCGCACAAACCAACGCGGATGTGAAGTGGTGATCGCCAGGTGCTCGTCCGGTGCCGTCTCCGGTGAAGGCCATTCCCATTTGCCCTCGCGGCGGATGGCTTCGCGCAGAATAGCATTCACGAAGCGAACGAGATATGGAGGTTGCGTGGACTTGGCGATTTTCACGGTCTCGTTTACCGCCGCATGGTCGGGAACGCGGTCGAGATAGAGGACCTGATAGAGCGCCAGGCGCAGCAGGATACCGATCTCGGGCGCGATTTTACGGCGCTCAACGCGGCTCAGTTGGTCCACATGCCAGTCGAGGAGTCCCCGCCATCGCAGGACGCCATAAACCAGTTCCGTGAGCAGGGCGCGATCTTCCTCCCTGAGGCCGGCATGACGCTGCAGCGCCGCGCGAATGAGACGATCGGGGTAGGAGGCCTGTTTTTCGAGATTGAGGAGGACCTGATAAGCCAACTGTCTGGCGTTGATCATGGTCCTTCCTGTTTCATGGAGGCGATTTCCCGGAGCACGGCGTCAACGCGATCGAGGGCGACCCGGGTATTGAGGCAGGGTCCGAAGGGGCGTTCATTAAAGATCCCATAGACGGGCAGAGGGGTCGTGTCCTGAATGCCGCTCGTCAAATCCCGTTCGCAGGCGACGGCAATGATCAGGTCCGGGCGTTTCTCAATGACAATGCGGCGGGCAATGGTGCCGCCGGTAGCTACCGCAAGGTCAACCCCGTAGCTGGTGGACATCTCCAGCAGGTCCTTGATCGGGCATTTGCCACAGCCTTTGCAGTTTTCCACCCGATGTGTGATCTTCACGGTGCATTCGCTGTCCTGCAAACAGTGGGGCATGAGGAGCAGGATCTTGTGGGGAGGATGTCCGTTCCGACATTGGGCCATGACGAGCTCGTTATTCACGGCCACAAAGGCATGCTGCACCTCCTCTCGACGGAGCCCGACAAGCTTGCCCACCACAACGAGGACGGGAAGCAGGGCCTTGGTGGCAATGCTGCGAAGCGGTCGCGAAAACGGCACATCATGACCGAGGAGAGTGACGGCAATGAGCAGCCCAAGGGCCAACAGCACCAGGCCCCCCAGGGTTGCAATGATGAGGCCCATGATCCAGGGGAGCTGCGTGTTGATGCGCGCGAATCCGTAATAGGGAACCACATAAAAGATGGCGAGGATCGTCGCAACGATTATGGCGGTCAACCCGAGAAGGCCAACCAGGGTTAATTCTCGCCGGTCTGTCCTGGAGGGTTCTAAATGATCTGCCTGGTTACGTGACATAACAAGAGTGAGAGTTCTTAGGAAATGTGAACCGTCGCCTTGCGCCCATCATTCGAGCAAAGACCCAGCGGGCATGGTATGTCCCCGGAGGAATTCCGCCGCTTTCAGGCGGCGTTGACCTTCCAATTGCAATTGACCAATGACGAGACCCTGACCGTCACCACCGAGGACTACCAGGCCTCTTTCGGTGCAGCCGACAATCTCCCCTGCCCTGCCCTCACCTTTCCACGACAGGAGCCCCGCCTGAAAGAATTTCAAGCGCTCTCCCCGTAGAAACCCGTAGGCCCCGGGCAACGGGTCGAAGGCCCGGATGGTATCGACAATCCGATGCGCGGGTGCCTCCCAGATAAGGCGCCCTTCCGCCTTGATCAGAGGAGGGGCGTACGTTGCCAGCCGATCTTCCTGGGGCACCGGTACAACACGCCCGGCCTGCCATTGCTTCAGCGTTTCCAGCAGAAGATCGGCCCCCACCTGCGCCATCTTGTCGTGCAAACTGCCAAAAGTCTCGTCTTCTTCGAGCGGAACCTCCTGTTGGGTAAGGATCGGGCCCGTGTCCATCCCGGCATCCAGCAGCATAATCGTTACACCGGTCCGGGCTTCCCCAGCGAGAAGACAGCGCTGAATCGGGGCCGCACCGCGATAGGAAGGCAACAGCGAGGCGTGGACATTCAGCGTTCCGAGCGCAAAGGCGTCGAGAAACGTTCGTGATAATATCTGACCATATGCCACCACGATGGCACATTCCGCTCGGTAGCTGCGAACGTGCTCGATCGCATCATTGTCCTTCAGCCGCACTGGTTGATATACCGGGATCCCGAATGCTTCCGCCACCACTTTGACAGGAGGCGCACCAAGCTTTTTGCCGCGACCGCGAGGACGATCGGGCTGAGTAACCACCAAAAGGATCGAAGCCTGCGCCCTCACCAGCCTCTTCAGCGAGGGTAAGGCGAATTCCGGCGTTCCCAGGAAAATCAGGCTCGGCAGTTCGGGATTTATGGCTTTGCCTCTCGCTGCTTTTTCTTCCATTTCCTGATAAAGATATCCTTCGAAATGGACCCGATGTGATCGATAAACAGCTTCCCATTCAGGTGGTCCATTTCGTGCTGCAAGGCAATGGCGAGCAGACCGGACGCCTGAATTTCCACGGGGTCCTGATTCTCATCAACCCCACGCACGGTGATTTGGTCAAACCGCTTCACCACCGCAAAGAACTCGGGAACACTCAGGCATCCCTCCTCATAGGTTATCTCCCCTCCAGCGGCAACGACTTGAGGATTGATCAGGACAATAAGACCGTGTTCGTAATCGGGTTTTTGGAGATCGATGACCAGCACCTGTTGCGGCTCGCCCACCTGGTTCGCAGCCAAGCCGATTCCAGGAGCATTATACATGGTCTCTGCCATATCTTCTACCAATTTGCAGAGATTCCGGTCAAAGACCCTCACCGGGGAAGCCTTCATCCGTAAGATTTGGTCAGGATACGTACAAATATTCAACAACGCCATCCACTCTTCCTTTGGCTGGGCGGGGACATCGCTTGGACAATTATTGTCAACGGTCGACAAGCCGGGAACGACCGACGCCTGCGGCGACCTTTCCTACGCGCCTTATTCTAAGCACACCGCGATTTCTTTTCAACCGATACCGGCTTTGTTCGAGTGCGGGATATTATCCTTTCATCACCACCCCATTCATAATCTTTTCATAACTCGATAGTATAGGAATTTGCATTTTTCCTCAATGAAATCAATTGAGTCATGATAGAAAGGTAGGTGGACCGAGAGTAGGGGGAGAGGGTAGAAGCGATTGATCGGAACATCTTCCGTCAGATATTCGAGGAACATTGGATCGAGTTCAAAGAGCGCCATCCGCCGTATGCTGGAGGGTATTACGAAGAGGTGGTGCAAAAGATGTTGGGTTGTGGAAAGGAAGCGGGAGGATACAGCGAATACCTGTGCACCTGTTGCGGGAAGGATATGCGGCGGATTGCCTTTACCTGTAAGAGTTGCTTTTGTTTGTCGTGTTGCAAAGGATACACGGATGATTTTGTGGCGCAGGTCAGCCGTGTATTGCAGCCTGGAGTGAGATACCGTCATATGATCCTGACGGTTCCTGAGCAACAACGGATTATCTTCTATCGAGATCGGCATGAGGGGAAGCTCTTGTCGGCACTGATGCGTTGTGGGTATGAGTGCCTTGAAGATGTGGTGAGCTGCGCGGTGAGGCAGCAGGTGAAGATTGGAGCGATCGGTGTGGTGCAAACTCATGGTCGGTCTGGGCACTATAATCCGCATCTTCACATTATCATGAGCAGTGGAGGGGTCAACGAAGAGACGGGTAAGTGGGTGGAGTTGGGGTATTTTCCGTATGAGATCATCCACAAGAAGTGGCAATATCATCTCTTTAAGATGCTTAAGGAGATGGTTCCAACGACGGAGATGAGGTCCTTGATTGATGCTCTCTGGAAGAAGTACCCGAGAGGACTTGTTGCCCATGTGACCAAAGGAAAAGTTCCAGAGCAATGCCGAGGCTTGGCCAAATACCTGGCCAAATATGTTGCCTCTCCTCCGATAGCCGTAAGACGGATCATGGGCTACACCGGTCAGGAAGTGACGTACTGGTACAAGGATCACCAGACAAAGAAAAAAGAAGTGGTCACGGTCAACGTGATGACCTTCATTGGACGGATGGTTCAACATATTTTTCCGAAAGGATTTCAGCGGCTCCGCTACTATGGTCTGCAAGCAACGAAGACCTTCAAGAAATGGGTGGAGGTGATTAGGGAAGGATTACGTAGGGTAGGGCGAGTTATCAAGGGTACTTATGAGGTGGTTGCATCCAAGAAGTATCGTGAAAGGTTCCAGGAGATGAGCGGTCGAGATCCGCTGATTTGCAGATTCTGTGGTCGGGAGATGGATCTCTGGAAGATATGGCACCCCAAGTACGGGACGATCTACGATGAGTGGGAAAACCTCAAAGCGGGCAAATACGAAAGAATCGCTAAGAACAGAGATGGAACTTCAGGATGGGGAGGATATTCCCTTTGGCCCCCCTCCGGAGGAGTACAATTATCGCTGTTCCCTGTGCGGGTGTGAAGTGTGGGTCAACGAGGCGATCATCGATTTCGAGCTTGGCTTTGCCGAGTTTGAGGGAAGAGAAGTAGTTATGCCTGTTATTGGGTGTCCTGGCTGTAACCGGGAGACTATGCAATACACCGGGATCAAAAGTCCGCCCGAAGGGCGCTAAGTCCAAGTTCGACATGCCTTGGCAAAGTCATTAGCGTGGGCCGATTGGGCCTCACAATGGCTCATTCGGAAGTATTGCTGTGAAATGTCAGTCTGTTCTGCCGGCAGAGGTGGCCGAGTCCCTTGGTCACCAAACCTTAACCCGGGCTGAGGCGTTACTGATTGTCTTCGAGGAAATCAGCGCCTTCTTAGCCGATGTTGAGGCATAATTACTCGGAGTTTCTGAGGAAAGGGAGTTTGCCCTGCCGGGTGTACGGACCTTAAACATATCCGATTCAAGCATCCCTGTTTATCAAGTCACTTGTTTTTGGAAGGAGGTGAGAAACAGCGTTAAGTCGCCGGGATATTTTGATGAACCCTGATGGCAATCAAACCGGAGAAAGGGGGATAAGCATGACCGAAGAATCTAAAATCATGACGATGCAGGAGGCAATTTCAAAGTTCGTTAAGGACGGGATGACGCTTTACATCAGTGCCGTCTGGGCCAACCATGCTGCCGCTGCCGCCCACGAGATCATCAGACAGGGCAAAAAGAACCTCACTTTGATTGAGAGTTCCCCAGGAGAGATTTTCGATCAGATGATTGGCGCGGGATGCGCGAGGAGACTCATTCTGTCCTGGTCGGCCAACGAAGCGTTTGGAACGGGATACCGTTTTCGAAGAGCTGTCGAAAAGGGTTTGGTAGAGGTAGAGGATTACTCGAATTTCGGGCTCACATCCAAGTTGATGGCCGGCGCAATGGGTATCCCCTTTATGCCGATACTCTCCCAGAAGGGCTCTTCTATCAATGAAATCAGCACATTTCTCGGAGAGAACAAACTGAAACACATGAACTGTCCATTCACCGGGCAGAAGGTGACTCTTATCTCAGGCATAAATCCCGATGTCTCCATCATCCATTGTCAGCGTGCGGACAGAGAGGGAAACGTTCAGACATGGGGCTCCGTTTTCTCGGCAAAGTGGGGAACACTCGCCGGTAAGACGATTATTGCAAGCGTGGAGGAAATTGTTGATACGGAGACGATAAGACGAAATCCGGAACTGACTCTTGTGCCCGGCTTCAGGGTGGCGGCGATCGTCCATGAACCATGGGGTGCTCACCCTGGGCATTTATTCGGGTTCCACGATGATGACCGTTGGTTCAGATATATGTATGCAAACTTTGTAGCTGATGATGATAACAAATTCAAACAGTTCATGGATGAATGGGTCTATGGTGTTCAAGACAGGGCAGGATACATTGCCCATTACATCGAGAAGTTTGGATATAAGCGGCTGATGAGGCTGAAACCGCAACCATTCTACAGCGATCCGATAAACTACGGCACCTATCCCTTTGACACAATGAACATGGATCTATAGGAGGGAGAGCTATGAGCGACAACATCTATGCAAAAGATTATACGCTGCCCGAGCTGATGATTACCGCCTGTGCCAGGGAAATAAAAGATGGAGAAAGAGTCTTGATTGGTGTGGGGCTACCCCTCCTCGGAGCCATGCTGGCAAAGAGAACCCATGCTCCTAACTGTAAAATGGCTTATGAAACAGGGTCATTTGATTCTTCACCATCGAGGACGCCGTTCAGTGTTGTCGATCCTGATCTGGTACCGAGAGCGATTTTCGCCGGGCAATTGACGGACATCATGACTCTTTTTCTGCAAAGAGGTTTTATTGATATAGGCTTTGTAGGCGGAGCCCAGGTCGATATGTACGGCAATTTGAATTCTACGTGCTTTGGGAATTATCTCAAACCATCTGTCAGGTTCCCGGGAAGCGGAGGAGCGCACGACTTCGGGGCCTTTGCCAAGAGAAGCTTAATCGTTATGGTTCATGAAAAGCGTCGCTTTGTCGAGAAATGCGACTATGTCACAACTCCCGGGTTTCTGAGCGGTGGAAACAGTCGATACGAGGAGGGATTACCGGAAGGAACGGGGCCTGCTGCCGTTATTTCTACGAGAGGGGTGTTCAGGTTCAGTCCGAACACAAAAGAGATGTATCTGGAGACCCATCATCCCGGGATAACGGTAGATTCAATAAAAGAAAACGTAAACTGGGACCTGGAGATATCGCCGATTGTGCGGGAGACCGAACCGCCGACGGAAGAACAGCTAAGAATCATTAGAGAGCTCGATCCGGAAGGTTTCTTCTTAAGAAGGGCAGAGTTTAACAAAAAAATAAAAGCTCAAGCCGAAAGCATGGGATGGCTCTGAGAAGACGATCCTACAGCCGGACATATGCTATGAGCCGCCTCATTCTCTAATGGGGCGGCTGTCTGTTCTCCAGCCTCGGATTCTCGGCCTTCCAGGAGCCTCCAGTCGTCAATCTCTTGTTGGGCTTGAACTGTGATGTATCCGAAGGAAATTGCGTGGGCGTATGACAAGAGGTGCATTGCCGCATAGGCCCGCCAGCGCCTCCACTTCTCTGCCGCGGCCAGCACCTTGGCTGGACTCCTTTCATTCATGGCTTTCATCACACCGTAGTCGGTGTGGGGAAAAGCGTCGGGCCAGGCGAGCGCTCGCATTGCCACATATTGAGCGGTCCAGACCCTGGCGCCCAGAAGGTTCATCAGAGCCTTCAGCGTCTCCTCGACGTCGCCGCCGGGCTCAAGGCAGAGGGCGCCGTCTGCGACCGCCCGAGCCAGGGCAATGATGGATTTTGCCCTTTGGGAGACGATGCCCAGTTCGGCGATCCTTGAGACGCTGCACCCAGCGATTCTTCGGGGCTTCGGGAAGAGGAGGCGGATCTCCTGAAAGGGGGTTTGGACCCGCTCTCCGAAAGCCTCGGCGAAGCGGCCGGCAATGGTACTCGCCGCCTTAACCGTAATAAAATATAACGGCCTGCGGAACCGAAGTCGCGCCGTTTTCGGACATGGAAGAGAAGAAGATCAAGAGGGGCTCGGGTTAATCCCATTCAAGCGTCAAGGCATTCTCCCGCTTCAGATCCACAAAACGATGATTGGAGAACTCGGCCGCAAAGGTACAAAAGTCGTTTCAAATGCTAGAAGTACCACTTCCATTCGAAGAACAGGCCATCGGGGAGCGTCCCGAACTCGCTTTCTATGTTCAACGCAAGCCCGGTGTCTATCTTTGGCTTTGGACCAAAACCGATCATCGCCCCGAAGAGGAGATCCATTTCGTTGGAAAGCGAAATGGTCGTCAAGGGCTGCAGCTGAAGCGACCCATCCGAGAGCGAAGCGATCGTCCCCAGCTGTCCGACCACAAGGGGGGTGAATTGATACTGCGCCGATAACCCCACCAGGTTCCGGCTCAGCTGCAGGCTTGACCCGAACTGCGAGCGCACCAGGGCGGCGTTCAGGTTATTGGGGTCTCCCATGCCGTTGTAAAAATATTCGAGATCCAGACTGAGGCTGTTTTCAAAGCGGTGCCCGAAGCCAAGGACTCCCTGGAAGTTGCTTTTGACCAGGTCGCCGGTCAGGGGAGCGGGCAGGGGATCGCTCGGCATGGCAATAAATTGCGCCAGTTCCGTTCGAATCTGGATGGGACCCACATCCCCGACGGCTCCTCCTCCCACCTGAAAACCTCCAAAGATTTTGCCAGCCTGCAGAGAAAAATCCCACCCCGACACGTTGGCGAACAGTCTTCCCATCAAGGCGGAACCATACCACGTGGCATCCCGAGGATAGTTGCCGGTTTGTTGGCCCGGCGCGATGCTTATCGTCGGTCCCGCCGAGCCGACCAGGTTGAGTCCCGAGAACCGGCCAAAGGGGATGTCCACTCTCAGCGCATCGACGCCGGGTTTGTAATCCCGGTCAAACTGGCTGGCGCCGAAGGGAAAGAACACATCCAGAGGATTCCAAAAATAAGTCTTGCCAAAGGTGATCGCCTGGCGTCCCGTAGTGACGTCGCCCCAGTCGAAGGCCTTCTTGATGTTGAAACGATCGAAGACGAGCGTACAAAGGGTTTGATCCTGCTCGACGAAGTTCCAATTGGCGTCCAGAGCGCGGTAGCGGTAGACGTTTCCGGTGTTCGTGTTCCCAAAAGTGAGCGGATTGCCTCCGGTGATCCTCTCCGTGGAAAAGGTGTCGCTCTGGACCAGATGGATTTCGTAGGAGAGCGATTTGGTGGGTTTGCCGGTGGCCGTCAGCCGGAGAATGGTCTGAGAGAGGACATCGAGATTGTGTTGCCCGGACAAAGGAACGGTTTGGCCCAGATTGAGCAGGAAAAAGAGGGTGCGAAGACTTCCGTCCAGGCCGAAGGCTTGCTCACTGTCTCCGATGAGCGCGAAGGCCTGCCGGCAGAACAACGCGTTCATCCAAAGGGAAGAACACAAGAGAAGACCGATCAGGGTTAACTTGATAGTATAGGAATTTGCATTTTTTCTCCAATGATATCAGAGGGATTGTGATAGTAAGAAGAGTGGGACCAAAAGTGAGAGGGAGTGAGTGTCGGGAGTTGATCGGGATACTTTCCGTCAGATATTCGAGGATCATTGGGGAGAGTTCAAGGAGTGTCATCAGGGATATGGCACGCAATATTACGATGAAGTAGTGGGGAAGATGCTGGGATGTGGAAAAGAGGAGGGTGGATATAGTGAGTACTTGTGCACCCGTTGAGGGAAGGATCTTCGGCGGGTGTGTTTCACCTGCAAGAGTTGTTTTTGTCTTTCGTGTTCTAAGGGATACACGGATGATTTTGTAGCGGAAGTGAGCGGTGTTCTTCAGGCTGGAGTGAGATACCGTCACATGATTCTGACGGTTCCGGAACAACTTCGGATGACATTCTATGGGATCGACATGAAGGGAAGCTTCTTTCGGCATTAATGCGCTGTGGTTATGGATGTCTTGAGGATGTGGTGAGCGTGGCAGTGCGTCAGCAAGTGAAGATCGGAGGAATAGTGGTAGTTCAAACCCATGGCCGGTCGGGTCACTACAATCCACATGTTCACATCATCATGACCAGTGGAGGTGTGAACGAAAAGACGGGCAGTTGGGTGGAGTTGGGGTATTTCCCGTATGAGATCATCCACAAGAAGTGGCAATATCACCTTTTGTCAGCGGTGATCTGAAACTGCGTTAAAAGCGGCGCACTGAAGATGTCGGTCGCCATAGCTGTATTTTCTTCCAAAGCATCCACATAAAATTCTTGTTTCTCCTTCATTTCTTCTTCGTATCTTCTTTGCTTGGTGTTTTCTACCGAAGACCTCGCTATTGACCTGATTTTTGAACACGAAGGACAGGTCGATGGCAAAACCCATCAGAAAGCGCAAGTGCAAGAACTGTCACGATTTCTTTCCCCCGGACCACCGCAATGCCTGGCATCAGGATTACTGTTCCAAACCCGAATGCCGAAAGGCCAGCAAGGCGAACAGCCAAAAGAAGTGGCTGATGAAGGAGGAAAACCGGGACCACTTCCGGGGACCTGAGAATGTTCAGCGGGTGCGGGAGTGGCGCCGGTCCCATCCCGGCTATTGGCGGCCCAAGACCACCGGAAAGGAAGAACCGTTACAAGATCTCTTAATCGAGAAAACATCGCAAATTCCATCACTTGAGACACCTTTGCCCAAACCACCGTTACAAGATCTCTTAAACTCGCAAACCCTTGTGGTCATTGGGCTGATCGCTCATTTAACCGGATCTGCGTTACAAGATCACATCGCCCTCACCGCTCACCGTTTGCAACAATTGGGCGCCGATATTCTCAATGGTTCAACTCAAATCAAAGGAGAAGGTTATGATCCACAAGCGTCCCATTTGTTCCGAGCGGATCAGAAAGGTCCCCAGCCAGTTCAGCTGGGTGGATCACCGTCTGGTCCGTGACCGCCACCTTGAAGCCATCACCCATCCGGCCGCCGCCCTCTACCTCTTTTTGATCACCGTAGCCGATGCTCAGGGGCTCAGTTACTATTCCGACGCTGCCATCATGGCGTGTCTCACTATGGACTCACTCATGCTGGACCAAGCCCGCAACAATCTCATCAGGGCCGAGCTTATCGCCTATCGCAAGCCCCTCTATCAGGTGCTTTCACTCGAGCCGCGGACCCTCCTGTCAGCTCCTGCCCGCACGCCACTTGATAAACCCATGGCTCTTGCCCAGATCTTCAAACAAATGATGGGAGGCGCCCAATGATCGACTTTGAACTTTACACAAAAATCAAAAACTACTATGAGCAGGAAGGCCTCAAGCCCACCCAAATCGCGGAACAGATCGGACTCGATCCGCGCACCGTCCACAAGTGGCTGCGAGAAAAACGCTTCCGCCAGCGAAAGTCCTCGTTGCCGAGGGCGAGTAAGCTCGACCCCTTTAAAGACTCCATTCTCCGCATGCTCGAAGCGCATCCCTATTCCGCCGCCCAGGTCCTTCAGCGAATTCGGGATGAGGGCTATGACGGCGCCTACACTATCGTCAAAGAGTATGTGCGCAAGGTCCGGCCACGGCGTGCCCAGCCCTTCCTCAAACTTGCCTTTGCCCCCGGTGAGTGCGCCCAGGTCGACTGGGGCTCCTATCGCTCCATTCGCGTGGGTGAATCCGAACGACGGCTCAGCTTCTTTGTCATGGTCCTTTGCTACAGCCGGAGGATGTACCTGGAATTTACCGTATCGCAGACCATGGAGCACTTCCTTGCCTGCCATCAAAACGCCTTTACCGCTTTTGGCTCGGCACCCAGGAAAATCATGGTCGACAATTTGAAATCCGCCGTACTCAAACGCATTATCGGCCATGCTCCCCTCTTCAACCCCACCTACCTCGACTTTGCCAATCACTATGGCTTCACCATCTCCCCTTGTGGGGTGGGCAAAGGCAACGAGAAAGGACGCGTCGAAAACGGCGTCGGTTATGTTAAGAAGAATTTCCTGGCAGGGCTCGACCTCCCCATTTTTGACGCCATCAATCCGGCCGCCGCCCAATGGCTCAACACCGTTGCCAATGTCCGTATCCATGGGGAAACCAGAAGAAAGCCCATCGATATGTTCGAAGAAGAAAAAAACTCCCTCCTTCCCCTTCCTCACCACCCTTACGACATCGGCGTTATCAAGGAGGTCAGAGCTTCCTCTCAATTTCGCGTGACGGTTGACGCCAACCACTACTCCGTGCCCGCTGAATATGCCGGGGCTCGCCTCACTCTCAAATCCTATCCCGACAGGATCTGCATCTATCATGACGGCCGACTCATCGCTCGCCATTCCAGGTCCTATGACAGGAATAAGGACATTGAAGACCCGGACCATCCCAAGGAGTTGATCGCCCAACGCCGAAAGGCTCGCGCCCAAAAGATCTTCATGCGCTTCCTCGCCCTTTCTCCAAGGGCCCAGGACTATTACCGCGAGCTTGAAAAAAAGCGCCTCAACCCCTCCCATCACTTGCACAAAATCGTGGCGCTAAGCGAAGTGTATGGCGCCGATTCAGTGGCCAGGGCCATGGAGGACGCCTTCCACTTTCAAGCCTTCTCCTCCGAGTACATCGCCAATCTTTGCGAACAGCGCTCAAGGCGTCTCCCCGAGCCCGGCGCACTCCATCTCACCCGGAGAGAAGATCTCCTTGACCTTGATGTCGAGCAACCCGATCTCTCCGTTTATCAAAACAAAACCCAAGTACAACCTGAGGAGTAGATGTTATGGACGAAGACAAAACCATTCTCGACCCAAAGAAAAACAAACCCGACCTGGAGGACCATTTAAAGCTCCTCAAGCTCTCCTACATGCACCATAACTTCGAGACCCTCGCCAACCAGGCTGCCCATAAAGCCTGGTCCCACATCGACTATCTTGCAGCCCTTGCCGATGGCGAGGCAGCTTTGCGCCATGACCGCGCCATTGAGAGGAAAATTCGAAACGCTCGCTTCCCCGTCATCAAAACCCTTGAGCAGTTCCGATGGAATTGGCCCACTCTCATCAACCGGGCGACCGTTCAGAACCTCTTTCGCCTCAAATTCCTTGATGAAAAAGCCAATGTTATCTTCCTGGGAGGGGTGGGCCTTGGAAAAACTCATCTTGCCACCGCCCTCGGCTATGCCGCCTGTCGCCAAGGTAAATCCGTCCTCTTCGCCTCCGCCATCGATGTAATCAACACCCTCTCCCTGGCGCAGGAAGCTAATCGCCTGAAAGCTGAGCTCAAAAAGTATCTCGCACCAACTTTGTTGATCCTCAACGAGCTCGGGTATCTCCCCATCGATAAGCGCGGCGCCGATCTCCTCTTCCAGATCATCAGTTTGCGCTATGAACAAGGGTCCCTGGCCATCACCTCGAACCGGGCCTTCAAACACTGGCCCCAGATCTTCAACAACGATTCCACCTTGACCGCGGCCATCCTCGATCGCCTCCTCCATCATGCTGAGACGATCTTGATCGAGGGCAAAAGCTATCGCATGAAAGGTCAGATTGAACCCTAATTCCAGACATTTCACTGCCGCCGGCGCCCAAGAAGATAAGGGGCGCCAGCGGCTGCCTCTATATTTCCATGAGCATTTTTAAACCGTCACTTTTACTACATTTC
>CAWEHK010000046.1:0-25311 GCA_963808625.1 uncultured delta proteobacterium
CCTCCCAAAGCTTTACTGTGCTGTCAGCACTCCCGCTGGCTAACATCCTGCCCTGCGGATCAAACGCCATGCTTAAGACCACGTCCTTGTGACCTTTGAGCATGTGGAGCAGCTTCACGCCCGGCGGCAGCTTCTTCCGCAACTCTTCGTCCGCCCGGCGCGATTCCTGAGTAGCATGATCATTCGTATTCATCGATCCTGGTTTCAGCTCGGCGTTGCCTGCCGCGAAGCGGATGGCAACAATTGTTTGAGGTGAAAAATTTCCGTATTTTCCATTCTGGCCTGGTTATTAGTAAATATTTCCAATAGTTGATATTTCCACACTATCCAAATAAGGTTGGATAATGAGATGGGGTTGAAGACAATTGAAATCGGGTAACCGCAAAACACTGCACCAGATACCTGTCCATCTTCGGAGCTGGAAAGACTCAATATGGCCATAGCAAAGACCGGTTGACAAAGCGATAGATGACAAAAACCTGAATAAGACCGCCGAAATTCTACTTGGGGAGCGATACGGTTGCAAGCTGAAAATGGCTCCAGCACGGCTGGAAGCGAGCAGAGGCCGAAAATATTGCTTGATCGGGTCCGAGAGGTGCTGCACCTTAGAGAGTGTCTAAAAGGTCCTCCGATCGTCACCCCCACATGCTCCACCCTAAGCTGCGGCGACAAGCCTTGGCGGGGGCCAGGGATCAAAGCTACCTGGATTCCCGCTGAAGCATGCGGGAATGACGATGAGGGGCTCATGCGGGAATGACAATGAGGGCAGCGGGAACGACGATTTTGGACCTTTGCATGCCTTATGTCGGTCCGTGGGTAATCACATATGATCAAGAAATGCCCTGAAAGGGCTCATAAAATAGCCCAGGGTCAGCAACAGCGCCACCCTGGGGGCAAGCACAACACCTATATCTACCCTGAAAGGGTACATAAATCATTCTACGTATGTTTTATGTAACCCTTTCAGGGTAAGGAAAATCGTATTGGGCTTGTCCACCCCAGGGTGACGCTATCGCTGACCCTGGGCTATGTTATAAAGCCCTTTCAGGGCATTGCATCATCCGCCACCCGGCAACCAGTCTTGGCGGGAGGCAGGGATCAAAAGCTCTGGATTCCCGCTTGAAGCCTGCGGGAATGACGATTTAGACTTTTGATGCCTTATGTCGGTCCAGGGGTAATCACCCAGCGGGTGTCATCATAATGGCACTTGTTGAGGGTTTTGGGACACCCTCTAAAGGTGGTTACCCCGCGGCAGGGAGTGCCAGTGACATGAAAAGCACCCGAAAAGGCAAATGAGGGAAGGTAGCCGTTTTTTGTTCAACGAAGCCGATCTTCCGATACCATTCCCTCAATTCGGTGTGGTCCGCGATGATCCCGATGTCGACACGTTGGGCGCCGAGTTCCTTCGCTTCGTGCAGAACACGGTCGACGAGCGCCTTTCCGTAGCCTCGACGTCTTTGGGGAGGGAGCACAGCGAGCCGCTCGAGATAGCAGACCTCAGGGCTTGCCTGTTCGAGTGCCACACACCCGCACGAAATGCCTTCGGCATCGAGCACGAAATAGCGGGCGCCCTTCTCCAGGGCGCTCGTAATCCAGGTCGCCTGGCAGTTGGAGGGGTGCTTCGGGCAGTTCGCTGCCGTCAGGCCGAAGCGAAGGGCAACGTCCTGGAAGGAGGTCCTGATGATCTCGACCAGTTTTGGGATCTCCAAGGGGTTGCTTCGCGGATTATATAGGACATGATCTAATCCAGAGAAAAGTGGCTAGTGGAAAGTGGCTAGTGATCTGTGGTTAGCCAGTCACCAGTCGCCAGTGGTCAGCAAGGAACCGAAATGAGACCTGGTGGTCATTTTCAGGCTTCGCGGATGGCTTCCGACATGACCTTTCCTATCTTATGACGACAATTGAGAAATGATCTCTTCGGTGCTCAATACCTTTGCATACACGGCATTCAGTGCTGCCAGAAAAGCAAGATGCACCTGCCGGGCTGGGATGCTCTGGCCCCTGTGGAGCAGGGTCCTGGTGGCGCAGGCATCTTCGGCCACCAGGCATTCAAAGCCATAATCAAAGGCCGCTCTCGTGGTGGCGTCAACACACATGTGGGTCATCATCCCACAGATAACGAGGCGTTTGACCTCCTCACCTTGAAGATAAGCCAGCAGACCGGTATCGCGGAAACTGTTGGGATAATGTTTCTGGACGATGACTTCCTCTGCCAGCGGCTGCACCTGTTCATGGATCTTCACCCCGTCCGTTTCGGGCAGAAAGAACGTCGCGCCGGGGCGGGTGGAAATATGTTGAACATGGACCAAAGGCAGCGCCCTCCGGCGAAAGGCGGAGAGCAGTTCCCGTGCCCGCTGGCCGGCTTCGACACTGCCTTCCAGTTCCATTGGTCCACCAGGGAAGTAGTCATTCTGGATGTCTATCAAGACGAGTGCTGTTTTCATGGTGATCGCCCTTCCCAATCGCATTCGGACAAGCCTCTTATCCGTGCTTCTGATTTCCGTCTACCACCTTCCACATTCCAGTACAGGATGGCGAATGTCCCTGTGCAGTTTCGGTGGGCGCAAAAAGACGCGCCCACCCTACAGTGCCACTCAGGGCGGCGAAAATCGTAGGGTGGGCACAGCTTTATCGTGCCCACCAAAACCGCTACGGATTTCGACCGGTTCGCTCGCTGTATAGATGGCTGCTTATGCCGAGATGTACGAGCTCCCAACCACCGACTTCAGCCCTCCGCCTTCTGACTCCTGACTTCTGACTCCTGTACTCCTGTCTTCCGACTTCTGTCTCCTGACTCCTGTCTCAACCACAGGCAACCTCCGCCAGGAACTTTTTGACGTGTGGGAGCACCAGGTCACTCGCGAAGAGTGCTCCGAAATGGTCAAGTCCCGGCAGGGAGAAGAACCTTGCGGTGGGGATGTGGCGGGCGCCTTCTCTGGCGCCGGCATAGAGCGGGTCGGCCTCGCCCGCGTAGATCAGGCAGGGGAGCGTGATCTCGGCCAAAATGTCCGCGATGCCCGGCCACTCCTGGCCCGCCTTGGTCATGGCGATGAGCGCCCGAGGGTCATTCTCGAGAAGGCGCTTCCTGGCAACGGGTGGGATCGGCCTCGACGCTTTCTCGAGGAATCCGACATAAGCCTCCATTCCCTGTTCGAGCGCCATGGTCACATTATCCGCAAAGAGCTTCACGAACTGCTTTTCGGTCTCGGTGCGCGGGCCGTAGGGAGTGTGGCCTCCCAAAGTGAACGAGCAGAAGCGGGAGGGAGCACGTCTGATGATTTCGTACCCGACAACGGCCCCCATCGAATAGCCCCAGTAGTGGGCTTTGGCGATGCCGAGGGCATCCAGCACGGCCACCACGTCACCCGCAAATTTTCGAGGCGGTAGGCGATCGGGGTGGTGAGGCTTGTCACTGGCGCCGTGGCCGCGGGCGTCGATCAAAATGAGCCGGTAGTCTGTCTTGAGGGCTCTCGCATACCCGGCCGCGAGCCATACCTCCAGGTTCGAGGAAAACCCGTGGTGGAGTACCAATGGCGGGCCTTGTCCCTGCACCTCATAGCGGATGCGGATTCCCTGATGAGTAATGAATGGCATAGCGGTGTTCCCTTAGAGCGTATCCAAAAAGGTCCTCCGGTCGTGACCCCCGCATGTTCCCCGGCCCAAGCCCGCAGGGACAAGCTCTGGCGGGAGTCCAGGGAGCGAACGACACCTGGATTCCCGCCAGAAGCATGCGGGAATGACGATCTGAGATCCCGATGGTTCCTCGTTGCCTGCGACTATTGCGAGGTTACCAAAAAGGGCTGTTATGGCTGACGCTGAGTTGCCTCCAGGGTTTCATTCATGGAACCGGTCCGGTAGCCCTGAAGGTCGAGGGTCACATAATTGTATCCGGCCGCTTTGCAGGCTTCCACGACTGCGTCGCACAAGGGCGACCCGAGAAGTCGGTCGATGTCTTCAGGAACCAGCTCGATCCGGGCAAGCGAACCATGGTCGCGCACGCGCACCTGCCGGAACCCCAGGTGATGGAGCGATGCTTCCGCTTTCCCGATGCGTTCCAGGCGCTCCCTGGTTATCTCTTCTCCATAGGGGATGCGGGAGGCAAGGCAGGCCGAAGAAGGTTTGTCCCAGTTTTCAAGCCCCAGTTCTTTGGACAGCCGCCGGATGTCCGCTTTTCTGATTCCCAGCTCGACGAAAGGCGAGCGGATGTCGAGCTCTCGAAGCGCTGCGATGCCCGGCCTGAAATCCGAAAGATCATCGGCATTCGTCGCCTCGATGACGAACGGCAGGCCTTCTTCGCGTGCCTTCTCGATCAACCGCAAAAAGAGCTTCTTCTTGCAGACGTAGCAGCGATTCGGAGGATTGGTCGTGAACTGATCATCGTCGAGTGCATCCATTGCCAGCGCCGTCCAGCGCACGCCCAGTTGGGACGCGATTTTTTGGGCGCACTCGAATTCATGGGCCGGAAATATTGGCGAGGTGACCGTGGCGGCCAGGACCGCGTCGCCAAGGGCATCGTGCGCTGCCGCCAGGAGGAAAGAGCTATCCACCCCGCCGGAAAAGGCGACCAGCGCGCCGTCCATTTCCTTCAATAGAGCTATTAACCGTTGATAGATAGACTCGTTCAGGCTGAAAACCTTCATTTTGGTGGATTCAGGAATTAACCGCAGAGCACGCTGAGATCGCAGAGGAATCTAATCATTCCAGGGTGCTCTTTGCGCTCTCTGCGCACTCCGCGGTAAAGAAACCTTTTCATCTCTAACGGGCGGAGTTTCGCCATTTATGGTTCGCGCTCGTGACGGGAGCGTGACCGTTACCCCGTATGCGACAGCAAGTTCAGCATCTGGTTCAGGCACCATCAACCATCAACCGTCTTTCAACCATCAACCATCTTTCAACCATCAACCATCAACCACCTTTTCAACCATCAACCGTATTCGACGGCAATTTCAGCATCTGGTTGAGGGCTGATCAGGGCCTCGGCCTTTACGCTGTCCGGAACGGTCACGACATTGACCTGCCCGAGGTTCTCGAGGGTCCAGAGCAGGTTTCTCAGGTTGATCTTGAACATATTCGGGCACAGGGAGCGGTGCAGCTCCAGCACCTTCTTGTCCGGAAATACCTGGGCCAGCCGATGGATCAGGTTGATTTCCGTGCCGATGATGATGGTTGAGCCGGGCGGAGCATTCCTCACATAATTGACGATGAAACTGGTAGACCCGCAGGCGTCGGCAAGGGCCACCACTTCCTGGGTGCACTCCGGATGCACCACAATCTTCGCCTCGGGAAATTTTTCCCGCATCTGCCGGATGTGGTCCACCTCGAAGCGGGTGTGCACGAGGCAGTAGCCATCCCAAAGGATGAGCCGCGCTCTGGCAATGTCCTCGGGAGCATTGCCTCCGGAAGGCTGCTTGGGGTCCCAGACGATCATCTCCTCCGGCTTGAGGCCCATTTGATTGCCGACATTCCGGCCAAGGTGCTGGTCCGGGAAAAACAGGATCTTCGGCCCGACGCTGAATCCCCATTTCATTGCCTGGTCGGCGTTGGACGAAGTGCAGACGGTGCCGCCATGGCGGCCGCAAAACGCCTTCAGAAACGCATCGGAATTCATATAGACAAGGGGAACAATGGTCTGCCCCGGGGAGATGGCGGCGATCTCTTCCCACGCCCTTTCAACATCGTGGCTGTCGGCCATATCAGCCATCCAGCAGCCGGCTTCGTAGTCCGGGATTTGGACCGTTTGGTGTGGTTGGGCCAGGATTGCTGCGCTCTCGGCCATGAAATGGACGCCACAGAAAACGATGTACCGGACCTGGCTGTTATCGGCGGCCTTCTTTGAGAGGCCAAAGGAATCCCCACGAAAATCGCCGAGATCGATGATCTCTTTACGCTGATAGTGGTGGGTCAGGATGAGCAGCTCTTTTCCCAGGGCTTTCTTGATCGTGCGAATACGTTCAACAAGTTCTTCGGTTTCAACTGGATCAGCCATCTTCTCTCCGGTCAACCAACAGATTCAAAGTCAACAAAGCTTATCGGGTCTCCGTCAGCGATGGCACCCTCTTCCAGGACCCGCGCAAAAATCCCCTCCCGCGGCATGATACAGTCTCCTGCCTGATAGTATATGGCGCACTTCTGGTGGCACTCCTTGCCGATCTGAGTGATTTCGACGAGCGCCGAATCTCCCAGTTTGAGCCGCGTGCCCACGGGGACCTTGAGCCAGTCAATCCCTTCGGTGGCAATATTTTCGGCAAAGTCACCGAAAGTCACTTCCAGCCCACCCTGGCGCGCTTTTTCAATACTCTCACTGGCAAGGAAGCTCACCTGGCGGTGCCATGGCCCGGCATGAGCATCTCCCTCGAGGCCATGGTCCTTGATGAGATGTGCGGTTGACACGCAGGTCTTGCGTGTTCCTTTTTTCCTGCTGATGGCGATGGAAACAATCTTCATTCCTGCTCTCCGTCACGGCTGCACCCGAGAACTTTATCCTTCCCATGCGCTCGAACCATCGTGACCAAGTCGGCAAGGGTAACCGCGTTGAGTTTCTCGTACATGGCTTCCGTAGCTTCTTTCCAGAGCAAACGGGTAACGCACGCTGCGGCGCGCTCGCAGGCCTCGGGATGGTCGCTGCAGACGGTCAATTTGGGCCCGCCTTCCAGCAGAGCAACAATTTCCCCCACGGTGATTTCCTGGGCGCGCCTGGCCAACATGTGCCCACCCTTGTTTCCTCTGACACTCGTCACGTAGCTTGCTTTTTTCAGCGGGATGATAATTTGCTCGAGGTACTTTGCAGGAATGCCCTGGCGTTTGGCGATGGTCCGAAGCCGTATGGGCCCCTCCTCCTGATGCTCGGCCATATCCAGCATCAGCCGGGTGCCGTATCGGCTTCTCGTTGATAGCTTCATCTTCGCGACTCAATCGTTGCTGAACAAATGTAATGAAACATAAAATACATACCTTTTTTATATAGAAGATTTCGACAGTTTCAGTCAATAGGGAAGTCCTCCGGGGCCTGTCTCGAGCGCTCTCGATCCAAGGGCTTCACCCCTTTGCCTTCGGTTGATGTCCCGAGACAATCTCAGGGGGGCCGATTGTCAAGCCTCCGCTTCATGAGGTATAAAACAACCCCGGCATAGAGTCATTGACCGAGTGAAGTTGGACATGGTTGGCGCCAGGGCCTGAGCGTCGCGCAGAGCCCCCGCATGTCCACTTGGAACCGCGAAGAGGAATTCGGCATGGCAATACCAGGGCAACAAACAAAGATCAAAAGCACAATCCTGATTGTGGATGACGATCCTGGTGTGCGTTATCTACTCAAACAACTCCTGGCTTATGATGATTATCAAATAATTTCTGCCTCCGACGGAATCGAAGCGCTGGAAAAAGCGATCGAACTGCAACCGGATGTCGTTCTGTCAGACGTGTTGATGCCCGGGATGAATGGTTTTGAACTTTGCCGTCAGCTGCGCACTGACCCGATTCTTGCTGAGGTCCCGATCATCCTCATCACCGTACTCGACGATTATGATTCTTATCTGGAGGGGCTCAAAGCGGGAGCTGATGACTTCATTACCAAACCATTCGATCCCCTTAAGTTGCGCGCGCGGGTATCCTCAGTCGCGCGCCTCAATCGATACCGGCGCCTGCTGGAGGAGCGTGCTAAATTCGAGCGACTGATCGAGCTCTCCCCGGATGGGGTCCTTCTGATTGGCGGCGACGGCACGATTCAAATGGCCAATCCGACCATCGTCCGAATGCTCCAGATGGATGAAGGAGACCGACCTGATCGGGAAAAGAGTGAGCTGGTTTGTCCATGGCCCTCATTTGAGAGACTTCATCAAGTTCTTCGATCAGGTGGCTGCCAATCCCGACAGAATTTATCGAACGGAAACAAGCTTCATGCGGATGGATGATGACGCGTTTCCGGTCGAGATATCTGTCGGGCACTGTGCGTTACAGGGCCAATCTGCGGTGCAACTCATCGTGCGGGATATCACCGAGCGCAAAGCGGCGGAAGAGCAAATCCGCCGCGCCCATGAAGATCTGACTTTAGCCTGCGACACGTCGCTGGCAGGCTGGTCGCGGGCGCTGGAATTGCGCGACCGAAATACCGACGGGCATTCTCAGCGGGTTGCGGAGATGACCTTAAAGCTCGCACGTGTGATGGATATTCCCGAAGAAGAGCTCGTCCATATTCGCCGGGGGGCCCTGTTGCACGATATCGGCAAGATGGGCATCCCTGACAGCATTCTATGCAAGCCCGGTCCATTGACCGAGGAGGAATGGGCCATTATGCGCAAACATCCCCTGTACGCGCACGAGATCCTCTCCCCCATTGCCTACCTTCGTCCGGCTTTGGATATTCCCTACTACCACCACGAACATTGGGATGGAAGCGGGTACCCGCACGGATTGCAGGGGGAGGAAATCCCTTTGGCGGCCCGGATCTTTGCGGTCGTGGATGTCTGGGACGCCCTTTGTTCGCATCGCCCTTATAGCCATGGGTGGTCAACCGAGGCGGTGCGTGAACATATTCAATCCCTTGCGGGAACGCAGCTTGATCCGAAAGTGGTGGAGGTTTTTCTGGATTTGGAAGCCGTCAGCGGGGATTGTGCAGAATTACTAGAGTGATCTTCCTGGGGGCATTATTTTCCAATGCAAAACTGCGAAAAGATCCGATCCAGCACCTCGTCATCTTTAACCCAACCGAGAATTGCCTCGAGCTGATGGCGGGCGATGCCGAGCTCGATGCTTGCCAATTCCCCGTAATTGCCTTCCCTGACTAAATCCCGGGCCCGGCAGAGCGCCCCTGACGCCTCCTCCAGGCAGCCCTTGTGGCGAAGGTTCGGGATGATCGCGGAGTGGCCCATTTCCAGGGGATTCCGCAGGAAGGTCTCGGTCAGAAAATCCCGAAGCTTCTCGATGTCAAGGGCATTCAGTACGGAGAGAGTGAGAAGCGGAGCGCTTTCACCATAGCGCTCCTGCACCTGGCGGATGGAAACCCTGGTTGGCAGGTCCATTTTGTTTAAGAGCATCACATAGCGCTGGGAAGCGATCTTGCTGAATACCGTATCGTCCTCTTCCGTAAGAGGTTGGCTGCCGTCCATGAGCCATAGCACCACGTCGGCTTCGTTCATTGACTGAAAAGTCAGCTCAATTCCCAGGGATTCGATGGCATCGGGCCTTCGACGAATACCCGCCGTATCCAGGACCCTCACCAGGACTCCCGAAAGCAGGAAGCTGTCTTCGATGACATCCCGGGTGGTGCCGGGAAACGGGGTGACGATCGCGCGGTTTTTTCTGAGGAGGGCATTGAGGAGCGATGACTTGCCGACATTAGGCCGCCCTACCAGGACAATGGTGAACCCTTCCCGCAGGATGCGCCCTTCTTGGTAGTGATCCAGGACCCCTGTCAGCGGGTGCAGCAAGTCTTCCTCGATTTTCTGCTCGATGGCCGGGAGGGACCGCGGGCTCGTCTTCCAGGTCTTCACCGAAATCAATAGCGGCTTCCAGTTCCGCTTGCAGGCCAAGGATGCATTCGCGCCACGCCTGAATTTGTTGGCTCAATCCTCCCTGCAGCAGGCGATTGGCGATGAGGAGGCTCTGTTCCGAGCGGGAGTGAACGAGTTCGATAACCGCTTCCGCCTGGGAGAGGTCAAGACGTCCATTCAAGAACGCCCGGCGGGTAAACTCTCCCGGTTCCGCCAAACGGGCGCCCGCCAGCAGCACCAACTCGAGAATCCGGTTCAATACCGCGTACCCGCTGTGGCAGTTCACCTCGACCACATCCTCGCGGGTGTAGGTGTGAGGCGCTGCCATATAACTCAGGAGCACTTCATCGACGGTCTGATTCGAGGCAGGATCACGAATCCACCCGTAATGGAGCCGGTGGGATTCGAGAGGGAAGGTGGCGAGGCTTGGCTGGAAGAGGTTCCGTGCAATTGCCGACGCCCCTGGTCCGCTGATCTTGATAAGGCCGATGCCGCCCTCACCAACGGGGGTTGCAATTGCACAGATTGTGTCTTCCGGTGATTTAATGTCCATCGTGCGAGCAGAGCTGACCGATCAGCAATCATTCCTCCCCGGCCGCAGCTTTGAGCGGTTTTTTCCCCCTTCTGACAGGATAGATGACCACCCGGCGGAGATTTCCTTCCCCTTTGCTCTTGGTTCGGACCTCAAGATCTTCTTTCAAAGCGAGATGAATGAGGCGGCGATCTTGAGCATTCATGGGGCCGGTCGTTAAGGAGCGGTGCGTTTTCTTGACTTTTTCGCTGAGCTGTTGGGCAAGTTCGGTGAGGCTGGTTTCTCGCTTGGAGCGATAATTTTCGGTATCGACAATCACCGATACGTTTTCGCCCACTTCCCGGTGAAGAATCTTGGTGACAAGGTGTTGGAGTGCACCCAAAGTCTTGCCCCGTTTTCCGATGAGCAGACCGGTGCCGTTGCTGATAATATTCAGAAAGACTTGATCTTCTCTCAGCTCTGCCTCGATGACCGTCGGCAAATCGATATGCCTCAGGATTTCCGTCAGGATCTCTTTGCCCCGTTCCGCTACGCCTTCGAGGGACAAGGCCTTGGGGGTAACGCGAATCTTCGCTTTCTTTGCACCGACAATCCCGAATATGCCGGAAGATCCTTTGGAAACAATCTCAATTTCAAGCTTTTCTCGAGGCAGTTTGAGTTCTTGGCATGCCACAACAATGGCATCCTCGACTGTTTTTTCTTCAAATTCAAAAACTGACATGCTCTCCTCCGTAAGTTCTCCGAACCGAGCGAGTTGTCGCAAACATGAAGCGGGGAGATCGTGACTACGTAGTGCGATTGATCCAGTACTGCTGCACGATGGACAAAATGTTGTTCACCAGCCAATATAACACAAGACCTGAAGGAAAGTTGATAAAGAAAACGGTGAAAATGACAGGCATAAGCAACATCATCTGCTCTTGCCGGGGATCTCCGCTCGATGGTGTCATCTTCTGCTGGAGGAACATGGAGATCCCCATCAGCAGCGTCAACACCGGTATGCCCCCGAGATAGGGAATGGGAAACCCGATGTGAAGGCGGTCGGGAGCCGTGAGATCATTGATCCACCATAGAAACGGCTCATGGCGGAGCTCGACGGCGGTATTGAGCATGCGGTACAGGGCGATAAAGACCGGAATCTGCAGCACCATGGGGAGACATCCCCCCATGGGATTTACTTTGTAGGTCTTGTAAAGACCCATGAGCTCCTGGTTGAGTTTTTCTCGGTCGTCTTTGTACTTCTCTCGAACCTGAGCGATCTTTGGTTGAATCTTCTTCATGGCCTGCATGGATTTGAAGCTTTTTTGGGTCAGCGGCCAGAAAACAATTTTGATCAGAATCGTCAGCAGAATGATCGCCACGCCGTAATTGTGGGTATATTTGTAGAGCCATTTCAGCACGTAAAGGGCGGGTTTGGCCAGGAACGAGAACCAGCCGTAGTCGACCGCATCGACGAGATTGTCTGCGGCCTCTTTCAGATAATCCAGTTCCTTGGGCCCGACATAAACGCGCATTTTGAAGGTCTTCTCCTGGCCTCCTTCAATCTGAAAAGGTTCGGTCAGATAGACGACCTGTAACAAACCCTTGGCGGCATCCAAAACCCGCGGTATCACATCGTATCCTCGCTCCTCCATGGGGACGAGTGCCTGGAGGAAGAAGTTGTCGCCATAAGCAACCCAATCCAGTGGGGACTTCAAAACGGTTTCCTTTTTTGAAAGCTCGTCCAGAGCGAAGCTCTTGACCGATCCCTTTTCCGAGGCAGTCAGTTGCGATACGTTATACGAACTTTCGTCCTTCGCATCGGACAGGGGTTGAAAAAAGAAGCTGACTCCCATCTGATCCGTCAACGGTTCCTGTGCAAGATTCTTGAGTTGAACTTCAAGGTCCACAGCATAGCTGTCAGGTCTAAAGGTAAAAACCTTCGTCAGTTTCACCTGGTCGGGAATCTCATGAACCAGGGCGACGGTCTTGGGTGAGTCGCCCGGGGATAACAGGATCTCTGCCGGGGCCGTGGTGGCAAAGGGCGTTGTCGAAAGTTGCCATGCCTTGTGATGCAGCAGGTCCACGGACAGCGGCAGGTATCCGCTCCCTTGAGAGGAGATCATCTCCACGGGGGGGGAGTCGGGGGACACGTTCTGACGGAACTCTTTCAGGAGAAAGGAGTTCATCCGCGCTCCGGGGGCCAGAATTTGCGCTCGGTAAAGAGGCGCATCCAGGGTCCACTTATCAAAATGCTGATCAAGGCGCAGAGAACGCTCTTGAGGAATGGCGCCGGGAGCGACCGGTGTCGGGAGGTCGGGGGCTGGCGCCTTGGGCTGGGTTTCAGCGGGACCGGGAGCCACCGTGCCGGACTGCTGCTGGCGTTGCGTTTCCGGAGTCCGTACCAGCCCGAAGAAATACTCCCAAAATAAAAGAACAAGCAGAGATAGGGCGAAGGCGATTAGCGCTCTTTTTTCCATTTAAACACACTCCATCTATTCACAAGGGACGGCGGAGGGGGGCTTAGCTACTGGATCGTAACCACCCGGATGAAAAGGATGACACCGGGCCAGGCGTTTCAGGCCCAGAACGGAGCCCTTCAAAGGTCCATAGAGCTGGATTGCCTCATAGGCGTATTGGGAACATGTGGGAAAAAACCGGCAAGAGGTAACCTTAAGGGGAGAGAGCAAAACCTGATAAGCCCGGATAAGAAAGAGGAACAATAATCGGATCATGCAGACCGACCATCCCGCTTCGCCAAAACCGCGAGAAGCTCTCTCTCCATGTCGCTTGTCGAAAGTCTTTCTGCCCCCGGTCGGGCGATAATAACAATGTCCTTACCTGGAAGGGGCATCAACCGTTTGTGAAGGCGAAACCATTCTCGCAGCCGCCGCTTGATAAGGTTTCTGGTCACTGCGTTCCAGAAACGCTTCTGCACGACAAGCCCCAGGCGATGGTAAGGGAGTTCATTGTCAGCAAAATTGACCCCGAAATGGGGAGTTCTAAAGCGTCCACCGGTTTTCTTCACCCGCAGGAAGTGGGCGGACGACCGCATTCTTTCATGCGGCCGGAAGCGGTTCAATCCCCTCAAGCGGTTCCCTCACTCAAGGGAGCTGCTCTGCGGCATCGGAACAGAGGGCTCGTTCATACGCTCAGGCGCTTGCGACCTCTCGCTCGCCGCCGCTTCAGGACCGCCCTTCCCGACTTGGTGGACATCCGTTCCAAGAACCCGTGAGTTCGCTTCCTTTTCACGTTGCTGGGCTGAAATGTCATTTTCATAAGAGTTTACTCGACGACTCCCGTCTGCTAAAGAATGCGGTATAAGAGACCCGAGCAAAATCAGGCCTCCAAGACAATCCCATCTAAGTTCGCCGGAGTTGAAGCGAATCAGCAAAGGAAAGGGTATTCATACTCAATTTTCTCTTTTATTGTCAAGGTCCAAAGCAGGAGAACGCAAAGATAGTTGCGAAAGCTCCGCTGCTGGGCACGGGGATAAAGCAAGGAACTTCTTGAGGTTCTATAATTCATGATTGAAGAGACGGGAATCGCATGCTATGAATTGGCCTCTTTATGAAACCTCTGCTGAAAGGAGAAGAGTGACTGATGTTGTGGAATCGAATTCTGGGCTGGTTCTCCAATGATCTGGCGATTGACCTCGGGACCGCCAATACCCTTGTCTATGTGAGGGGTAAGGGGATTGTCCTGTGTGAACCTTCGGTGGTGGCTGTCCGCAAAGATGAGCGAGGGGCGAACCGGGTCCTGGCCGTCGGGAAGGATGCCAAAATGATGCTTGGAAAAACGCCGGGCAATATCGTGGCCATTCGCCCGATGCGGGATGGCGTGATCGCGGATTTTGAGGTGACCGAGGCCATGATTCGCTACTTCATCAGGAAGGTCCACAACCGCCGGAATTTGGTCAGACCCAGGATCATCGTCTGCATTCCATCAGGGGTAACTCAGGTAGAGCGCCGGGCGGTGCGGGAATCCGCTGAATCGGCAGGGGCAAGAGAGGTGTATCTCATCGAGGAGCCCATGGCTGCCGCCATTGGCGCCGGTCTGCCCATAACCGAACCCGTCTGCAATATGGTGGTCGATATCGGGGGGGGAACCACGGAAGTGGCGGTCATTTCTCTTGCCGGTATCGTGTTCAGCCGTTCCGTGCGGGTCGGCGGCGATAAGATGGATCTGGCAGTCCTCCAGCACATCAAGCGGCAATACAATCTGCTGATCGGCGAACGCACCGCGGAACACATCAAGACCACCATTGGCAACGCTTATCCGGTGGGAGAAACGGAAACCATGATGATCAAAGGGCGTGACCTGGTCAGCGGCATCCCCAAGACGGTCGAGATCAATTCCGACGAAATTCGGGAATCCATCCAGGAACAGATCGACTCCATTGTGGAGACGATCAAGATCGCACTGGAGCAAACACCGCCTGAACTGGCTGCCGATATTGTTGATCGGGGCATCGTCCTGACCGGTGGCGGCGCGCTTCTGAAAGGGCTGGATCACTTGCTGCGGCTTGAGACCGGGCTTGCCCATCACGATCACCGAGGATCCTCTTTCCACCGTGGTTCTGGGGTCGGGGAAGGCCCTGGAGGAAATAGGCATATTGAAGCAAGTGCTTACCTGAGGGTATCCAGCGAGTGCCTGATTTTAGAGCATGCATGCAAGGGAATTGAGGCTTTCCAGTCATGGCAGATTGGTTGCGCCGTCTGCGCAGCGCCCTGTTGATCTTCTTATTTTTCTGTATTTTCCTCTATATCCTTTCGCTCAATTTCCGGCCTCCGGAGCGGATGGATATGCTGCAAAGAATGGTGGTCGAATCGGTGCTTCCTCTCTTCAAGGCCGTTGGCAAAGTCAGTTCCTTCGTCGAGGATACGATCAAAGAATACGTCCTGCTGCGGCAGCTGCGTTACGGAAAATGAATCCCTGAGAGACCAGTTGGGAAGCCTCGAACAAAGACTGATCGATTATCAGGAAGCCTATCTGGAAAACCACGTCTGCGACGACTCCTGGATTTCAAGTCGACGATCCAGGCCGAAACCATTCCTGCGCAAGTGGTCCTGCACGACCTCACGGGATGGTTCCAGACCCTGATGGTGGACAAGGGCTTTCGCGATCAAATCGCTCCCGATATGGCGGTCGTAAACGATGAGGGCGTCGTTGGCCGGGTCCTGGATGTTTCCGACCGCTATGCCCGGGTCTTGCTGGTCACCGATCCCGGCAGTTCCATCGACGCCATCATTCAGCGCAATCGCGTCAGAGGCATCCTTACCGGCAAGGATGCGAATACTTGTATCTTGAAATATGTGCGTGGTAATCTGGATGTCCAGGTCGGGGATTTGATCACGACTTCCGGAAAGGATGGGGTTTTCCCAAGGGACTGCGGTTGGGAATCGTCACCGGGGTCTACAAGGACCCTCTCGATCTGTTCCAGAGAATTGAAATCAAGCCCCTGGTGCGCCTCAGTGCTCTCGAAGAGCTGCTGATCATCAAGCGTGAGATGAAGCCCTCCGACAAAAGCGCCGGCAATTGACCGTTGGCATCGAATCTTCGAAGTGAGCAAGGAAATTGGCCTACACAAGAAATGCGATACCTTGGCGGTATCTTCAAAGGTAACCCTATATACACTTTTTCTCCTGTTGCTGCAATCGTTCTGGGTTTCCAATTTTTCGCGCCCTGAACTGCGGATTGACTTTTGCTGCCCTTGATGTTCGGCGTCGCGGTTGAGTGGTCTCCATTTCTGAGCATTATCTGGGCTTCAGCGTGGGGTTTTATTGCGGATACGCTTTCGGGGAAGTTTTGGGGATTTCATGTAGGGGCCTATGTTGTGGCTATCTGCCTGGTAAACATTACTGCCGAGCGTTTTGAGCTCCATAACCCGCTCTATCAGATGCTCTTTGTGGGGGCGTGTGCGTTTGGACAATCGGTGGCCCTTGGTTTGTTTCTGATTGTTCGAAGCGCCGGAGCAGATGGCGATGGCATCCAGCTATGCAGCATTAGTGGTGCGGTCGCTCATGATGATGTTGGCGCCGATCATCACCTACCCGGTCTGGAACATCAGGGGAACAATTTGTAATCGGATTTCAGGGAATGGCTCAAGGCAGATACCCATTTGCCTCCAGCCTGCAACCATTGATTCTTTGCCGATCCGAATTGCCAATGCTCAAAGAAGATAAGAACCCGACAACCTGAAGGTGCTGAAGTGGCAGCTTACCGATATTGCGGTTTTCCAGAAACAGTATTTTTTCCTGTTGGGACTCATGCTCTTGGTGCTTGTGGTGTATGTGTTTCGCATGTGGCACCTGCAGGTCTCGAGGGATCAAAGTATCGTTACCAATCGGAAAATAACCGCATCCGTCTGGAGGAGATTCCCGCGGCAAGGGGCATCATTTTTGACCGGAACGGGAATCCTCTGGTTGAGAACCGGCCCGCGTATCATCTTCAACTCCTTCGCGAGGATGTTCGGGATTTAGATCAAACGATTAAGGAAGTGGCACGCTTGTGTGACCGGAGTCCGGAGGAGCTCTTCGGCGTTCTCGAAGCCAGCAAGCATGTTCCCAAGTTTGTCCCGCTGCGCTTGGTGAGCGATATCGATCGCGACTGTTTGGCGCGATGGAAGCACAGAGGATCCGTCTGCCGGGAGTGTTCATTCAGCTTGAACCGAAGCGAGAATACCGGTGGCAGGGAACCGCGCCCCATCTGATCGGCTATTTAAGTGAAATTACCGAAACCGAGCTGAAAAGCGGGCAGTATCAGGGATATTTTCCCGGGGAAGATATTGGAAGAATTGGCGTGGAAAGTGCTTTTGAAAAATACCTTCATGGTAAAAGAGGCGGACGGCAAGTGGAAGTGGATGCCATTGGGCGGCGCATACGCCTCCTCGATGAAGTGCTTCCCATCGCTGGTAAGAACGTCTGGCTGACCATCGACATCCAGTTGCAGAAAGTGGCGGAATCCTGCCTGGAAGGCCGGGTGGGGGCAATTGTTGCCATGGACCCCAATAACGGGGCCGATTCTCGCGATGGCAAGCAGTCCGGTCTTTGATCAGGAAAAGTTCATTCGCGGGATGAAGAAAGAAGAATGGCAGGCCCTGAGCCGTGATCGAAACCATCCGCTTCTCAACCGATGCATTGGCGGGGCCTATCCTCCCGGTTCCACTTATAAGGCCTTCGTGGCGCTGGCAGCATTGAAAGAAGGAGCGATCAATCCTGAGACCAGCCTTTTTTGCCCTGGATACCTTGAATTTGCCGACCGCAAGTTATCGATGTTGGCGGACCCACGGGCATGGCTCGATGGCATTGGCCGGCGCAATCATCCAATCCTGTGACGTTTACTTCTATCAGAGCTGGCCTGCGCCTCGGTGTCGACCGTCTTGCCCATTGGGTCAAAGCGTTTGGCTTGGGCGAAAGAACGGGAATCGGGCTGCCGGGGGAGAATGCCGGCCTGGTTCCCACTTCCGGCGTGGAAAAAGCAGGCACTGGGTGTCCCCTGGCAAAAAGGTGAGACCCTTTCCATCGCTATCGGCCAGGGCTTTGATTCGGCAACGCCCTTGCAGATGGTGTCTCGCTTATGCCGCCATCGCGAACAACGGGAAACTCTGGCAGCCCTATGTCGTGCGCCGCATCGAAGGGCACGGTCCCGACGAAGTGGACGAAATGAGAGGCAAACTGAAAGAAAAGATTGCCATCGAGCAGCGTCACTTTGATGTGGTCAAGAAGGGACTGCTCGGAGTGGTTGAAAGCGATCAGGGGACGGCTCATGCCATCAGGGACAAAGCGATCCTGATTGCGGGCAAAACGGGTACCGCTCAGGTCGTGCAGATGGCGGAAGGACCGAATCGCCCATCGAGCAAGAACGTCAGGGAAAAAGATCGCGACCACGCCTGGTTCGTTGGGTATGCGCCGGCCAATAATCCCCAGATCGTGGTGGTGGCACTGATGGAACATGGCGGGCATGGCTCCTCGGTTGCTGCTCCCCTGGTGCAAAAGGTGATTGCAGCCTACCTCAGCAGTGTGCCCAACGCAGGCCGGTCATAGCGCATCCCATGAAGTATCCTTACTCGTCGCACGAGGATTGTCCTGATGATCAACCTCATCATCCTCCATCAGCGATCCACCTCAACTGGTCATGGCGCTTGCACGAGGATTACCCTCAAATGATGGATCGGCGATTGATTGAAAATTTCGATTGGTCAATCATCTGGGTGCTGATCGGCATCATCGCGATTGGCCTGCTGAGCATCTACAGCGCCCTCTACAATCAAATACAGGCCCATCCCACTCATAACCTCTTTATCAGGCAGTTGATCTGGCTCTGTGTCGGATTCGCCATCATGTTCTGCAGCTATGCTGGGAGATTATCAAGAGTTGAAGAGGGTGAGCCTGTGGCTCTATCTTCTGGCGCTCTTTTTGCTGCTCGCGGTCTTGCTCATTGGCAAGGATGTCAACGGTTCGAAACGTTGGCTGGAGCTGGGAGGATTTCAATTTCAGCCATCGGAATTCATGAAGATGGCCATTGTGATTTATCTTGCAAGTTATTTTTCTTCCCAGGAAACAGCCCCCTACCCCAGCCTGAAAAAGCTTGTGCTTCCTCGTGGTTATTGTCCTGGTACCGGTGCTCCTGATCCTGGCCCAGCCGGATCTCGGCACGGCGATTACGATCACTGGCGATTTCCGGCACCATCATTTTCTTTGTGGGAATCCGATGGCGATACATCGTTTCCGGCGTCTTGTTGATTGTGCCCTTGATTTATCCGATTTGGGAGCATGTCCTGAAACCTTACCAGAAGCGGCGAATCCTCATCCTTTTGCGTCCGGACCTGGATCCTCTGGGGGCCGGCTACCATATTCGCCAGTCGAAGATCGCCATTGGCTCGGGCATGCTATGGGGTAAGGGATTTCTCAACGGCACCCAGAATAAACTGCATTTCCTCCCGGAAAAGCACACCGATTTCATTTTCTCCGTGTGGGCGGAGGAGTGGGGTTTTGTGGGCTGTTTCGTGCTCTTAACGCTTTTTGCTCTGCTCGTGGTGCTGTGCCTCAGGGTGGCCCGCAGATCGAAAGACCGCTACGGTTCTCTGCTTGTGGTAGGCATGACCGCCCTCGTCTTGTGGCAGGTGCTGATCAACATAGGAATGGTGATCGGCTTGCTGCCGGTGGTGGGGATTACCCTTCCCTTTGTGAGCTACGGTGGTTCTTCCTTGATCGCTCTCTGCCTTGCCATCGGTTTGATCGAAAATGTGAGCATGCGCCGCTATATTTTCCAGTTTCGATAGCCCTGCCATGACCCTCTGGGGCAATTGTGATTTTTATTACTTTTTCCTTGCCAAGGTCGGGAACCTGTGCTAACAAGCACGCCCGATCAGAGCTGCCATGCCTTTCGCTGCGGCTTGGCAGGACACTCGCCCAAAGCGAGAATGCGGGCGCGGCCAGGGAGGGTGGGAGAGCGTCAAGGGGTGGCTTGTAGAAGAGATTGCTGAACGCAGGAACAGAGGAAGGGTAAAAATGATCAGCATCAACGTAACTTTTTTCATTCAGATGGCTAATGTTCTTATCTTGCTTTTCCTAATGAATCTTTTTCTTTACCGTCCCATTCGCCGGATTGTCGCCGAGAGAAACCAATTCATTGCCGAGCAGCGGCAGGGGATCGACCAGGCCGAAAGCGAGAGCCTTGCGGCGATGGAGGAATTTAACACAAGCATTCAGGAAGCTCGCAAAGCAGGGGCGTGAAAGAATTCAGGAGATCAAAGCATCCGCCTATGAAGCAGGAAAAAGGGATGCTGCAGGCGGCCGCGGACCAGGCTGCCAAAGCAGGTACAGGTTACCCGGATGACGGTCCAGAGTGATATCAGGAAGGCGCGCGAGCAGCTGAAAGCGCAGATCAACGCCTTTTCGGTCGAACTGGCGCAGAAAATATTGGGAAGGAATCTCTAAATGGGTGAGCGTGAGAGGGGGTATGAGATGAGGGTAAAGGGTGCGTTGCCCCTCCTATGCGCAGTATCGCTCCTTGCATTGCAGGGGATCTGCTGGGCTTCGGAAGGGGGAGGTCATGGAGGTGGTCTGAACTGGACTGATTTTGCGTATCGGCTTGTTGCCTTTGTACATTCTGGTTGCCATCCTGGTGAAGCTTCTCAAAAAGCCGATCAGTAATTTTCTCACTTCACGGCGGGAGGAGATTCAAGACGCTGTTGGCCGAATTGGAGTCAAAGCGGTTGGAAGCGGAGCAGAGAAGCTGCCGAGTATCAGGCAAAGCTTGCCGCCCTGGAGGATGAAACCAAAAAGATCGTTGCTGAGCTGATCGCTGAAGGCGAAGCCGAAAGGCAGAAGATCATCCAGTCAGCCCAAAAACAGGCTGATTACATTAAGCAGCAGGCGCAACTGGCCATCCAGCAGGAAGTCAAGGCTGCCAGCGAAGAACTCCAGGAGGAAATCAGCGAGCTCACCGTGGCCGCGGCGGAAGAGCTGGTGCGCAAGAACCTGGGACCTGCGGATCAAGATCGCCTGGTTCGGGATTTCATGACAAGGGTGGTGGAGGCGAAGTGAAAAATCTAATTATAGCCAAACGTTATGCCAAGGCATTGTTCAACCTGGCCCAGGAAGATGGAAAGGTTGAGCAATATGGACAGGAGCTGGATGGTTTCGTTCGGCTCTCCGGGGAGCTTCCTGATTTGGCAAACGCCATTCAAAACCCTTTGTATACGGAAGCGGCCCGAAAATCGGTCTTTCACTCAGTCGCAGAGCAAGATTGCTTTATCACCGATCTTGAAGAGCTTCATCAATCTTCTCATTGAAAAGAAGCGTGTTCAGAATGTTGGGGAAATAGCAGAATATTACCACAAACTGATCGACGAATACGCCAATGTCGCACGGGCTCAGATCACAGCCGCAACGCAGCTGGACGACGAGCGTGGTTCAAGGAAATTGCTCAGACTCTTGAGAAAATGACAGGGAAGCATGATCGTCGTCGAGTTTCAGCAGGATGCCAGCTTGATTGGGGGCGTTGTCGCGAAGATTGGCGATATGGTTTTAGATGGGAGCGTAAAGCGACAGTTACTTAATTTCAAGGAAACTATGAAGAGGGGTGCATTAGGTTAATGGAAATCAGAGCCGAAGAAATCAGCCAAATTATCCGAGAGCAGATCAAGGATTACGAGAAGCAGGTCGAACTCAGCGAAACAGGCCGTGTGCTCTCCGTTGGTGACGGTATCGCTCGCGTCTATGGCGTCGAGAAATGCATGTCCATGGAATTGCTCGAGTTCCCTACTGAACATGGATCAGTTTTTGGTTTAGCCCTCAACCTCGAAGAAGATAATGTGGGTGTCGCGATCATGGGTGAAGACTTCCACATCAAGGAGGGGGGAGAGGTCAGGCGCACCGGGCGCATTGCCGAAGTGCCGGTAGGTGACGCGGTTCTTGGTCGGGTCATCGATCCGGTCGGCGCCCCCATCGATGGCAAGGGACCCATCGAAGCCACGGAGTTCGCCCGAATCGAGCGGATCGCCCCCGGTGTTATTGCCCGGCAGTCGGTCAACGAACCCTGTTACACCGGGCTCAAGGCCATCGATGCCATGACTCCGGTTGGCCGCGGGCAGCGCGAATTGATCATCGGTGACCGCCAGATCGGCAAGACGGCCATCGCTATCGACGCCATTATCAACCAGAAGGACAGTGGGATCATCTGCATCTACGTTGCGGTCGGGCAGAAAAAGTCGACGGTTGCCCAGGTCGTGGAAGTGCTTCGCAAACACGGGGCCATGGATTATACCACCATTGTCGTCGCCGGCGCCAGTGACCCGGCGTCCCTCCAGTACATTGCCCCTTATGCGGGATGTGCCATGGGCGAATACTATCGCGATCGCGGCCGCCATGCCCTGATCATCTACGATGATCTCTCCAAACAAGCCGTCGCTTATCGTCAGGTGTCTTTGCTGCTGCGTCGTCCGCCGGCACGCGAAGCCTATCCCGGTGACATCTTTTACAATCACTCCCGGTTGCTCGAACGGTCCTCAAAGCTCAATAATGAGCTGGGGGGAGGGTCATTGACCGCTTTGCCGATTATTGAAACCCAGGCAGGCGACGTATCCGCTTATATTCCGACCAACGTTATTTCGATCACCGATGGGCAGATTTATCTTGAACCATCGCTCTTCTTCTCCGGTGTTCGTCCTGCCATCAACGTCGGCCTCTCGGTGTCGCGCGTGGGTGGTGCCGCGCAAACGAAGGCCATGAAACAGGTGGCAGGCCGGATGCGTTTGGACCTGGCCCAGTATCGAGAACTGGAAGCCTTTGCCAAATTTGGCAGTGACCTCGACAAGGGGACGCAAGATCAGTTGAATCGCGGTATGCGGCTGGTCGAACTCCTGAAGCAGCCTCAATACAAGCCCATGTCGGGGGACAGAGAGGTCGTCAGCCTCTATTCCGGAACGAGAGGATATCTGGATTCTATTCCAGTTGAGAAGGTGAGTGAGTACGAAACGCAGATGCTTGCTTTTGTGGAGCGGAAGTATCCTGAAATTTTCGAGGAGCTTAAAGAGAAGAACATCATCAGTGACTCGTTGGACGAGAAGATGAAAAAGGCCCTGCAAGAGTTTGCCGAGGTCTTTAAGGCTGCATAGGCGTCAATTCAGGTAATCAAATAAGAGAGCGTGCATTATGGCTACCTTACGGGACATAAAGAGGAAAATTGACGCCGTCAAAAAGACCTCACAGATCACCAAAGCCATGAATATGGTGGCTGCTGCCAAGCTTCGTGGAGCTCAGCAGAACATGGAGAAATTCCACCCCTATGCCGTGAAATTCAAAGAGGTGATCGGACGTCTTGCAGCGGGAGTGGAAGAGGGCGGGGAGTACGAACTGGTCAATCCGAGAGAACAAGTCAAGAAGGTTGAGCTGGTTCTTATCACCGCGGATAGAGGTCTTTGCGGCAGTTATAACAATAACCTGATCGTCACTGCTGAACGATTCATACGCGAGAAGCAGCAGCAGGAGTTGAGGTTTCTTTGATCACGGTAGGCAGGAAAGGTTCTGACTACTTCAAGCGGCGTAAAATTGAAATCCGCAGGCGGATGACCGGAGTTCTAAACAAACCCAGCTATGACGATGCCTTGAGTTTGGGCCGTGAGCTCATCGAAATCTTTGAAACCGGCGAGTGTGATGAAGTCTATGTGATCTACAGCCGCTATTTGAGCATGGTGAGACAAGTGGCGACGCTGGTCAAACTCCTTCCCATTACCCCAGAAGGGCCGGAAAAGGAAAAGGAAGACGGATACGTCGAATATCTGTTTGAGCCTTCCCATCAAGCGCTGTTAACCGACCTTCTGCCTAATTTCTTGTATATTCAACTTTTGGAGCACTTCTATCAGACTTCCGTGGGTGAGCACGCAGCACGCATGGCTGCGATGGAAAATGCCACCAGCAACTGTAAGGAAATGGTTCGCAGTCTTTCGCTGACTTACAACAAGGCAAGACAGGCCGGCATTACCACAGAGCTCATGGATATCGTAGGCGGTGCGGAGGCCCTAAGAAAATAGGTTCAGGCCGCAGGCAGCGGTCCTTTTGGACTAAGGAGGCAATAAGCCCATGAACATGGGGAAAATCGTTCAAGTCATTGGAAACGTAGTTGACGTCGAGTTTGAGGAAGGCAAGCTCCCCGAGCTCCTGACTGCGCTGCTCGTCACCAATCCGGGCATCGACGATACAGAAGACAATCTTGTCCTTGAAGTTGCGCAGCATCTTGGTGACAATGTTGTGCGGACCGTCGGGATGGACACGTCCGACGGCCTCGTGCGCGGAATGCTTTGCAAAGACACCGGAAAACCGATTCATGATGCCGGTCGGGAAGGCAGTGCTCGGCCGCATTCTGAACGTAGTTGGCCGACCGGTCGATGGCTTAGGCCCTGTCGGAACCGATGAGCGTATGCCGATCCATCGTCTCTGCCCCGTCATTCACCGAACAGGATACCTCGGTAAAGGTGCTGGAAACCGGCGTCAAGGTTATCGACCTCCTGGTGCCTTTCCCCCGAGGCGGTAAAATGGGGATGTTTGGTGGCGCCGGCGTCGGCAAGACCGTCGTCATGATGGAAATGATCCATAACATCGCCATGCAGCACGGCGGTATTTCGGTTTTTGCCGGAGTGGGTGAGCGCACCCGCGAAGGCAATGACCTCTATCACGAAATGAAGGATTCCGGGGTTCTGCCGCGTGCCGGTCTGGTCTATGGTCAGATGACCGAGCCTCCCGGAGCGCGTGCGCGAGTGGCCATCTCCGCCCTGACCGTTGCGGAATACTTCCGCGATGTCGAGGGCCAGGACGTTTTGCTCTTTGTTGACAACATCTTCCGTTTCACTCAGGCCGGCGCTGAGGTTTCAGCCCTCCTTGGCCGTATGCCTTCCGCCGTTGGTTACCAGCCGACCCTGGGTACGGACCTCGGTGAGTTGCAGGAACGCATCACCTCGACGACCAAGGGATCAATCACCTCGGTGCAGTGCGTCTACGTGCCTGCAGACGACTTGACGGACCCCGCTCCGGCAACGACCTTTGCTCACTTGGACGGAACCGTCGTGCTTTCCCGTCAGATCGCTGAGTTGGGCATTTATCCGGCCGTGGATCCGCTGGATTCCACCTCGCGAATCCTCGATCCAAACGTCCTTGGGGAAGAGCATTACTACACTGCTCGCCAGGTTCAGCAGATCCTCCAGAAGTATAAGGATCTCCAGGATATCATCGCTATTCTTGGCATGGACGAACTCGCCGAAGAAGACAAGGTGGTTGTGGCTCGGGCTAGAAGGATACAACGCTTCCTTTCGCAACCCTTCCACGTCGCCGAGGCCTTTACCGGAACTCCTGGGAAATATGTGAAGGTGGAAGAGACCGTTCGAGGCTTTAAGGAGATTTGTGAAGGCAAACACGATGATATCCCCGAACAGGCCTTTTACATGGTAGGAGCGATTGAGGAAGCGGTTGCCAAGGCCAAATCCATGGCTGCAGCATAACCACAAAGAATGGTGAGCATATGGCCGATAAAATTTTGTTGGAGATTGTGACACCGGAAAGAAAAGTCCTGAGCGAAACGGTGGATATTGTCGTGGCGCCGGGGGAAGAGGGTGAATTCGGCGCCCTGCCGAACCACATTCCTTTTCTCTGCAAGCTCAAAGTCGGCGAGTTGCGCTTCCGGGTGGGCGCCAATACCCGCCATGTGGCGATAATGGGTGGCTATGCCGAAGTGTTGCCTGATCATGTTACGATTTTGGCTACCGCAGCGGAAGAAGCCTCTGAGATCGATGTGATGCGTGCCAAGGCAGCAAGGGAG
>CAWEHK010000047.1:0-45168 GCA_963808625.1 uncultured delta proteobacterium
GTTATGTTGGCCTGGTTCGGTTCGGTCTTTGCTGCCTTCATTGGCTCTGGGTCGGGAGAGCGGTTGCTGTCTTTGAGCCCTTCGGTCGGGATGGCAACGGCTGGAGAGAAGGCATCCTTTTGCGCGACTGACGAGGCTTTGTGAATGGTGCTTTGTTTTGATGTCGGGCCGGTCACCCCTTTCGGTAAGGAACAGGCTGTGGGTGCGCTCCCGATTTTAGTGTTGGATGACCGGCTCTTCACAACTGGATCAGCCATCTTCATAATCCTCTGCAACAATTGGCCCATGTGGAGGCGCTTTGGCTCTTCTGCGATGAAGGGCTGAATGCTGTCGCAGGTTCCGAGCGGTGAGAGATTCGTTAGCAGTTAGACCGATGGCTTGTGTAGTGATACCAGCCTACCTCATATAGAGCTGTTGGCACCGAGGCCTTTTGATTTCATAAATCTCTCCCATTCTTGAAAAACCGAGCATCGAAATCTTCAAGGGTTCCGAATCTTATGTATAGAATTGCCTGGTTCGGGGAAGGTGGCTGGAAGCGCTCCCTCCCCTATCACTTACGATCATCCGTAGAGGTTTTAAATCCGCCTTGTTGCTTCACTATCGCGGATTTTCCCGAGATACCGCTGAGTCGTTGAGAGAATTCGAACGGCGCAGGATCACCTTGCCCACGATTTCGATGGGAACGCCTGATATTGAGGCATACGTGGCTGCATGCCTCCTGAGATCATGCGGCCTAAGGTCAATCCCGGCTAGCTTCCCGGCATTTTTGACAATGCTCCTTGCTGCAGCATAGGTGATCGGGAAAATCCTGTGCTCAGGCTCGACTGCCTTGTCCTTCAGGTACGATCTCAAACGATCTACCACTTTTCGCGGAATGAACGCGGCCTCAGCGTCCTTGCCGCTCTTCGGGCTTTGGATAACAAGCTTTTGGTCACTTACATCTCTGGGGGTGGGCTGCAGTACCTCTTACGTTAAAACCCTCGTGGAGGATTCGGAAATGAGGGCTTGACCCGGAGAGACGAACCACTCTTTCTCAACCAGACGAAATGTTGTATTTTATTGAGCCTGTCGGAATCAGGGAATTTTTCCGGGAGGTGATACTATGCAGTGGTCCATAGACAAACTTACGAGGGAGGACTCATGAAGGCGATAGCTGTCAACGGCAGCCCCAGGAAGAGCTGGAACACGGCGACTTTGCTGCGGAAGGCCCTGGCCGGGGCGAGGAAAAACGGCGCGGAGACCGAGTTAGTGCACCTCTACGGCCTGTCGTACAGAGGCTGCATCAGCTGCTTTGCCTGCAAGAAGATCGGCGGGAAGAGCTACGGCCGGTGCGCGGTCAGTGACGAACTCACCCCGCTCCTCAAGCGGGCCGCCGAGGCCGACATCCTGATCCTGGGATCACCCATCTACTTTCACACGGAGACCGGCGCGATGCGCTCGCTCATGGAGCGCCTCCTGTTCCCGTACCTGACCTACACCCCCGGCTACGCCTCCATCTTTCCCGGCAAGGCTCTGACGGGCCTGGTCTACACCATGAACGTAACCGAGGAAAAGATGCCGGCCTTCTACCAGGACAAGTCCGTCGAGGCCTCCCGTGGCGTCATGACACGTGTCTTCGGCAACTGCGAAGTCCTGCTGTGCACGGACACGTTTCAGTTCACAGACTATTCGAAATACGTCTCCACGGCTTGGGACCCGGCCGCCAAGGCCAGGCGGCGCCAGGAAGTGTTCCCGCAGGACTGTGCAAAGGCCTATGAGCTGGGGGCGAGGCTCGCCCTCGCTGCAAAGGCCCGCTAGCCCTGCCCCCGGTACTCGAAAGCAAAAACGACAGCCAGGGCGGGACCGCCCCGGCTGTCGTTTATTTGTGGACCATCTCCTGCCAGGGTTCAAAGCACGGCGGAGATCATCCCAGGGGAGATTTTCCTGTTCCAAAGAGTGCGTAAGACACAACCCTGAAGACAGCAGCCCATCCCGAAGACAGTAGCAACCCACCCCGGTTTCCCGGTTGATCCCAATTAGAGTGGGTTTTCCGCCTTCCTCCGAGCCACGATTGACCCCGGCAGAGTGCACTTGTTCATCGCGTCAAATCAGATGTCCCCGATTTCTCAATTGCCTGTTGCTGGGACCGCGATGATCATTTTTTTCTCAAAGATGTTGAGAGAAATGGCAAGCAGGCAAACGCGCTCACGTCTTTTAACCAGAGAAAGGAGAGCATCCCATGGCAAAGATCTTGGAATGCGCCAAGGTGGACCCGTCGAGTGGGTGTCGGCACGTCATACGGGGAGAGACGGAAGAGGAGGTATTCCAGAGAGCGGCCGAGCACGCCAGGGAACACGGCATCCGCGACGTGACGCCCGAGTTGATCGTGCGCGTCAAAGCGAACATCCGTGACGCCTGGCGAGGGGCCCTGTCTGTTGCATCAACGCGCGGGGCTGACGAGAAAGCTCCGTGCCTCGTATCGCGTTCCGTGCGGGCTTTCGTCCGAAGCAAAAGGCACCACGGACATGGCCCTCCAGCTTCCCCTGCGAGAACCGGGGTCGAACTCGAATTACGAATCCATCTCATCCCTTCCTGACCAACTCCGCAACTATGTCTTGCCGCCTCCGGAGCTCATCCCGCAGTAGCAGGCCGCAGGAAAAGACTCAGCCGTTCCAGGTACCCTTGCCTTGGCTGAAAAAGATGTTGTGATTTTTCAGTCGGTTGCTATATTAGCTTGCTGCAAGCCACGTGCTGTTGTTGGCAAGGCAAATCGGTGGCCTTTGGTGTTCCGAAAACAATGAAACTTGTGGTAATGTCCGATACCCATCTCAGTCACGTGACCGATCCGTTCAAGGAGATCTGTGAGCGCTATTGCCGTGATGCGGACATGGTGATTCATCTGGGAGACTGGACGCGCAGTGCGGTCCTTGATTACCTGGAGCAGTATCCCTTGCAGGCTGTTGCGGGCAATACGGATGAATACAGCATTCATCATCGTTTGCCGGTAAAGAAGGTGATTGAGGCAAAGGGATTTCGCATCGGCCTTATCCACGGGTGGGGCTCGGGAGGCGATTTGCGGAAGCGCTTGAAGACGCAGTTTGACAACGTGCATGCGATCTTTTTCGGACACACGCATCAGCCCCTCCAGCTTCAGGAAAACGGTCTCTTCTGGTTTAATCCGGGTTCGGTCTTCGCGGGGCGTGGGCAGGTTCGGGGCAGTGTGGGCGTGGTTCATGTCGAGCAGCAACTGCGCGGTGAAATTATCGTGTTATAGGATGGCATGATGGAGAATCTCTGGGCTCCGTGGCGGATGGAGTACATACTGGGAAAACGGGAGCCGTATTGCATCTTTTGTCCTGAAGGAAACGGGCATTCGGACGAAGACCGACTTATTTTGCATCGTGGCCGTCTCGTGATGGTAATGATGAACAAGTTTCCCTATAACAACGGCCACCTGCTGGTTGCGCCCTGGCGGCATGTCGCGAACCTGGAAGAGCTTGCCGAAGAGGAAATGACTCAGATCATGCAGTGGCTGAAAATAACGACTGGGATCCTCAAGAGAATCATGCACCCGGATGGCTTTAACGTGGGCCTCAACCTGGGAAGCGCGGGAGGGGCGGGAGTGGAAGATCATCTTCATTTTCATGTGGTGCCGAGGTGGCAGGGAGACACCAATTTTCTCACGGTATTTGGCGACGTCAGAAGTATTCCCGAGCATTTGAAGCAGACTTACGAGAAGCTGTTACCCTATTTCAACAAGGAGAGCGTACATGAGATTCATTAAGCCAATCGTCATCCTGGTAATCCTCGGCCTTATCGCAGCATTCATCTGGCAGAATCTTCCGATCCTTAACCGCCCCGCAGCCCTTCGCGCTAAGCCTTGGTTTCGGGCAGCCTTTCAAGACGGCCCCTCCGGCTGCTTGTCTCTACGCCACTGCCGCCATAGTCGGTTTTTTGGTGGGGATACTGCAGTGATGCTGAAGCCCTCACAGAACGCACGCAAGAAACTGGCTCAAGAGCGGCAGGAGAAACAGGAAACGAAGACGGCATAGTACAGCACCGCAGAAGAGAGTGACCGCAATCTCACGACGTCATTCCCGCTGGAAGCACGCGGGAATGACGTTCTCGGATTTTCGCTCAGCGCTCTGTAGGTTCGCCGTGATCACCCCAACGGCGCTTGCTCAGCCTCTTCGGACCCGCTCTTCGCCTGGAAGCGGGCGGCCCGCTGTTCCTTTCTTTCCTCAGATCTTTCGTCAGACCGGGAAACGGAATACTTCTGGAGGTAGCCTCGCGGGGTGATCATCCAGCCGCACCAGACGTATGTCTGACTGTTGCCCACGAGCAGCGTTGACTGCATATCAACCTCTTCCAGCGGGATGCCGGCAAGGGTGGTGAGGGATGCCTGTCCGCCTGCTCTCATGGCCGATCGGACAATGGCCACCGGGGTCTCGGGGCGGCGGTGTTCGAGGAGGATCTTGCGAGCCTTCTCGAGCAGGTGGGGGCGGGTCTTGCTGCGCGGATTGTAAAGCGCCAGGACAAAATCTGCCGAAGCCGCCGCGGCAAGGCGCCTGGCGATTACTTCCCAGGGCGTGAGATGATCACTGAGGCTGATTGCCGCGAAATCATGCATGAGCGGGGCCCCTACCAGGGACGCAGCCGCGTTGAGGGCGCTCACTCCCGGGATCACCTCGACGGAAAAACCCACCGAAAGACCCGCCGCCTGCTCCGCTCCCGTCGCCGGACTTGAAAGGCACAGGTTCTGCTCGCGACAGAGGTCGAAGACGAGTCCCGCCATCCCGTATATGCCCGCATCGCCGCTCGAGATGATCGCTACACGATACCCCCGAAGGGCATAATCAATGGCCGCCTGGCAGCGCTCCACCTCTTTCCGCATGCCGCTGGCGCAGATCGTTTTGCCTTCCAGCAGGTCGGAGATCAGCTCCAGATAGGTCTTGTAGCCGACAATGACTTCCGCCGCCCGGAGCGCCTCCAGTGCCCGGGGGACCAGAAAGGAACGATCTCCCGGCCCCAGACTTACGATGGAAAGGCGACCCGGGCAACGGCCAGGGTCACGTTGGCGGTCTTCTGCTTCGTTATGAGTAACTGGCTGCTCTGGGCGCTCAGCAGCGCGGTTGCTTCGCATACGCTCTCGACTCCTACGTGTCCCAGCACCATGCGTGACGGGTTGGGTACTGCCACCTGGTCAATTTCCCGGCGGGAATAGAAACGGATGGGCCTTCCCAGCGCTTTCGCCGCTTCCAGCATGCCCTGCTCATCCGACTTGAGGTCAATACTGGCCAAATTCCTGATCGACAGGAGGCACAGTCGTTCGCGGTCAAATGTGGTGCGCAAAAAATCCGAGAATTTCCTCGACCGGCGTTCCTCGATTGCAGCCAACTCCCACCACCAGGTTTTGCGGGCGCAGGAGCAGACATCGAGAACCAGCGGGCGCCAGGTATTCGGAAACCCAAATGCCGGCATGCTCCTGGTCGCAATCCGGCAGCTTTGCCCATTCCTCCAGCCGGACAACCTTCACTTCACCTTCAAGGGCAGGTGCGAGCCTGCGGTCAGGGTCGTACAGCCACACCGGCTCGTCTTCGAGGATGCGACGCGCCACGCCCGCAAGCATTTCCGGGTTTTCAATTTCGAGCCCCAGTTTCTGCGCGATAAGGTCGATCGCCGGCCGTTTTTGAACATCCGAAGCGGTAGTGATAACCGCTTGGCCGCCGGTTATCCGGGCAATGGTTTCAGCGAGGCGATTGGCCCCTCCGAGATGACCGGAAACCAGGCTGATGACGTACTGTCCTCGTTCGTCCAGGACCACCACCGCCGGGTCCCGGGTCTTGTGCTTCAGCAGCGGTGCAATTTGACGAACCACGATTCCGGTCGCCATGATGAAAACCAGCGCTCGATACCGGCGCCACAACTCCGGGACCACCGCCGCCAGGCGGTCGAACCCCACGGCCCCGAGAGCCAGCGCAAAACGATGCCGCTCGGGGACATAACAAACACATTCCGGAAGGCCTGCCTGGATCTGCAGGGCCAGCCTGACCCCGTTTCTGGTGAGCGCAATGACCGCTGTGGCGGCGTATTGTCCGCCAAGTACCGCGTGTTGTGCGCCCTGGCTCCTCTCCATCGGATGCTTCCATTGTTTCCAGGCGCACCGCTAAAGGGCGATCCCTCGGGCCCCAATCAGTACAGCGCTGCATGAGTAAGTGTCCGAAGCCAGTTCGTCATACCGGCGAAAGCCGGTATCCAGGCAATTCTTCCGGATTCCGGTTGCCGCCGGAATGACGTGTCAGGTGCAGGGTCATGACCTTGTAGCGAGCCCGCACTCGGTCAACCCTCACCTCCTGGCTGGCGGTTCACCGCATCGCGGCAGCTTTATTCAAAATCTCCTCCACCCGGCGCAGATGTTCCACCTCGCTCGACCGGCAGTCTGGTTCGGAAGACTCCCTTACCTCCCCTTCAGGCACGGGCGCCCATAATTCGATACTGCTCTCTGCGGGGTTTGGTCCAAACGAATCGAAGAGCTTCGGTCCCGTTTCCCCACCGGCCACATAGAGACGCCCGCCCATGAGTTCGCCGGTAACCAGGGACCCGTGAGCCCTGGGCATGGACTGTTTTGTGGCCAGTTTCCCGGTGACGGGATCAAAGAGGTGGGTCCTCCCAGTTCCCTCGGCAATGGCGATCTTTCCGCCCAGGGGTGCGGCGGTGTCCCATCCGGTAAGGTTCAGTTTGGAAAAGGATAGAGAAGACGCCCACTTATTGGTCTTGGGGTTGAAGATTTCGATCTTGTCATTGCGCCAATTGCCTCCAATGACGTATATCTTCCCGTCCAAAACGGCGGTTGACGACCCGTAGCCGGCGGTCGGCATGTCGGCTTTTTGGGTAAAGCCCAGGGTCGCGGGATCGAACTCCCACGTTGTGTTCAACGGGCCGTATCCTCCGAAGAAATAGATCTTACCGTCGTATATGGCAGGCTCGCTCGTCCATTCGAGATTCGGCACAGTACCTCCCAGAGGAGACAGGATTTTGGTTGTCAGGTCATACGTCCAGCCCTGGTCCCCCGGATCGGAAGCGTCGAAAATATAGATCATGTTCGAGAGGGCTGCCGCCCGCAGCAGATAGCCCATCTCGCCGACGTCTTTTTGGCTCCAGGTCTTGGTCGAAGGGTTATAGATGCGAATTTTGCCCCAGTTGGCCGGGGCGCCGCCACCGATGACATAGAGTTTGCCGGCCGCCACCGCCGATCCTGCCCAGTCAGCACCCGTGGGCATTGCCGCCTCGGAACGCCAACTGTATTCGCCGCCAGGCGTGACGCTGTTCGAGGCAGCCGAAGGCGGGCCTGTGCCCACCGCGTTGGTGGCTGCCACGGTGAAGCTGTAAGCCGTGCCATTGGTCAACCCCGTTACCGTGATCGGGCTTGACGCCCCTTTGCCGGTCTTCCCCCCCGGACTCGAGGTGGCGGTGTATTCGATGATCGGACTGCCGCCGTCGGAAGCCGGCGGAGTGAAGGTGACGGTCGCCCGGGCGTCGCCGGTCGTAGCTGTACCAATGATGGGCGCCCCGGGTAGTCCCGCCGGCGTGATGCTGTTCGAGGCGGCCGAAGGTGGGCCTGTACCCACCGTGTTGGTGGCTGTCACGGTGAAGGTGTAGGCCGTGCCATTGGTCAACCCCGTTACCGTAATCGGGCTTGACGCCCCTTTGCCGGTCTTCCCCCCGGACTCGAGGTGGCGGTGTATTCGATGATCGGACTCCCACCGTCGGAAGCCGGTGGGGTGAAGGTGACGGTCGCCCGGGTATCGCCCGCCGTGGCGGTGCCTATTGTTGGCGCTCCGGGGACCGTGGGGACCGTAGTGCTGATCATGATGGTCCCTGACTTAACGCAGCCCACGCTCCCCGAGACGGCCGTGAGCGTCCACGTGTAAGTGCCTTCGACGGTGTAGGTGTGAAAAGGATTCCGGCTGGCCACCGCCGGAGATTTGTCTCCGAAAGTCCAGGTGTAGGTGACGGCATCGGCGCAGTCCCTGGTGGAAGCGCTTCCCTGGAAGGAAACCGGGGATGCGGGTGGGGCCAACGAGGGTGCGGTGGCGGTGCAGGAGACGCTGCAGGAGCTCGTGCCAAAGACCGTGGCGCCGACCGAGAAGCTCGCTTTCTGCTTGCCGTAGACACCCAGGTACCAATCACCGCCGCTCAGAGGTCGCGGGGTGCTCGCAGAGGTCACGGTGATCTTCTCCGAACCGGTGGCGCCGTTGGACCGGTAGTCATGGTTCGAGAGGCTCGGTTTCGCGCCCTTTCTGAGGTAGAGATCCACATTGCCGGAAGCGGTACCGGTGTATGCCTCGAGAGAAAGGGAATCGCCCGGCACGGTAATGCGGAAGAACTTCCAGGCTCTGATGCCCACGGAGTCGCTCACAGGGATGCCGCTCTGGAGCTGGCGTACGTGCTGAGGCGGAGGAGTGCCGGAATACCAGGGCTCGAAGGCGCGGATTCGTTGCCGGCGCCGTCGAAGGCGACCACAGCAAACCGGTATTTCCCACCCGCCCGAAGGCCCTCCACCCGGGCGCCGGTGCCGGCCGGGGCGGTCACGCCAAAGGGATACCCCGGCAGGGCCGGGCTGTCGGTGTAAAGGATGCGATAACCCTTCACCCCGGCACTGGGCGGTGCCGTCCACTGGAGCTGGCAGACTGTACCGGAAAAAGACCCGGTAAGGTTGGTCGGCGGTTTTATGGCTCCGGAGCCGATTTGCAAGGGGTTGGCATAGTAGGTGATCACCGGGGGATTCTTCCCGTCGTCGGTGCGCGCGAAAAGGTAGTAGGTGCCTCCGGTCACCCCTTGGGCGTTCCAGACGGCGGATACGGTTCCCGATGCGGCTGAGAGGTTCTCGGCGATGGGCTCGCCCATCCCGCCGTCAGCAAGGTCTGAGACAAAGAGAGAGACCTTTGTGAGCGATGAGGCGGGACGGACGGAAGCCTGGATGCTCACCTCGCCGGCAGTGACGCCGACTGCGGTGAAAGTGGTGGTCGGGGTGGGGGTGGGGGCAAGACATTGGAAGGTCACATCGGCATCCGCGAGGTTTGTCACACCCAGCGTCCAAGTCCCGGCGATGGCTTCATCCACGCGAAAGAGGGCCACTTTGAGGCTGTTGTCCGCCGCGTAATGGACGTCCGGATGGCTTCCCACGTCAGCAGGCGTGATCGTGGCGCCCGAAGGGGTCTTCAGGTAGATGGCCGGAAGTGCCACAGACGGGTCGTTGGCCGCAACGGCGAAAAGGGCCTGGCGCTGGGGCGTCGCGAGCGTAAAGCTCCGCTCGGCGGAGGTCTTCGCGAGGGCAGCTTTCGCCAGACCCAAACCGACAACATCGGCGTAGTTCGGACCCACAAGGAGGGAGAAATCCTCATTGTCATATTGCAACACGACTGCCAGGCTGAGGGGACCGATCTTCTGCATTCCCCGAAACATCCCCTGCCAGCCGTTCTGTCCGGGACTGATCAACATATCCATGTCCACGGCGTTGAGGGTGAGTGGCAGGGTCACAGCCGAGGTGAGCGCCGTCTTCACTGCGCGGCAGGGAGCGTTGTACCAGGAACAGGAAAAATCGGGGACCTGGAGCGTCCCCAGGCTGCCGCCAGCAATGGTTTTCTTCGAGACGCTCAGAAATCCGCTGACGTTGGATTGGTAGATGCCTGCCAGGTCCGTCCACCCCTTGAAAGTGACTCCGGCGAAGTGGGGCTTGAAGCTGATGCGGCCCGAGAGGTTTCCTACGGGGAAGCCCAGGAGGTTCGCGGTGCCGCCTTCCAGGACCATCAGGTAGGGCCGCTGATATCCCACGCCCACCTGACTCAGGGTGAAAACCTCACCGGGTACTTCCGCGATGCCCAGATCGCCCCCAATGAAGATGAAAAACTTGGGAACGTCGCAGATGTTGTCCACCTTCAGGGTGAACCCGGCCAGGCCGAGGCCCGTCGTGCCGAGGGGAATCGGGTCGGGGAGGCCGATGGCGATGTCGAAGCCGTTGAGCCCCGCCCCATCTGCCGAACAGGAGGGCTTGATACGAATGGTGGCGCTCACCGACCAGGTGCCCATGAAGGGAAAGCCCACGGACACACTGCCGGTGAATATGTCCGTGTCCGGATCGTAGACGCCCGACATGCCGAAGAACTGGATGCCGGGGGAAAGCTGACCTTCGATGAGCTCAAATCCCAGGAGCGTTTTCTGGCCTCCGGAAACATACAGGATGTTCCCTTTGAAGGAGGCGAGAGTGAGGGCCGCGTTCCCGATGTAGAGGGTCGGCTCGATCTTGACGCCGTCAGTCTCGAGAGTGATGGGAGTTCCCGAGACCAAGAGCGGCAAACCCGCCAGGGACGCCGCCCACTGGGTCCCGGTGAGTTTCGGCGTAAGGGTCCCCGCAGCCCCGTCCACATCGAAGGAGAGGCCGGGGCCCTTAAGGAGCGTCTCCTTCGAATCGTGCTTCAGTTTGACGAAGACATCCCCGTCCGTGGCAAGAGTCCCATGCCCGGTAGCAGGGTCGCCGGTGAAGACGGAATCGGCGCTGAAAAAGAGCATCCCGTTGATGTTCACGTTCCCCGAGAGGGTGTAGATGTTCTGCGCCGGGTCCTTGCCGAGGCTTTGCCCACAGATGGAGAGGTCGCCCACCTGGATGCAGTTGGACACAACGATGATGTCCCCGGCGCTCGCACAGCTCCAGCAGTCCCCCAGCGCATAGGCCCAGGTGGAGAAGGTCCACTTGTACACACCGCCCTGGGTGTACGTGTGACTGGCGTTCATCCCCTCGGCGGTGGCCCCGTCTCCGAAGTCCCACCCGTTGTAGCCATAGTCCGAGCAGGTGGATGTTCCCGTAAAGTTGACGGTGAGGGGCGGGGGACCCGGTGTGTAGGGGGCGGCGGCCGAGCAGCCAAAATTAGTTCTGGCGACATTCACGCGCCCTGACCGGGTGCAGGTCGCGCCGTCGGCGCTGGCGGTGAAGGTCCAGTCGAAGTCCTTGCCGTAGAATCCGGGATCCGGGTAGGAGTGCGCGGGGTCCTGGTCCGTGGAAGAGGCTCCGTCTCCGAATGTCCAAAGATATTGGACGGGACTTGTGCACCCTGCGGGGACGGCCACCCCCGTGAACTGCACCGGTTGCTCAGGAAGGGTCCAGTAGGCGGACACCCCCGCGTAGCAGGTGATGGCGCAGGCCCCCTCGTTCCGGTCCCTGGCGTCCGCCTGAGCGTACCCCGCAACCGCCATGGCAAGCAACATGGCCGCCACAACCATCCTCACCAGACCTGAAAATGCGGTTCTCATGACTTCTTCCTCTGTCTTTCCGGGACCAAACCGACCTGCCTCTCTCTTCTTCCCTATACCCCATACCCCGCTTTTCATAGAAACCTGGGAGATGACCAGAAAATGGTGACGGGAAATCACCCGTTTCAGCTTGCCGCGGACCCTGTGGAAGTTGTCAAGAAGGTCTACAGGACCCACTGGCTGAAGCAGGGCATTAAGCAAAACGGTTCTATTGTGACCGGCACAATCATGGAGAGCAAGAAGTATTCTTTGTCTTGCGGAACCCATGTTCGAAAGCTTCATCGTAGAGTTTCGATTTCTTCAATTCTTTCCCGTCGCGTGAGCCAAACACTTCGCCGATCATGATGATGGCCTGGCTGCGAATGCCGGCAGCTTTCACTTTCGCAGCAATATCAGCGAGACTGCCGTGCACGAAACCCTGATCCGGCCACCCCACGCGATGGGCGACGATGACCGGGGTGTCATTGCCGTAAGAGGGCGCGACCTCGGCGACAACCTCTGCAATTTGCTGTACGCTCAGGTAAATCACAAGCGTCGCGCCATGGCCGGCAAGTGAGGCTCAGCCGTTCCGCTTCAGGCACCGGGGTGCGCCCTGCGAGCCGCGTCAGGATGACCGTCTGCGAGACTTCCGGCAGGGTCAGCTCCTGCTTCAGAGCGGCGGCCGCGGCGAAGACTGCCGATACTCCGGGCACCACCGCGTAGGGAATACCTTCCTGGTCCAGCAGTTGCATCTGTTCCTGGATCGCCCCGTAGAGGCTCGGGTCCCCCGTATGCAAACGCACCACCCGCTCTTCCAGAAGATACCCTTCGCGGAGCAGTTGATGCGTTTCCGGGAGGGCCAAAGAGGCGCTGTTGAAGACCCTGGCGCTGGCCTTTCTCCCTTCAAGGAGTGCTTCCGGAACGAGGGACCCGGTGTAGACAATCCGGTCTGCTTCCCGGACCAGCCGCCGGCCCTTGACCGTAATCAACTCGGGGTCGCCGGGACCCGCTCCCACAAAATAAATAGGATGCTTCATCGTTTTGACCACACCGTCACAATAAAAATCGGGTTCAGGGCTTCGAACCGCAAGCTTTCAGAGATGGCAGCGGAACGGTTGACCTGCAATTGGGTAATAGCGATTTCAAAGGGTTTTCCACGCCAAAATGACCTGGCTGTCTCAATTGTATCCAGGGTGACGGCCGTTTGCACCACGCGGCCCCCCGGCCGCATCCGTTCTGCTACCCGCGGCAGGAGTGCCCGAAGCTCTGCGCCACTGCCGCCGATGAAGACGCGGTCCGGATCGGGGAGTCGGTCGATCACCTCGCCGGCGCTTCCGTGGATCGCCTGAAGCTCAGGACCTCCAAGGTCTTTCACGTTCTGCTGCAAGGCTTCGAAGCGCTTCCGGTTCTTTTCGACGGCAATGACCCGTTTGAGGGGGGCGAGGCGTGCGGCTTCAATGCTCACCGAGCCGCTGCCGGCGCCCAGGTCCCACATGGTGAGGCCGGGTTTGAGCTGGAGATGAGCCAGCACCACGGCACGAACTTCCATTTTCGTGATCATTCCCGCTTCGTGTTCAAAAGCGGACTCCGGGAGCCCAAAAACCGGAAGGCTTTCACCTGCTGTCGACGTAGAGCAGGCTTTCCAGCCTGCTGTTCCGGCCTTAGCAGCAGGCTGGAAAGCCCGCTCCACATTCACGGGATCCTCGGCAGTGACTACGACAAGATTTAAAGGAGAAAAACTCCTGCTCCCGGCTTCTTCCAGCGACAGGCGCGTAATCCTTTCCGTGGGCAGGCCGAGGTCCTCGGCCACGATGAGGGTCCGTTCCGCCATTCCCGCACCGAGCAACTGCTGAGCAATCCAGCCAGGGTGATGCTGCGGGTCGGTAAAGAGGACAACCCTGGAAGACGATTCCACGACGCGCAGCCAGTCGGCAGACGATGATGACCGCGCGCCGCCGTGAAGGCTTATTACGCTTACCTCTTCCCAGCCCTCTCCCAATTTGGCAAACAGGGCTTGAACGCTTGTGATATTCGGGAAAGCAATGACGCGCTCCCTGCCCAGGGCCCTCACCAGGCGGCGCCCGATACCGAAAAAGAAGGGGTCCCCGGAAGCCAGGACGGCGGTGCGTTTTTGTGCGGAAACTTGGTCCAGCGCGTGCAAGGAAACTCTCGAGGGTTGAGTCAAGAGGCACCTTCTCGCCCTTGAATTCCGGAAATGAGTCCAGGTGGCGCTTCCCTCCGGCGAGGACCTCGGCACGTTCGAGCCATTGCAGCACCCTGGTGCTCAGGTCGTCTCTTCCCGTGCCCAATCCGACGAGGAGCACCACGGGCGGGCGCCATTCCTTCGGGTCGGGCTTTGTGACTTCTTTCATCGGCCTTCCAGATCGAGCAACAGGCTTCCATCATAACCAAACAGGAGAAGTCTCACCTTCACCGGGTCCCTGAGAAGACGTGACGCCTCTCCAATAACATTTTGCGCCACTGTCCGTATCAGATCTTCGGCGTGGTTGGCAAGCAGCAAATCCAGGGCTTCTCGAGCCGTGTTGGCACCCGCAAGGCCCCGGCAAAGGCCCGGAGGGTAACCGAGTTTCCCGGCCCCTTCCGCCAACGGACCCAAATCCAGCGGGACCCTGTGAGCATGGGTGTAACGATGTCCCTGCGCCATCTTCACCGCTTTTCCGAAGAATACGCTCAGCACCACCTTCTCGAACCCTCCCCGGCAGGCTTCCTCGAGGGCGAAGGCAAAGAAATCAGCAATCTGCACAAAGGCTTCCTCCGGCCAATCTGTGAGCACTTGCCTGGCGAACCGTTCACTCTTTCCCCCGGTGCTCAGGACGAGTCCCTTGCATCCATTCGCCGCCGCCACGGAAAGCTCAGCCTGGATGGTTTCCTTGTAAGCCTCGTGCGAGAAGGGTTTGACGAGCCCGGTGGTGCCCAGAATGGAGATCCCTCCGACGATCCCCAGGCGCGGGTTCAAGGTGTGCCGGGCCAGTTCCAATCCTCTTGGCGCCCGGATTTCAACTTCCAGCAGGGTCCTGCTGAGCAAGCCCCTGGGATGGTTCCACGGAATAAAAACATGAGGCTTGGCCGAGGCAGTATCGGGCTTTGAAAGGCAGCCCGCTCGCGACTCGTTCCAGCCCCTCTCGGAGATTTCTTCGGAGAGATTTTCCGCGAGCATCATCCTCGGCACGGGATTCACCGCCGGTTCGCCAATCGCAATAGGAAGCCCCGGCTTGGTCGCAACGCCGATGCCGTCGCCTGCAACCAGGCAGATGCCGGGCCTGGGGCTGGAGACAAAACAGCCATCACCAGGGTTCCTCTCACCTTCGCCACGGAATAGTGGGGGATCATTTTCATGCCCGGTGATGGCAGTCGCGGAAGCACCATGCGTCAGGGCAGCCCGTCCGGCCGTTGTCTCCGAAGGATTGTCGGCCGGACCTGCGACCAAGCATCTCACGCTGGCCTGGATCTCTGCTTTGTGCGTTACATCCGGATCATCTCCTCCGTCCTTGATGACACTGGCGGAGGCGCCATTTTCGGTCAACCGGTTCTCGCTGATCAGGACCGGCAGGAAGATGCCTGTTGGCAGGCGTACCGCCACACAGCGTTGCGCTTCACCGGTAAGCAGATGGTGCAACGCCGCTCGGGCGGCAGCCGTCGCCGCAGTCCCGGTGCTGAAACCGATCCGGAGTCTATCCTTAACCTTGGTCATGAACAGCCCCTGGGACCCTTTTCTCGGTCAAACGGTTGCCGCCCGTCTCATCTTACAATCCTGTGAACGCCTTAAGTGCAACGTTTTCCTGATAGTTTGAGGCGCCCAGATCACCCCATGTTTTGCCGCCGTCGCAAGACATGAAGCTTTGGAGTGCGGATGCGGTGGCTCCGGATGAATAACCGTCAATCCTTGCTTCCGCTGGCAGCACGTAGTTGGCATATAATCCTGACCACGAAGGAGCATACTTCAACACCACGGCGAATCTTTTGCCCTTGGTTAAAGGGATTGCCGCGGGGAGTTTGACGGTATGATAGCCGACATTGGGAAAAGTGATCACTTTATTAACCTTGCGGGTACCGCTTGTCGGGTTAGCCGCCGTCACGTTGACATGTACGGCATACCTCACGGACTGGTTGGGATGTGCCGTGTAAAAGCTGATGGCCTTCAGCTTTTCATCGGCCTTGGCGGTGAAGATATTGGCGCCCCAGATCGCATTGCCGTAGTTGCAAGCCCACGTATCTTCCCAGCCGAGCGGATCATACTGGTAGATGCGCTTATAATTAGTGGTTGCCTCAGCATTGTGGAAAGCCCAATTCTGGGTGCCGAACAGGGCGTCAAAGTATGAAACCCAGAAATAGCCGTCTTTTCCCCAACTCGTTCCCCAGCTATTTTTGACGAGAAAAGCACCATTTTCCGGTGGTGGGTTCGTGAAATTAGTGTTGGGGTAATCGTTGTCCCAGCCGATAATGGCCACCGTATGGTTGGACGGGGTCCCCAGGCTTCCGTCGTAATAGTACGCCGCATTGGCGGCATTGTAGAAGCTGTTGTCCATATAGAAAGACGAACTGATCGCACCGCCGTTGCTAGCAGTGAGGAACTCCTTGATCTTATCCATCTCAAAGTTGAAATACTCGGCATTTTGAACATGATATTGGACCGGTTTGGAGGCCCCGCAGTTGGCCCACCCGGGACTGTAATTATAGGGACAGTCGCTTTCCTTCACCGGACCAGCCCACCTTGTCAGGTATGCTATGGTGATCAGTTCAAACCCGCCGTCGCATGGTCCCCAGTCAAAGCCATGATTAAATACCAGGTGTTTCTCAGAAAGGTTCGGCGGCGTCGACTTGGGCATCAGGCCGGACTCAGAAGAAGCGTAGCTGCCGAAAGCCCAGCAAGATCCGCACGCCATCTGGTCCCTGACGGGGGTCACCTGATTGGTCGTGCGCAGATCGAAGGATGCAGGATAGCTGGCCGCACTGGCTTTCTTTAGCGCAAACAAGGCATCGACGGGGTCCTTTTCCTTGCTCGCAAGCCATGGTTGCAGAGGCGGAATATAGCCGAGAGAATGGCCCTCAGGAGTCGCCGCCTTGCGCAGGCCCAACTCTTTCTCAAAAAGAAACTGCTGAAATTCGGGGTTAATGGGGGCTTTGACGATTGGCAGTTCGGCCAAAGCACCTGCAGGGGTAAAAGCCAAGAGCAGAGTAACGACGATAAGACCGATTATTTTCCTGTTCCATCTCATGATGATTCCTCCTCATAGACCAAGAACTATAGCCTGGTTTGATTGCCACCCTGGGACATCCACTTATGGCCTCTTTGCTCTCATCTCCTCTCTTCTTGAACTTTCGGCTGCGCCTGAGCGGCCGGCATTCCGGTCCCGCGCATCCGTCCGAACAGAAACATGCAAAGTCACTCAGCCCTCCTTTCCTGCCATTTGAAGAGGCAGTACCAATGGAAGAGACGAGTACGATTTCCCGCACCACGAAGGGAGCGCACATTCTCGCAGCACTTTCCCGCAACCGCAGGCACTCAGTTCGCTTATGTGTTTATACTGCGCCGCATCGGCAGTTCGACGAAAAAGAATAAACCCTCTCCGGGAGCTTGATGTGAAACATTTGGGAATTACCTTAACAATCCACATTTAATATTCTATACCAAACCAGGTCAAGAGGGAACTCAAGAGAACGAACTCTCCGGAATATTTAAGGTGCGTAAGCCAGTGAGGCGCTTCGTTCGCTGAAGTGAGAACCGCTGGAGGATGGCTGTGCTTTGTACCCTTCCCGTACGAATCCTCAGGGATATAGTTCTCGAGCCAGCTGTTCCACCGCTTCCACGCACCGCGGGCCCGGCCGCGAAAAGAGATATTCGTCAACAAAGATTACCTTTCCTTTGCGTACGGCCCGGAGTTGATCGAAATGAGGCCGTTTCGCGGGAGGGGTTGGATTGTGGCTCATGGGGCCGCGCTGCACAATATATACGTCGGGGTCAGCCACGAGGAGGGCTTCGAAATTATACTGCAAAAGCGCCTTTTCGCTCTTGATCACATTTTGCGCACCCGCCGCAGCAAGAATCTCCTGCACGACGGACCCTCTGCCGGCAGCAGTGAGCGGTTCGGGCCGTACTTCAAAAAATACCCGGAGGCGTTCCCTGACATGCTGCAAGCGGTCCTTCACTTCGGCCAGCCGCTTCCGCAATTGTGCCACCGCTTCCCGCCCCTGTTCCACCCTGCCGACAAGGATTGCCAGACGGTCCATGGTTGAGAAAATCTCTTCGAAGGTGTTGGGGGAGAAGACGGCCACCGGAATGCCCGCATCCCGCAGCCGCGTCATGTCCGCTGCAGCTTCCCACCGGCTGGCGCTCTGCACGACGAGGTCAGGCTTGAGGCCAATGATCATTTCCACGTTAGGACGCATATGGGTCCCCACCGAGGGCAGGTTCACGATTTCGGGAGGGAACTGGTCCGCCTGCGTACGCGCCAGAACTTCCTTCCCGGCGCCAAGGGCAAACAACATTTCCGCAAAAGCACCGTAAAGCGGGATGATGCGCCTGGCCGGTCCCTGGAGCGAAATCTCACGGCCCAGATCGTCCGTAATCTGCGCGGAAAAAGCTGCTCGCGGCAGAATTATCGCTAGAACCAGAAGAAACCAAAAGGCTGCGAACGGCCTTCTAACCAAATCGTGAAGCATGGGTTTCCGCTCTAAAAATAGGTTTTCGCCTTCCCCGTTCCTTGTGTGACATTCGATATTCGACTTTCGATACTCAGTACAGCGCTACAGAATAAAGTATCCATCACCCACGGTCGTCATTCCCGCGTGCTTCTGGCGGGAATCCAGGCTCTGCAAATTTTCTGGATTCCCGCTAAGAGCATGCGGGAATGACGTCCTGAGAATAAGTAGACTCTATTCTGCGGTGCTGTGCTCAATACTCAATACTCGGTACGCGACTAAATCGTCACCGCTGCTCCCGGACGGTTTTGAAAAAAATCAGGGCATGAAAACCACCTGACGCTTGTCGGTGTTGGGCACTTGCTGGATTATCACCCGGGTTTGGTAAACTTCCTCGAGGATTTCCGGAAGCAGGACGGAGCTCACCGTGCCGTCAGCCACCACCCGCCCTTCCTTGAGAAAGATCAGCCGCCGGCAGAAGAGAGCGGCCAGGTTGACGTCGTGCAAAACGGCAAGGACCGTCAATCCGTTCTCCGCGTGCAACTGCTCGAGGACTTTAAAAACCTGCAGTTTGCGATGGATGTCCATGGCGGAAGTGGCCTCGTCAAGGAGCAGGACCGTCCCCTCCTGAGCCAGCGTCTTGGCCATGATGACCCGCTGTTTCTCGCCTCCGCTCACCGCTGTGATCAGGCGCTCGGCAAGCATTTCCGTGTCGGTGAGGAGCATCGCCTGCCTCACCGCTTCGGCATCCTCGATGCTGTCCAACTGCCAGCGCTTTTGATGGGGATAGCGCCCCATCCGGACCACCTCTTCACAGGTAAAGGGGAAGCGTACTTCCGGGTCCTGCGTCACCACCGCCATGTGCCGTGCTCGCTCCTTGTGTTTGAGGCGCCCGGAAGGCAATCCCAGGAGCTCCATGTCCCCGCCGCGGATCGGCAGAATCCCGCTCAGGGCGAGGAGCAGCGTCGTCTTCCCCGACCCATTGGGTCCCAGAATTCCCAGGAATTCCCCTTTTTGGACGGCGAAGGAGACCCCCTGCAGCACGTTGTGGCCGGGGTAGCCACACCAAAGGTCTTGCACCCGAATCACAGTTGCAGGTATTTCTTTCGATGAAGCAGCAGATAGCAAAAGAAAGGCCCTCCGAGAATGGCGGTTACCACCCCCACCGGGAGCTCTTCTCCCGTGGTGAGAAGGCTTCGGGCGATGGTATCGGAGATGAGCACCAACAGTCCCCCCAGCAGGAGCACGGCGGGGAGCAGCCGACGGTGCCGGGGTCCGATTGCCAGGCGTACCAGGTGCGGAACGACCAGCCCCACAAAACCAATAACGCCGCTCACCGCAACCGCGGCTGCGGTGATCAGAGATGACGCCAGGAGCAGGAAGAAACGCATGCGCTGCACGTCGACTCCAAGGTGCTGAGCCTGGATGTCGCCGAGGCTGAGCAAGTCCAGTTCCCGCACATACCAGAAGATCACCCCTCCGCCCAAAACCAGATAGGGCAAGACCAGGAGCACATGGGTCCAGCTCTTGCCCGAGAGGCTTCCCATAATCCAGAAGACAATCGTCGAGACGGAATCTTCATTGAGGCTCTTAATCAGGCTGATGCAGGCGGAAAGAAAGGTGGAAACAATGATGCCGGCGAGGACCAGAGTCGTAACATGGATGCGGCCATCCATGCGCCCCAGGACGTAGACCAGGTACAGGGCCATCAGCGCTCCGGCAAACGCAGCCACCGGCAGCGCACTGATCCCCAGGAGGTGAATGCCGCCGGCCCCCGCAATGATCGCCAGAGAGGCCCCAAAAGCCGCGCCGGTCGAGACGCCCAGGGTAAAGGGATCGGCCAGGGGGTTGAGGAGCACCCCTTGATAGACGGCCCCGGCGAGGGCCAGGGCGCCGCCCACGGCCAGGGAGAGGACAATCCTTGCCAGGCGCACGTGGATAACGATGTAGCGCATGGTGTCATCGATGCCGGCGGCCCAGGCAGGATGGAAGGGCGATAACCAGAGCCTCAGGACCGTTTGGTAAGAGACGTCAAGAGGCCCGATTCCGGAGGTGAAAAAAGCGGCCAAGACAATCAGCAGGAGCAGTCCGAACCACATTGTCAGACCTCTGCCTCTCCCTCCTTCGCTTCGAGGCCGCGCTTCTTGACAATCATCAGGGAAAGATAGTGGGGCTGGTTGAACTGGGACAGCCGTGCAAAGTCCCGCTCGATGATTTCGCCCTCCAAACCGCAGCGGCTGATGAAACAGCAGTTGTCTTTGAGCCCGCTTTCCTCGATCTGCTCCAGAATTTGAGGAAAGTGTTTGTAGGTCTTCATCAGGACGACGTTGTCCGAGACCTGGATCACTTCTTTCAGCCGCCCGGCCCCCTTGGCCCCCGAGACGATCGTCATCACCTCTTCCCCTTCGGCAAGGGGTAAGGTGGCGCAAGCCGCTGCCGCCTGAAAAGCGGTGATCCCGGGAATGACGGTGATCGTGGCCTCCGGCAGCCGTTTCCGGACCTTTCGCATGAGATAGATAAAGGTGCTGAAGGTCAGGGGATCGCCGAGCGTCAGAAAGGCTGCATGTTTTCCCTGTTTGAGGACCCCGATCACCTGTTCGCAGTTGGTCAGCCATGCATCTTCCAGGTGGTCGGGATCGAAGGTCATGGGAAAGGCGAGCTGGTCGAGGGGGGTATTGGGAGGCAGATGTTCGCGCACAATGTCGTGGGCGAGGCTGTAGTCATTCTTCGTTGACGCTGCCGCAAAAACATGTTCCACGCGCTTTAAGGCCGTCACCGCCTTGAGTGTAAGCAGTTCCGGATCGCCGGGTCCGACACCGATCCCATATAACGTGCCAAGCATATCATTTCACCTTAATCTGTTTGTGTTCTGGCGAGCTCCAGGAGGGCGTGCACCATCGCCACCGCCACCGAGCTCCCGCCCTTGCGACCCAAAACGACGATCGCGGGTTGCTCCTTCAACTCCCAGAGTGCGTCCTTTGATTCCGCCGCCTGCACGAATCCCACCGGCACGCCGAGAATCAATGCGGGTCGCACGCGTTCCTCACGAATGATGCGCAGGAGCTCAATGAGCGCCGTCGGGGAGTTGCCGATGACCACCACTCCCCCGTCCAACTGCTGGGCGCAGCGCCGAAAAGCCGCGACCGCCCGCGTTGTCCCCATGGCTTCCGCCCACCGCTGACTTTCGGGCTCCGCCGAAGGCGTTACCACAGCGTTTCCAAACCACTGCAAACGCCATGGCGACAGACCGGTATGGATCATGCGGGTATCCGTAAAAATGGTGGCGCCCTGCCGCAGGGCCTTTAAACCCGAGGGAATCGCCTGCGGGTGAAAGCGCATGAGGTTGGCATAGTCAAAATCGCCCGTCGTGTGAATGACTCGACGGACGACCTGCCACTGGTCCTGAGAAAACGGGTGGTCCCCGATCTCTGCGTCAATGATCCCGAAGCTTTTTTCCTCGATCTCACGCCCGGCATGCACCAGACCCGGGCGGTCCATGTTCTCACTGCCTTGAGGATTAATGGTCATGAACTCCGTCTCTCAGGTTTCTACCTTTGTTCCGCTGCCGGCAAAAAAAAAGTCCTTGAGTCCCACCATATCGGGACCGCAAGGACTGCACCCAGCTCACTTGATCCTTTCTCGTCAGGGAAATCCCTCGTTCCCCGGAATAAAAAGACTATTCCTCCATTGAGAAACCCTGAAGGCTCAGGCAGGTTTTCTGACTCACGGATCGTCCTACTCGCCACACCTTCCCATCACGCTTGGCGCGCGGCAGTGGTCATCATGGCTTTCGTCCCCGTTTACAGCGGCGGGACCGCGACGGACTTGCACCGTCTTCCCTTTTGAATCCTCTCGCTCACGGATACCTGAACCCATACCTTATCAAAGAACACAGCAAACGATTAAAGAGACGGCCTCTGGAAGGCTATGCCTCCAATAATCTCGAAACCCGCTCCCTCACCCGGCGTGGCCAAACCACCCGGCAACCCGGCTGGAAGTCCGGAGAAGCCTACCCTATTTAATATTTGACGTCAATCTTTATGGCGATGCTGAGGATGCCGGAGGCGGTGACAGCCCGCCGCGTCATGAAAAAGCTAAAAAGCTTTGACCCGCGTTGGTTATGTGCTTAGATTTAGGTGAAGAGCATCCACTTATGCCGGTTGAGGTAGAGGTTTTGAATTTGCCAGGACCACCATTTTGCAGGAGCGCCTCTTCGGCGCGATTTCATGAAGATCGCGGCAAAGTGCCGCTCCTACAGAAAACAGAATGATCATCTTTAACGAGAGTAGCTACTCATCGATGCAGTTTTTCTTCTCCACAAGGAGCAGAGCATGAAGGACTGGAAACGCCGAGCAGCAATAGTGGCGGTGGCCTTAGTCGGCCTGGGAATCGTCTTCTTTGGACTCAGTTTCCTGACGGCCGGCTACCTGGTGGACATCTGGTGGTTCGAATCCCTGGGGTATGCCTTCTACTACTGGCAACGCCTGCTCTATCGCTACCTTGTCTTCGCTTCGGTTACGGTCTTGTTCTTCCTCATCTTCTTCCTGAATTTCTGGGTTGCCTCCCGCTACCTGGGAGCGGCAACGCCATCACCGGTTGCGAGCAGGTCACCCGCACCCAAAGCCTACCAGGATCTCCTGAAGATGTTCCGGGCGGGATCGCTCTGGGTTTATACCCCGGTATCGCTCGTGCTTGCCATTGTCGTTGCCTATCCTCTCATGCAGCAATGGGAAGCGTTTTTGCTTTATCTCTTCGGACCCGCCATGGGGATTTCGGACCCGGTCTATGGCAAGGACGTCAGTTATTACCTGTTCTCGTACCCCATCTATACGTTGCTCCAGCGACGGCTGCTGATCGCCTTTCTGCTGCTTTTCATCGGCTTGATTGTGCTCTATTGGCTGGAACACCGCATCCTCATGCAGCAGGATCGGCGCATTCCGGGAGGCGCCAGGTGGCATCTCAGCCTGCTCATCCTCCTGGTTTTTTTCATCGAAGTGTGGGATTACGTCCTGCAGCGACATGCTCTGCTCTATACCGATGGCCACCTGCCCCTCTTCTTCGGCCCCGGTTTCGTGGAGATGCGGATTGTCCTGCCGCTCATCTGGCTATCGCTCCTGTTACTGATGGCGACCGCCTTTTCGCTTATGTTCGCGATCCACAACGAGAGGTTCATCAAGGTTTTCATCCCGGTGGCCGTGCTTTTCGTGCTGGCTATGGGAGTGCGCTATTCCAGCTTCGTCCCCGAGGCGGTTGAGAATTACATTGTCAAGCCCAATGAAATCAGCCGGGAGAGTCCCTTCATTGCGGCCAACATCAAGGCTACCCTCGATGCTTACCAGCTCACTCGCGTGGAAACCCGCAATTTTGACCCGGAACGGGTCCCGACCGATCTTGCCGTCCCCAGCATCCAGGCGGGACTGCGCAACATTCCGGTATGGGACGGGGAGTTCCTGGAAGCGGTGTTTGAACAGTTGCAGCAACTGCGGACCTATTACGACTTTTCCGGCGTGAATGTCGGCCGGTATACGGTTAACGGCGTCTACCAGCAGGTCTTTCTGGCAGCACGGGAGCTCAATCACAAGCAGCTCCCCGCAGGAGCACGCAACTGGATCAATGAGCACATGTCTTACACCCACGGCTACGGCGCGGTGATGACCCCGGCGAGCCAGGGTGGGGATGAACCCATGACCTGGTTTCTCCAGGGCATTCCCCCGGAATCCCAATACGGCTTTGAGATCGAACAGCCGGGAATCTACTTCGGGCTGGAGGACTTCCATTACATCATCGCGCCCAACGATGCCGGCGAGATCGACTATCCCAGCGGCAACACCAACGTCATGGCCAACTATCAGGGCCGGGACGGCGTTCCGGTGTCATCGCTCTTCCGGAAGCTCCTCTTCGCCGTTTATTTCGAGGACCGGAATATCTTTTTCACCACCAAGACCAACGACCGGAGCAAAATTCTTTACCGTCAGAACATCGTCGAGAGGATCGCGACGTTGACTCCCTACCTCCGCCTGGATCGCAGCCCTTACCTGGTCGTGACCCCCAAGCGGCTCTACTGGATCCAGGACGCCTACACCGTTTCCGACTGGTATCCCAATGCCACCCCGTCCAGCCCCGGAGAAGGGCGCCCCGAATTACCTCCGCAATTCCGTAAAGGTGGTGGTCGATGCCTACCATGGGACCGTTGATTATTATATCTTCGACCCCCAGGACCCGATCATTCGGGCCTACAGCAGGATCTATCCGGGGACGTTCAAAGACGCGCGCGAAATGCCGCCGGAATTGCTGCCCCACGTGCGCTATCCCCAGGACCTTTTTGAAATCCAGATGAGCATCTACGCCAAGTATCAGCAAACCGATCCCGAAGTCTTCTACCAGCAGGAAGACCGGTGGGAATTTGCCAGGACCTACAGCGGCAACCAGGCCGTCGCGATCAAACCCTATTACCTGACACTCGACCTGATCGACCCGCACCGTTTCGACTTCCTCCTGCTCGCGCCGATGAGCCCCAAGGGACGGGACAACCTGCGGGCGCTGGCCATCGTGGGCTGCGATCCGCCGCATTACGGGAAGATCATTGTTTACAACTTCCCCAAGGGAAAGCTGGTGTATGGCCCCTCGCAGATCCATGCCCTGATCAACCAGGACACCAGGATCTCTGAGCAGTTCACGCTGTGGGACCAGGTCGGGTCGCAGGTTGAGCGCGGCAAGATGATTATTCTACCGGTCGGGAAAGTTATGCTCTATATCCAGCCCATCTATCTGCAATCGACAACGAGGCTGAAGATCCCGGAATTGAAACGGCTGATCATGAGCCAGGGGGAGATTGTGGTGATGGAGCCGTCCCTCGAGGAAGCCTATGTCAAACTCCAGGAACGGATCAAAATCGACACCCAGCGGCAGGACAAGCGGTTTCATCCGCTCCTGCCTCAACCGGGGCCCAGACCGTAACGAAAGGAAAGGACCCGGTTTTGTCAAAACGGGTCAATTGTCCTGCCGAGTTGCTTCCTGGGAGCGGGAGCATCCGCGCCCAAGGGTGATTCGTCCGATGAGGTTGAGTGCAGAAGCAAGGGTTTGCTTTTTGGGAGCGCGGACATTCTTGTCCGCGATTGATGATGCGGGATCGCATCCTCAATCGATCTAACCAAAGGGGACGGCTGAGCGCCGTTTCCTAAAGAGAACGACCGAAAGGAACGGAGGATGTTGAAAGAATTGGTGACACGGAGCCGAAGCTACCGGAGATTTTCCCGGGAAATCGCGGTCGATATCGAAGTATTACGGGAGTTGATCGAACTGGCGCGATTCTCGCCATCCGGAGGGAATCTGCAGCCGCTGAAATACGTTCTATCCAGCGACGGCACAACCAACGATCTGATTTTCGGACACATCACCACCTGGGCCGGCTACCTCAAGGATTGGCCGGGGCCGGCGGAGAAAGAGCGCCCGTCCGCTTATGTCATCCTCCTCCACGACAAGGCTCTCGGGGGCACGCCCGGCTATGACGCCGGCATTGCGGCCCAGAGCATCCTCCTGGGAGCGGTGGAGAGAGGCTTGGGGGGCTGCATCATCGCCTCGGTAGCACGCGAGAAGCTGAAAGCGGCGCTCGACCTGCCCGAGGGCCTGGACATTCTTCTGGTGCTGGCTCTCGGTAAACCGGCGGAAGCAGTTGTCATCGATCCCCTGGGAGTTGATGGAAAGATCGAATATTGGCGAGATAATCAGGGCGTGCACCATGTCCCCAAAAGGCCTCTCGAGGAGCTCATCTTCAAGGAACTCACATAGCCGGGAACAGGGCCTTTTTGGTTGAACATGGCGCGGTTTGGCATCGTTAGAAAACGATGAAGCAAACCGAGTTTTTCAAATGAGCTTTTTAGGCTGGGCTTATTCTCCTGAGCTTTTTGACCTTGACACGCCCCCTGAAATTGGCTAGGTTTCGTGCGCCTGGATCAGGGTGGCACATGACATGGCCGTTTCTTGGCTCCCGCTCCGGGTGGTGCCAAATCGAGTCAGGAAAGGGCCGTTAGCTCAACTGGTAGAGCAGCTGACTCTTAATCAGGAGGTTTGGGGTTCGAGTCCCTAACGGCCCACCAAGAAAATCAAGGGGTTACGGATTTTGGCCTGTGACCCTTTTTTGTTGGTGTGTAAATAGTGTGTAAATCTTCGCCGCTGAACACCCAAAAACGAACAAAAGGCCCGGATCACTCCGAGCCATTTCTCACCAAATGAAATTTCCCATCACTTCACCAGGCCCCGCGAGGGCGAGCCGGACCTGCCGGAGGTCATGTAATGCCGCTGCCGTGAACTGGCAAATAGTCAAAGGGCCAAATTATCAAGGTCCGCCGCGCACACACCGGACGTAATAGTATGTAGGTCTTATAGTCCGCAATACTGCGTAGCCATCGTTGAAATTCACGCCCCACGCGCAGTCCGGGTAGTCGCCGACGGTACTGCTCGACCAGTAATAGTCCGAGCGGCAGTCAAACACCGGATCGATGGCCGGGCTGTCTTGATCTTACCACGATGGTCTATCAGTTCATCGATCGGTGGCAGGCGCCAGTCGTCATGGCCGCCCAATACCAGGTTTGCACAATATTGACCGGCATCAGCCCAGTTTCGCCTGTCCCGTCATCGCCCTTTTGCCACATGAGCCCAGTCTTATTGTCCGTAACCGTCCCATCCCCATTATTCACATACCTCAAAGTGAAAGTGAAGTTGAGATCGCTTCGTGCAGCGCTGAAATCCATTGAACCCGGAAAGAAACTGTTGTCGTCCTTGAGGGCGTGACCCTGTAGGTGGCGCCGCTGGCGAACCCTGACTGGCTCCAGTTTCCGTTTGAGTCTGTGGTCACGGCGTAGGAACCGTTCACGCTCCCGGAGATCAGGCTAAAGGTCATGGTTACCCCGGAAATTCCTGTCCCCGTCACTCGTCGCCACCCGACCCGAGACGCTAAAGACTGTGGCAGGGTCTACCGGCGTTACACTGTTGGATGGACTTGAGGCCGGACCGGTTCCAACCGCGTTGGTTGCCGTTACCGTGAAGGTATAGGCTGTCCCGTTGGTCAGCCCGGTCACCGTTATCGGGCTTGACGCCCCGGTGGCCGTCTTCCCGCCAGGACTTGAGGTCACCGTGTACGAGGTGATGGGGCTTCCTCCGTCTGAAGCCGGAGCCGTGAAGCTTACCGTTGCCTGGGCGTTCCCTGCCGTTGCCGTTACCCCTGTCGGGGCTCCCGGTACTGTGGCACGGCGTTACACTGTTGGAGGGACTTGAGGCCGGACCCGTTCCAATCGCGTTGGTTGCCGTTACCGTGAAGGTATAGGCGGTCCCGTTGGTCAGCCCGGTCACCGTTATCGGGCTTGACGCCCCTGTTGCCGTCTTGCCGCCAGGACTTGAGGTCACCGTATACGAGGTGATGGGGCTTCCCCCGTTTGAAGCCGGAGCCGTGAAGCTTACCGTTGCCTGTGCGTTCCCCGCCGTTGCCGTTACCCCTGTCGGGGCTCCCGGTACTGTGTAGGCAGAGTCTACCGGCGTTACACTGTTGGATGGACTTGACGCCGGACCCGTTCCAATCGCGTTGGTTGCCGTTACCGTGAAGGTATAGGCGGTCCCGTTGGTCAGCCCGGTCACCGTTATCGGGCTTGACGCCCCTGTTGCTGTATTCCCACCAGGACTTGAGGTCACCGTATACGAGGTGATGGGGCTTCCCCCGTTTGAAGCCGGAGCCGTGAAGGTTACCGTTGCCTGGGCGTTCCCTGCCGTTGCCGTTACCCCTGTCGGGGCTCCTGGTACTGTGGCAGGGCGTTACACTGTTGGATGGACTTGAGGCCGGACCCGTTCCAATCGCGTTGGTTGCCGTTACCGTGAAGGTATAGGCGGTCCCGTTGGTCAGCCCGGTCACCGTTATCGGGCTTGACGCTCGCGAGTTGCCGTCTTCCCACCAGGACTTGAGGTCACCGTATACGAGGTGATGGGTTTTCCCCCGTCTGAAGCCGGAGCAGTGAAGGTTACCGTTGCCTGGGCGTTCCCTGCCGTTGCCGATACCCCTGTCGGGGCTCCTGGTACTGTGTAGGAAGGAATGCTCCAAGGTCCGCCGCGCACACACCGGACGTAATAACTGTAGTCAGTCTTATGGTCCGCGTACACGCCGCCACCGTGGAAATTCACGTACCACGCGTGGCCGGGTTGTAGACGTAGGTACTGCTCGACCAGTAATTGCCCGAGCGGCAGTTAAACACCGGATCGATGGCAGGATCAAATCGGGAATAGTCGATAATCGTTTCCAACTCATCAATGTTTGGCAGCCGCCAGTCATCATAACCGCCAAGAACCAAATCCTCACAGTACTGTTTGGCATCAGCCCAATTTCTATACTTTTCCATCATCAGCCCGCTGCCAGATCAAGCCGGTCTTGTGGTCTGTCACGGTTTCATTATTGTCCGCCAATGAATAACGGACGATGGAAACCTGCTTCGATGAAGCCATTCTTGCTGCTTGCCACCACCGCACCGTAGTAATATTTCCCGGACAATCCGTTGATCGGGAATCCAATACCTTCGTGGTCGTCTTCTTGCTTTGCCCAGGCGCCAGTCCCTGTGGAAAATGTCACATTTTTCAATAGGCGGTCGGTAGCAGGGTCAATCGTCTTGTCCGTGGACAGGTAGAGCTCCACCTGGTAGGCACCTGAAGCTGCGTACCCTGGTTCTTCACAGTGTAGGTCACCGATATGGTCTGGTTAAGAAAGGCCGTAGCAGGACCAGAAACCGAAGTAACAACCAGATTGGCCCCGGCACCTACCCCCGCGACCGGAAACTCATCCTGTGCTTGTTGCGCAAGCGAAATGGTTGCGATGAATCCCAGAAACAAGCAAATGACTGCAATCAGGAAACTCTTCTGTGCTCTCATGATATCCTCCATATACGGCTAACGGTTGGATGAAACGTGAGAAGAAATTATTTTTTCACATGGATTTTAGAATAGCACATCCTCTGGAGGAAGTCAGAAAAAGTTGCGGTATAGTCATTTTACTGCTCCCTTCCCGCTGTTCACACTGGAAGGGTACACTTACTCCATTACCCCGAGAGAGAAAATTGATTCTAGGCCGTCAAACGCCCTGCCACGTGTGCTATCTCGGGATGCTTAAGCCTTCCCAAGCGCATCCTTTTCTGTTCTTCCGAAATTACGATGTTCGGATTGCGGCCTAAACGATAGGGCCATAACTTGCAGTGAATACCCTCCTTATCGCTATTGCCAGGGCATTCCCGCACAAGAGAAACGTCACCTCCCTGGCACCACAAGCAGACTTGCCTAATCAGCTTCACCGAAGGTCGGCCTTTACCCATGCGATAGCGATAGAACCAGCAGATGCCATTCTTATCGCAACCTCCATTTAGGCACTTGTCGCTGCCGCAATTGTGGACTTCTTGAGCACTGCCTACACAGTCAACGCAGAATTTGCGTATCGCTTCACCGGGTGTGGTCATCGCTGTTGCTGCTCTCTCTTAAAAAGGTGCGTGCGTGTAGGTCGTGTGTGGTGCGAATCGAGTAAATTATCTGCAGGAGGATGAGGTGCAGCCGGTCCCCCTGCCGCCTCGAAGACTCTGCAACTTTTCAAGGAAAATTTTGGCCAGTGGTCATTCCAGAAATGCGTTGGTTTGGTGGGTACGGAAACCGCCATCTCGATGATGGGTGCCAAGATATCGGGTTGAACCTGATAGATAATCCGGAGGTCTGTGGTTGATATACGGAATCACAGCGCGGTCCTAGCATCGAATCAAACTCGTAGTGTGTAAATGGTGTGTAATGTTGCGAGATTATGTCTCGTCCAGGTCAATGATGTCGTCCTCTTCGTCGCCGGGGTCCTGAGTCTGGATGATCTGCCGGGTGGCGTTACCAAACATCTGCATGACGTTGGCGGAAAGAACCACCTGGCTAGGACCAGTGAATATCTGCTGTAAGAAGTATCGATGGGGTGGGTGAAGCAAAAATGCCCATCGCCTGCCCTGCTCGTTTTTCTTTCTTGTCTGCCAATTCAAGCAAGTCTTTGTTCGCTGTTGCCAGTTTCGCGGCATCCTCTGGCGTTTCCTGTCGTGCTATTTCCTGCCAAGCCCGGTTCGCCGCGTCTAAAGCAAGCCGATGGTTCTCAAGGAGGGTCTCGCCGGTCTGCCGGGCAAGTTGCTCTGACAAGTCTCTGGATGAACCTTTTCAGGTCGGGTTTGTGAACCCGATGATGGACAGCATTTATTGAGAGCCCCACGGAAGCTGATATGTCTCGAATACTGGCCCCCTGTGCTCTTAACGTTCCAATTTTTACATCCATCGCATTGTCAGGTATCGGTTGTGTCAGCTTGCTTTCTCCTTCGCTGTTCATCCTGAGCCTTTCAATGTGTCACCAACTCGAAAGCGCCACAGTTGGTTCCGTCTGTAGGCATTTTTGACAAGCTGCCGTCGTGTGGTTGTTCGCAGATGCCGGGTTTGTTTTGAGGGTCTGAAGTGTTCGGTGAGAAGTTGACGCAAGAGTCGCAATTATGAGTTTCATGAGTTTCGAGGGTCTTTTTTCCCTGGTGTATATAATTGTCACTCTGCCAATTTTCACGCGTAGGGTGAAAATTGTCGTTGAAACTCATCAAACTCATAGGTCTTGAACAATCCATTCAACCGCCGTTACAGGTGAGTCCCACACCTCGCAAATCGGCTTCCGTCAACAATCCGGCCTTCATGCTGTAGAAATCCATTTACCAAGTCGCCGCGGTGGGATTTTTCCACTTTCGCCTGAAACCTCGTCTAAAATGTCAAAAAATTCCAAATCCGTCCTTAGCTCAGCCGAATGGCTTGTGCTACCGTTCCGCCGCTTTTCCCAAAAACACGTTTCCACTCGTTTTGTAGTGCTTTCAGGCGGGTTGTTTCCGGGTCGAGGTCAAAACTGAGGTCAATTGACTTCGCCGGGTCACCAACTTCGAGCCAGCCATTTTCACCAATCCAGCAAACGGCATTTCGAACAAAGTCTGACTCCAAACTTCAAAAGCAAGCCATGCTGCCGCCGTCATGTTTGAAAGCCGCTGTCAAGTGCGCCTTTGAGGATCACCAAAACAGCGCGAACAAGCTCAAGGCGGTGCGCTTGCACAAAACTGAGCGGGTCCAGGTCAAAGCGTCGTTCGTGTGGTTTTTCGCAGTGTGGGTCAATTGAAACACGGATAAGCCGCCGGTTGAGGTCGCCAATAATAATCGGGTTGTTGCCGGAGAGGATCACCAGCGCAACGGGTCTTCCGGCAATGGTTGAATTTGAGCCAAGCAAGCGGCCTGAATATTGCGGACTGTGCTCAAGAAGGCGCAAAGGACTTTCGCTTTTAAGCGGTCGCGCCAGGTTGTCGAAAATGACGCAGCGTGAGAAATAGCTCGAAGCTCGGTAAACAGACGTTTTTCCCATTTCCTCTTCGTCGCGTCCGGCACGGTGACACGCTTGCCGTTGCGCCTGAAAGAGCTGCCAGGACAAAGCGCGAGCAAAGTCTTACCTGTTCCTGCGACTGGTGCTGAAATGAGAAAACCCGGTGCGGTCGGTAATAACGGCCTGGACTAGTCGCGGTTAGCAACGCCGCCAGGTAGCCGCCGCCGTCCACGGGTGAGACAAACGGAAACTTTCTCAAAGGGCTTCCACAGATCCAGCCACAGCAGCCTTGACGGTTTGCGGGTCGGTTTTTCCGGTATGTTCTGCCATGACTCGTTTTGCCGGAAAATGCAGATAAAGGCCAGTTTGGTCGTCGAAGCCGTCTTCTTGAATCAGCGGCCTTCCGGTGTCATACTTGGTGCGGTCAAGACACCTTCGAGCGTGGGAAGGGTCCATTGTCCGGCCATAGCGCAAAGGGTCCGCGCGAGGGTCAACGGACAATCTGTAATTTTCCATTTCTCAGAGCGCTTATCAAACTTCTGGAATTGCAGCAGGCCGGTGAGATACCACGCCAGCCATTCAGCGGAAACCGGATAAGGTTTGCCGTCGCTCAAGCGTACAAACTCGCCTTCCCTGGCATAAACAACGCCGTCCAGCCGCATGAGTTCAAGGCATTTCGCGGTAAGGTTCTGCAAGTCGCCGCCTTGGAATATGAATGATCTTGACGGCACGGTGCAAGGTGAAGCGTTGTCCGCCGTGCGCATGAGATAAAAAGATAGGGTTTGCCTGCCGCCTTGAGGTTCACGATTGCAATGCGTCGGTCACTGCCGATATTCCGGTTCGAGCGGGTCCGCGAAGCGTGCGCCATGAAACTTGTCCGGGTTGTCGAGGATCGCCGCCACGGTGACGGTGCCGTATTTTTCAGCTCACAAGCTCGAAGTCACCTAAAAGCCGTTTTTGCGTGACGGCTCGCTCAGAAGATTTCGCCGCATTTCTTTTCTTTCCTTGCCGTTCGGCACGGCCTTCAAGCGCTCTTCAATCCATTCTGCTTGTTTCGCCACGCTGGCCGGTTGTCTGCGCCTGGCGTGCCGCACTCTTGAGCGTTTCAAGTCGCCGCCTGCTCTTCCGGTGACAGGTCAGCCAGGGTCCGCGAGTCCATGAAAGGCTGCCGCGCCGTTGAATAGCCTTGGCTCTTCCCGTCGCTGCTCGAGTCCCGGTCCGCATTGTGCGCCGCCTGCAAAGTCCAGCCTTTCCGGTTGCCACACGGAAGCGTCAATATGCGAACGGTCCAGCAGCGCGCCGCTTGCCGAAATGTCGAAACGGCCAAACCCGGCCAGCCACAACCGCCCATAAAGCACCGCGCCTGCTCGCGGTATGTCTTGAGCGTCAAGAACAGGCACATAAACACGCTGACCCATAACGCCGCGCAGCTCCGCGCCGGTGTCGGTCCGGTAAATGCAACTCGAAGCGCTTTCCCGCCAAATATGCGGTGCGGCTTCGCAGTTCCGGCCACACGCCATAAAGCGCTGTCAAGAAGCGCTTCCCTGCGTGAACGGCGTTGCTGTCCTTTGCCGGGTCGTAGTCCAGCATGAGCACGCCGGGTCCGTCCGGCCAGGTGAAGTGCTCCCGGTCCCTTGCAACAACGGGAAGCTTGCCGCGGTGCTTCTTGCAAAGCGTCCTCTTGAGGAACAACAAGCGCCTGGTCGTGCTCACAAACGCCGAAGGTAAGCGCCTGGTTCGGTTTGAGTTCGGCCAGCAGCGCGCAAAACTCCGCAATGGACAGGGTGCGCCGGGTCGCCGTGCCTTCGGTAAGACTGTCCGCCAGGGTGCTTTTGCAGGGTGCCGTCTTCGGCAGGGTGAATTGCTTTGAAAGGTAAGGCGGTTTCTGTGGCGTTTATGACGCTCAGAGTCACAAAGTCGTTGACTTGAAGTGTCTCAGGTTGATACATTTTTCCTGCCTCGTCTTTAGTTCTGTACCCGGTGTGGGTCGGTCGCTCCGCCGGGTAAACTTTTTTGCAGGTCTCTAAATTCCAGTAGAAAGCGCGTCACTTCGTTTGCCTTCCTGACTTCCGCCGTTGTGGTCCGGGTGAGCTCGCCGAAGTGCGAAACGGCCAGAATTGCCGGAAGCCGTAAAGGACGTAGAAAAGGACGTTTCGCATTGCCTCAACTTGGCGTTGCAGGTCTTCCAGTTCAGCGCAACTCTCGCAGTCCCGCGCCTCGTTCTTGCGCTCAATCCAGCACGAAAGGCACAGGCGCTTCCAGTGCTCGCCGGGTTCCCGGTGAAACCATTCGCCGCAATCCTCGCAAGTAGCCATGACTCACTTTGCACCTCGTCCGGCTTCGGCCAACTTCTCAAGCTCTGCCAAATCAACAAAAACAGCGCCGCCAATCTTGCAAAACAGTTTTGGGAATTTTCGAAGCGTCCTCCATTTGTAAAACGTGCTCCGTGCGAAGCCGGTTTCTTCTTCAAGCCGCTTCTTGTCTCGAAAGGGAATGAGTCTTTTAACCATGTGCTAATCCTTTCCGGTTTGGGTTTTTTGAATGTTCAAACGGATTGTATTAGCTGGTTTTTTTGGCGTTAATATCGGCGGGTAAATGTCGGGTAAATGTCGGGTATTCGGGTACTACTAGAATGGCATTATCGTGGAGTTTATAAAAAGCGGTAAAAATAATACCCGATAATCTCGTCAGGCATTTTTATAAATTTCAAAAAGATATTCCCTCAGTCTTTTGTCAGGGACTTTTTCTAAGTCTGAGTCTTGTGTTTTTGCTGCTCTTATCGTGTCGGCTTTTGTCGGAAGGGGGTTTTTACCCTTAATGTAATGTTTTGCAAATTTCTCAAATGAAATACGTTCAATATAATACTTGCCCTTATAACCTCTTGTCACCTTTTCTGTATAGGTGAGGCTCGATTGCTTCTTGACGGTCGGCGCGTCTTGCCGCTCTTCCTGCGCCACGGCTTCCTTCGCAGTCTTCGCGAAAGTCTGGTTGAATGGATCATCAACCTCTTCTACTTCCGGCTGTGTTTCCTGCAAAATGCGGTTAAAGTCCTGTTTTTGTTCTTCGCGATTCAGCTCGAAAGCATGTATCCTCAACTTTTGAAGAATGTGTTTGCGCTCTTGTTCTTCTGGAAAAAAGTAAAGAGCCAGCGTCTCTATGTCGCATTGGGTAGGGTTAGATAGGGTCGGACAGAAAATAGTTTTCTGGTGAGTCTTTCAGAGCTAACAATTTCTCACTGTACTCGGCAATCTTGCCGGTCCTTTGTTATCTATGGCTTCGGTTGTAGTCGGGTTGCTTTTTTTCCCATTCATTTATTTCCTTTCTCAGTCTCTCTTCTTCTCTCTGAGCGAAGACGCTCACCCATTCCTTTTTTGTCGCCTCATCGTGAAAATGCTCAACGTCCTCTGTACTGAAAAACCACGTGCCGTTACCAATTTTAGAAGGCGCGCCTTCTTGGCCTGGCTCGTTGCGATCCCGTAAATGCTGAGCAAGGCATGAAAGGAAAGCCGTTCAAGCACACGGTCAACAGACTTCTTGGCAATGGGTTTTTCGCTCAAGTTGTATGGTTGAAGACCATCTTTGAGGTATTGCAGAAGTTCGGCAATTGTGATACCGCGCTGTTGTAGTTGATTCCCGGTAAGAAGCATATTGCGCCTCCCTTGTGCGCTCCCTATGAGGTCCAGGGAAACCGGGTAGGGATTCCCGGCTTTCGGCCAGGGTAGCTATTCCTGGCCTATCCCTGGAAGAGGGTTATCGTTTCAATTCAATGCACATCGGCTTTGCGTTTCGGTTGCAGCAACTCCCCCGGCCTTGACCGCCGCCGCTTGCACTGCGTCCGGGTTCAAGTGAGCATATCTCATGGTGGTTTGCGCTTGCTTGTGGGAAAGCAGCTTGCCGACAACGGCCAGGTCAACGCCATTGCTGATAAGCGTGCTTGCAAAGTGGTGTCTGATTCCATGAAAGCGGTAGTTCTCCGGCAAATCAGCGGCCTTTCTTATCTTTAGCCACGGTCCTTTGAAATCGGTGCGCTGCTTTCCGTTCTTGCCAGGGAAACAAAAATCAGAGGTACGGTTTAACCCTCGAAGCACGTCAAGCGCCTGCTGGCTAACGGGTACGGTCACGGTCTTCTTTCCCTTCGGGTCCGGCAGGGTAATCATGCTCCGGTCAAAGTCACGTGGCTCCATTGCAGCTTGAAGAGCTCGCCGCGCCGGAAGCCGCTGAACAAGAGCAAACTTGACGAACGCCGCCGAATCATCGAAAGGCCAATTGTCGAGCACTGCCATAAGGCGGGAAAGCTCTTCGTCGGTCATGTACTCGGTGACTTGGTTGTCAACGTGCGGCATTTCCACGCCCTTGACCGGGTTCGGTCCCTGGTAGAGGTTCCACTTGACGGCAAGGTTGAAAAGACGCCGCACAAGGATAAGGTGATGCTTGATACTTGCCGGCGCGAAGGGTCTTCCGTTCTGACTGACAGCTTTCTTAAGTTCGCCTTTCATCCGCTCCAAATCAAAAGCACTGATGCTCTCAAGCGCCTTTTCCCCGAAGCGCGGTTCAATGTGCTTCCGATAGTGGTAATCGTCATCGCGCCAGGTCTTCTTATTTTGCTTGCGCCCAGGGAAGGTATTTCTCCCACACCTCGTTTAGGGTGACAGGCTTTTTTTTTGCCTGGTGGTGGGTAATGTCAAACTCTTCCCGCACCATATCGGCCTTGATGCTTGATTCGAGCTCCCTGGCAATGGTGAGGTTGTCCACCACGCGGGTTGACCTTTGGCCTTTGACGGATACCTGAACGCGGTATTTCCGGGTCCTGTCGAAAGGCTTCTGACACTTCGCCGCAGACTTTGGCAGTTAAGGCGCTGCTGGTCTTGCACTTCGGACAAAAAATCTGAATGCTCATGCTGCCCCGCTCCTGCCCCGGCCTGTAAGGGGGTGTGTAAATAGTGTGTAAATTTTCAGAAAACAGAGGCTAATTTCGTCTCAAATCGTAATGAGACAACTATCATGAAGTCATTGAATTGTCAATATAAATCTCAATCTATCAAAAGGTAGGAAAAGCTATTGAACCTGACTCTTAATCAGGAGGTTTGGGGTTCGAGTCCCTAACGGCCCACCAAGAAAATCAAGGGGTTAGCGATTTTGTCGCTGCCCCTTTTTGGCTTTTGGAGGGGATTTTTGCCAAAATTTTGCCAAAAATGCTGTCAGTGTCACTTCCTTTTGGTTCCCGATTGCATTCGCCGGAACATGGCCTCGAGGGTTGATCCGTCTTCCGTGCCGCGCAGATTTTCCACGTACCGACTGTAGACCTGGATCACCATTTCGGCATCCCGATGCCCCATGACCTGGGCGATCCAGAGGGGATTTTCACCGCAGCTCAAGGCCACGGTCGCAAAGGTGTGCCGGGTTTGTTTCATCTCGCGCAGCTTAACACCGGTTCCCCTTAAAGCCGGAATCCAGGCTTTCCTCCTCAGGTTGCTCAAATGAATCGCGCACCCGTTGGGAGTGCAGAAAAAATACTCGCCGCCCAGAGAATCATGGATTTTCTTCTGTTCCTGGAGAGGTTCAAGCATTCCCTCCGTTAGCCTGGTTCTCCTTCGGCTGTGCCTCTTCTTCGTGTTTCCTTCGCATCTTCCGCCATGCTTGTCCGGGTGATCGCGCGCTCCACGTACAACAGGCCTCTCTCCCAGTCGATGTCGCCGGGCTTCAACCCTATCTGCTCTCCTGGACGCAGGCCGGAGCGGATCGCAAAATCGAATTAGGGCCTGCAATGATCCGGGAGTCCTCGGCGCACCTTGATCAGCGTCACCTCGCCGTTGGGCTGCCAGCGCGGCACCTTCCTCGAGCGCACGACGGAAGACGCCGAGCATCCCATGAAAATGTGGTGGTCGCTTCGAAGCAGCCTCATTCAAAAGCTGGTCGAGCGTGAGGACACCGAGCACCGTTTCTCCGAGCGCCAGCTCAAGACCGCCCTGGACGGCATCCCGCTCGTGGGGCGCATCGATTCCTACCAGGTCCGCTTCCTCCAATACGGCATTCTCAAGGACTGGAAGAGCATCGGCGACAACGGCCTCCAGTAGATCATCCATGACGGCGCCAAGGAAGAGCACATCTGGCAGGCGAACATCTACGCCTGGCTGCTCCGGCAGAATGCCTGCCCCGTCAATTACATCGAGATTGCCTACCTCACCCTCATGGCTATTGTCAAAACCGGCCACCAGACCACCTACTACGAGTATTTGAACGAAGCTCCAAAGCCGTCCGGCCGGCGCAGGGACCTGGCCGCGCTGCCCACCCTGGTAAAGTCATATCCTTCCGGCAAGAAGAAGTGGGCCTGCGTCTACAACGTGCCCCCTGTACCGCTCTATGACGACAAGACCGTCGAGGATTTCATCCGGCCTTGCATGCATGTCCTCGATGACGCGTTCCATCGCGGCATCATGCCGCCCACGGTCCCCGACGACATCCGCGCCTGGAAAGGCGCAGACTATTGCTCGGTGAGCAATGTTTGCGCCGACCTGGAACGCGCCGCAGCCTAGTGCTTGATGGCGTTAATTCGCGAAACATTATCTCAGTCGTCATTCCGGCGTGCTCCCCGCCTAAAGCCTGCGGGGACAAGCTTTGGCCGGAATCCAGTCTTCATGCGGTGGGGCAACGGTTTAAAGATAGGTCAAGAAGTTCTGCAATCAGGCACAAGAAAGGAGTCCCCTTGAAAATCACCAGGTTCACCGCGGAAAACATCAAGCGGCTCTATGCCGTGAGTATCGAGCCCGATCAAAACGAACCAATCGTGAACATCACCGGTCCCAACGCCGCCGGCAAATCGAGCGTCCTCGATTCCATCTGGATGGCCCTGGGCGGGTCCGCCGCCGTTCCGGAGATGCCCGTCAGGAAGGGCGCGACATCGGCCCAGGTCACGCTGGATCTCGGCGATATCCTGGTCACCAGGACGTTTACCCACAAGGGCACCTGTCTCAAGGTCTCGAACAAGGACGGCCTCGAGTGGGAGTCCGCCCAGACCTTGCTCAACACACTCGTTGGAAAACTCGCCTTCGACCCGCGGCCTTCATGCGCCTGGATGCCGCCAGGCACCGCGAAGTCCTGCTCTCGCTCGTTGACATTCCCATCGACTACGGCCTACTTGCCGAGCTTTCGGGAGCCGCCGTTGCCAATGGTGGTGACCCCATGAAAGCCCTCGCTGCGGCCAATGCGGAAGTCTACCAGGCGCGCACGGCGGTCAATCAGCTCGGGAAGCAGCTCGAAGCCGCCCACGAGGCGATCACGATCCCCCCCGATGTTGACGTCGTGCCGCCCGTCTCGACCGCCGACCTCATTGCCGAGCGCGACGCCCGCGTGGATAGCGTTCGCAGGAAGCAGGCCATGCGCGAGGAACTCCGGGACCTCGAAGATCAACTCAAGGCGCAAAAGGAGGAGTGCAACGAACTCGCCCGCCGGCTCGCTACCTGCAGAAAGGCCATCAGCGATCTCGAAGCGCGCGTCTCACACCAGCGCACCACGGTCGCCAACCTCATTGATCCCACCTTCGATGACATCGAGGCCAGGATCAGGGACTCCGACCGCCTCAACCATTTGGCCGCCGATATTCAGCGCAAGCGCGACCTGGCCGCCGGCCTCGCGGCCAACAAAGCCAGGGCCGACGACTTGACCTCGAAACTCACCGCGATCCAGACCTGCAAGGAAGACCTCATGGCGCAAACCATCTTCCCCATCGTGGGCCTGGACTTTTCATCTGAGGCTCATCTTACAGAGGAGAGAGATTTTAGAGTTTCGGATTGCTCCTGATGGTAGTGCGTACGGTACTCCGAGGGATACTCTATCACGGAGCCAGGAAGGAGTCCTCTGGGAGTGTGCTTTTCCGGAAACCGGTGCAGGGGAGCATTATCAAATTCTTAATACGCAGTGAAAAGCCCAGGCAAACGTCTTAATCTTCACTCCAGTCTTCAAGCACCAGTCCCGGCACCCGTTCAAATTCTTTGACATTGTTTGTCACCAATATCAGGCCGAGCGCCCGGGCTTGGCCGGCTATCATCATATCGTAAGGTCCAATGGGCCGCCCCATTCGATAAAGTGCGGCTCGAATCTGTCCAAAATGATATGCGGCTTTGTCTTCAAAGGGCAGCACTTCAAGCCGGGCGACCATGGCCTCGATGTCCGCCAGATTCCGTTCTGCCTGTTGTGAATGTTCCGCACCAAACACCAATTCCCCCAAAGTTACAGCGGAAATGCCCATCCTGCCGTGATGAACCTCAAAACGTCTTTTCACCTGTTGAGGACGGTTCTTTAGAGTGAAGATGACAATATTGGTGTCGAGCAGGTATTTCAGCATTCCATGCTATCCCGTCGTTGGTCTTCCGGTTGCTTTCGCTCCCTCATGAAATCACTGGAAACCCCCGGTGCCTTGAACCACTCATCCCAAGATTGTCCAACGGGCTGAATCATGCGTTTGTTGCCAACCGCTGTGATTTCAACGTCCTTCACAGATTCCGGAAAGGCAACTTCCCTTGGCAGGCGAACAGCCTGGCTCCGGTTACTCTTGAAGATCCTGGTTTTCACGCAAGTCATAACGCTACCTCACAAAACGAAATATTGGTCTTGAAAATACTATATAATCCACAAAGGATATGTCAATAGGATATACGTCCCACGCATCATGCCACGGGTCTTTGTGTTATTCAAATTCCAGCCCGCTTCGATCGTTGAAAAGCTCTTCGCCCGCAACTTGTTCACCAAGGGCGAATCGGCCCAGATCATCGAGACGCTCTTCGAACTGATGAAACAATCCTTGCAGGACGGCGAAGACGCCATGATCAGTGGGTTTGGAAAGTTTTGCGTTCGGGAAAAGCACCAACGGCGGGGCCGAAACCCTCAAAGCGGAGAGCCAATGACGCTGGCCCCACACAAAGTGGTCACGTTCAAGTGCTCCACGGTGCTGAGGGAGAAGATGGAATGGTAAGAATAACCGCCGATTCCAACCCGACGTAACCAGTGGCGCAGAATGAATCCATGATGCCATCGGGGAAGGTTGGCTTTCTGAACAGGAAACCCGTTTCAGAATGTTCACCTGTCCCGAGCTGCTCCTCAGGTAAAATACCACCCACCATTTACGCTCACCGTCTGGCCGGTCATGTAGCCGTTCTTTACCAGCATGACCACAACGTCGGCCACTTCTTCTACCGTTCCAAACCTTCCTACCGGGATGCGATCGGGGGTGGCTTTGAGGTCCCCCGTGATCATGTCGGTCTCGATAAGTGCCGGAGCAACCGTATTGACGGTAATCCCTTCCTTCACGAGCAGTGTCGCGTAGGAGTGAGTCAGCCCCCAGAGTCCTGCTTTGGACGCAACATAGGGAGGAGCGGTTATGCCGCCGGTATGTGCGGCAACGGATGAGATGTTGATGATTCTTCCCCAGCGACGGTTTCGCATTCCTGGAAGCACGGCCTGCGTCACCAGGAACGCCGACTTCAGATTGACATCGATCACCCGGTCCCAGTCTTCCTCGGGAATATGGTCGAGGCTCGCCCGGTAGACGATGCCCGCATTGTTCACCAGGATCTGGATGGTCCCGAGGTCCCGCTCTATTGACGCAACCATCTGTGCCACTTCTCTGAGATGGAGACGTCTGCCTGGACAGCGACGGTCTCTCTCCCCAGATCTTTGATCGCGGAGCAAGTCTTTTCGGCTTCATCCGCGCGCCTGAGGTAATTCACCGCCACATCCATTCCCTCCCTGGCCAGAGCCACAGCGATAGCCCGTCCTATGCCGCAGCTTGCCCCCGTAACCAGGGCGATTTTTCCTGTCAATTCATTCATTGTCGGTTCCATCTCTTCATTTTCATCTCTTTTGCCATAGGCTCTCTGCCGGCCAGAGCGTTGATCAGTTGATGAGTCGTACCATATGCTCCAACGGCCGATGATGTGACGAAGATTCCCGACTGCGGGATCGAACTGCCTTTGCTGAGATCGGTAAAGATGAGGAGGTTTGGGCGGGAACCCTGGAACTCGCCTGATAATAAATCATGTCTTCCCGAGCGATCCTTGCCTGCATTGATCCACCAAGTCGGATAAGCACTCGAGGCAACGGCGCAGGCTCTCTGCTGATTCGGCGGCAATGTCAGGGCGCCATCCTTTCTCCCTGTTTTCCACAAATTCAATGAGCCGCGAAGGGTAGGCAGGCCCGATCTGACGGCCGCTTGCCGGCCTTGGCACCATGTCTTGTTGGATGGCGCGGACGCGAGAATGCCGTGCCAGGTTGACTAGCGTCTGTTTGGGGTTTTCCAGTTCCTCAGACGCCAAAGGGATTTGAGCAATGGGGACGTGCAGGAATTGAGCAAGATGTTCGCGATCTGCGAGGAGCCATGCCTCCACCTCTCGGACTGCAACCCGGAAACACATCATTGGGCTTACGGATGGCAGCCACCTGGCCCGAAAAGGTGGTGCGCAGCTAGCATCTTGATCGAGATCAACCATGACAAGCCAAGGGTTGTGGCGTGCCGCATGGTTGTACCCCTGTAGCTGCTTCAACAAATTCTGCTTGCCATTCTTCCCGTAGACGCGCCCAAGTTCTGCGCCGACGTGCTCCAGGAGTCGTCGCGCTACCGCTTCATCGACAATCCCTTCGACGGCGACTGAAATTACTTCTGAGACCTCGTTCATTTCATCCAGCCCTTGATACTCTGGGAACCCTTGATCGATTTCACTTGTTTGCTTTCTTTGTCACGTCTCGTTGGGCTTTCGTGGCGTTTGGCGACTCAAGTTCCCCGAACAGTGTCAGTTGATAGGCTCTTTGGGGGCGTGTTTGAGGGATGACGATGTCGGCCAGGCTTTGCCCTCCCTCGAGGAGGGTTTTGACTTCAGCAAGTGACCCTGAAGGTTTAACCACCGTGCCTCCCTCACCGGGAAAGAGCAGGAGCACCTCATCGAGTCCGATCCCTTCATCTCTCAGGATTTCGCTGGAATGGGTGCTGACCAGCAGTTGCCGCCCCTGCTGACGTTGAGCGCGTGCGAACATTTGGGGGATATAGCTGACTACCTCTGGATGGAGGGAGAGTTCCGGCTCTTCCAGGAGCAAAGGCCCTTTTCCTTCCTGCAAGGCCCACAGGAGACCGATTAAGCGCAGCGTCCCGTCAGAGAAAACATCTTCCGATTGCCACGCGCCCTTGGGGCGCCAGTGTTCATCTTCCACGAAGGTGGGGCGTTCCCCGATCATCCCGCTGCAGCTCCAATTCTTGGAGTTGGGGCACGGCCACTCCGAGGGCTCTCTGGATACGCTGCAGTCTGGCCTTCCTGGTCTTCTCCGGGGTTCGCGCAATGGCCTCCAGGAAGTCCCCTCCGTACGGGTCATTGCTTCGACCTACCGAACGGTCCGGTTCCCGAATCAGTTGCGGCACTACGTGGAGGTAGCGGATAGAGCCGAAGAACTCGGCCACGTCGCGAAACGCCTGGTTCACGTAAACCTGTTCGAGGTAGGTTTGGGTAAGGCGCTCGGCATCCTTCTTGTCCTGGTCGTCCGGACGAACCAGGATTTGTCTGCCCAGATGGATCACCTTTTCAGATTTGATGACCGGTCGTCTTTGATTGTCCTGGTTAAAGGCCAGGGTGTACTCCCAGCGGTTCGGCTCATCCTCAGGGCCAACCTGGACCCGGAAAACAATATCCGAGATGCGGCGCGCCGCAAGGCAGCGCAGCATGGACACCCCACCCCGCCGCCTGACGGCTTCCTGAAAGCCTCCGCCAACAGACACAAGGTCTCGAAGAAAGCGGAACACATCCAGCAGATTCGACTTGCCGGAAGCATTCGGTCCCACAAGAAAGACTCTCTGCGTCAGGCTCACTTCAACATGACTGAAGTTGCGCCAATTCTTCAGCTCCAAATAGCCAAGACTCATGGGCGAGGTGCGCTTGCTGTCTTTCATGGCTGAGTAAGTCTCCTTTGCCTCTCCAGGCTGTTCCTTATGGGGTTGGCTCGGTCACGTGTCACCAACCTCAAATATCCCCATTTGCCTCGATTTTCTTGTCCTCATAGGGGGAAAGTTTCTTTCGGTACCATTCGAGCTTGGCGTGTTCCATGGCGCTGGAGCACATGCTGAGCTTGTCGTAACTTTCCCCGATTCTGCCGATGAGAAGGGTTGAAAGCTTGTAGATGCAATAGTTCAGCTCCCCTTCTCCCTCGATTTCTCGGGCGCAAGCTTCCAGCTGAGCATCGAAAACCTTTCTTCTTTCCGGCTTTATGTAGGGCATTTTGAGGGGCCTTTCGTTCTCGGTCCAGGCAACTGAACCCGGCAAGGACCTTAAAAGTAGTTTCGAATCGATACCTCTCAAACTGGATTCTTAACACGAAATTCCGACAAAGCCGTCATCGGAATCTGTATGGGATCTGCCTTGAACCCGCAACTGTTTAGTGCTATCGGAACCAGGATTGTGGCGTCGGCATGCAGTAAAATCGAGGAAGCACCATGATTCAGCTCATACGTCGGGCAGCAGGCTCCAGCACCATTTCTGCCTACTCCGGCACCGAGGGCGCCAGGTTCGAGCAACTGGATACCGGGGAGTGGTTCATCATCATCTACATGGGCCAGCCGTCCAAAGAAGAGAGAAAGATCGTACGGAAAGCCAAGATCCTGACCAGGTATCTCATCGACGAGAGCAAAACCATGGTCATGGCCCTGATACGCTTCGAATCCTCGCCGATAATCTATGAACTGGTCTTTGACCCTACCCGGTACAAGGCCATCGAGTGGAAGGACCGGATTGACTGGTGGGACAAATCCAATACCGTCTCCCTCCTCTGTGATCGACAGCATCACCGGCATCATCGGGGCCATTCGCCTTGCGAACATGCCGAAAACCCTGTGGGAAGTGTGGCGGGAATCCTGGCGCAAGAGCCTCAGCATCGAGGATTACTCCCGAAAATATTCCGAGTGGATCAACACCCTCTGGCAGCGCAAGACCATGGAACTGTGGAATACGGCAACACCGTCCGGGGTGTTTGGTGAGCGATACTGATCCGATCTCACCCGCGACTTCCTCAACGTTTGGAGCCGATCCATGCAAATCCAAATGAGCGATTTTAACGCGGTCAATCCAACAAGAAGAGCAAAAGTTCCAACGCATCGCCGGAGAAATGCGGGCAACGCTGGCCTCCGAGGAAGCGGATCGCCGGCAGAAAGATCAGGAACTTGCCGAACTCAAACGCCAGAAGCTCGAAGCCATCGGCTGGCGTGAAAAGCGGGAATTCGATGAACAAATCGAACGTTCCCGCGCCCGTTATGCTCTCCGCCACTACCAGGATGCCAGAGCCTTAAACCAGCCCTATTTCGGCATCCTTGAGCTGGAAGATGACGATCTTGGGGCTCTCAGTTACTGCATAGGCCCCCAATCCTTCTTCGACCGGAGCGGCAAGGCACTGGTGATCGATTGGCGGGATGCGCCGATCTCTCGGCTTTACTATGAATACGAGGCCGGCGAGCTCTACGAGGAGGAAATCCGCAAGCGCGAGCGAACCGGTGTGGTTCGAACGAAGCGGCAGGTGGACACCACCGGCGGCGAACTGCGGAAGATCAAGGAAAGGACATTCTCCTCCTCCGCCGTAAAGACGGCACATGGCACCGCGCCGACGATGAAGGCGCAGTAGCCAGCAAAGAGGAAAAGGCCGACCATCGCTTGCCTGAGATCACCGCCCTCATCAGTCGGGAACAATTTCAAGCCATCACTCGCCCGGAATCCGGCACCGTTCTTCTCCAGGGTGGCGCCGGCAGCGGCAAAACCACCGTCGGCCTTCACCGCATCGCCTATCTGCCTACCAGGATCCCGAGCGTTTCAGTCCCAAACGCATCCTGGTGGTCATGT
>CAWEHK010000048.1:0-57758 GCA_963808625.1 uncultured delta proteobacterium
CCCTCCTCGTGGATGCCCGCCGGAAACCTTTGATTACACAGTAACGCTGACTGACGACCAAGTGTTTCAATCCTTGTTCTTATGGATGCCCGCCGGAAACTCTAAACTTTACTCAGCTAGTCACCTCATCAGTGTTTCAATCCTTGTTCTTATGGATGCCCGCCGGAAACCGAACCGTATGCACTGGGTGATCCAATGTTAATTGTTTCAATCCTTGTTCTTATGGATGCCCGCCGGAAACTCACTGATCTCCAGCGCGTCTGATATACCGATATGTTTCAATCCTTGTTCTTATGGATACCCGCCGGAAACCATGCCGCATACCTCGACGTTCTTCTGCATCGAGGGTTTCAATCCTTGTTCTTATGGATGCCCGCCGGAAACGCTAGCGACACTCAAGGACCAGATGGCGGAAGGTGGTTTCAATCCTTGTTCTTATGGATGCCCGCCGGAAACAGTAGAGGTGCTTCCATGGCGATCTGACCAGGTGACAGAGTTTCAATCCTTGTTCTTATGGATGCCCGCCGGAAACACGTTCGACAAATGCCTCTGCGTGTGACCAACCAAGTAAGTTTCAATCCTTGTTCTTATGGATGCCCGCCGGAAACATCCAGTCAGATGCTGATACCGATGAGCCGCCAGCATTATGTTTCAATCCTTGTTCTTATGGATGCCCGCCGGAAACCGTCTGAGGCATCGCAGTTTGGACTCCTATGATATGTTTCAATCCTTGTTCTTATGGATACCCGCCGGAAACCGGAGTCTGACAAAGCAATGCATCCCCGCCTCATGGTTTCAATCCTTGTTCTTATGGATACCCGCCGGAAACAGCAACGCACCGGTTCTTGACCTGGATATCTTAGGTTTCAATCCTTGTTCTTATGGATACCCGCCGGAAACGATAAAGGATTGAGGCTTACGCAACAGGCAGTCAGTTTCAATCCTTGTTCTTATGGATGCCCGCCGGAAACTGGGGTAACGGCAAGCAACGACAGTCGGACTATTCAAGTTTCAATCCTTGTTCTTATGGATGCCCGCCGGAAACCACTGGCAGGCCCGCTAGTGACACCTCGGAATTGAGGGTTTCAATCCTTGTTCTTGTGGATGCCCGCCGGAAACAGGTGAGTCGGTCGCTATTACCTTCATGCAGACAGGTTTCAATCCTTGTTCTTATGGATGCCCGCCGGAAACATAAAACGCTTTGGGACGCTAAAGATGCCTTGAAGTTTCAATCCTTGTTCTTATGGATGCCCGCCGGAAAGCGTTCCCGCATTCGATCTGATGGGCTATGAGGTTTCAATCCTTGTTCTTATGGATGCCCGCCGGAAACCTCAATTTCGAAGAATACTTTGAGACATTGAAGGGGGGGGGGGGGGGGGGGGGGGGGGGGGGGGGGGGGGGGGGGGGGGGGGGGGGGGGGGGGGGGGGGGGGGGGGGGGGGGGGGGGGGGGGGGGGGGGGGGGGGGGGGGGGGGGGGGGGGGGGGGGGGGGGGGGGGGGGGGGGGGGGGGGGGGGGGGGGGGGGGGGGGGGGGGGGGGGGGGGGGGGGGGGGGGGGGGGGGGGGGGGGGGGGGGGGGGGGGGGGGGGGGGGGGGGGGGGGGGGGGGGGGGGGGGGGGGGGGGGGGGGGGGGGGGGGGGGGGGGGGGGGGGGGGGGGGGGGGGGGGGGGGGGGGGGGGGGGGGGGGGGGGGGGGGGGGGGGGGGGGGGGGGGGGGGGGGGGGGGGGGGGGGGGGGGGGGGGGGGGGGGGGGGGGGGGGGGGGGGGGGGGGGGGGGGGGGGGGGGGGGGGGGGGGGGGGGGGGGGGGGGGGGGGGGGGGGGGGGGGGGGGGGGGGGGGGGGGGGGGGGGGGGGGGGGGGGGGGGGGGGGGGGGGGGGGGGGGGGGGGGGGGGGGGGGGGGGGGTGGATTGTTTTTGAGTTTTACGCACTTTGCAGGTTTCAATCCTATGTTCTTATGGATGCCCGCCGGAAACCTCAATTTCCAACTCTTTGAGACATTGAAGTTGTTGTAATTTTTATGGTTGGGACTCCTTGCATGATGTTCAAAAGAATCAAGCCGACAAAAGGCCATTTTTCCTCTCTCCAGAGAAGAGTTAAAAGCTTGTTTTGCCTTCATCTTTTTCCTCAAATCACCTTCTCACAAATATTTCTGTAGCAACAATCGACACACTTTGCGCCGTGCTTTGTGGGCCCAGGGTAAACGCCTCTCTGAGCAACGTCCAGGAGATCTCTGACCACATTGTTCAGATCAGAATACATCTTCTCAGCAATATGCACTTCAATCAGTTTATTGCCACTCCGTGTGTAGATGATGTATCCACGATTTACCGGAAGTCTAAAATTCTCTTTTATCAGAATGCCATAAAATGCCAATTGGAATCTGTGGTTCTGAAAGGTCCTGTCCTTATATTCTGCATATTTGTAGTCAAGAGGGGCTGCGGTGCCGTCCTTCAGAAAAAGGATTTCATCCACAACGCCGCGAAGACCTGTTTCCGATGCCAGATACACGCTTGTCTTGCGCTCGATGCATCCGATCTTCTTTCTCATATAATCCGGATTGACGCGTGCCTTGTCGTCGTGTACCGTCCGGCCTTGCTGTACTTTGAAGCGTTTTTCTTCGTGTTGAGAAATTCCCAGGTAGAGCTCGAAATACGTAAACCTTGGACAGAAAAGATATTCGAGTAGATTAGATGCTGTAACCGAGAATTCCTTCAAGCACGACCTCCCACCCCTGAAGAATCTGGGGCTCAGCCAACATGAACCACTGTACCAAACCCTCTTGCCACTGATTTCCCCAGACCAAGGTAGTCGGGGATACGGAAATTTATGACAAACTTTCCACGAAACGAAAGCATTCTGTTGTCCTTGAAGTTCGAAGCCATCCCGGACAATCGCAGGTTAGTGAGGATGTGCGAATCCACATGGTAGCCAAGGGATTTGGACATGGACAGAATGTTTCCGACCAAGATGGACTTCAGGAGCCTTTCTTGGACGTCTTTGGAGCTTTGAATATATTGGCTGTAGTTCTTTTGATTGAGGGCCATCCAGGGAGTTGCAAAACAGTATTCGAAAAGATCATCTGCCTTGCCAAAAGTCTCCTCCGTCAACTGGATTTTCAGTTCCGAGTGGACACTTGGCCCGTAGCGACTCAGTTTCATTTCCCCTAGCCCGCCGTAAATTTCCTCCAAAACACCAATACCTTCCTCGATACCGATAACCATAGGAAATCTATTAATGACTTTATACTGAACTTTTGGATACTGGTACAAAAGACGACCAGCCTCCAGATGGTGGTGCAGGAGGGTATATTGAGGGAACTTGCCAGCCATGGCGCCCCTAAGTTTTGGTGTATCGCGGGCACAAAGTTCAATATCGCTAAAAATAATCCTCATAATCCTGAGTTTCATGCTCCAAGCCTCCGACTCGACAGCAATCCCCCTAAAAAACAAAGCTGCCTGGCTCTTTTCTTATGAAACCGGTCAGTTTATCGTAGCACCCTTTGACTTGTTCCTTGTTGACGTAAATGATTTCCCAATCGGCTACCGCCCTCCCGGGCGCTTTCTGTGCAGGCACACAAATGACATAGTTGTATAGGTCCTTTTTGATCCGGTTCAGCTCCCACTTTCTTTCAAAAGGGTCGTCACGGTGACAGGCTTCTCCGTACTGCCTCCATATGCGCTCAGCCTCAATGCCTACTTCGATAAACAGGTCACGGGTGGGATATTCCGATTCAATCAGTCGAAATCTCTCGTTGTTGTCCCTGTCTTCACAGGCGGTGCAGAAACTGAGCTCGCTCAAAAGGTCGAGTATGAGCTCGGACGTGTCATCGGACTTACTGCCTTTAAGCCGCTCGAAATATTCGAGGCCCAAAGCCAGGAACTTCTTCTCGGGCAGCTCAGTTTTATCGCTCAGTACATCGATAGTCTTGGAAATGGTGAGGTCTGCACGACCATATATGTATTTGTAAAACTCCCGGCTGTTTTTCAACGAAAACAGCGTTACCACGCCTTTCTTTCCTGGCTTGAAATTCCTGTTGCAGCGTCCTGCGACCTGGTTTACGGAATCGAGCGGGGCAAAGTCCCGATACACCCTGTCCACGTCAATGTCCACCCCGGCTTCGACCAGTTGCGTAGAGACGATTATTTTGCGGCCCCTCAACTTCTTGATTGTCCTGATTCTTGCCAGACGATGTTTCGGGATAATATTTGTCGAAAGGTAATAGAGCTTAACGCCCACAAGGTTTTGCTCCTTTACGTATTCCCGAATATCATCAAAGATGTTGATAGAACTGTTAATGGTATTCATTACGATAAGAAAACTATCCTGTGGATAGGTCAAAATATCTCCGCGTAGGATAGTCTTGAATTCATCAAGGCTCAGCGTTTCCTGGCTTCGGTTGACGAAAGTTATGCGGTCCAGGGCATCGAAACAGGCAGCTTTGGTTTTGGGGGAGACGAGCTCTTTGATTTCGTCTGCTTGAAAGATGATGGGCTGAGTCGCCGTCATAAACACGAACCGGGTGTGGAAAAGATGGGCGAACCGCAGGAACAACCTTCGCACCAGGTGCCAGTATTTGTAGGGAATGGTTTGAACCTCGTCGAGAATGACGATGGCATTAACGATGGCGTTGAATTTCCGAAGCATCCGGTTCTTGTTTGAGATGAGCGTATGGAAAAGCTGCATGAAGGTCGTGACCACAATTTCCGACTCCCAGCCTTCAATGAGGAGAAGGCTTTCGTCCGGTGGGGCTACTTCATCCTCTTGAAAACGAAAAGCGATTTCAGCCAGATGATGGTGCTTCAGCAGGATATTGCTCTCCGGTCGCCGTTGCTCGACCACTCGAAAAATGTCCTCAAAGACACTGAAATTCTGGTCGATAATGCTGAGGAAGGGAAGGCAATAGATGATTCTGGGCGTAAATCCTTCCCTTTGTTGGATTTGGCTTCTGAGCTTGAGGGCAAAGGAGAACGCCGTCAGGGTCTTGCCTGTGCCCGTTGGCACATTGATGGAGTAGACTCGGTCTTGAAGATTGACGCTGCCAACAGCGCTGGTCACTTCATCGTAGATAAGATTGCGCAGGGGGTCGATCTGATTCACATGCCTGTCGGTCTTGAATTTTGCCAGACGATAACGGTCAACCAGATCGTCGGAGAGGAATGGTCTTTGATCGCCTGCCTGGTTGATCGACCTCATCCCGATTGCATCCCTCTTATCCGCGCTCAGCAAGGCTGAATATAGAAACTGGAACAACAGATAGAGATCAATCCTGGTGTTTTTCCGATAAGTCCGAAACCTCGCCTTTTCTGCTCGCAGCATCTTTGTTCGGACCAGATCTTCAGCCTCCCGCCGGAACGATGCAAGATCAAATTCCACTTCCGGCCTGGCGGTCAGGATGGAATCGAATGCGCCGGGCTCAATGCTGTCAAGCTGTCGCTTCACCACGGCAAGGGATTCGGCTCGCTGAGCGACAAGATCTCATCCCTGAGATTTCCGAGGTTACCATGATGCCTCTTGACCGCCAGAAAAGCCAGTACGGGTAGGTATCCATACGCGGGATGGTCCAGAGAATACTTCGGGAAATGCCGTCTGCCACGATCCGGTAGGTGAAGAGCGAGGAGAGCAGGCTATGGTGGGTCTCATCCTTGTTTTTGAGCACCTTCTTCTTCTTTTCGTCCTTCTCACGAAGATAGCCTTGAAAGTACCCGGTAGCCTTACCCAGATCATGGGCAAAACCCATCAGGAAAGCGGCATCTCCAAGGATCTCGCCATCGGTTTCGCCATCAATGGATACTCTTTTGTCTCTGATCTCGGAGCACATCACGGCGGTGTTATTCAAATGCTCGATCAGCAATTGCCCAGGACGCGCCAGAAGTCCTGTCGGTTCTTCGTCAGATGGATTCATTGCCTTATAATTCACTCTGCACTTGTGGTGCTCATTTACAGAAAGAGGACCTTGTCTCCGTTTGTCACCTCGAAGTAGTGTTCCGTTTGCGCCAGTATGGGCTTGCCGTTCCTTTCATAGACCACGGTCCCGAACTGCGTGACAATTCTCTTGCTATCCATCTCGAGCGGAATGTTGGCAGAAAAATACTCCTTCTCCTCTTCAAAGGTGACCAGAGTCCCTTCCTCAGGTATCACGCTGTTCAGAGCAACAGGTGACATCATCGAATGCCCGCTCTATTTCGAACTCTCCCACAAAGCTGAAATTGGCCAGCAGTTCACTCAATCCCAGAGAAACCGTGTACACCGATTCATGTTCTCCAGGGATCTCGCAGGCGGCTGAAGATCTCCGCTTTCTTGTGCTGGAAGTAAATCCTGTACCTGGGGTCTTTGACGTATTCCTGCCGGATCTGGGTCCTCTGCTTGATCTTGGAGAAGAGCTTCGCGCGTTTGGTGTCGATCAGGTTGTGGCTTATGCGAATCTTCTTGACAGGATTTAGCAGCCTTAATCCTATGGCAGCATCTTTCCTGAGGAAGAAGCGAGGGTACTCATTCTTCCCGAGTCCGACAATGGCGGAAATAATGCCTGCAATGGTAGGGCGCGGAGGAAAAGCGAAACTGAGTGGAGAGGTCGTGGTATAGGGCTTTTTGAAGTGCCCAAGATCTCCCCATAGGTCAAAAACCAGAACGCTTTTCATGTCTTTCTCCATCAAGAGAACGTGATTTCGCTAGCCACAATGCCTTTGAGAAGATCGGCGATAGTTGCTTCTTTTTCATCGGCGACGAGGGTGAGGCGTGAGTCGATCCGATAGTCGACGGAGGCTATCCTGGCAGAATGCCCTTGAAGTGATGCTTTCAAAGCGCTGACATCCAGCCGTAATTCGCTGAGTCCCGCAGTTTCACCACGGGCAGATCAGTTTTGATAGTCACCATCCGGTCAAGGTCGCCAATGAAAAACCCGGGGGAATTGTAGTTGATCTTCAACAGAAGTCGGCAACTGGCCGAACTTGGATCGCGAGATAAGGTTCCGTGTCCCTTCCCACATTCCTTCAACAAGTAACTCGATATCATCCTGGGTAGCATTGGTGTCCACAGCCGCCGCCGGATTCACAATTCCGTGAAACGCAATAAGCGGTAGTAGAGAATATCCTCTTCGCGAAAGGTGGATTGCTTTGCTCCCTCCTTTGAAGCAAACGCTCCGGTCCCTTTGATATGCTTCATTACAACCGGATGCAGAGAGCGGCCCATCTTGAACTGCACCGGACCTGTCAGGGTAATGGAATCCTTGGGCAGCGGTATTGTTCCACCGAAAAGCCTCACGTCGATGCACGATTTCAATATCTCCTCACGATGGCCGTTAAAATCCATTGCACGTGTCTTGCCGTCCTGTATTTTTCCCTCTTCGTCGGCGATCTCTCTTACGAAGATGTCATTGCCATTTTTTCCATTGTAACCTTTATACGTGTATAGGTAATCTCTGATCGTCCGCTTCAAGCGTACATCCGTGACGATGTTATATCCAGTCTCCTCGTCAATACGAGGTTTATTTTCGTCCAGAGGGTCTCCATTAGGATTGGCATCCTTCACATCGTAGAGAAAAAGCAGTTCCGCTTTATTCGTCAGGCTGCTCATCACCTTCCTCCTTCTTTGCGTTGAATAGGCCGGCCATGTTCATTCCCATGGTGAAATAAAAACTAATTTCGTCATTGGTACTCACCCATTTCGGTCCAGCAGCGATCATATATTGGGCTATGAGAGCCTCATGTTTGCGGTAGAACTTATTCTTATCGTACTCTTCCAGTTTGTTTTGAGCCTCGTATGACAGCCTTTTCACGAGTGCTTCATTGAGCCGAAGTCCCTGCAATTTCGTACGGAAGGGCGTAGCATTTTTGTCCTTCCACTGTATGTTGAGCAACTTCTGCACCAGTACTCCCACAAGGAAGCACGCCTTCTTTTCAGCAAGGTCAAAGAATCCACGGTGCGCTTCAAAAAAAAGGTTAATTTTAGCAGGGACATCAGTCTCTCCCGTCCCGAAAGCATCCTTCAGTTCCTCGATGGGTTGAATATCCATACGTTCACCTCCTTTGCTCAAAATACGCAAGTCTGCTAGATAATTCAAAAGCATATAGCCGGAAAGACAATCGCGCTTTATATATTCATCCTTCACAAAGCTTGATCGTAGCTTTCTCATGATTGCCTGGATCAGAAAGTGATAATCGATACTCTTCAGGGAAAAGATCTTTCCCACGAGATCGAGGAAATGTTCATCGAAAGATCTGGTCTTGCTCACATAGGGAAAAAAGTCCCTGAGCACTTTGAAATTAAACACAAGCAATCTCTTGCCATCTTTGTGAGAGACTTCTCGTTTGAAGATATCAATTTCATCAAGCCTCGCTTTGGCCTTGAAGAGCAGCCTGAAGCGAGAAGGCAGGACATCTTCCACATGCAGCAGAATGTTGAAGGCAGCCTGCTTCTCTCTGTAGAAGAGGAGATCGAAGCTCACATAGTCTTGCTTTTGGCTGAGCAACTCAAAAACCTCAGCCTCGGCATCCGTGAGGCGATTGATATACTCCTGTTGGAAGCTGGCCTGTATGAATCTTTCTGCCCTATCCGCAAGTTCGCCCTCAAGGACATCGAGGACTTCTTCCATCGTCTGATCGCTGAAGAACTTTGGAATAAGAAGGTATTTAAAGCCATAGAAGCTGAAGTTGAGGTTGTCGTTGAGGTGTCGTTTGCCGAGTTCAAGGTTGCATGCGCAGTGCAGGCAGACAGGATAATTCTTCCAGGCATGCTGCTGCTTGAACCCACCGGTTACGAACCCCGGTTTGTCCACAGTGTAAAAGTTGTATGTGTTGACAAATCCATAGACTTCCGGCTGTTCGGTCAAGCATACCGAGCAGTGCTTGTTGTGGCCCAGGGATTTGGCGCCATACTGCTGATAGTATTTTGATTTGGACTTGTTGATGAGGACCTTCTGAAAAAGTTGCAGATCTCCGATATAAAACTTATCAGCACCCTCTAAGAGAGCGATCGTGACTATGGCGCCTTCCCCTTTTTCAAGCTCATTTGCCTTCTGGACCAGCCGCTGCTCAATGGCTTCGGTACTGGCAGAGAGAGCGTCGTTTATGGCCTTGGCGGTTCGCAACTCCTCCTCATTGAGTCCCAACTCCTTGCTTTCTTCCAAAATATCGCGAACGCTTCGCAAGATCTTGTTGTTAAAGGTTTTGCTGATGTCACCGGCAAACTTGGATGTCGGAGTGATATCAGACCCCTGTGAAGCACCTCGACGGTACAGATACTTAAGTAGATATGCCTTGGTGAACTCATCGACATCCACATCCTTGAAGACATAGCCCGCTTCCTGCTGTTCAAGGAGGATCACAAAGACCTTCCGGATGCCCCCTTTTTCATTGGGATTCTGGACGAAGTTACTCAACGATCCGGCAGTGCCATCCTTTGAGCCTGCCCACTTTCCGATTTTCATGATGGCAGTGATCATGTGCACCATCCTCCCAAAACAAAAGGGTCACTTCATCTCATGCAAGACGTCACTCGTTTTTCGCATATTAAGAATGGAGAGTAATTGGTCCAGTTCGCGAAAGGTTAGGCACCAGACTCCAGACTCAAGAGCCTCCCTGCAAAAACCCGACGGGGCTACACACATCAGTCTGTGAATGGGGATCTTTGCTTTCTGCTGGAAGAAACCTTTCTTCCTCAGCAATATGTCGATCTCCTTTTTAGTTACCGTCTTGCTTCGATGTTTGAACTCGCAAATCCAGTTCTCCTCGCCGATGCAAAGGGCGTCTATCTCAATATTTGAGGGCTTACCAAAAACCACTCCCAGCTCATCGAAATCGTTGCTGGAGTCAACCGCGTCGAACTTTGGCAGGAGCAACTCTCCATAGCGCTGCCCACTGAACTTCCGCAACATTTCCCGCAGATAGTACTCAAAGTATATTCCCAGTTCCGTCTTGAGGCTTGCGATGTACTCCTGGTAGTTCTGGGTGATCTTTCTGCTGATTGCATCCAGCCTTGGTTCATTCTGACCATGCACCGCGTTTAACCAGATCTGCAGTGCCGGGTCGGATATAAGATAGCGTTTGTCCTTTCGCTCAATCAGGTCCAGGTTGTACAGAACGGAAAGAGGAGTGGTCAAGTAGCCAGTGCTCCTTTTCATCTTTCGAGCCAAATCGGTCAGAGACAAATCGCCTGAGGAGAGCTCTCGCAGTACCTCTTTCAGCAGGGCAACCTTCCTTACCCTGCCCAAAGATGTCTCGAAAAGGTAGCGGCAGTGGGAGTAAAGCCTGCCCCTGGTAATTTCAAAAACAAACGCCTCTTCGACATGTTGCTTGCTGATGATAGCAGTCCCGCCGGAGAGTCTTTCCGCTGAAGCAATAATGGCAACCAGATAAAACGGGTGGCCATGAGAAAGATTATAGATCAAGTTTAAAGCCTCGCCCGCAATAGTCTTACTGGTGCATCGGTGCACGAGATCGCAGGCATCATCTTTGTGGAAAGGTGTAACGTTCAGCCGCTCAACTCTTCCATAAAATGGCGAATCGTCACTTTCCAGAATATCGATCATCATTCGCACCGCGGAACCTGTAAACAGATACCATACGCTTTTCTGACCGGAGATAATGTTCTGCAGGAACCCTAACAGCTTGCTTCCACCGATTCCCCTGTTGGCCCTCGGGCGCATTGAGACGTTGCTCTCCAGGCCCTTGTAACTTCCCAGGTCCATAATGGCCTGGAACTCATCAAAAACCACTGCAGCTGTCACTCCGGCTTCGGTCGAAAAGGCGTCGATAAATCGCAGGACCCGGTCCAGAACAGGCCGCTCCTCTTCTGGCGACGGAGGAAAGTATGAGAGCAGGAATCTGGAAAGATCAGTCAGCACCTTGCTGCCTATTTCATCTGCAACACGAACTAAAATGGAAGGGTTGACCTCAAGGTCATCCAACTCGGGAACCTCCATGTGTCGGATTTGTTGCGTGTACGCCCTGAGAAAGGCAAGAAGTAGGCGTACGGCAAACTTTCCGGGCGTGCCCATATTCCCTTGAACATCAAAAATGATTTTGACAGTACTGTCGCTGTTCAGTGTCCGCAGGAATTCCTCGGCAATAGAGCTCTTGCCGATTCGCCTGGGACCAACGAGGACCGCATTTTGATGCGGATAGACAGCACGAAGATGCTCCAGAAGAGTTCGTCTGTTGATAAAATCTGGGCCCGTCGCTGGATGTGAAATCGATATCATTTGACCTCACTTACCTGGGAATCCCTACGCATCCGTAGGCCTACGGATGCGTAGGGATTCTTGTATAAACCAACGAAGCAAAGTATGAATGAGGCGAAGCGAGATGTCAAGCGTCAAGTACTTGGGCACCTACCTGATCAATGATGGGACTCTTATCATTTTGGGCGTCCCATAGAGCAGCGCCGCCTGCCCCCGATGTATTGACCCAGAAGCTCCCCATTATATACCATAGGCTCTAACCAGCTGATTCTCACTTGGTTCATCAAAAAAACTTCGCCAGGAGCTCTTCGTTTACCAGCTTCTTATCGAATCCCTGGCCGAGGACCTTCACCTTTTTGAAATCCTCCTGGCAGAAGGGAAAGAGATAAACACTGTCGACCTTTTCATCGATCAGGCTGCGGCATTTTTCGGACAGTTCATCAAAGCGGTTGGATTCGAGCTTGCCAAGGAAAGCGCTCTTCTGGACCCGCTCAAGGCCGTATTGTTTGCAGGCCCTGGCTACCCTGCTGCGCACCTTGTCTTCCACAATATCGTAAATGATCCAGACCAGCACCGCCACCGGCGTCCTCCGCTTCAGAATTCCTTTATTTCAAGCCAATCGGGTCTCTTTTCACCGCACTCTGCCAGGAGGATATTTGCCAGGCGATGGCATTCATGCTGGATGATGTGACGCCGTTTGACATTTTTTCTGCGGTAGCGGACACTCTCGTCCAGATGCTTGTTCATGGCGTCCACCACGACCGGCTTCCCCTTCTGGTTGAGCGAAACGGATTCTTCCCGCGAATCGAAATAGTCATCTTTGATTTGCTTTCCCGTGAAAAGATAAACCGTGGTTTGTTCCCCATAAATGCGGAAGGGCTCGATCAGATCAAAGACCAGCGATTTCTTGTTGTAGTTATCGGTGTGGAGAAAACCCACGTAAGGATCGAGTCCCGAGAGGATGCAGGCTTTTTCAACCAGCGAGTAGAGAATCCCGTAGCAATAGTTGAGACAGGCATTGAAGGCATCTTTTGCCGGTCTTCGCGACCGTTCCTTGAAGCGGTATTTCTCGGGCAGCACTCCGGACAGACACCGGAAGTAGGCCCTCCCCGCCGTGCCCTCCAAGCCCATGATGCGGTTCCGGATGGCTTCCAGATCAGAGCCCTCGGCAGCGAGGCTGGCTCTTGCATCCTCAATGACCTGGGTAAATGGCCCGAAGGATTCCTCCTTGTTGGGGCGGGCATACATCAGCTTCTTCAGAAAATTGATTTGGTTCGTGAGCTTCTGGGTGACGATCTCACCGACAAGCTGCAATCCGAGCGGGCCCTCTGCGGCCTCCAATTGTTTTCGCCGGACCAGGGCGGTGCTTCCCATTTTGGAAAACCAGACGCGACCAACCGGGTCTCCGTATTTGTCGAGAAAAACAACGTCGATTTTATGCTCGAGCGCCAACACCAGGGCCTGGGTCGAGATCATGGCCTGATTCGAGATGATGATGCTTTCCACCTTCAGCGGAGAGATATCGAGAGTTCTCTCTTGCTGCTTCAAACGGAAGCATTCATCTTTCTGGGTAAGAAAGGTTCCCGGCGTGTTTACGACAAGCTGCATCAGCGAACCTCTTTTCTCAAAAGTCAAAACCCGGATTAGCCGTTATGGCGCGAAGGTTAATTATCTCCATGGAACTCGTACTCCAACGTTAATCGACGTAACGGATGGGACGGATGGAGATAGTATGATAGTCTTTTACAAAATCCTTTGGCCGTTTGTCCATCGCGAAATTTTGTGTGAGAATGCAGAAATCAGCAATTTCTCAAGTCCGATAGCAAGCCCCCGGTCTCCTAAACCTCCAACGCCTTCCAGGCCCTTTCAATATTTTCCTCGATGGCCGGGTCTTCATGGGATAGATCGAGGGCCTCGATGACCAGCTCTTTCAGGGGATAGATGGCCGTCAGGGTGCGCTGCTGCAGTTCTGGGTCGAGGAGGCCGAGGGAGGCGAGGAAGTCCAGCCAGGCCGGGAGCAGTTCGAAGGTGACGGCGGTCTTGAGATCGTGCGACTCGAACTGGCTGAGCAGCCCTTCCAGATAAATCTCGAAGGTGGCGGCATCGGGGCAGAGGGGATGTTCAAAACGGGGTCGCGGCTTTTTCTTCGATTTCTTTTTCGGGCGTTGCCGGGCCGCCTCGAGTGGCTCCTGCCCGGACTCCAACGCGCCATCATAGCGCAACGACAAATAAAAAAACCATTGGATGCGGGCGAGGTGGCCCTTGGTCCAGGGTACATTGTGCGCCGTGCGCAGGTAACTCAGAAATTCGGTGCAGAGATGAAACAGCTGAAGTCTGAATGACTCCTCCCCCTGGGGTCCCCTCTTCCGGGCGCCATCGTGAGTGAAATCTTCGAGGGATCGGCGACTCCGGATCTTCCCGGAAAGGACCTGGAGATAAACCTCCAGATACTCGTGGGGGCACTTCGGAAAAATACCGCAGAGCCTCGACCAGGGTCGGGTCGTGCGCGTCCGGTTCCGGAGCGCGCTCCAGGTAGTCGAAGATCACGCAGTTGACGGCGAGGTCCTTGAGTTCGTCGATGGTATCAGCATCAATGATCCGGGATTCCTTGAGCGTCGGCCAGGCAGCACGAAGCGTCTTGAGCATCGCCGGGAGTTCGGCGTAGTAGGCCAATCTGTCAAGCATACCGGATAATACCTCGATGCGTTCTTCCGCGCGTTCTGCCAAGGCGATAGCCATCGCGGCAGCCGCTTCGGAATTTCCGGAAATCAACGCATTGGCGATGCTCCAGTCGAGATAAAATATGGCGCTCTCCTCATAGAGTTCGGGGCGGCGCGCCTGCAATGCGGCTGCGAGGGCATCGAAGCGATGCCGCTCATGGCGCTCGGCGCTGTCTTCATAGATCGTGCTGAGAGCCTCGAAAGTCAGCTCGTCATCCAGCACCCCGGGATCATCGAGCGCTTCGAGAAACAGTTCAAACCGGTCCTCATAATCGGCCTCTTCAAAATCCCTCCACCATGCACTCTCGGCAAGTTTGCCTTCGTCATAATCAGCGATATCATCACCTTCCCCACCCTCGCCAAAGTATTCATCGTCAGAGAAATCTTCCTCAAAGAAGTCTTCCTCAGAGAAGTCCTCTTCATCCACCGCCTCAAGGACGAATGGGAAATCCTCTGCCGGAGATGGGGCGGAAGGGGATTTTTCGTCGCGACTCGCCTCGGCCCGCTGTTGAGACAATCGTTCGCGTCTTTCCTCTTCGGCCTTTGCCAGGCAGCATTGTTTATATTTCTTGCCGCTGCCGCAGGGACACGGATCATTCCGACCAACGCTTGTCATTGCTCTCTCCTTTGCGCTTGGCGGTCTGGAAAGACCGCCCTCCGTTGTGGTTCTCGAGGTGTTTGGGGTTTGTCAGCAAGAGCGCCCAATGGTGGAGTCGTCTTCGGAAGGCCCCGCATTTCGCTGTCTCCGAGCCTCCCCCTCTTGCCGGCTCCGCATCTTCCGATCTTTAATTCTCCCTGATCAGCTTCAGCAGTTCTTCCGTGGACATTCTGCCGACCATATCGCTGCCGTCGAGGAGGCTGCTGGCCAGGTCCCGTTTTTCCTGGTGCAGTTTGACGATCTTTTCCTCGATGGTATTCCGCGCCACCAGGCGGTACACCGTGACCGGCCGATGCTGGCCGATGCGATGGGCGCGATCGGACGCCTGGTCTTCGACGGCGGGATTCCACCAAGGGTCCATGTGGAGCACATAATCGGCGGCGGTCAGGTTCAGCCCCAGGCCGCCGGCCTTGAGGCTGATCAAGAAGAGGTCGCCCCAACCCGCCTGGAAGGCATCCACCTCGCGTTTCCGCTCGCGGGGCGGCGTGCTGCCATCGAGGTAGCGGTAGTCAAGGCCCTTGAGATCGAGGTATTCCCGAAGCAGTTTCAGATGCCCCACAAACTGGCTGAAGACCAGCGCTTTGTGATGGTTCTCGAGGAGCTCCGACACCACTTCACCGAAGAGCTCAAGCTTGGCACTGGGGAGGCTCGTCTTCGGCAGGACCAGGCGAGGATGGCAACAGGCCTGGCGCAGCTTCATGATCTCGGCAAGAATTTTCAGGTGCTTCTGGCCTACCGGGCTGTCATCGTGTTCCAGCCGCTCCAGTGCCTGCCGCCGCAAGGCTTCGTAGAACGCCGCTTCTTCGGGGCCCATTTCCACCTGGAGAACCACTTCCGTGCGCGGCGGCAGCTCCTCGAGGACCTGCGGCCTTGGTGCGCCTCAGGATGAATGGCTGGACCAGCTTCTTCAGGCGCTTCCTGGCTTCCCGATTGTTGTTGCGTTCGATCGGGACGGCATAACGCGTATTGAACCGTTCCTGGGAACCCAGCAGTCCGGGATTGATGAAATTGAAAAGGGTCCACAGCTCGCCGAGATGATTTTCGATAGGGGTGCCCGTGGTGATCAGCCGCATGTGGCCCTTGAGGTTCATGGCCGCCTGCGAGCGCTTGGCGGCGAAGTTCTTGATCGCCTGGGCTTCATCGAGGACGATGGTGTGCCACTCGACGGAAGCCAGCAGGTCGGCTTCCTGGTAGAGGAGGCCGTAGCTGACGACCAGCACATCCATCTCTCCCAGCTTCGTCGACCATCTGCTCCCGGTTGCCGCCCCCAAAAATATCCAGGTTCAGGGTCGGAGCAAACCGGTTCGCTTCCGCCACCCAGTTCATGCAGACGGAGGTGGGCGCCACCACCAGGGTCGGCGCTCCCGGAGCGCGCTCCAGAATCAGCGCCAGCGCCTGCAGGGTCTTCCCCAGCCCCATATCGTCGGCGAGACACCCGCCGAGCCCCAGGTGGGCCAATCTGGCCAGCCACTGGTAACCCTCGACCTGGTAGTCACGGAGCTCGGCCTTGAGGGTTGAGGGGACGGCGGGCGTCAGTTGCAGCGCCGAGCGCATGTTCGGCGAGCCGCGCCAGCCAGCCCTGATCGGCATCCAGGCGGGGGAGCTGCGCGGTGAAATCCTCGATGGCCATGGCGGCAAGCGGGTGGACACGCAGTTCTTTGCCATGTCCTGTTCCGAGTAGTCGGCGAGCTCTTCCAGGCGTTTGCGCAGTTCGCGGGTGAGCGCCACGAACTGGCCCTCCCCGAGAGGCAGGAACCGGGTGCTCTCGCTCTCGATGAGCTCGAGCAGGCGCTTCATGTCGAGGACGAGATGGTCGTCCACCTGGAGCTCACCGCCGATTTCAAACCAGTCCGTCTTGCTGCGGATGCGCAAACGCAAACGATCGAACGAGACCTCTCTGGTGACTTTGAGCTTTTCCCCTTCCGGCCAGGCGAGAACGACCTCACCGCGCTCCTGCAAGGTCTTCAGCTCGAGCAACACCTGGAGGCAGCCCTGGAGATCGTCCACGCGCCATTGGCGCTCGTTTTCTTCGGCGGCGGCAAGCGTGGTGCAGGCGGCTTCCGCCGCTTCCGCCATGATTTTCTTCGCGGTTCAGATCGCGCCTGGTATGCATCAGCTTGCCATCAATTTCCGCAATCACATTTTCCATCCCCGATCCCGGTTTGAGGTAGGGGCCATTCGTCCCAAAAGGCTGTACGAACATCTCGAAGCGGAAGCCGGACCCGGAAGGGACGATGTGCACCCGCGGCATGGCATCGGCGGTGACTTCCTGAATATCCCGGGAAATGCCACCGATAGCGGAATGCACGGTAACCTGAGAGGAGATGCCGGCCACCGCGTCCATGACTTCCCCGGCAGCGGAAGCCGGGACCTGCAAGCCCTTTGTCACCCAGGATCTTGGCAATGCGCAGGTGGTGATCGGAGAGCTCTACAACCTTGAAGCGCGTGGGCGTTTCCTGCACCAGGACCACTCGGTGAATCCTGGGCCTCCATGGAGAACTGGATGAGGATCCGGTGTCGGCGCGGGTAACCAAGACTTCCGGTTCACCCTTGATTACCTCCACGGAGACCCCTGGCGACTTCTCGAGAAAGAGCAGGGGATGCCCGACCAGGGCCGGCAGCAGCCTGCTGGCTATTGAACCGGTACCGGGTGTCGTAGTAATAGCGTGCCTCGCGCTCGATGGCCGCGCATATGGCATGATCCTGCGGGGTGAGACAAGCCGGTTTTCGGCCTCCGAATAATCGGCTGAGCGCCACCGGCCGTCCTTTCGTCCATGTGCCCCGAACGCTCCGTTTCTGTTCCAGGGGCTGCACGGAGACAGTGCCGTGACGATAGTCCAGCAGCCAGATCAACCTGGCATCAGTCGGCTGCAGCGGCGCCCCCTCGCGCCCCCGCTGCGATTTCGGTCAGAGCGCGCAGGCACTTTCGCCACGGTTCTTCGACCCGGATTGCGGCCACGAAGGATGCCATGCCCGTTTCCTGGCGGATCTTTTCAATGGCGTGACGGCGCACCGGCGTTGGTCTCCTCCGCCCGGCAGAGCAGTTCCGCACATTCCATGGCCAGCCAGTTCAGCCCCACTTCCCGGGACTTGATGAAGAGCTCGCTCAGGGAGTCAATGTCCTCCTGCGCGAGCTGACCGTCACGCCAGTATAAGGCGAGGATGCGGAAAAACGCACTCAAACCGCTCTCCGCCCGGTCCTTGTCGCTCAGCGATGGCAGTGCTCCCGTCGCTTCGCCGTCCAGGGCCTGGACAATCGTTTTCATCGCCCGATACGATTTCGCCAGCAAGGTGTCTTCCCGGTGCCTGGCAATGGCTGCATCAAGCAAAGAGCCTATTTTCTTTGACTCATGCATTGACCCGGGCTTCAACAGGGCGAGCATAAAAAACAAGCCTTCGAGACCCCCAAAGTAGGCAGTGCGCCTCCCATCGTTGCGGCGCAGTTTCTTCAGGTCGGCTTCAAAGGATGCAATGGCAGCGTCATTGTGGTCTCTCAGAAACCAAATCCACCCCTCCAACCCATAAAGCAGCATCGTTTCCCGGATCTCGGCCAGGAGTCCCTCGGCTTCCGTCAGATGCCCGCCGATCAGAAGTCTCGAAATAAGATGGTGGTAGAAGGCGGGGTCGTTCGCGAGGGGAATGGCTTCCCGGATTTGGGGGCTGGACGCATAAGCCAGGGCCTCGTCATCGGCATCGAGAAAGAACAGGGTATGATAGAAGATTGCGGTCAGGACATTCGCCTGCAACCCCGCCGGCAGAGCGCCAAACCAGTTGGCGTCGAAGGGATTGTTGCAGACTCGGACCAGGGGCTCCAACTGCCCGTATCTTGGGGCACAGTGGGTGTAGAGCTGCTGATACGATTTGTTGAGGAGTTTGGTATTCTGGGTGTAAAGACCGATACGCAGATCCCGCATGGCGCGCTGACAATACTTCGTCGCCGTCCCGGTGGTGTGATACGGGATCGGGGGTATTTCCTCCTGCACGGCCCGGGCCATGAGCTCAAAGCAGTTGCGCGCGGCGGGCAAGATCGCTGACCCCGGGCGTGCGGTTGGCCGCTTGGGGGAGCCCGTTTTGCCGGTTTTGGGGTCCCTTCGGGAGTCATCGGTTCGAGCTCATCCTGCGGAGCAATGACCGTATCCAGGGCGTGCCTGCTGCAGATCTCGATAATCGCTTCGTGGCATTGGAGGTGCCGGTTCAAGAGCTTGCGAGCCTGGAGCCGGTTGATGCAGGATTCGAGGTCGGCTGCCGTGGCCGGGCTGCCTTCGGGAAAGGTCAGGCCGGTGCGCCGGAAGCACTTCAGGAGGGTGGCTTCATCCGTCGGTTCACAGATCACCGAACAGAGCTGCATGACCGCTTGATCTACGGGGGACAGGCGCTGGAAGACGGCAACCAGCTTTTCCCGGATTTGGCTTCTCTGGTCCACTGGGTTCCTCTTCATGCCAAGGATAGTCTGGAAATCAGGTTAATCGAAATAACGTTACCCGCCGCCGGGAAAAGATGCAACCTTTGAAAAGCAGTGGCTAGTGACTAGTGGCCACTGGCTAGCGATTAGTGATTAGTGGCTTGTGGTTAATGGGTGGTGGATGGTGGCTGATGGCAACGCGTTGGCTTTCAGCAGTGTTCCATGAGAACTTACGGCGGCGTTCATTACGGGCCGGACCAAATGATGTTTTGACAACCGGTATGGATGCGATAAAATCTCTGGCGGGTTTGAGTTACGTGGAGGCGTTGCCGGGCAGACCATCGGTCGCTGGTTACCAGCCACCAGCCGCTAATCACTGGCCACCAGCCACTGATCACTAGCCACTACTCACTAGTCACTAGCTCCCAGATATAACGAGAGGATCTTTAATGCGCCTAGCCATGCTTTCCCCCATTGCCTTCCCGACCGTTCGAGATCACCGGGGTCATCGCGAAAATGTAGTTTCCCTCCTCACGGAAGGTCTGGTGAGAAGAGGGGTGGAAGTTACCCTGTTTGCCACCCGGGATTCCGAGACGAAAGGAAGGCTGGTAGGCGTCTGTCCGCACGGCTACGAAGAAGACCGGACCATTCTGCCCACGGTTTGGGAATCCCTCCATATCTCGGAGCTAATCGAGCGCAGCGAGGAATTCGATCTCATCCACAACCACCTGGACTACGTGCCGCTGACCTATCTCAAGGTCACTTCAACGCCCATGATTACGACGATTCATGGCGCCCTGTCACCGGAAGTCCTGCCTGTTTACAGGAAATACAACGGCCTGGCGTTCTACGTTGCCACCGGTGCTGCGCAGCGGCACCCGGAGCTTGACTATATCGCCACCATCCATCAGGCTCTTGACGAGGAGGCATTCAGCGCCGACCGCATGGTCCTGGACTACCTTCGCGTCTACGAGAAGATCCTCTCGCAGCGCCACCGCGACGACCACCGGCCGTGGGGCTATTACCTGGTGCTCGAGGAAAAACTCGATCATAAGGTCAAGAAGATTGTCGTCTACCCGGGCCAACGGCTCAGCCTTCAGCGCCACCGGCACCGGTCCGAGCACTGGTACATCATCCAGGGCCGCGCCGAGATTACCAGAAATGATGAAACGTTTATCGTGGCGTCCGGGCAGGCCATCGATATTCCCCAGGGGGCCTGGCATCGAGTCCGCAATCCCGATACGGGAAACATGGCCTTTATCGAAGTGCAGACCGGCGACTATTTCGGGGAAGACGATATCGAGCGCGCCGAGGATGATTATGGTCGGGTTCGATGAGCCGGGAAGAGTGGTCAGTGGTCAGTGATCAGTGGCGGTCCAGGATTAGATCATCAACTTTCACCACGAAAGACACGAAACATCCGAAAGACCGGAGGTGATTCTTTGGTATTTTTCGTGTGTTTCGTGGTTGGAAATCGGCTCAGGATGGTTCCCTAAAGAGGTGTGAACTCGAACTCTTTGTCGTCCACCAGAAATACGACCTTTTCCTCCAGGTTCTCTTTCAGCTTGCCCACGATGATTCTTCTGCAGCCGGCGTCATGAAAGATAATCTGGTAGCTTCCGGCAGCATCCGGGCCTTGGGAAGCTTCGTCCTTGTCCTCCGAGCTCAGTTCCAGAATCGTCAGCTTCTGACATCTTTCCTTGGATTCGGTTGACTCGGAGCGAACGGTCACCTGATAGTTTCCGAAAAACCTGATGGGCATTTTGATCTTCATTTAGGCCTCGCAATGAAAAAAAGTGGTGAGTGAACTGGTTGATGGTTGATGGTTGATAGTTGATGATTGATAGTTGATGGTTGACGGTCAACTCGCAATGAAGAAAAGTGGTCAGTGAAGTGGTTGATAGTTGATTTGAGTTGATAGTTGATGGTTGATGGTTGACGGTCAACTCGCAATGAAAAAAAGTGATCAGTGAACGGTGGTCGGAAAGGCAGGTTGGAAAGCCTCCTGCCACCAAAAAGGCCCACTGCGGCAAGCTCGTTGCAGCATCAGAATTGATCAGAGTTACTTAACATTTCTGCAAAGTCTTTGAGGGCTGTCATGTACTGCGCAAAACCCCGGAGAAAAATGTCATTGTGGTTGGCTCCCGGGATTTTGACCAGCGTTTTTTGCGGTGCGCCGCAGGCTTCATACAAAGCCTGGCCGTCGGAAAAGGGGATGATGTGATCGTATTCGGCGTGGATGATCAGGGTCGGTTTTTGATAATTCCGGATCTTGTCCACATTGCGAAAACCCGCCTCTTCTCTAAACCCCAGGCTGCGGGTATCGATGCCGAGAAGCTGGAGGAGCGGTTCCGCATAAGCAAAGCCGCTTTCCACGATGAGCCCATCGATCTCGCTCTGGTAATGGGCGGCGAGTTCAATCACCGATGCGCTTCCCAAGGATCTCCCCATGACGATGAAGGGGCCCGTGTAACCATTGTCGGTCAGCCAGCGTCTGGCAAATCCATAGATGACATGGCAGTCCTTCATCATGTCGCTGACGGTCGGCTTTCCTGTTGAGCGCCCGTACCCGCGATAATCAACGGCGAGGAAATTGATGTCCATCTGGTTGTAGACAGGCCCAAGATCATCGTAATCGGAGGCAATCTCGCCGTTTCCATGAAAGAAAAGGACCGTGGCCGCCGTGTTCGAAGTCATGTGAAAGCGCGCCCCTATCTGCACCTCCCCGGCAACAGGGATAAGCATATCGATGGCCGAACTCCGACCCTGTGATCCGCCCCATTCCTGTCTGGGATGAAACAGGAACATGAGGACCTCGGGCTTATCCAGAACCGCATAGTCAATTTGTGGAATATCAGTCATGGCAACCTCTTGGCAGTTGGCTCTTAGCTTTTGGCTCTTAGTATGCCCCCGCATAAAATGGGTGTCCGAATGCCACTCGTCATTCCCGCATGTTTCTGGCGGGAATCCAGGCTGTGCAAATTCCCTGGATTCCCGCTAAGAGCATGCGGGAATGACGACCGGGTGGTAATGGACACTTTATTCTGCTGTGCTGTACTTAGCTCTTGGCTCTTGGCTGTTAGCTCCTGGGTGTTAGCTCCTGGGTGTTGGCTGTTCCTGTCAGGTTTTCGACCTTCGTTTTCGTTCTTGTGGTCCACGAGCCGATCACAAGATCGATATCCGAAGTTTGGTCTGCGGTCAAGGACATTCCCTTTCGGTTTTCTCTTTGCGGACGGCTGCAGGCGTGATCGGGGGCGGCACTGCCGGCGCGGCAATGAAGCCGGCGGGGAAACTCTTTGCTCCAGCGAAGGCTTCTCGCAGTGATAGGGCTTGGGGACTTGGTTGTCGTTTCATTTCTACTTATAATTATCATAGACGACACAGATGGTTGGTGCTCGACAGCTACATCGTCATACCGGCGAAAGCCGGTATCCGGGCAACTTTTCTGGATTCCGGTTTTCACCGGTATGACGTGTCAGGATCGTGGAGGAGACATGGACCGTTGCCTGCTTGTTTCGTTGGTTGCCATGCTTTTGTGGGTGCTTGCAGTGCCGAGCTTCGCCTCCGGTGCCGGCGACGACCCTTATCGCGTGCCGCGCGCCGGGATGGTGAAGGAGATTGAGGGCGACCTGGCACTCACCAGTGACCGCCTTGGTAAAAAGGCGCTGAGTCAGTGTGTTCTCGATGCCATGCTCAACGTCCCGCGGCACGAGTTTGTTCCGGAACAATTCAGGCGGTATGCCTATGAAAATCACCCGCTGCCCATTGGACAGGGCCAGACCATATCCCAGCCCTATATCGTGGCGGTTATGACCGACCTTCTCGAGGTCGGCAAAGGCAGCGTGGTATTGGAGGTGGGAACGGGTTCCGGCTATCAGGCTGCGATCCTGGCGTACTGCGTGAAGCAGGTCTATTCGATTGAGATCATTAAGGAACTTGGGGAAGAGGCAAAAGCGAGACTGCAACGGCTCGGCTATGAAAACGTTGAGGTTCGTGTTGGCGACGGCTACCAGGGATGGAAGGAGCACGCTCCGTTCGATGCGATCATCGTCACCGCAGCGGCCAACCACATTCCGCCCCCGCTGATGGAACAACTCAAGCCCGGCGGCCGGATGGTCATCCCGGTTGGTGAACCGCACACGACTCAGTATCTGACCCTGGTGGAAAAGGATGAGGCGGGGAAGATCACCACAAAACGATTGTTGCCGGTCGCTTTTGTCCCTTTGACGGATTGAATTTGGAATTGTCCCGGGGAAAGCTCAGAGCGACTCTAAGAAACAGGAAATTAGTGCAAGAAACAGGAAATTAGCTGCTGCCCAGTGGTGACTATAATTCCAAATGAGCCCCGCAACGTCATTCCCGCATGCTTTTGGCGAAGAGAATCCAGACGAGGACTTCAGGATCCTTACAGGTCTGGACCCCCGCCAGAAACAGCGGGCGGTGACGCTAGGAAGGACTTTTTGGACACGCGCCGGACTCAAAGCGAGGCGGACGGCGGATGGACAAAGAAAAGGTTTCGCATTTTTACTAGGTCGCCATACAATGTGAAGGGCGAACGTCGGGATCGATTATCCGGGGAAATGAGGACCGAGGGGTGGAAAGACAAGGATGACAAATAACGAACTAAACATGGTTGCGGTCATCATGGCCGGAGGAGCGGGAACCAGGTTTTGGCCGCTGAGCACCGAAGCGAGGCCGAAACAGTTTCTGCAGCTCTTCGACGATCGGAGCCTGCTGCAAAAGAGCTTCGACCGCATCGCCGACCTGCTGCCGCCGCAGCGGGTCCTGGTTCTTACCAATGCCGCCTACGTTTCCCTGGTCCGGGAACAGCTGCCGGCAGTCCCGGCGGAAAATATCATCGGCGAGCCCGCACGGCGTGATACGGCAGCGGCGGTGACCCTCGGGGCGGTACTCTGCCGGAAGCGCTACGGCAACCCGGTCATTGTCACCCTGACCGCCGATCATATGATCGAGCCGGTCGCGCTTTTTCATCGCACGCTGCTCTCTGCCGCACGTTCGGCCCGCCGCAGTGGAGCGCTCTACACCTTTGGGATTCCGCCCACTTACCCGGCAACCGGTTACGGTTATCTCGAACTCGGCCGCAAGGTGGCACAGGACGACGGTATCGAGCACTTTGAATTGCTCCGGTTCAAAGAGAAACCCGATCTTGAGACCGCTCGCCGCTACCTGGCTTCGAAGGGCTTCTTCTGGAATTCGGGAATGTTTGTGTGGACCGCCGAGGCCATTATCGAGGAACTGGACAGGCACCTTCCCAACCACCTGGAAAGCCTCGCTCGCGCCTGTGAATTCGACGGCACACCGCATTGGCCGGATGCCTTGAAGGCGGGTTTTGAGTCCCTGGAGGCAATCTCCATCGACTATGCCGTGATGGAGAAAGCGCGGGACGTGCGCTGTGCCGCCTCCACGTTTTTCTGGACGGATGTCGGGGGGTGGTTGGCTTTGCGGGATTTTCTTCCCGACGATGAGCATGGCAATAGTTGTCGCGGCAAAATCACCACCCTCCAGGCGGGAAACAACGTCGTGTTTGTTGAAGATCCTGAAGAGGAGGTGATGCTCATCGGGACCAATGATTTGATCATTGTGCGAACCGGAAACAAAACACTGATCGTGCAAAAGGACCATACGGAACTTGTGAAAGGACTGCTTCAGAAGCGAGAAGACCTCAAGTAGGGAGGTTTCCTCCGGTTCTTTTGATGAGGAGCTTGGCTATGAGTGCAGGTGTGGTTCTTAGATTTCCGAAACCCGGCAGGCTTGGTGATTGCCCCAGGTGCGGCCGCAATGACGGATACCTGAATGTTTACAAGGCGCACTGGTTCATTTGCCGACGGCACCGAGTCAAATGGTACGCCGGCTACGACCTGTTTCCCACCTGGCAGAATGAAACGGAAGAAGATTGGAGGCGGAACCTGAGAATCCTCTCGCAATACCAGGAAGTGCGCGCGAAATACCGGAGACTGCGCACCATGGGCGGAGATGATTAAGCATAATCCATGGTGGGGGACAGGCGTGAGAGCCTGCCCCGCCCGTTACATCTATTCAACCTTTTTCAGTTCTTTGCCGCAGGCGCATTTGCCGGGCGCCTGACTGATCGTGTCGCATTTACACCCGGCGCCGCAAGGACAGACGTACTTGCCGACCATCGGGAATGCCGTTTCCTTTCCTTTGACCTCGACGTAAGCCTTATCGCCTTCAACCCTGGTGACTTTCGTTTTCACCAGGTCGTTGTTGCAAGTGCACTTGCCGGGGCTTCGGGAGAGGGTCAAGCACGGGCAGCTTTCGCCACAGCCGCAAACATAGACTTCATCCCCTGCCTTGAGATCGATTTTGCCTCCTTTGAGTTCGGCAAAACCGATCGCCACGAAAGCCAACGCAAAAACAACGACCAGACCAGCGAACAGTGCTCTCTTCATGTTCTTCTCCTTTCTCTTTCTCAAACCGGTTAACCTCAGGCCATATATTACCATGCATATCGAAACAGGCCCCCGTTGCGGGAGATTTCCTTGGAGCCCATTTCAAACCACGAAAGACAATGATTAGAATTCAAAAGAAAATCCTAAAGGTTACCCAAGGGATCATCATTCATCAGTTTGGGAGTAGTCGTTACCGGGAAAGCTCACCTTGTGCTGCTGTAACAACGCCTATTCCGCTCGGTCCGAGGCTCGGCATCGGCATAGTGAAATTTTGGACATCAACAAGCAAACCCTCACCAGCCAGGCCCCTCATTTTTGCGCTTGTGTCCGCGCCGCAAGCGCCTCCGATACCGCCTTCCGGACTGCGCTCAGAGCAAACGGTTTTTCCAAAAAAGCAGTGACTCCAAGCTGCGCTACCTCGTGGAACTTCTCGCGAGTCGAGTGGGCGGTAATGACGATGATACTTATGTCCGGTTGGTGGCCCTTGATTCTTCGCGCCACCTCCATCCCATCCATGTCCGGAAGGCAGAGGTCAACAATCAAAACGGCGTAATCCACCGTGTATCCCAGCCGGACTCCGCTATGACCATCCCCGGCACCGTCCACGGCAACCTCTTGCGATGCCAGTCCCAACGCAAGGGCTTCACAAACTGAGGATTCGTCATCAACCACGAGGATTCGAGTCGCCTGTTCACCCATTTCGCCTCCCTGTGTCCGCTGTGTTCTGCACATAGACGATGTTAAGCATGAATTATGCCAGGTCTTCCCGGACTCCTGCCCGTCCAATAAATAGCATTAATTTCAAATAGTTAGAAACGTGCAATAAAAACCTGGCAAGCAACCAAAAGAATCTCTTGATTGTGCGTTTGAGAATATTGTGAGATGACAATCCAAATATTCCACCGCACTCCGGGTTGACCGCCGGAATTCAAGGGCTGGCGCACCTTCGCCGCGATGACAATATTCTCATCGCAGTCTCCAGCAGTTTCACCGGCCCTTACGGCCATCCTGCCGGTCACTGATTCCGGTGGGTGGGACTTTCTGCGAAGCAGTGCGCGCAGGATCAACCAAGGCGTATGCAGAACTCCATAAAGACAGCCCTTCCTGCGGAAGCATAAAGCGCGTCCCCTTTGGCGGGAGCGATTTTGGGTCAGGGACGGAATGATTCGGCATGGAGCCGGAAAGGGCTCGTGATCGGATCAGCTGATCTTCAAGTCATACTTCTTAATCCGGTATCTCATCTTATGGGCCGGCATGTTGAGGAGCCGTGCGGCTTCCAGCACGTTCCCACCGGTCTTGTCGAGGGCTTCTCGCATGAGCCTTATGATGACGTCTTCATAGCCGGGCGTGCCCCCGGCAGGGCCCGGTTCCGACGGGACCGTGGTCTCCATGTCTGCCCGATGGAATGGCAGATGGTTTGGCAGGATGGTCGTCCCGCTTTCGAGCAGAATGATTCTTTCCACGGCATTGCGAAGCTCGCGCACGTTTCCCGGCCAGGAATAATCCAGCAGGGCCTTCCTGGCCTCCGGCGAAACCTTGGTAAAATTCCTGCCGTATTTCCGATTGAAGTGGCTGATGAAATATTCCGTAAGAGGCATGATGTCCATGACTCTCTCACGGAGCGGAGGAACGACGATGCGCACGACATTCAGCCGGAAAAAGAGGTCTCTTCGAAATACGCCCGCTTCCACGGACTTTTCCAGGTCACTATTGGTGGCGGAAATTATTCTTGCCGAAACACGGTGCGGTTTGGTCCCCCCCACCCGGTAGAACACCCGATCGTCGAGGACCCCAAGCAGTTTTGACTGATCTGCGAGGGACAGGGTGCCGATTTCGTCAAGGAACAGCGTGCCGCTCGCAGCATCTTCGAAACGGCCGATCCGGCCCTCGCTCTTGGCGCCGGTAAATGCCCCCCGCTCATACCCGAACAGCTCGCTCTCAAAAAGCTCATGGGGAATGGCCGAGCAGTTGACCTGGACGAAAGGGCCTGGAAACTCCGTGAAGCTATAATGAATGGTGCGGGCTAAAACCCCCTTTCCCGATCCGGTCTCGCCCAAAATTAGAATGGGCGTCTCGATACTGCCCGTCACCTTCTGTGCGATCTCTGTCATAGCTTTAATCTGGGGGCTACTGCCAATCATATCAAACCGGTATCGTTCTACATTCGGCTTTTGAATCCGCCGGATCTTCTCCTTCAGAAGCTTGGTCTCCAGAGCGTTCTGCAGAGTGACTCTCAATTCCTGGGCATCGATAGGCTTGATCAGATAATCATAGGCCCCGAGTTTTAGCGCTTTGACGACCGTTCTGGTGTCTTCAACGGCGGTAATCATGATGACGACGATTTCCGGATAAGCGCTCTTCAGCTGCGCAAGCAAATCCATGCCGTTCACGTCCGGCAGTCCGATGTCGAGCAGGAGCAACTCGGGCTCGGTTTCGTGCAAGAGGCTCAGAGCCTGAGCGCCATGGTCTGCGGTCAGGACGTCACAGTCCCCCTCCAGCGCCAGGCGAAGCCCAGTCAAAATACTCTTGTCATCGTCAACAACAAGTACGGTACTCTTTGGCACTCCAATCTCCTGATTTTCCGTAAGGGCGCTCCTCGTGTCGCCGGAATCGGTGTCCTCCGCGATCGCTCCCAGGCATGGCAATACCCGATAGAGTGTCCTACACCGAAACCATCATTCCAGTGCTCGCGGAAATCCAGAAAATGACCGGACGCACGCTTCAGTGGGAATGATGACGGGAATTCGGACGCTCATTTAGGCACAACGCCCCTTAAAATACCTTAGAATTGACTGAATATACAATGTCATTCCCGGCGGACGCGGGCTGAGGGTATTATTCCTTTCAAATACATCCGTAACGCTCTGCTCAGCGCGGGGTTGGGGCACTTCAGATGGCTCACTGGGAGCGGAATCGCTTCAGGCTCGGGCGATGCCTGTGAACAGCGCACCGATCTCTCAGGGTGGCAGGGTGACCGTCACCGAAAGGTCTCGATTGTTTCGACGGAGGATGAGCTCATGGACCGTCTTGATCGAGAAGGCCCTGTGCACATCCATGAGGTTGAAAACGGGGGCGCCGTCGACCATCTTGAGGATATCGCCTGCTTTGAGTCCCGCTTTGGCAGCCGGGCTGTCCGGCAGCACTTCGAGGACCCTGAGCCCCCCTTTCGACGGCAACACGCGGAACAAAGCCCCCAGCCGCACCCGATGAACCGGTTCAGACCTGTTGGTGATCCAGACAAAATCGGCAATCCGAGGATCGTCCGTCCGTCCGAAGTAATCCAAAGGAATGGGCGCAATCGTCCGGTATGGGGCCTTCACTCGTTCATCGGCCAATTTGGGAACACCCACGCGATCACTGATATGACCCTTGCCGATGAGGACGACGATCCGCTCTTCCGGTGCACCTGAAGTAAGAGTCCGCGCCAGCGTTTCCGCCATGGTCTCTTCCCAGGCGAGCTGGGCTTCGAGGAAGGCACTGAAGTCTGCAATGTTGCCTTTGAGGTGTTGGCCGTATTGTTGGCGAAGGTATTCCCGATGTTCCGGATCATTCACATGGAAGTCCTCCGCCACGCGCTTCCGCTCGGCAACAGTGAGCCCTGCCAGGCCGAATTGGGCGATCTTGCCGACGATTTCACGGGGAGCGTTGAGGCCGACAATCTTGAGGTGGTGGTCTCGGGCCCAGGTGAGGAGGCCGCGATAGAGGGGGAAGGGATAACCCCACTCCTGGTCCCACTTGACCTCCTGAAGGAATTCCTCTTCCGTGATCAGGCCCCTCGCAAATTGATCCAGAAGCGGTTGCGCCTCTCGGGGAAACATTTCCAGGGCGAGGACCAGCGACGGATTTTGCGCGTACAGGCCCTTCATCACTTGCAGCTGTACTCGATGGTCTTCGGTACTGTCGTGAGTTTCCCCCACGTAAATGATCCTGTCCTGGGCGAGCTCCGTCATGAGGGTGTCCGGCGCAATGACCTTTCCCGAAGCGGTTTCGATGATGTCACCCACTCTCAGTCCCCCTGAGAGCCCCCCGAGATCCGGGTGACGGTGAACACCGCTAGCCGCACAGGCTGCCTGCATGGTCAGGACGATGCCTAACAGGATTGATTTCAAGGCTTGTGCTGCATGATTCCTGGTCCTATGGGTTACAATGCTCTGCCTGCAAGAGTCTAATCAACTTGCGATTGGCCGCCGGGAAGGCATAACCGTCCAATTCTGCCGGGGTGACCCAGCGTCCATCCACGGCTGAGCGGAGCACGGGTTGCTGGCCGGTACCGTCGAGTCGGCAGGTGAAGGCGTGAAGGGTAACCCGGAATCGGGTGTAGTTGTGCCGGATCACCGCGAGTTCCCGCACACTGCTGATTTTCAGCTCCAACTCCTCCCGAAATTCGCGCACGAGGGCTTCTACAGTAGTCTCCCCGTGGTCCACCTTGCCCCCGGGGAATTCCCACAGATGCGGCATAAGTCCCGAAGGCGAGCGCTTCTGGATGAAGATCTTTCCCTGATGGACCAGGATGCCGACGGCAGTGTGAATGGGCACGATATCCCGCACCTTGTGCACGACCGGTCTCGAGTTGACCACACCGGCCTCCAATCCCCGGCAAAGGGTGGAGAGCGGGCATTCCGAACAGGTGGGGCGGGTCGGCGTGCAGACCAGTGCGCCGAGGTCCATGAGGGCCTGGTTGAAGCTCCTCGCTTTGCTCTTTGGCAGGAGGCGCTCGGCCATGTTCCACAGAGTCCTCTGGCTGTCTCTGTCCTGAATAGGTGCGGCAAGGTCAAAGAGCCGGGAAAGAATCCTCGCTACGTTTCCATCCACTGCCGCATGGGGGTCGTTGAAAGCAATGCTCATGATCGCGCCTGCGGTGTAGCGGCCGATTCCGGGAAGACTCAGGAGCACGCTGTAATTTCGTGGAAATTCGGCGCGAAAGTCCCTTACGAGGATGTGGGCCGTCCGATGGATATTCCTGGCACGCGAGTAGTATCCCAGCCCTTCCCAATACTTGAGAAGAGCTTCCTCCGGGGCGCGGACGATCCCCTGTAAATCAGGAAAGCGTTCCATCCAGCGGTGGTAATAGGGAAGCATGGTCTTCACCTGCGTTTGTTGGAGCATGATTTCGGAAATCCAAATTTCATAGGGGGTGTAGCGCAATCTCCACGGGAGGTTGCGCGCGTGTGTTTCGAACCAGTCGAGCAGGCTCGTCCGAATTCCCTGAAATCTTTTCTCTACCATGGTCAAGCGAGGCTCGCTTAAAATTAAAGGGGCACGGTCAATGGACGCAAGACCTTTCCACTATACTTTGCAGCGCTTCCTACTCAAGTAATAAATTAGTCATTGCTGGTCTTTATGCATGAGGTTTCAAACGGCGGGAAACATTTCCTTTGAAAGAAGATGACACTCTTTCGACGGCATCGCACACCATTTCCTGGAAAATCGAAGGAAATTGTAGTAGCCATGCTTGGACGGCGGATATTTCGGCCGCTAAAATTTGATCTGGAAAGGTGCGTGGAAGAAGCTCTCAGAGTCTTTTAACACGACGTTGTCCAATCAGGGGGAACGATGCAGCCTTTGGCGATAGAGGTGAAAGACGTTTGGTTTTCCTATGACGGCCAGCCCGTCCTGCGGGCCGTGAATCTTTGCATCGAGCAGGGGGAGTTTCTGGCGATTCTTGGTCCCAATGGGAGCGGCAAGACCACGCTGCTGAAACTCATGCTGGGGATTGTTAAACCCAGCAAGGGGACCGTCCGGGTCCTCGGGCAGGAACCTTCAAGCGTTGCCGACCGGATTGGGTATGTGCCGCAGGATACCAATGTCAACAAGGATTTTCCCATATCGGTGATGGATGTGGCCCTGATGGGAAGGCTCGGGCATGCCGGGCGTTCCCGCCGTTACTCCGCAGACGATCAAAGACTGGCAAAAGAGGCCCTGGAAAAGGTTAACATGTGGGAATACCGGAAGCGTCCCATCGGCAAACTCTCGGGCGGGCAGCGCCAGCGGGTGTTTATCGCCAGGGCCCTGGCGGCCGATCCCCAAATCCTCTTCATGGATGAGCCAACTGCCAGTGTTGACAAGGAATTTCAATCGGAACTCTATGATTTCCTGAAAGAACTCAATACCTCCGCAACCGTGGTGGTCGTCAGCCACGATCTCAGTGTGTTGTCCAGCTACGTCAAGTCGGTCGCCTGCTTGAATCAAACCCTCTATTTTCATGACTCGGCGGAGATCACGCAAGAGATGATCGATATGGCCTATCACTGCCCCGTGGACCTCATTGCCCATGGCCTCCCCCATCGGGTACTGCGCAAGCACGAGGAGCGATTGAGATATTCGGATGTTGGATGTCGGATGTCGGATTTCGGGTGGCGGATTCTGGAAGCCTGATATGGGATATCGGATTACGGGACCGTGTTATCAATTCGTGTGTCTTTGTTAATCTTCGTGTGACTTCGTGGACAGCTTTCGGGAGATGTCGGATTTCGGATTGTGGATGTCGGATATGGGATACCGGATTCGGGGTCAGGTTGCTGGATATTAAACTGCATTCGTGTGTCTTCGTTTTTTCTTCGTGTGACTTCGTGGACCGTTTTTTGCCGGGAATATTGAAATGATCGACGCACTGCACTTCGAGTTCATGCGCAATGCCATCCTCGCCGGTCTTTTGACCAGTATCGCCTGCGGGATTATCGGAACGCTGGTGGTGGTCAATCGTATCGTGTTCATTTCCGGGGGGATTGCCCATGCGGCGTATGGCGGAGTCGGGTTGGCCTTTTTCCTGGGGATCTCTCCTTTGCTTGGGGCGGCCGGGTTTTCGCTGCTGATTTCGGCAATCATGGCAATGGTTACCTTGAAAAATAAGCAGCGCGCCGACACGATCATTGGCGTCCTGTGGGCGGTTGGCATGGCGCTGGGTATCATCCTGATCGACCTCTCAGCGGGGTACAATGTGGATTTGATGAGCTATCTCTTCGGGAGCATCCTCGCCGTTCCCGGTTCTGACCTGTTGCTGATGCTCGCCGTGGACGTCGTCGTGCTGGTGGTCGTGGCCCGCTTCTACAACAGTTTCCTGGCAATGTCTTTTGACGAGGAATTTGCACTGGCGTCGGGAGTCCCCGTTAAGACCCTGTATTTCGTGCTGCTGGCAATGATGGCCTTGGTCGTCGTGATGGTCATCCGCGTGGTGGGACTGATTCTTGTTATCGCGTTGCTCACCATTCCGCCCTATATCGCGGAACGCTATTCGCACACGCTGCGAGGCATGATGGTGTTGTCGGTAATCTTGAGTGCGGTTTTCAGCCTCGTCGGTCTGTGGCTTTCCTTCCTCTTCAACCTCACCTCCGGAGCTACCATCATCATGGTGGCTGCCTTTTTCTTCTTTGTTTCGCTGGGGGTGGAACGGATCCGCAGCAAGCCCGGCCGGGGCTCACCCGCCGGGGCGTGAGAGTTTCCCGGCAAAGATGCTGATCCTTGCTTTTAGGTCTCGGAAGAGCTGTAATTCTCAAATCCAACCGGATTCCCGCTCTGCCCACTTTTCCTCTCTGTCCACTTGCTAAAACATCTAAGATGTTATAGAAAGGTACACAATTTTAAATAGGTTGACAGAGGCCAAGCATAAAAAATGTGCATACATAAATCGCTTAAGGCGGTAACGGGTTTTTTGTCCGAAGCCGCTACGAAACTTTTGTTCCTCTCAGTCTGAGCGTCTTTGACTGAACGGGTCTGGGAATTCAAACACATCGGATTTGGTAGACAAAATGAACCCAACGAGACGCAATGAGGAAATCGTTGCCGAACTGATCGAAGAAGAACAAGAATTGGACTATGCGGCGGGGGCTTTCCGCCACATGCCACACCCTTTGTTAGACAAGGGGACGGCAGGCCCCAGGGGGAAAAGAGCGGGGTCGAGGAAGGGATTGGCCGCTCATCCGTCTTCCCAGGCTTCAACCGTTGAGAGTTCGTGGACCCGACGCATCGCAAAAGCGATCCGGAACACGACGCGGTTATTGCTCGACACCCAATACGACGAAGGTTACTGGTGGGCGGAGCTCGAATCCAATGTTTCGATCACCAGTGAATACATCATGCTTCACTACCTCCTGGGACTTTCGGATGCGGAGAAAGAACGAAGCATGGTGAATTACCTCCTGAACCAGCAGCGCGCCGATGGCTCCTGGGGGTTGTATTACGGCGACGATGGGAACCTGAGCACCACCATAGAGGCTTACTTTGCGCTTAAACTCGCCGGCGAGGATCCGCAATCCCCACCTCTCCTGAAGGCGAAAGAATATGTTCTCAGGCACGGAGGGATTGAGGCCTCGCGCGTGTTCACCAAGATCTGGCTGGCGCTCTTCGGCCAGTATGACTGGGATCGGGTCCCTTCCATGCCGGTCGAGCTGGTGCTTCTTCCACCCCATTTCCATTTCAACATTTACGAATTCTCCAGTTGGGCGAGGGCTACCGTCGTTCCTCTCTCGATTGTCCTGAATATCCGTCCGAAGTTCGATCTGCCCTCCGGAAAAGCGCATTCTGAGCTCTATCTGAAGGACGGCAGGGTAGCGCACACAGAAACGGTTTGCCTCGCTATACGCATAAGCTCTTCTTCCTCTTCGATCGCATCGCCAAATGGATCGAAAGGAATCCGCTCCACACGCTGCGCAACCGCGCGATCCGGGCCGCTGAAACCTGGATCCTGGAGCATCAGGAAGAGAGCGGTGACTGGGGAGGAATCCAGCCTCCCATGGTCTATTGCATTCTGGCTCTGCATTACCTGGGCTATCCCTCGGACCATCCGGCGATGGTCAAGGGATGAGCGCTATCGAGGACTTCTGCCTCGAGGACAAGAGGGCCGCAGGATGCAGTCCTGCCTCTCCCCCGTATGGGATACGGCGCTCAATGCTCTGGCCCTTCTCGAAGCAGGTTTGCCCCCCGACCATCCCGCCCTCAAGCGGGCGGCATCCTGGTTGGTGAGCAGCAAATTATGACCGGCGGGGACTGGCAGGTGAAGAATTGCTGTACGCCGGGAGGATGGGCCTTTGAATTCGTAAATACGCAGTATCCGGATGTGGATGATTCTGCCGTCGTCTTGACCACGCTCCATCGTTTGAGTTCCAGTCATACCGACGGCCTCGAGGCCGCCAAGCAACGGGGGATGGACTGGGTCCTTGAGCATGCAGAGCGATTCCGGAGGATGGGCGGCCTTCGATCGCAACAACGACATGGTGATTTTGAATCGAATCCCCTTCGCCGATCACGGAGCCATGGTCGATTACCCTACTGCGGATGTCACCGGAAGGGTCCTCGAAGCCATGGGGTATTTGGGTTTGACAAATCACACCCGCGGGCGGTCACGGGGATCCAGTTCCTGCGCGAGCTGCAGGAGCCCGATGGCTGTTGGTGGGGACGGTGGGGCGTGAACTATATCTATGGCACCTGGGGCGTGCTCCGGGGACTGATCAATATCGGCGAAGACCCGAAAGCTCCCTGGATTCAGGCGGCGCTGCAGCTGGCTCAAAGAACATCAGAATGATGACGGCGGCTGGGGAGAAACGTGCGAATCCTACGCCAATCCCGAGCTCCGAGGCCAGGGGCCGAGCACCCCATCACAGACGGCCTGGGCGCTTATGGCCTTGATCGTGGGCGGTGAGGAGGACAGCTCCGAAGCCCGGCGGGGAATTCAATACCTCCTCAACACCCAAAAGCCCGATGGGGCTTGGGAGGAACTTTACTTCACCGGCACCGGATTTCCCCAACATTTCTTCATCCGTTACCACAACTATCGCAACTGTTTTCCCTTAATGGCCCTGGGCCAGTACCTGGCAAAGCTCAAGGATAAACCCGGGGAGCTGTCCACGAAGTCACACGAATACTAACGAAGACACACTAATAGAGCTTGTTAACCATCTCCAAACAAGCATTGCACGGAACCCGTGGATTATCGGGACGGGGCTCGCCCCCATATGCATCAAGCTAACTTTACTGCCCTGAAGGGGCTTGATAAATCAGCCCAGGGTCAGCGCTAGCGCCACCCTGGGGAGCCAGGTACAACACGACTATCTACCCTGAAGGGGTAGCATAAAACCTGGCGATACAACGATTTATCTAACCCTTTCAGGGTAAAGAAAAGGGAATTGGGTTTTCCCCTCCCAGGGTGGCGCTGTTGCTGACCCTGGGCTATTTTATGAAGCCCTTTCAGGGCATTCATCATCCGACCGGCAACCGGTCGCAGGCACAAATCCACCTCGGGTAAACCCCTTAGCCTGATGCATATGAGGCTCGACCCCGCCCGAATGACCAACTCTGAATTTTGGACGATTGCCAAGTCACACGAAGACCAGGACCTAATCTGAGCGATTTCGCCGCCAACTCTGCGTCATACCGGCGCAAGCCGGTATCCAGTAAGAAAAGCCAGAGACCGGATACCGGCTTGCGCCGGTATGTCGGGAGCAGGCTCTCAAAAAGGAATCGCTCAGTTTAGGTAAGCCTAACGAAGACACTCGAAAGGAGTCCACGGTCGCACTATCCAACTTCCCCCATCCAAAATCCGACATCCAAAATCCGCAATCCGCAATCCGACATCCAAAATCCGACGTCCAAAATCCGACGTCCAAAATCCGAAATCCGACATCCGAAATCCGACATCCGAAATCTAGCGCTTCTTCCTATTCCCGACGCTTCAGCTTCGCGACTTCTTCCTCATTAATGGCAAAGCCATGTTCGGGACCCGGAAAGACCCCCTTTTCCACTTCTTCCCGGAAGTTTGCCAGAGCGTCCCTGATCGGTCCTGCGAGTTTGGCATACTGCTTGACGAATTTCGGGCGTGAACCGCTCAAAGAGCCCAAGCAAATCATGAATGACGAGGACCTGTCCATCGCAATCGCGGACCGGCGCCAATGCCGATGGTAGGAATGGGGATGGCTTCGGTGACCATGGCTGCTATCGGTGAAGGAATTCCTTCCAGCACAATGCTGAAACAACCCGCTTCGGTGAGTGCCTGAGCGTCTTCGATAAGTTCCCTGGCCGCTTCAGCGGTCTTTCCCTGCACCTTGAATCCCCCGAATGCCGCTGAACTCTGCGGGGTCAGTCCTAAATGCCCCTGGACGGGAATTTGAGCATCCACAATGGCCTGTATCTGCGGCACAACTCTCCTGCCACCTTCGAGCTTTACCGCCTGCGCTCGGGCTTCCTTTATCAAACGACCGGCATTGAGCACGGCCTGTTCCACACTGACCTGGTACGAAAGGAAAGGCAGGTCACCGATCACCAGGGCATGTTTGGCCGTGCGTGCGACGGCACGGGTGTGATGGATCATCTCGTCCATGGTAATGGAGAGCGTATCCTCATGGCCAAGAACAACCATTGCCAGAGAATCTCCCACCAGAATCATATCGATCCCGCTCTGATCCACCCAAAGGGCCGTCGGATAATCGTAGGCAGTCATCTCGGTGAGCTTCCGTTTGCCTTTGGCGGCGACAATATCAGGACGGTAACACGTTTTGTCATGATCAACACCTTTCGTCTTGGGTTGAGAATTCTTCTCAACTTCAAAACCGGTTCCCAAGCTCTGGCTTGGGAACCTACCTGCTTGGAAGCTCCAGCTTCGTCGGACCTGTGGATACCAATTGTACCCAAGGGACATCGGAAGCTGAGTCGCCGCGTTCCGAAGCTGGACTTGGACGAGAAGCTGGAGCTTGGGAACGAGCGAAACTAGCGAACGAGCAAAAACCCTTACCATAACTACTGACCACTGACACTCGCCACTGACTACTGACCACTGACTACTGACTACTGACCACTGATCGCTGCCACTGATCACTAGCCACTATCTTTCAGATAGCTTGCCTCCAGTATTTTCACCAGCTGGGTAAGGGTCCGATTGACCGGAGTTGGAATCTGGGCCTGTTCCCCGAAGGCAACGATCGCGCCATTGATGGCATCAATTTCGGTGCGTTTCCTGCGGTCCACATCCTGGCCCATGGAAGAACGGTTCCCGGCGGTCGCCTGGGCAATCGCCAACACCCGCTCGACCATGTCTTCGCTGATCTGCGAAACCCTTTGCCCGGGCCACCAGCATGGCCTCTTCCACCGCTGCGCGGCAGAGGTCCCTGGCCACGGCGGTCTCAGCAATAAAGCCGTTCCTGATCCCGGTCAGAGCAGTAATGGCATTGATCCCGACATTCGCATGCAGCTTTTCCCAGATAAGCTGTTCCATGCCGTCCCGGGCCTCAGTCTTGAATCCCAGCCTCCCGAAAGCGCTCAACCACCGCCTGCACGCGCGGTGAGGGCGGTCCCTGAGGTTCGCCGATAAAGGTCGGACCATTGCCTCCATGGCGGACTCTGCCCGGTTCGACGAGCGTGGATCCCTGGGCCGTCGTCCCGACCAGGACCGATTCCCTGCCCACCAGCTGCGCGATCCGTTCCCAATTGCCGATGCCGTTCTGCAGGGTGAGAAACAGAGTATCGGGACGACAGTGTTCGATAACCTCGAAGACAGCGGCCTCGATGCTGTAAGTCTTGACCACCACGAGGACCAGGTCCGGGGTACCTCTTCAATGGAGCTCGGATGGTCATAGGCGGAAACCGCGTAACACTCGGCTGCTGCCGTCCAATTCCTCGACCACGAGACCATTCCGGCGAATGGCTTGCGATATGCTCGCGTGTTAGTAGATAAGCAGGGAAACCCTGGCTTCAGTTCGTGAAAGCCTGGCCCCCAAAAGGCTTCCCAATGCCCCTGCGCCCAAGATCAGGATGTGCATAACCTGTCCTTCTGCTCCCATTCGCCCCCGTTCAGGGGCAACTTGGATCGTTCTTTCAAAAGAGGAAGACAAACAGCAAGAAGACCATTGCCAGAGTCACCAATACCGAGATCAGCAAAAAGATGTCCGGCAGCGTGGAAAACTCGGTATCTCCCTGGTTGATGTGACGACGCATATAGAAAAACCGCCACCCGGCCAGGAGCATGATAGCCGCACCCAAAATAAAGATCATCACACCCATGTATTGAGTTTTTCCCAGGTGAGCAAACTTCTCCGCCTGGGGCGAAATAACCCTGAGTTCACGAATCAGAAGATCGAAACGCTCGATGACGAAACTGAACACAATGAGCGAAATTCCGGTGCGGCACCACGCCAGGAAAGTCCTTTCATTGGCCATGTGATTCCGCTGCCAGGCAAAGAACGTGTTCTTGTCGGTCAAAGATCCTGCAGGATTCGGTGTCCTGGACGTGGCGACTGAGGACAAATGATTTGACCAGGGAACTGAGCCGATGGGGTGTTTGTTCACACTGGCTGTCTTTTCCATGACGTTTCCTCTTCATACCCAATGTTTGTTAATGAAAGCTCTGCAGGGAGCGGCGAATTTCAGCGGAGTTTCAGCGTAGCCAGGGAGATCAGAGCGAGGATGCCGGCAACAATCCACAGGCGAATGACCACTTTGGTTTCGGCAATTCCTTTGTGCTGCAGGTTGTGATGCAGAGGAGCGCGATAGAAGATGCGCCGCCCCACCCATCTCACCCCGATTTTATCCTGAATCTGGCTGGTAATGGCCTCGGCAAGGAAAAGCCCTCCGAGCAGCGGGAACAGCATTTCCTGTTTGAGCAGTACGGACATAACGGCCATGGTGCCGCCAATCGCCAGGGAACCGGTATCACCCATGAAGATCTGGGCCGGATAGGCATTGTACCAGAGGAACCCCAAACCTGCCCCCACAAAAGCCGCCCCAAAAATGGTCAACTCTCCAACCCCTCTGAGATAGGGGTAAAAGAGGTAGCCCGAATAAATCCGATTCCCTTCGACATAGGCAAATATCCCAAGCACCGTGACCACAAAGAGAGCCGGCGTGATCGCCAGACCATCGAGCCCATCGGTGATGTTAACGGCATTGGAAACGAAAATGACGAAGAGGAGGATAAAGGTCCCGTAGACGAATCGGTCCCAAATCCACGAGAGCGTATTTATAAAAGGGGATGTAGAGCTTGGTCGCCAGTGCGGCTTCAAAGGGAGCGTAAGGGCCGACACAAAACCAGGCGAAACCGAAAGCAAAAAGCCCCTGCGCAATGAGCTTGTTGCGCTCCGAAATCCCCATATCGCCGCTGCGTCTCTGGACCTTCGAGTAGTCATCGCAAAAACCAAGCAAGCCAAACCAGAGCATTCCCGCCACGGAGCAAATGAGAAACGGGTTGTGCCAGTTTCCCCAGAGCGCCATGGAGCTGAGAACCGCCCCGATGATGAGGACTCCCCCCATCGTTGGCGTTCCGCTCTTGTCGAATGCGGAATGGACGCCGGTCTCGCGAACCTGGTCCAGAAGGCTCCGCCGGTGCATGAAGAGGATGAAACGGCGGCTGAAAAGGAAAACGAAAATAACCGCAGTCAGCGCTGCCATGATCGCCCGGAAGGTTATGTAGTTCACCAGGCGGAAAAAGGAAAAGTATCCGAGAGTTGCATCAGAAAATTGCCGATTTCGATAAACCATGGCTAAGCAGTCCTCTCGCCGGGGTTGAGGTGAATGAGGCGAGATCTCCGGGCCCTCGCTTTCCTCCGTTAATCTCTCGCGGCAGCATTTCTGAACGCTCTTGTAGGTTTCCTTAATGGAGAAATGCGGCTGAAAATCCGTAGCGGTCAGAATGAAGCCGGAAATCTGCGTGAGCATGGCCTCTGAAGGTTTGACAACATTGCGTTCCACCAGGCGCCTGATGCCGACCAGCGCCGCGTTTGCGGACTTGCCAGTAGTGCGATTCTCTCAGGCGGAGCAGCACTTCCATGAGTATCTTGATCGGTCGCCGATTTCGCCGAGGGCCTTCGCCGCTTCTGCTGCCACCTCAAACGATTTGTCCTTCAGGCAGCTCAGCATGGCCGCAATCCAGATTTCGCTTTCCCTTCCAGGCGCGGAGCAAAGTGCGCTACGGCGCGCACACACCTGGGAGCGAACTTCAAAATAAGGGTCCTCGATAGCGATCAGCAAATGCTTTTCGATATTCGCATCACAGTGATTGAGCACCTGCAGGGCCTGAACAATATTGCGCCTGATAAAAGCAACCTGTTCGAAAGTCGCCCCCGCAACAGCGCCTGATGAAGCTCGCCGGGGTTCGGTCCACCAGCATATGCAGCAAGGTCGGGACCTTTTGATGATAATGGGTGAACCCGACAAGTTTCACTCCCAGGTTGCGGTCCTGCCAATCCTTGTGGCTGAGCAAGCGCGGCCGCTCGATGCCGGTAGTAGACCAGATCGTCCTCATCTCCCACCACCAGCAGGGGGTCGTAGGCTTCGGGTGAACGGTCGATAGGCGGCGCTGAGCACCTGCAGGAGGCGCTGATTGCTCAGCAGCGGCTTTAAAGGGGACGGTGTCTCACTGGTCCCGTTATCGAAGCTATGGTCCTGATAGATCTCGCTCAGGATCCGCTCGACCGCACGGTGTCTGAAGAACGTCCTGCCTTTGGCCCCCATCTCCCGCAAGCGCTCAGGATCTTCCAAGCAGGCGCAAAATGCGCTCCGCCAAAAGCTTCCCCTTCCAACTTCTCCAGGACCTTGCCATTTTCAACGACCGTATCCTCGAACACTATTTCCGTGGCGCCGCTGTGTTTCATGGCGCGGGCATTCATCACCTGGTGGTCCCCGGGGAGGTTCGCCTTGGGAATCAGAAAGGCCGGTTTGCCCATGCGGGAAATCTCATTCAGGCTTCCGGCGCCGCTGCGGCAGACGATCAGATCACTGATGGAATAGACATCGGCAATGTTGTGAAAATAATCCTGGCGGTAGTAGAAGGTGTCGAGCAGGCCCTTTTCCTCGGCGGACAGGGTTTTCTCCAGGCGCATCGCGGTATCGGCGGCAGCGTCATACTCATTAGATTTGGCGAGACCCGTACCATGGATGATAAACAAACGCTCCCGATGGGGAATGAGATAGGGCAAGGCATCCACCAACGCCCGATTGATGGTGCGGGCGCCCTGGGAACCGCCAAAGACAAAAACCACCCGCCGCTCTTCCGCGCACTTGAAACGGAAGGTGGGCAAGGGCCTCTTCCCTGGGTTTCAAAGCAATGGAATGGCGGATGGGGTAGCCCACCAGGACGCCGTTGCTGGGAAAGAACGAGAGGGTTTGAGGAAAGGTGAGGAGCACCCGGTCCACCCAGCGTCCCAGAAGCACATTCAGTTGCCCGGGAATACTGTTCTGTTCGTGCAGAAAGACCTTCGTCGGGGAGAGGCGAAGCAGCTGCAAAATCAGGGTAGCCAGGATGATCGGCGCGCTGACATACCCTCCGGTTGCGATCACCCAGCGGGGGGCAAACCAGAGGAGGATTGCCACGCCATGGATGGTTCCCATGGTCAATTTGCAGAGAAAGCGCACCAGCCGAAAGGAGGGCTTCAGTCCAGGAAATCCCTCGGAGGAGACAAACCGGAGCGGATAACCCGCCCGCCTCACAATGACGCTTTCCGCCTTGCCGCGCACACCAATGTAGAGGAAGTGTGCATGCGGTTCGCGCTTTCTCATGCCTTCGGCAATGGCTAGGGCTGGGTTGACATGGCCACCCGTCCCGCCGCCGGTCAGGATGATCCGCGCTTCCCTGGAAGCCAGCCGCCGCCATCGCCAACCGGCGAAACCGGCAAGCCCACAAAGCACAGGCCAAACAAATGAACAGTATCACCATACTAGTACTCATGAGCCTGATTTCTGCTGAATGCCCGTGAAAAAGCCATTCCCCTATTTTGGCGTCTGCTTGTGTGACCAACTACCTGGTTGCGGAGCCAATTGCCTGGTTGTGGAGCCAATTGCTTGGTTGTGGGGCAGGCTTTCCAGCCTGCCAGGGGGCAGGCTGGAAAGCCTGCCCCACACAGTAGTTTTCTGCCCCACAAACAGGCTGCGGCCACCGGTCGTGCTAACTCCTCCCTGTACTCTCCTCCAGCACCCGTTCCCAGGGGATACAACCGGAGCGGACCAGTCTCACTGGAGAAGTGCTGACATCAACTATGGTAGATGGAAGTTTCTCGTACTTCCCTCCCGAGCGACCGGCACCAGTAACTTCATCGACCAGAGCGAAAAACTCAACGGAGGGCGGGTTTTCCAACCCGCCAGTCAAACTGGCATCAATGACCCCATCGACCTGAGCGAGAAACTCCGCCGGCACTTCCCGGAGCGTCTCGTACGGGCGCTCGCCGGCCGGATTGGCGCTGGTTGCCGTCAGCAACCCTCCCGCCTCGGCTGCCAGGGCTTGCGATACGGGATGAGAAGAGATGCGAATGCCAATCTTACCCGTGTTCCCGTGGACCTGCGGCAAAATATGCGCAGCCGCCCGCAAAACAAGCGTAAGGGGTCCGGGCCAGAAGGCCTGAGCCAACCTTTCGGCCAGCATCGGCCATTCGGCCACCGCCTGATAAACCGCCTCGAGGTTTGCCGCAATCAGGGGAAGCGGTTTGCTGAATTCCCTGCCCTTGATCCGGTAGATCCTCTCAACAGCCAACAGCAGCCCGGGATCTCCGCCCAAACCATAGAAGGTTTCTGTCGGGTAGAGGATGACGCCCGCCTCGGGAAAGTAACTTGCCTGCGAGACCGAGTATTTCCGGTTCCGGGCGTTCCGGATTAACCCTCCAAATGGGTGTATCAAGAGTGAACGCACCCGGTTGCATGACTCCGGTTAGCGGAGCTATCCGCGCTTCGGCTTTTTGTCTTCCGCCTTCTGACGCCTGCTGGTGAGGTATTCCTCGAGTTTTCTGGTTTTTGTTTCCGACAATATCTTCCGCCATTTTCTTCTTAAAGAGCTGCAGTTTGCTGCTCAGCGCAGGTTCCTGCAAAGCCAGTATCTGCACGGCAAAGAGCGCCGCGTTGCGAGCTCCTCCCTTGCCTATGGCCATGGTGGCGACGGGAATTCCCGGAGGCATCTGGACGGTCGAGAGGAGGGCATCGAGGCCTTGCAGGGGAGAGGAAGCAACCGGTACGCCGATGACCGGCAGGAGCGTTTCGGCCGCGAGCACCCCGGCCAGATGAGCCGCCCACCCGGCGGCGGCGATCAGGACCTTCAACCCGCGCTCGGCGCCGCTCCTGGCATAGGCAGAGGTTTCCCCGGGAGAACGGTGCGCCGAGAGAACGCGCACTTCATAGGGGACTTCAAACTCGTCCAGGACTTGCAGCGCCTCTTCCATAACCGGAAGATCGGAGTCGCTGCCCATGATCACTCCCACCTTCGGGGTGGGTTCTTGCTCCGCCATCTCTATTTTCCTCTGTTGTAAAAAGCATCTCACCGCAGAGACGCAGAGAGCGCAGAGAGAAACCTAGAAATGTCTCTGCACTGCCAACCTGCGATTTCCTGAAATTCTGTCAGGATTTTGCTCTAAGTTATTGTTTTCTCTGCGTCTCTGCGGTGAATTATTAGTTCTTGCCGATATCCTGGCGATAGTACATGCCCTCGAACGATACTTTCTCCATCTCCCTAAAAGCGACGGCTCTTGCTTCGGTAAGGTCCTTCCCCTCGCTCACGATGCACAGGACCCGCCCGCCGGTGGTAAGCAGCTGCCCGGCGCCATCCCGTTCCGTCCCTGAATGAAAGGCAAGGCACGCGGGATCAATTCGGTCGACCCCCGTGATCGGGACGCCGATCTTATAGCGGTCCGGATAGCCCTTGTACCAGCCTTTTTTGCCCTTGGTGGGACCGCTCACGGCAATGAGGCAGAGACGGTAGTGTTGGTTCCAGGAGAGTCGAACGTCCTTCAGGCGCCCGGAGAGAATCGCCTCACAAACATCGACCAGGTCGGTTTCAAGCCGCGGGAGAATGACCTGGGCCTCCGGATCGCCCAGGCGGATGTTGATCTCGAGCACGTGAGGGACGATCTTGGCCCCTTCCCCGGTGAGCATCAAGCCGAGATAAAGAATGCCGCGGTAGAGTATCCCGTACCGTTCCCGCACGCCATGAATGAGCGGTTCGGCAACCTGGGACATGATCGTCCGGACGAGGGCATCGTCAAGCCACGGATGGGGCGAGTACGCTCCCATGCCCCCCGTATTTTTGCCTTCGTCATTGTCCCTGGCCCGTTTATAGTCTTGAACCGCTTCCATGGGAACGATGGAATAACCGTCGGTAAAGCAGAAAAAAGACAGTTCTCGCCCATACAGCCGCTTCTCGATGTCGACGCGGGCTCCGGCGTCGCCGAAAATGCGTTCCTCCATCACCGCATGGATCGCGGCCTCCGCGTCCCGGGTTTCGTCACAGACCAGCGAGCCCTTTCCCGCGGCCAGGCCGTCGGCTTTCACCACCACCGGGTAGCCCACCTGCCGGACGTAATCCCGAGCCCTCTCGGGATCGGAAAAGACCTCAAACTCGGGAATCGGGATTCCCAGTTCGCGCAGCATGAGCTTGGTATCGCATTTGCTGGATTCCAGGCGGCTCGCCCGCTGGCTGGGACCGACGATGGCCAGCCCCCGGCTCTCGAAAAGGTCGACAATTCCAGCAGATAAGGGCTTTTCCGGTCCCACAAAGGTGAGGTCGATTCTTTCTTTCTCCGCGAAATCGGCCATTTCCTGGATTGTCCTGACGTCCACACAAGTGGCGATTTGCGCGATCCCGGCATTGCCATGGGCCACGTATACCTGCTTTACGCGCTGGCTTTGAGCGAACTTCCAGGCAATGGCATGGTCTCTGCCTCCGGTCCCGATGACGAGCACTTTCATGAAGGATTCTTTCTCTCCTATGCTAAGGGGTGCACCTACACTTTTGACACAATACTCCAAGTCAGGAAGCCTTGTGGACAGCACGGGTGACGCCCTCCAAATAGTCGCAGATGTGTCCATCATAGGTGTGAGTAAGACAAAAGGCCTTACCGGCCAGAGCCAGGCTGGTTTCCCGCGAGATCCTCCCTTCCAGGCGGCGCATCTCCTCGAGGATGGCCGGATAATCATCGGGATCGGTAACCACCGCCACATACAGGTTGTTCTTGGCGGCCGCACGAATCAACGTTGGTCCGCCGATATCGATGTTTTCGATGGCTTCGGCCAGGGTGCAGCCGGGACGTTCGATGGTCTTGACAAAAGCATAGAGATTCACCACCACCATATCGATGGGTTCGATCCGGTGTGCGGCCATGGTCTTCACATGAGCGTCATTTTCCCGGATGCCGAGGATCCCGCCGTGGATTTTGGGGTGCAGCGTCTTGACCCGGCCGTCGAGCATTTCCGGAAACCCCGTGTAATCGGATACCTCGGTAATCGCCACTCCATGGTCACGGAGCAATTTGGCGGTACCGCCCGTGGACAGGATGTGGACGCCAAACCCTTGCAGACCGCTGGCAAAATCAGCCAGCCCGGTCTTGTCCGTGACACTGATCAAGGCACGACGAATCGGAAACATGGGATACCTCCTCTAGCGACCGTCTTGCGGCAGCAAGCGCGAAAAGAGCAACTCCGCTGCCTGGACGATCGGTGTATCATCCGGAAGGGTGATGGTGGGGTTCCCCTCCAGGTCATATTGGGCCACGAGCGGGTCCGCCGGCAACACGGCGATCCGCTCTTCCTCAAACAACTTCATGACCTCTTCAGGCCATGGCGGCAGGGCGCCTGCCACCTGGTTGACCAACAAAACCGTTTGCCGCACCTGCATGGGGAGGCTGCGCACCAGTTCGGCAATGCGGCAGGCGGCCGTGAGACCGCGGCGACTGGGGTCCGACACCAGCAGGAGCAGATCGACATCTTTCTGCGTCAACCGGCTAAAATGCTCCATCCCTGCTTCATTATCCACAACCAAATACGGGTAATTTTTCATCAGCCGGTCGATGAGCGAGCTGAGCAGGTTGTTCGCGGCGCAATAGCAGCCCGGTCCTTCCGGTCTGCCCATGGCAATGAGGTCAAACCCTTTCCCTTCCACGAGGGACTGCTCCATCTTCATTTCCATGAAAATGTCCTTGGTCATCCCGACCGGGACGCTCGTTTTCATCATTTCCCGAGCATCCGAAAGGGTTTCCTCGAGGGCAACCCCGAGCACTTCATTGAGGTTGGAATTGGCATCGGCATCGATCGCGAGGATGGGTTTCATGCCGCATTTCAGCATATGGCGAATGATCAGGCCGGCGATGGTCGTCTTCCCCGTCCCTCCTTTGCCCCCCAAAGCGATGGTATAGCTCACAGACTGTCTCCTCTCTGTCTAAGAGCGTGTCAGAAAACGGAACGCAAGTGCCCTTGTCGTGATTTCCGAATGAGCCCCGCATCGTCATTCCCGCCATGCTTTTAGCGGGAATCCAGGCTCTTAAACGCCTGCACCCCCACCAAAAACAGGTGGGGGTGACGCTAAGAGGGAGTTTTTGGACACGCTCTGGAAAAGTCATCCTATAGCACAACGCATGCTATCAATGAAGACCCAGAAAACAAAACTCAAGATAATCGTCAAGGAACGGCTCTGCCGACCCTTTCCGATGGGTTCGAGATGATTGCACCAAAAACGCTTGACTCAGGATGTGGCGAAGTTGATAAATGGGCGCGGGGGAAGGCTTTTCTTGGCCTGCCTGGACCTCTGCGGGCAACGGGAAAAATGGCGATTTTCGGCAAACTTTATTTCTCATGGCGAGTCTCTTGGCTTAGAGAATGTTAAAAAAGTCGCTCCGAGCGTCACCCCGGCAGGTTCTTGGCCGGGGGCCAGGGTTTTGAAAGGTCTGGATTCCGGCCAGAAGCCTGCCGGAATGACGATCAGGGGTCCACGCGAGAGCTCTTGCAGGCACTCTCATTTTGGGTTTTTGGACACCCTCTTAGAGGTTTCTCGATGCACTTGAGCATCAAGGAAGCAGCGCGCATTCTCAACGTGAGTGAGAGCAAAGTGCGCGGCTATATTCTTCAGGAAAACTCGTGGTCGAGCGCAAGGGCAGGCAAATCCTTATCCCCGAGGCGCAACTCAAGGCCCTCGCTGACGCCGGAGAGTTCCTCCGGGAGGAAGCACCGCGCCGAGCCTCGACCCCGCTGCCGGGGACTCCGGCGAGGAAATCTTGAGGCCATTCTAATCGCCTGGCTTCCCTGGAAGCGCAGGTCACCGAAAAATGGCAATGGATGCAGAAAATCAGCGCCTCCATGAGGTCGGTCCGCGAACAGGATCGGCAGTTGGCCGAAAGAACCTCGAAATTGAAAAGTTGCAGCGCGATCTGCTCTACCAGAAACGGCTGTGGTGAAAAGGAGATTGAGGACCACCGTCGGGCCATGGAGGAAAAATTGGTGCTGATGGAGCAGGAAGCGTCGAAGAGGGCGGCCCACGAGCGCGAACTGCTCGAACAGAGGCTGGCTGAGGAGCGCCGGATCTGGTCCGAGAAACTTGCGCAGGAGCAGGAACGGTTCGCTCAGAGGCTGCTGGCAATGCGCCAGGAGGAAGGCTTCTGGTCGCGCCTGATGAGGATGATTACCTGGAGCTGATGACCTTGCCTTCTGCCCTGTTTAGCAGGGTGTTGAACAATCATCTACCAACGTCACCCCGGCGAAGGCCGGGGTCCAGAGCGCCTTGCAGCGCCTGGATTCCGGTTTTCACCGGAATGGCGGACAAAGGGCCTTTGCGACACTTCTTCAACGGCCCTTCAGGCCCATCAGTTTTGCATGGAAAGGGATTGCCTCAAGATGAAAGAACGCCTGAAACAACTGGTACTCGACTATGCCTTTCAATTCTCGGAGACTCCCGTGTTCAAGCTCGTGCATGGCGGTGTGAGTCAGTTCTATTTCAACTGCAAGCGGGTCACCCTGGACCCCGAGGGCCAGTACCTCATCGGGAATCTCGTGTTCGCCGCCATCCGCAACTTGAAGGTCAGGGCCATCGGCGGCTTGACCCTCGGGGCCGACCCCATCGCCAACGCCGTGGCCTACACCTCCTGGCTGGGGGGCGATCCAATACAGGCTTTCGTCGTGCGCAAGAAGCAGAAGGAACACGGCACGGCAAGCCTCATTGAAGGGCGCGTCCAGGCGGGTGATCGGGTGGTGGTGGTCGATGACGTGATCACCACCGGGGGGTCTACCCTCCAGGCGATCGCCGCCTGCCGCCAGGCCGGCCTCGAGGTGGTCAAGGTGGTGGTTCTGGTGGATCGGCAGGAGATGCAGGGGAGAGAGAACATCTTAAAGGAAGTCCGCGACGTGGAAGCACTCATCACGACTGAAGAAATCATGCAACTGTATCGCCAGCAGCGCCCCTGACTCGCATCAGGCCGGGAACCACATCAAGCCAAATTCTCAGGTCCCCGTTCGGGCAAGGAGATGACTTACGCTGTAGTAACAGCATGGGCGTGGAATTCAAGCCCGCGCTTTAAACCTTTAACTGAATCCGCGACCATCGTATCGGAAAGAAATCACCGCTTCCTCATTTGACCCTATTGAACCCATCGTGCAGGGGCGACCGGCCGGTCGCCCCTACCGGTCCAAACCGGTCACTGACTTCTGCCGAGGTTTACCAGTCTTCCAGTGAGGCCGCCGGAAGATGGTGGCGATGTTCCGGAGCAGCCACGTAATTGTGAAGCGCCGTCTGGAGGGTCCCGGCAGCAAGATGAGCACAATGGTGATGGTCTTCGGGCAGATTTTCAATCATGCCCAGGAGGGTGTCCCCTTCGATCATGGCTGCGTCATCAAGGTTTTTTCCTATGGCCAGCATCAAGGCGAGCGACCCACAGAGTCTGCTGGCGCCGCACCCGTCGGTAAAGAAAGAGCCGTCTCTGATTTCCTCTCCCTCTATCTGCAAATAGAATTCCATCGTTTCGCCGCAAGGACCGGTGACCCTGGCGGAAGCAGTCGCCTCGGGCGATCTCCCGAATCTTATCGGTCTGGAATGCGTTGCCGTATCTTTTGACCCATAGGATTTGGCCGTCAGATTGCTGATCAATTTCGCCAACTCGCTCATATACCGCTTCCTTTGCTCACTTCATTGAAGCGCGTTAGAATGAATTCTTTCCGCAGCAACTGCCCGGTCCCGCGCATCCGGCCTGTGTCGGCGAACTTCCGCAGCAGGCCGTATCCCGAGACCCGGGAAGTCCTTGCCTGGCGGCTCCGGATAAGGAAGAAGAGGCAGAAAGCAACTTTTTCAGGTTCCCGCTGCCACAACCCTTACAGGTGGGTGAATCATGGGACGAGGTGACCAGCACCTCGATCGTTGCTCCGCATTCGACACATAAGAATTCAAAAAGTGGCACCACGCGCCTCCCGACCACACTGATTGGAAAAGGTCAATAAACAGCTCCCCCTAAAAGTTGAAGATCTTGGCTTCCGCGGCGATATCGATCAGATGTGGGCCTCCGTCAAGAGCCATGTTGGAGAAGAAGGTCGACTCGTCAACCTGACGAGCCTTGGCACAGGGAATTCAGACTCCAATGGGGACTTCCTTCTCGACCAGATAAGGCAGGTAATCATTCGGGCAATCACCGGTGACGGTTTTTGAGCCGAGGTTTCGGGTCTTGTCCGCCCAGGTAACGCCACCGTCAATAAAAAACAAATTCACCTTGTGACCCTTTACGTGGGCAATCTTGGCAAACTGGAAACACCTGGTTGCAGCCTCGATGTCATCATTGCTTAAGACAAACAGGAAAGCGGCCATTCTCTTCCTCCATGCATTTGTTCGGACAATCGAATGAACGGAAACAGACAGTCACCAATAAAGAGGCATCCTCAATGGGCACACCCGCCGCCGGTATGGCCGGCACAGGTGAACCGGGCATCAAATTCGGGTAATTTCTGTTTCAGGATAAAGTTGATGTTCTCCCCCACCGTGCCCTCCGTTACGCGGAAGACGCGCACCCCCTGGGCCTGGAGTTTCATCAGGGCCCCCATGCCGATGCCGCCAACGGCAACCGCATCCACTTCGCGGCCTCCCAGGGCTTTCAACGGTTGGCACATCCCATGAGCGTGGTGCAGGTCATGGTTGTTGATTTCCTCGACGGTCCGGGTCTCGGTATCGACGATCACAAACCCCGGGGCTGACCCGAAATGCCCATAAACTTGGCTTTCCAAGCCTTGCAGGTTGGTGGTGGGAAAACAAATTTTCATGTTATTTCTCCATTCTGATGAGACTTGCATAAAAGTCGATCGGACTTGGCCTGAGCGAGGATCCTGTCCGGGATCCATCTCGCTCCCCTTACAAGGGCAGTCCTGAACGTAACCGACGCAGAGGGATTTCAGGTTGGCTGCCCGGAGGCCTCAGTCGGGCTTGCGGGACGCATTGCGTCGGCATCCCTGTCCAGACCTCCCGACCCCTCGTTCTTCTTCGGTGCGAGCGATGTTATTGCTCTGGCAGACAGGGCATGCCGCCGGTCTGCCGGTTCCATAACCCACGCTCCACTTGTGTTGGCATTGACGACACCCGAAGGTTCGCTTTTCGGCCATCTCGATTGCACCTCCTTCAATGCGCAGAGCCAGCCCTTCAACCAGCACCCGGGCGACCTTGCCTCTGGCCTCCTCGATGATGCGGCCGAAGGTCTGGCGTGACACGTTCATCCGTGCTGCCGCCTGCTCCTGGTAGAGGCCCTCAAGATCAGCCAGGCGGATGGCCTCAAATTCGTCCATGGAAAGAATGATCTCTTCCAACACGACCCGAGGCACCCCCGCGGGTTTGAAGATCCTGCAGGGTGGTTCCCCACCGATTCTTCGGCAGCATTTCGGTCTCGACATCTCGTCGACCTCCTTGGCGTCATGATTATAAGCATATGCTTATAATCGTCAAGGGCAAAATTTTCGATGATGGTTTGGACCCCCTGCTTTGCAGGATCAGGTAAAGTCCGCAGGGGATCTTTCCCGCATCCCACTACCGAGCAGTTTCTCCGGTGGTTGAAGGCGCCACAAAGACGACAGAGATTTTCAGACCCCTGCTGAACCGACTACCGATCAACGACAAACCGAGTTGAAGGAGTCTCAGGTCGGTTCGTGATTTACGCAAAGCGTCTGAGGAAATACGTCTGAGCCACGTATTGCGGCAGAGGGACTGGCAACATCCTCTGCGGGAGGAGGGCTTCGTGCTCTTCGACCCTTTGATCCCCTTGAAACTCCTCGAAAAGAAAGCGCAGGTGCCGATAAGGTTTGAGGCTTTCATGTCTTGGCCGCTTCGATGATACTAACGCTCCTGGTACATGGTGTTCCCCCGATACTCACAAGGATCGTCTGGTAGGAAGCCTCGCTGAAAATGAACGATATCGAATTGTGGATGCTGTTTGGGAGTCAGTCATCGACGAGGATAAGTTCTACGCTGCCCAGGCTCTTCTGCCGAAGAATAGCGTTTCAAACCATGATGTTGCAACGCCTGTGAAGCACAATTACCATTTTGAATGGCGGGTTGCTCTGGTGTGACAAGTGCAGAACGGAAATGGAGGGGTGATCGCGCACACCGGGCCGTCCTGCCTCCTGAAAGCATAAAAACAGCCCTGTACGGGCAACCACCCGAAACAGGGCTTCTTACATTATCTGAACCTGAGATACGCTCTCAGGCATCTATCTGGCTCCCCGGGACGGACTCGAACCATCAACCTAGTGGTTAACAGCCACTAAAATATAGCTTTACTGGACTTACCATCAATTCTCTAATACTTCCATAAAACCTTACTTAACAAGCAGTTACATTTCTATTGACTTACTTCCTCATACCTGCTATTTCATTCTTCAGGTTGGAAATAGGGTTGGAAAAATAACCCGGTGGTTCAATCTCCGAAAAGGTTGGAAAGGGGTTGAAAATGCCGAAGCGATTTAAGACCGATTATCCGGGGGTTTTTACAGAGAAGTGGATCGGAATTGGCGGCAAGGGCAAGGAGCGGATCTATTACGTCCTCTACAAGAAGGATGGGAAAGTCATTGAGGCCAAGGCTGGCAGGCAGTTTGCCGACGATATGACCCCTGCCCGCGCCAACTAAGTACCGCTCTGCACTGATCGAAGGGCGGGAAACAACGCCACAGGAACAGAGACAAGCTAAGCGAACGGCAAAAGAAGCCGAGAAATCCCGCTGGACCATTTTAAACTCTGGGATCTGTACCGTGAAACATTTGCCCAAAACAAAGTCATCTGGCATGAGGGCCACAAGTTTGACAACTATCTCCGGACTGAATTTGGCGACAAGGAACCCCTGAGCTCCTGGCACTGGATGTAGATCGTTTGAGAATCCGGATTCAAAAAAAAGGGAAGCACACTACCGCAGCACGAGTGTTGGAACTCTTGAGGCGCACCATCAACTTCGGCGTGAAGCGGAGCCTTATCCCTCCTCTTCCTTCAAGATCGAAGTTCCCAAGCTAAACAATGAGGTCACAGAGGACCTTTCACGAGCAGCAGCTCGATGCACTACTGAATGCCATAGATGCAGATCCGGACCAAAAGGCTGCCAATATAATGAGGCTTGCCTTTGCAGCGGGATGCGACGATCGGAGATTCTCAGATTGAAATGGGAAGACTTGATTTCGACGCGGTTTCATCCGTCTCGTTGACCCCAAGGGGGGACGCGATCAGTGATTCCTATGAACGACTCCGTCAGGACCATTTTAGCGGCATTCAACGCGCCAATGATAATCCTTATGTGTTCCCTGGCAGAATCGGGCGCACCTTACCGAGTGCGAACAAGCCTTAATCGAATCAAGAAGGCAGCCGGACTCCCGAAAGATTTCCGCCCGCTTCATGGCGTTCGACATTCTTACGCTTCCATGCTGGCATCTTCCGGCCAGGTGACCTCTACATCCTACAGAAACTCCTGACCCATAAAAGTCCGACTGATGACGCAAGATATGCCCATCTCAGGGATGAGACCTTGAAACGAGCTTCCAACCTGGCCGGGGACATCATCAGTAAGGCTGTTGCGGTTGTTGGTAGTCAGGATAAACAGGAGTCCGGGTTAAGGCTGGTTCGATAAGAAGGGGAACCCATGAACACAAGTGAAGCCGAGAAGATCGAAGAGCATTTCACGCCAAGTATCGAGACGGCGAAGGTGATGATCAAAGACTACTTCGAGCAGCATCACGGAGAAATCATTGACTATGTGGATCTGACGAATGTTTTCGATTTGCCCTTGGCGCTCATTGTCGATGCCTGCGAAGAACTGGAAAAGGAGGGGAGAATTGCCGGAGTCGATTAGGAAACCAGAGCACAAGGTGCACAGGGCTCCTGGCGATGCCATCGAGGGAGACCAGATTCTTGTTGAATGCCGGAAACCGGGCAAGTGGCAGACGGCGCGAGCGTCGGAACGGCACCACTACTTTACCACCGTAGCCAACAAGAACGCCTATGCCGTTCTCGTGAGACGCTTTACCAATGTGAAGCAGTGATCATTTCCAGGGATAGCCAGTGGGCGACAAGCGGGGCATCTCACCCGTTTCCCTGGAATCCTTGAGAACCGATAAGAGGAGTCGGCAGTGATGAAGAAAGAGTGGAGGGACCAGCATAATTACGAGTTCCCCGATGACTATTCCCTTCATCGGTGGGCTTGGGAATTTCTGAGAAGAAACTCTGGCTACATTGCCGATTGGGACTCCGCGCTTATACCTCTCGTCAAGGAAAGGCCTGGCGTTATCAACCGAATAAAGGGAACGAAGTTTTATATCCATTCGACCGAATGTTTTAATGAATGGGGACTCTCACCAGGATACATAAACCCAGACCAGGATTGGCCGAAAGAAATTGCAATACATCAAAAACAGTGGTCTGGAATCTCTTATGGTGACGTAATTATCCCACATCAACCATTTCTAGATTTTCGTTTACTCAAAAATGATACCAATGGAGTTTTCGGTATGCGACTTACAAAAGACCAGATTGCAGTTGTTTTTGATTTGTCACTCCCTTTGAAACCTCAGTGGGAGAAGGTGAAACCCGATCTAAAGAAAATCCAGAGAGGTCTTGTGGCGCCGAGGAGGCACATAAACAAGTGGGGTACCTATCTTCAGGTGTTTGATGCAAAACTCGCGGGTGCAAGGAACGGCGAGATATCTCAATAGTTTTCCCGGAAATAGAAAACGAGTATCCAGATCACATGGGGTCGAAATTAGTGGACGATACGTATGCACAAGCCAAGCGAATGATAGAGGGGGGTTATCGTTCCATTTGCCTATATAACCTTCGGGAATAAGGTCTTGCTCTTATTTCCGATATACCCAATTTACCCCTAAGGTTAGCCTCATACCATAACGTATGGGGCTTTTTTTGTGTCTTTTACGAAAGGGGTAAAACCGATGAAAGAGTATCTAACCGAGAAAGAAGTTGCGGAAATGACGGGACTTGCTCTTAGCACTTTGCGCAACGACCGGAGCTTGGGGAGGAAGTTGTTTCCTTACTCAAAAATCGGAAAAAGCGTGAGGTACGCCCGGCAAGATGTCGTTGCACGCATGGAGCGCGACAAGATTTCGATGCAGTCACAATGACGGCGGCGCGCGGCAAAAATAGCAACACCAGGCGGGACCCTGGCGTCTGGTGGAACCTGAGCTCTAAAGGTGTCTCATTATTATGAAACAGGACCGGGAAGTCAAGCCAAATCCTGATGCAGGGCGATCCTTCAAGGTGACCTTCGGGACCGACTTTCAGCAGGCATCCGGGACATGGACCGACCAGCGCCAGGTAACCTGGAAGCAACTCGCCACAACCCTGACAGCCCACAAAGAAGGGCCAAAAGACGGACCCTGTATCGTCCCTGCCATATTCCGGGAGCCGAAAAGACAACAGGCGCATGCGGAAGAAATAGCCTGCTTATTCTGGATTCTGATTGTGGTCACACCCTGGAAGAGATCGAGGCCCAGGTAAAAAAGCACCTTTATGCCGCCATCATCTATTCAACCCATTCACACTTAACATCACTACAACCATCGGCCGCTGGATACCGGAAATTCAACGGAACACCCGAGCAGTATCTCACCAACAAAAAGCAGTATCTGGCCAGAGACGCCAGTGGTGCGAAAATCATAACAGAAGACGCCGACGAGGTGACGATAGAGACACAATCCATGCCCGAAATATCGGGTTGTTTTGCGTCTGGATCGCCCCTGGAAAGCATCAGACCACACAGAACAAGAAGCGGCTAACAATGCCTGGAGCCGGCGTTACAAAGCAGCAGCACAATACCTAGGGCTGACCATAGATCCGTCATGCTCGGACCCAAACAGGCTCTTTTTTTCCGTGGCATAGACGGGGAGAGCCATTCAAAGTCTGGTAATCGAGGGTTCGGATATTTCGATCTGGGATCTTCCGATCGACGACGAGAACGCCCAAAACGAAAGAGACTCCAAGGAGACAGCAAAACCAGAAGGGTGAACAGACCGGACGTGATCGGCGCATTTAATCAGCGGTCGGCATCGAAACGGTCTTGGAGCGCAACGGATACAAAAAACCGGCTCCAAGTACCTCTCCCCATCGTCTTCCAGCAAAAGCCGGGAGTCAGCATTAAAGATGGACGTGCCTACTCCCACCATCAAAGCGATCCGCTGTACGGGGGCGACGCAAAACATTCCCACGATGCTTTCGGTGCATTAAGGATCTTGGAGCACAACGAGCAATAAGCAGCGCAGTCAAAGCCGCGGCGAAAGAGTTGGGTACCCCGCCCAGGAAGAATTACCAAGAAGATGACGACATCAGCAAAACGAGAGACGGGGGCAATTCTTCCAACTATTGATGAAACATGCACCCCGGTCCGCATCGCCACCGCTGAGACGCCACCTATCCCTGGCAACCTATTGCCAGAATGGGCGGGCGAGTATGCGTCAGCATTGGCTGACTTTCTCCAAGTTCCATATGAACTGGCGTTCTGCAACGTCCTGGGAGTTGTTTCAGCGGCAGCAAGCAAGAAATTCGAGATAGTTGTGAAACCTGGGGTACTCTGAGCCCTTGAATCTTTACCAGCAATGTGGATTGCCCAGTAGTGAACGGAAATCAGCGGTTGTTGCCGCATGCTCACGGCCCATCGAGGAATGGGAACAACAGCAAGCGCGAGACCTTGAACCGCTCATTAAAGATGCCCACTCCGAATGCAGGACTCTTGAAAAAATCATCGAGGGCAAGCGAAAGAAGGCCACTCAAGCCAAGTCGGATGCTGAGCGGAAAGCACTTATCGAAGCAGATAAAGGAATCCGAGCGCAACCTACCTGCGATTCCCAAAATACCCCGATTGATTGCCGACGACGTTACGCCGGAACGCGCAGCCGAACTGATGTTTGAGAATAACGAAAAGCTGGCGATCCTATCGGCTCGAGGGGGGCCTTTTCGAGATTATTGCCGGAAGATACTCGAATGGAGTCCCCAATTTAGACTTGTTCCTGAAAAGTTTTTCGAGAGATCCAGTAAGAGTTGACCGGAAGCACGGCGTGCCAATCTGCATGAGATCCCCGGAACTGGTTGTCTGTATATCTCCACAGCCAGACGTTATTCAATCGCTTTCCGACAAACCCGGCTTTCGGGGAAGGGGTTTACTGGGCCATTCCTCTATTATTTTCCCAAAAGCATGGTGGGCTACCGGGAGGTTGACACCTGTGAAGTACCGAACAATGTCTCCGAAACCCATCCAAGCAAGCTTCTCTCAATCCTTGAGATACCACCAGCTCAGAACTTGCACGGGGAAAGTGTAGCGTATCAATTAATGCTCAGCGATGAGGCAAGGGCCGCATGGCTTGAGTTTGCGGCAGCAGTCGAAGTCGATATGCGCGACGATGGCTATTTCACCAATTTCAAGGATTGGGGCTGGGTAGTTTTCCTGCAAACAGCGCGAATCGCCGGGTTATTTCACATCATTGATATGCTGGAAACAAGATCCCGATGCAAGTCAATGTTTCCAGCATGAAACGAGCAATCGAATGCTCAAGATTGCTTTCGGGCCATGCTGAAGTGGTGTTTCAACTAATGGGCAGCGATCCCGCCATCGAGGCGGCCAAGCATCTGCTGAACTGGATAGAGCGAGGGAAACTGGAAACATTCACCGCCAGAGACGCACACCGGGCGGTTATGGGACGCTACCCTAGACGGCAGCAGGATGCTTTAAGGCTGAAAGCGCTCTCATTACCGTGGGTATATCTTCCCCATCCTTGATGAGCAGGCGCGAGGGCCAGGAAGACCGGCGAGCGCCAAGTATTTGGTGAACCCAAAAACGCATGAGGCATAGTACCGTGTGGGCCTGGAAACCAAAAAACAATTCATTTTTGAACTCTATGGACAATATTGACAAAATTGACAAAAAGGCTGTTCCAAAGCTTTTGCAGTCTCAAATGCCTAATTCTGTCAATTCTGTCAATTCTGTCAATTCTGTCCATAAAGGTGAAAAATTAACAATTCATCCCTATCCGAACGAAAACGGCCTGATGAAATGCGTTTATTGCCACCATTCGCAGACCACCTGCACCCGAGGCCATGAGCCGGAAGGGATCAGTCTTTTGAGGGATTGTCCCGATTTTCTATTCAATCGGGAACCGTATGATGCCTTCTACGCCATCCAGAAGGTGGTTTTACACTGAAAAGGAGAT
>CAWEHK010000049.1:0-82874 GCA_963808625.1 uncultured delta proteobacterium
TAAATATTGACATAAGCTCATGCAAGGGTCTACCAGGACTCGGAGAGCTTCTCGACGACATCCTTCCTTGCCAGGACCCGCGAGCAAAGCTCCCAGCGGTTCTTGTCGGGGTCGATGGTCTCTTTGTAGCGGAGCTCGAATACGTCACGAGCCTTTTGCCGGAGATGGATGTATTCGTCCATCATGGCTTCGAGGCGCTCAACGTTCTCGATCCAGTCATCTTCGATGGTGTCGGGGAGGCCGCCGAAGATGTCGAACTTGTCTTTCAACCTTCGCGAGAGGACCTGATAGATCTTCTCGTCCTGGGTGTCGTGGTAAACGAGGTTGAGCATGTCCACGGTCGTCTCGCCTGGCCAAAGCGTTTGATCCGCCCGAGGCGCTGCTCAAGTCGGGAAGGATTCCATGGCAGGTCCACGTTGATAAGCGTTCCCAGGGTTTGGAGGTTGAGACCCTCACAGGCGGCGTCCGTGGCGACCACAAGGCGAATGCTCCGGTTCTTGACCGCCTTCTTGATCTCTTCACGATCGACTGAAGCGAAGGCGTCGCCGCGGAAGATACCGCTCTTCCCCGCGCCGGCATAGACGCCTATGGGTTCACTCTCCAGAGACCGAGCCAACTCCGAAGCGATCCAGAAGACGGTGTCGTAATACTGACTGAAGATGATGCATCCGTGCTCCAGCCAGGTCTTTCCCTCGGTCCGATGCGCAGTGAGGAAAGAGTTGACAGCCGCCAGCTTTGGATCCCGCGCCTCGGGGCGCGAAAGCTCTTCGATGATCGTGCGCAGATGACCCGCTTCGGTCGGAGTCAGTGCGCTCAGGGGCTCAACGGGTAAACGTGTGTCGTCGTCATCTTCCAGCGTCTCGCCTCGCAGCATCTTCTCGGCGGTGGCTCTGCCCGAGGCAAAACTTGAACAAATGCGTTGAAGCAGCATCGTCTTCATGAATCCTGCGGCCTTCGTGCGCTGCTGCAAAGCGGCGGTGAAGGCCTCGGCAGCCTTGTAAGCCAGATCGAAGGGGTGATTGGTGAGCAAACCCAAGCCCTCGAAACTCACGCCCGGATAGGCAACCGGTGGGCCTTTGGGGTTCGGGTGGATGTCCACTGCGACCCTCTCCAGCAGGCCGGCTTCTTCCAGGGTCTGGCGACGGCGGAGAATCGGTGTGGCGAACAAACGGATTGTGCTCCCGGTAGAATGCCGGCGCGAGCGTCTCCCCTACCGCTTGCTGCTCAAAGAAGCCAAGTGACCCAAAACCTCTGTCGGTGAAGAAGGCGTTGTCCGGAATGCCGAGCTGCAGGCGCAGACTGGCGAAGTTGGGATCTTCTTCGCCCGGAGGGAGGGGATTGCGCAGCCACTCCCAGGCATCGCGTTCGTCGGCTGGGGTTTCATCGCCTTTGACGACCGGCAGCGCCTTCTGCCAGTCCACCCATTTGCTGAGCGTCTCCCGGCCAAGGACAAAGTCCCCGCCGGCGTTGAGAATCCGCATGAGGTCCCACAGCTCAGAAACCTCGGTCTGAATGGGTGTGGCCGTGCCCAGCAGCAGATTTTTCGTGCGGGGGCCGATGTGCAGCATGAAGTCAAGCAGGTTATTGGGCTCGGCCTTCTTCCTGTCGCCAAGGCCGCCCCGGCGGCGGGCTTTATGAGCTTCATCGAGGACCACGGTGCCGAATTTCCGCTCCAGCAAGAAACGCTGCTCTTCTGAGTGATGAAAGATCAGTCCTGTGGAGACAATGGCTATTCGGAAGGGGCAGCGCACGATGTCCTCCGGACCCCGCGTTTTGATGGTGTGGCCCTGGTGGTCCAGCCAGACCTTCTTGGTGGAGAGCCACACCGCGCTGGGGATGCCGAGTTTGTCCTTGAGCTCCACCTGCCACTGGAGCGTAAGGGTCGACGGACAGAGGATGAGGACCGGCCCATCATCGAGCAGCGCGGAGACCATGGCGCTCGCGGCAAGGGAGAGCGTTTTCCCGACGCCCACTTCATCAGCCAGCAAGCAGCCGGGCTTTGCCGTAAGTCTCACGGTGTTTGAGAAACATCGTGACAAAGGCCCGCTGCCACGGCTGGAGCTGCTCACCGCCCCGGTAGATGGGGCTTTCGACAAGCGCAGCAGCGGGGAGTTCCTCCGGTCTCAGGTCTCCGAAGTGGATCTCGACACGGTCGGCAACGCGCTTGATTTCGTCGACGATGGCGTCCGGGAGTGGGAAGGAGTCCTTCCAGAGCGCCTCGAACTCCTCCTCGACCCAATCCACGCCCTCTGGTGAAGGGTCTTCCCAGAGGATTTCGTAGTTCTGTGCGAAAGCACTCCTGGTCTCGTTGATGGAGCCGAGGAAGCAGGTCTTGGAGCCGTCCGCCAGTTCAATGACGCCCGCCTTGCCGTGGATGAAGACGCGGTCTTTGGGGACGACACGAATCTCGACCCGGCCGCTGGTCAGCAACTCATGGAGTTTGCGGTAACGGGCGCGGTGCAGCAGGGCTTCGACTTCAGCCGGGGCTTCATTCCAGCGCTCCTTCAAGGCCGTCTCGCGAACGTGCTTCGAGACGGCCACATCGGCGGCGTCGAGTTCACTGTTGCAGACGATGCGGACGTGAGGAATGTCGGCGATCTCTTCGCCCACCAGTTCGAAAATGGAGCTGCGAAAATAGCCGGCAATGCGCTTGTAGGACTTCGCACCCTTGAGCTTCGCCGCGAGGAAGGCGTGGTCCAGGCGTTGGCGTCGCGAGGAGAAGCGGTTGATGATGGTCATGTCGGGTTTGTCCGGTTTATGTCGGGTTGGAGAATAGGCTTCATGCCATGTCTGCCCTTGACCTAAGGCATTTGGGTCATTCCTGAGGCAATTCCGTTCCCGTTGCGCTGGGGCATTTGGGTCATTCCTGAGGCATTTTCAGCGCGATCACGTAATGCACCCCTCGGCCTTTCCCACGCCTCTCGAACAACTTCTCTTTGACCAACTGATCAAGATCCCGAGTCGCAGTCTGACGGCTGGCGCCCGTCAGCACCTGGTAATCTGAGCTGGTGATGCGCCTGTTGTCTCTAACATAAACAATCCCTTGTTTTTGCCTCTCATTCAGCCCCAACTCATCCATAACCGCCTTCGTCAGCCAATCCCGCCGGAGTGTCTGCACGAACTGCCCGCCGTCCTGGCGGAACTCGGGCTCCGGAAGCCCCGCCTCGCGGCAGAGGGCGATCATATCGAGGATGCCGCTGCCGGCCTTCTCCACGTAACGGGCCAGGAACATGGGTTCGCAGATGAGCGGGTTGTGCGGAATCGAGGCGTGAGGCACACGCAATTGTTCAATGGTCAGCGGCGGCGGCAGTTCACCGGGATTCCAGACCTCCAGCCGATCCGCAAAAAGCATGACCTGTACGCTGGCGTTGCTGGTGTAGTCACGGTGCGCCACCGCATTGACTATCGCTTCCGCCACAGCCTCGCGAGGGAACTCATAGTCGACCGGCGCCTCCGGTCCCTGTGCACGGGTTCCGACGGCGCGGGTGACCTTGGACATCACAAAATCCACGGCCTGATCCACCAGGTCGAAGACCGTCCCCTTGTACACCTGGTAGGAAGGGATCGGCTTGCGCACCTCAGTGCCGTGGAAGTGCAGGCACTTGACTTCTGACGACAGCAAGAATCGCTGGGGATTACTGCCAAACAGCAGAACAGCGGCGTGTGTGGGGTGCCCGGTGTCGAGCAGGCCTAAATGGGTGAGTGCCTCTCTCGGCGGCGTATTTACCGCCAGCGCGAATTGCCGTTCCTGGCGTGCACGCCCCAGAAACCAGTGCACCTTGTCCTCCGAGATGTCGGCCAATGTTGCCTCGGGACAGGCGGAGGCGTCGAAAGGTTTGGTGCGGAGCACCCCTGTTCGTTCCAGGTGCTCGACCAGGCTGGCATAAAGGGCAGCGGTCAGTTCGGGGATACTGCCGAACCGGCGGCGGATGAGCTGGCTTCCCGCTTTGCGGATCAGCGCCTGCAGCTTGGGATGGCGGGCTTTGTCGTCGGCGCCTTTGATGAAAATCAGCCGGGTCTTGCCGCGGTTCGTCGCTCGGTTAAACTCCCGCTCCGTCGGGGAGACGCCTTCTGCGTCTTCAAAACCGTAGTCTTTGCCGAACAGGCCCACATAAACCGAGCAGCGATCCACCTCGTCAAGATAGACGTCGTCGGCTCGACGGTCGCTGGCGGGCAAATCCTCAAACAGGAATGCGGTAAAATAGCGGCGCAGGAGCGGGTCACCTTCGACGAAGGCCTTCACCGCCCGGCGCTCCGCTTCCAGTTCCTTCTGCACGCTGCTGACAAAAAGGGACGCAATTGGCATCGATTGATTCCTTGTTCTCAGCCCAGTCGCTGGTTCTTCACCAATTCGCGCAGAACCCGAGCGGCGCTTGCTTCCTCGGGGCGGATGGTTTCGAGCTTCTTCGCCAGGTAATCGGCCAGTTCCACGACGCGGTCACGCTGGGTCGTGTTGCCGTAATAGTCAGGTACGTTGAAGGTGAGGTGGGCGAGCACTTCAGTGCCATCCACATCTTTCACCAGTTCCATCAAGGCGTAAAGGACGGCGCGAAGCACCGACTGGTGCAGCTCGGAGCCCTCGGACATCTCCGTCCGTCCGAACTCGACCGCGCTCTTGAGCCGTGCGTGATTGGCCTTCTGGCTGCCCATGAGGGCGCGAAAATCGCGGACTTTGAAGGCCTTGGCGAAGTTCTGGTAGTTATCCAGCGTCTTGAAGCCCTTGGCTTCGAGGTCAAGGAGCTTGAGGTAGAACCGCTCCGCGCCGCTGAGCTCCTTCCAGTGCTTCTCGGGTATCCCTTGCGGGACGAGGCACTGGTTGGCGGTGTCCACGGCAAAGGCGATCAGCTCGTCCACAAAAGTGGTCTCGCCTTTGACGCGCGGGCGGATGGCCTCGGTGGTCATGTCGCGGCCGTCAATGATGGCGTACCGGGTGAGCACGCGCAGCGCGGCGGCGTAGCCGGCCATCTGGAGGTCGGCGTCCTCGAAGACGTTTTCGTCGCGGTAAAGGCCCCGAGCTTCCTGGTTGAGCCCGGTGAGGGTGCGCACCTGTTCTTCCACTTCCTCCTGGATTTCCCACGCGAGGTCGTCGCGGGTGGTCTTGTGCGTACCCTGGCGCTTGCGGACAGACGAGAAGCACGGTGCCTTTCACATGGCTGCCCTTCGCGCAGGGCACTCTCTGTCTCGGTGGCCACATACCACGCTGCGGTGACCTGCAGGCCGGAGGCCCAGACGATGTTCGCCATGTCCGCCCAGATGCTCCCGGACTGGTGGGTAAACATGATGACCTGGATGCCGTTGTCCGGCATGCATCTCGGTCATCCGCTTGTAGGCCGCCACCATGCCCCGGCGGAAATCCTCGCCATCACCCTTGATGGCGAGCGAGCGGCGGCTGTCCCAGACCCAGTCGGCGAACTCGGGCGGCGGGTTCTTGCGCAGCCAGGCGATGAAGAACTCGAGGATCTCTTCGTACTTTACCGCATCGCCGTAGGGCGGGTCGGTGATGAAGATGTCAGTATCCTCAGTGATGGCGCTCGCGTCAGTATTGCTTACGATTGTGGTCTGCCAGCTTTCAGACGGAAATGTCTTGTATCGAGCCTTGCGATGCATTGAAAGACTATAGCGAGATGCTCGGCAGCCATAGTTAAAAGCGTGTTCAGAGCTTGGTTGTCGAAAACCTGCTTCACTCCACCGCTGCGGCCATCGCCATCGCCGAGGCTCCAGCGAGTCAGCCTCGCGCTTGTAGTTCAACACCTGTGCCAACCCAAACTTCAATTGTGCATCGCTGAAGCGATTCACCAGCCCGCCACCAACAGTTGCCGCGGGTTGAACAGATGATGCCAGTACGTCCAACCGCGCGCTCGAATTGGTTCGTCGGTCTTGGCGCCCGGTTCGATCCGCATATCCGGGAATCCAGCCCTTTTCCTGCCAATCAGCCAGATGTCGGCGACGAACTCCTCGACCTTGCGTTCGCGATCAGGTCTTCGGTCGTGACAGCACGGAACTCGTAATCGTCGCCTTTCCCTTCTGCTTTCGGCCGCATCCAATGGATGCAGTAGAGGCGCTCCTGGAAGATATCGTCAGGTCGGGGCTTGAAATCGTGCTTCTCCCACAGCCGAAGCGGTTGCCAGTTGTCCCGTCAGGTTTCGCGATAGTCCCCGCGCAGTGTTGAGATCTTAGTCCGGTAGTCTGTGCCATCCACGTGATGGATCAAGATATGGGTCTTGCCCTCGCCCATCGCGACCGAACGGTACCCCGCTTTGCGGCAAGCTTCATTCTCTTCGCAAACCCGGATGCGGATCTGCGATATCGTAACGCTTCGTCACTGGGTCTGGTATCAGCTCTACGATCACCCGATGTCCTTTGCTGATGAGCAAGGTCGGCAAAAGCGGCACCATCCAACCCGTCTGCGGGCAGCGTGCTTCCACGCAGTAGAGAAAGACCTTGGCGCGCCAGCCATTGCCGTCGGTCTCGACGCCGAGCCTATCGATCTCGGCCTGCACCTCTGCAACCAATTCCCGTTGCTGCTGTGCGAACTTCGTCGCGACTCTCCGGCGACCCACCAACTATGTGAAAGGCACCCCAGGTGAGCATGCAGGCCACCGGGTTGAGGTCGGAGGCATAGACGTCGCAGCCGAGCCGTGGCGGCCTCGAACGGAATCTGACCGGAACCACAGAAGGTGTCGGCTACGCGCGGGCGATGGCCAAAGCGCATGATGCCGAGTTGCTCGACCAGCTCCGGGAATGAATGCGCGCACGTGCCGAGGTGAGCGTTGACGGCATCCCAGATATGGTCGTGGACAGTATCCATGACTTCCTCGGGCCGTTTGGCTTTTTCCACCCGCTCACGGTAGGACACCTTGGGCAGCATCTGTGCTTCCAAGCCGGCGGCGCTCCAGTTCGGAAAGATCCTCGCGCCAGGCGACTTTCACCTGCTGAATATTCGGGGTTCGACCAGTCGATCGGGTGCCGACTCGGCAGGAACCGATGCGGCGTACACGGTGAAGTAATCGGTGATGCGGGCGATACTGAGATCGTGGCAAGGATCTCCTTCGGCTTGCGGGCGGCGCGTCCAGCGGGCGACGAAAGACTCGTCGTCCATGGCCATGAGCTTCTCGAATATTTCGAGGTCGCGTGTTGAGGTCGTCTGTCGCGGGCAGCAGACAGCCCAGGATGCAGGCTTTGTTCAGGATGAGCGGCTTGCGGCCTTTCCAGTAGCTGCCCAATGCGGTGAGCGTCTTGCCCTGCACCGCCATCTGCTCCTTGTAAGCCTCGGCGGAAAGCTTCTGGACAGGCAGGAGTCGCTCGATGAAAGCGGGGGCATCCTTGAGAGAATATGGTGTAACCGATACAGTCATGTCGCTTCCTGTGTAGGGGCGACCGGCCGGTCGCCCCTACGGATTGTGTCTGTTGGTTGCCTCTGCCGATAGTCTAATCGGGTCGTCTGCACCGATTGTGGTGAATTGTCATTCCCAGGGGTTGGTCTGATGGGTCGTCCCGGACCTGGGATTCTCGGGATCGATGTCCCATTGCAGGGGGTTGTTCACGATGTATTCTCGTATACGATTCAAAGACACCTCATCGCGGATGATGTGTTCGTAGTAATTCCTTTGCCAGACAGGGACTCCAGGCATTCGTCGCAGTTCATTGATCCGTTTCGTAACAGCGGATTTGAAACCAGAAACAAACGAGGGCAACGAACGTCCGGCGGGGCTTGTAGGGGCGACCGGTCGGTCGCCCCTACCTTTTGCGAACACGTCCCTACCATTTGCGAAGGGTTGCCTGGCTGGTTGTGTTGGAGGGTCCGGTTTGTCACCCATAGCGTTTGCTAACGGGTGTTTGGTCGTAGGGGCGACCGGCTGGTCGCCCCTACAATCGACAATGTGAAGAATGCCGTGGATATGATTCGGCATAACCACAAATACATCAAATTCCATGTTCTTCCGAATGTCCCCAGACTTTTTCCATTCATCCGCCACAATTTCACCGAACGCGTTCAATACGACTCGATCTGTTGCCACCTCGCCAAACAGACATTCCCGCATGTGGGAAACCATCGTCACGAAATATGCTCCCTTCGATGAATAATCATATCCTTTCAACCGTATGGACCGGCGATGATGTTTCTCCCTATCGAATCTCTCCACGATGTATCCTCCCACCATTTGCGAATGCATGTTTGGTAGGGGCGACCGGCCGGTCGCCCCTGCATGCCAACCAACGTCTGGTCGTCCCCACCGTTAAATGGGCATCATTGGTTCCCCCTGAAAAGCGATAGTTGGATGGGATTTGATTCAGGTTCCACCGGTCGGGGGCGCTTCTTGCGAGTGGGTGTCTTTTCGCCGTCCGAGAGGGCATGAAACAGAGCACGGCGCCAGCCGCGCTGAGTGTCCTCGGGGAGCCCTGCCTCGGCCACGGTCATGGAGAAGAGCCACCAGCGCTCCTCGGGGCGAAGCGCGGCCCACTTGCTGCAGATGATGGGAAGTTGCTCGGCAGTGGCCGTCTCGGCGGCCCAGGCGAGGACGCAGAGTTCCTTGCCGAGGAGGCGGTCCACGAGGTTAACGCCGGTGTGCCAGCGGCCGGTGGGGATTTTGGCGGCCTTGAGCCGGCCGTTGAACTCGCGCCGGGCGATGTCGGCAATGCCTGACCAGATGGGGCGCAGCAGAATAACACGCTCCTCGTCTCGGGGGATGCCGCCTTCGAGCCCGCGATAGCCATAATCTTCGATGATGCGGACGGGTTCGCTCCTGGCCGCCGGAATCTCGACGCGGAAGACGTGCGCACCGAATGTCTCCGGTGCGCCGAAGTCCACGGTCTTGATGGTCTCGTTCATTGCTCGACGTCTCCCTGTTGGAGCCCGATGCCGAGCTTCTCGGCAAAGTCCTTGAGGTCGTGGCCGGAGGCGAAGTGTGCTTTGCGGAAGGTCATGGTGACAGGAGTGTCGGGTTCGAACTTTTCCAGCACGGTTTTCAGGATAGCCTCGATGAAGGCAGCGTTCACCTGGATTTCGCCAACCATGACCTGCACCGCCTGCGTGCCCTGACCGACCGTGAGGGTGACGTTCTCGAAGGCTACGGATTTCTCGGCGGCCTGTTTGAGGCCCTCGAAGGTTTTAGGGCGGGAGTCGAGCTTGCGACCGATGCGCGAAACGAGGCGGCAGGGCTTTACGTCGTCAATCTGAACGCCTTTCTTTCCCCTCGCCGGAAAACGGAACTCCTCTTTCGCTTCGAGCCCGTCGGCTTCGGCGAAGACCCAGAGCAAGACATCGCCGTCGCCGATTTCGACAGGTTTGTCGTAGACTGTTCCTTCGCGGGGCTCACTGCCATCGAGAGTGTAGCGGATGCGAGCCTTTGGGCGCGACGAAAAGCTCGACCGTGCGGTTGCCGTCTTTTTCGGAGAGGTAATTGCGCAGCGACGAGCTTGTTGGACCAGGTGACCGGGTCGCCAGTCTCGTACTGGCCGGAAGGATCCACGACGAGGAAGTTCACCCGGAGGGCTTTGGTGGTGAGTGACTGGTCCTTGAGCTGCGGGCTGGACTCGGTGACCGGGGCATCCTCGGCGTAGTGGATGCGCGGCGCGGGACCGGCATTCTGGGGGTTGATCCGCAGGCGGACCTTGCCTTCGTCGTCCGGTTCGGATTCGGTGATGACCTGGACGGAGGTGCTCTTTTTCTTCGGCTTCTTGGTGACGTAGCCATTGCCGAGATCTTCCCAGAGGCCGCGGTTGCAGGCGATGGACTTGAGGCTGTCGAGCCCCTTGGGAGGGAGCCAGGGCATGCCGGCCTGCTCCATGTAGCGGTCTGCGGCATCGGTCCAGCGGGCCTCGTCCTGGTTTTCGGGCCAGAGGAGGTCCTGAGCCTTATCGCGGATGGGGTCGAAATCCTTCTCGACATCGAGATAGAGCTTGAGCGGGTTCGACGTGAGCGTCTTCTCGATCTGCTCCTCGCCGTTGAAGGGCTTGGTGGCATCGCGGGTCATGTCGAGCGCTTTGGGCGCGAGCTGCGACGGCCTGCCGGCGCGCTGGATGGGAAAGAGGACCTTATCGAACAGGCCAAGGATGGTGGCGTTGAAGTCTTGTTCGTAGGTTTGCTGCTTCTTTTCCAGGTCTTCACGCTGGGGGTGGCCTTTGGGGATTCGGCCATCGGCTTTCTGGGCCGCAAAGAGCTGGCGGGCGGCCTTCTCGACGCTACCCATGGCGGTCTTGTCGCCGGTGAGGACGCAAAGGTTGTTCTTCTGGCTGAGACCCTCGAAGAACTTCTGGACCTCCTCGGGCGGAATCTTCGAATCGGGGCTGACGATGAGCAGCACCCGGCCTTTGCGGACACGGTCGGCAACGTCTTCGAGCTTGGGCAGCGGGAGGACTTCCTCGTAGACGGTCTTGCGAGCAGGCTTGAACATGTCTCTCAGGCGATGGCGGATGAGATCATCCACCTGGTTTTCCGGTGCGTCATGGGCAAGGCTCTGGAGGAGTTTGGTGAGGTTCTCCTGCCGGTCGAAGTAGTAGCGGCCCTCCGGGGTGTGATGGAGATACCAGGCGGACTTTTCCAGCTCCTCGAAGGCGGCGAGAAATTCGGACGGCTCGCGCAGCGGCGAGATGAGGCACTCGACCATCTCCTCGCGGGTGAGGCCTTTTACCGCGTTGACGGCGGTGGAGAGGCTGGCGGTGAGCAGCAGCGCGCCCACCTGGGTGGCCGCTTCCTTGCCGGTGCTGCAGATCGATGATCTGGGCGTGCGCCGACTGGTTGCCGTCCCAGAGGTCCTTGGCGATCACATCGCGCATGCCGGAAATCTCGGTGAGCTTGTCGCGAACCTCGGGGATGGAGAGATCGAAGTGCTGCGGGCCGATGAGAAAGACGTCGTTGGCCTGGCGCTCCCAGACGGAGCGAAGGAGGCGCGAAACCAGCTCGATGAGGCCGCGCGTCTGCTTGAACTGCTCATTCTCCTTGAAGAGGGCGATGACATTCTTGAGGCGCGGATGGAACGGGTAGGTGGCGGCGATTTCGTCGGCGATGGCTTCGGCGCCGCGGTTGGCGACTTTGGACTTGCTGGCTTCTTCCAGCTTCTTGCCATAGGCGGCGGCGATGTCGGCAATCTCCGCTTGGTCGGGCATGGCTTCGAAGAGCCGCTTGCGGAGGATGTCATAAATTTCATTGGCGGCGAGGTCGACGGGGGTGATGTTGCGCTCCTGCCGGCCGAGTTCCTGACGGGCGTCTTGGAGGGCGCGATTGATGAGCCTGATGCCGGTGTCGTAGGTGGCCGCGAGGTCGGAGACCACGACGCAGACGTTGGTCTTCTTGCCGGCCGCGGTGAGGAGGTTGGCGAACGCGCGCGTGGCGATATCGGCGACGGTCCCGTTGCCGACCTTCTGGGTATCGAGGTAGTGAAAATAAGGCGGCATTTCATCGAGCAGGATGAGGATGGGCTCGTCACCTTCGAAGAGCTTCAGCCAGTCCTTCTCCTCGGGCGCTTTGGGACCGGCCGTCCAGAGCGCCTTGAACTGGTCGCCCTTGCCGAGTTGGTTGGCGATTTCGCCCCAGAAGAAGTGGTCGGGATTATTGCGGCCATTGAAGGCGGCGATGTTGGCGACGGCGAACGAATCGGCGTGGCGGATTCCGCCGCAGTAGTGCTTGCGAAGTTCGGGATGCCTGGCGAGAAGGCCGAAGCCGACGAGCAAGTGGGTCTTGCCGCCGCCCATCGCCTGCTTCAGGTGGAAGACGGCCTGGGTGGAAGCGCCGGCGAGCCGGGCGATGCCTTCGCTGATGAGGTCTTGCATGCCCTGGGTGATGTGGGTCTTCTTGAAGAAGGCCGTACCGTCGCCTTCGTCGTTGATCAGTTCATCGAGTTGCTCGATCTGATCGCTGAGTTTGATGGAGAGCGCGTTGGGCTGGAGTATCGCAGGCGTCGCGGACGGTCTTCATGAATCATTTCCTCGTGCAGCTCGGGTTATCCACTACAGCAATTCTGCAAGTTGATTGTGGCGAAACGATTTGAAGGCCATGCGATGACTCCCCGGAAGCACTGCTCATTACCGCTGCGTTCTGCCATGGCCAAGCTTCAGTCATGGCAGTGTAGCACGAATTGCTTGTTGCAGCATAACAGCAAACCTTCTCAGAGGAATCCCGCCGTTGCCGTCCGTTTGCTCAGGAACTTTACAACCCAGGACGCCCGCTGAAATCCTGCCTCTTTCCTCTGCCTCTGAGGCAATGGCAGAGCTGCAGTGAAATGATTATCGTTTGGTATGGGTCGGTTCGACCCGATTTTCACCGAACACGAAAGGTGGTGTTTAACATGGAAGAAAGCAAACTTCACCGCACGGACTACCGGACACTCATAGATCTTGCGCGATCCCGGAACATCAATTGTGTGGAAGCCCGTGGGTTGGATACGCGTAGAGGGATTCGCTTTCGGCAGAGCACGTCCGAGTGGATTGCCGTGGATGCCGACCTGCCTGTCGAGGAGAAGATCAGAACGTTGGGCTTTCTCTTGGAGAATGAGCCCGTAGAAATGGCAGAGAAAGCCGGAATAACGAGCGACTTTTCCGGGGCCGGCTCGATGATACCCGTGCTCACCCTGTGCTGCCCGTCACACTGATCGATGAGCTGCTGCCGGGCCCTTGAGTATGTTGCGATGAATCACCACGGGTGCTCATAAAAGCTAAATGATTACCTTCAGTTAAAGGAATGTAGTTGGGAAACGGAGGTGATTGGCATGAATGCCTGCGAAATTCCGACGCCGGAGATGTTTTCAAGAGCGATACACCTCCGCACGAACGGAAGTGAGCTCACCTTTGAGGATGCCAGAAAAGTTGCCTACGAGCGTGCCAGAACCTATGGCAGTGAGCCGATGCTGCTGAGCTGGTTTGAACGAAAGAGTGGGTCCTATTTTCCAAGTGTTGCTGAGTGCTGCCAGAGAGGCCAACCGACCTGGGTCAGTTACGCCCGGTCGCGAGGCGGGGACCTGACCATAGACATCAATGATGAAGATTACATCTTTATCTTCAGAGGTCAGCAAGGTTTAAGCTGAAGACGTTGCGGCCACATGGGGTCGTTAGCCATATCCCGTGTGGCCATTCTATTCTCTATGAGCAGTTTGCTGTTTGTGCACGTCTTCAAACCAAAGTGCTGGGCTATTGATCGCCAGCGATGGTCGACTTTGTCACCGCTGAAAATGGTGGATTTTGAGGCAACGCCTAGCACCTAAAAGCCAGTGGATACGGGGTGAATCCTCCGCCCAGACAAGGGGATGCGGTCTGGTTTGCGATAACCATGAGGCCAAAGAGAAATTCCTGCTTTGACGAAGGAGTAAGGCACAATAGCCCATAACGGTTTCCTTGAGCCGAAAGGAAGAGGACTTGGCTGACAGTTTTGATTTGGACTTCAATTGATAATACTGTTGAAAGTTGTAGCGGGTCTGTAGTGAGGGGGCGTCTGCTCTGCGCTTCCCCCACGCGCTCAGGCATGCATTTTCTCTGCAATCTCTTCTTATTCTTCCCGGTTCCGCGTGTTGGAAACTGTCTCCCAGAAACTTCTTGTCAAATAACTCAGCATAATATATTGAAAAAACGAAGCGATGTGGAACGAAGCACAGGAGCAGAGGCAAGTCGTCCGATGACGAGGATACCAAACATACCCCCATGCTCTGGGGTTATCCAGAAACGGCAAACTTTCTCGTTAGGGTGCGATACAATGTCGTATCGTTGGGTTTGCTCAGCTGCCGACCTGGAGCACCCGGCATGTTCCTGCCAGTTCCTACGCAGGAGTACTACCGACGTGCTGATGAGGGGTGCTAAGCCCTGCGTACAAAGTACCGAATCGGGTTTAAATGTTGACAGGAGGATCCCTCCGGAAATCCTCCCCGATTAAGGGCCAGGGACGGGGTGATAGCCTGAAAGTAATTTAATGCCCGTAAGCGTCCTCAGGCGAGTGCGGATCTACCTGGATTAACCAGCGGTACTGGCGATACCGGAACAAGTCAGCGCGCCGATGCCGCCCCTGATTAAGAAGCTTAATGCAACGCTTCGGGGTTGAGCTGACTACTAACGCCGCGTGGTGGCCTCGGAAGCTTTAGGTCGTATTGACGCCTATGTCTTTGAGCAACTCTGGCGTACGATACACCGACGGCACTCTACGAAATCCGCTAAATGACTGACTGAGCAATACTGGTCGGCTGCTGGAAAGAATGTATTTGCCGTCATATCCAAGACCGCTAAGACTGGCAGGAAAGTCTGCCAGATCCTGCGAGTGAGCGCCAGGGGATCCGGTGGTATGTGAATATCAAAGCTGGCGCTAGCTAGTCCTTATCTCCTCGATCACGCCGACTACTTCTGTCATCGCCGGGACAAGCAGAATAGTAACCTGCTGATGGCCATGTCGGCTCGGGAATTCCTGGCTATGGCTTCGTTTTATGAGGCAACTCAGCTGCCCCACAAGGGGTGCCTTTTGAGATGATCGAGGCTTGTGACGAGAAACTGTCACGTGGGGCGTCTAAATTGGCTCTGGAAACTTTCCCAGTTTTTGGACCCCCAAATTTCCGGCTTAGTAACCCGCCACATCTTCGCTCAGGAGGATTTCTCGGGGGCCAAAAGCCGGGCAACGAAATTGGGGTGATTTTGGCCCTTTTTAGACGCCCTAACTGTCACGTATCGTTCCGAGGGGGAAAGGGACTGTGAGACACCCTGACCTACCCGATACCTATAAGGAACTATCGGTAAGTAAGGAGGGAAATATGATTCATGGTGGGGTGGGATACATTAGAAATGGGAAGCTTTTTGTTCCGCACGAACTCCTCAAGCCTTTGTCGATTTTTCACCAGACGAGTTTATTTGGGATTTACTATCCATCGAAATATGAGTCTTGTTCTATGCGCCACTGTTTCGTTTTTAGTCCAATACCACATCGTCAATGGCCAAGCATTGGCAGGTATGTCATTAGATTACAACACAAACGACACGCTATAAATGCAATTACTAATTTATTATCCGAGTTAAACATTTCAATATTATTTTCAGACGCTGTTAGATCGGGATACAGATTCGACACGTGGAATCTAACTGTTTCTTTTGAGGACATAGCTGAAGCTGACAAACTGTATTACGAAACTAATGAATCAATATATAAAGAAGCATATGAAAAGATAAAAACAACAAAGTGTATTATCGAAGACCAATGCCATGAGGTTCTTTTTAGAGATGAGAAAGACATTCAACTCAAGGACTCAGTTATAGATATTCCTCATACGGCACTACCCTATTTTCATCAAGAATCCTTATTGCGAGCTAGCGACAGTAACAAAGACGCATGGATTTATAGGCCATTCTCTGTCGAATATGATCAAAATGCTAATGCGCTATACTCAGATGACGAAATAATACATTCTATAACTGAGCATATATCTACATCGGCCCATTGTGTGACAGAAAGTGTAATATTTATAAGCACAGATATAAGAGATGTAACTATACGAACCGCATTATTATCGACAAACTATCTAAGCCATCTTATTGAAGCAAATTATACTTATGAGCGAAGAGGTATGCCTCACACAAGCAGAGGGATATTGGCGCACGTATTAAGTCAGCTTCCAGAATATTTTATTCTTTGGAAAATGACAAATCGGACAAGAACGAGTTCTGTTCACATGGAGCGGGGATCGACGTCATTCATAATTGAGGACGCAAGACCAGATTCAACTAATGTCCTTCAATTAGCGCAGGAGAGGTTCAACAAGATTAAAGATTCATCAATGCCATCAGGAATGGAACATCTTCGCATTGTAAGTGTGAATGTAAGGCCATTGTCCATAGCCCGAATGGTATCTCAACTTGAAACTAACAAACTAAGCCACGGCTACGACGTATTTATTAGCTACAGCAGTGCTGATATGCATCTTGCAGAAAAATTGCAGAATGCACTTAAGGATGAAGGCCTCTCATGCTTTATGGCTGGCAAGGAACTCAAAGCTGGCGATGTATTTTCCGAAAAAATAAGAAGAGCACTTCTTGAATCTAGGGAGATATGTATATTATTTACTCCTAATTCAAAAAACAGCGAATGGGTAATGACTGAGTGGGGCGCTGCTTGGGCACTTGACAAGGTAATAATTCCAATACTCTATAGAACAAGCCCAAGTGACCTTCCAGAAAGGCTTAGGTCTCTGCAGAGTATAGACTTTCATCAGTTGAAAGACTATGTTTTTGAAGCGGTCAGTCGACAAGAAGAACAAAGTCAGAGTTAACCACCGGCATGGCCGGTGTCTTGCCTGGGCCTATAATGGAGTTGGTAGCAGCATCCGTCCAGAGGGATACTGGGCTTTGTCCAAAAATTTGACCATCTTGCGACCAATATTACCTACTTCCTCCGCTTTTGTTCCATGGTAACCCGCCCCCCTTAGAATCGGTTACTCTGTCTTTTCCTGATCTTGAGCGCTTTCTTACTCTTGCCTCACCCAAGTCCTCGGTACGCACGCCGTAACCGCAAGCCGAAAAGCTGTGACCTTTGAAATCTTTCTTCTGACTACTGTCCTTCTCGAACACAGGTGCATTACTCGGTTGCTACAGACTGAACGCCGATGATCAACGGTGTCAGTCCTCCACCGGCACCTTGAGAAAGAGCAGGGGGGCGTGCTGTTGGGCGCCGTAGACGTCGGAGTCGCCAGAGCGACCCGAAACCAGCGGGCGCACCATGGTGCATTTCACGGCACAGGCCGGGTCGAAGTAGACCACTTTCAGAATCTTCTCGACGTCTACGCCGTAGAGTTCCGCAAAGAGCTCTCGGGTGAAGAAATTGATCTCCTTCAGAAAGAGATAATGCTTTTCCTCCTTGAACATGATATCGAGCGTCAGTTCATAGGGACCGGCATTTTTGCTGCGGATCACGGCGGCGACGTCAGTAAGGGGTGCTTCTTTCACGGGCCAACCTCACATATTTCGATGGGAAAAAGCTCAACGGGATCGTCTACCTGCATCAGGTGGTAGATGTTGAATTCAAACACATCGCCGCACGGGATATCGGAGGGACTGTAAAGCAGGGCGAGATTGCCGGCGGTGGATATGCGTCCGGGATATCCGTAGTGGAGCAGCGTGCTCCGGACATAGGAACAGACCGCATTGGCCTGTTCCTGGTCCCTGGCGATCACTTCGATGACCAGGCCGAGCTCATGCGCCAGGCGGTTCTTTTCCGGTTCCATCTTCCCCATGACCCCGTCTTTTCCGTAGACATGGAAGAGCAGGGTGCCGGTAAACCCGAGGGCTTCCCTCACCTGATCTTTGACCTGTTCCAGCACGGCGTCAATTTGACCGAATGAGGATCGGGTCCCTGATACCGGCTATGGAGATGGTCCGGAAGCCCCCGTGCCTTACCCCCTCGAGCTTGATGGTGTAGGGATCGGCAGGAATGAAGCGGGTCCCGGAAACGCGGGTGCGTCCGTCATCAGTGCCTCGAAACGGGTCTCGGTCAGATCGAGAGTGCCGCCGGGGCCGGGCAGGAGGTAGGGATCGCTTTTTTCGTAAAGGGTGTGAGCGGCCGTTGAAGTCGGCGTGAATTGCCGCTCCTCATTGAGCGATTCCAGTTCGAAGTGATCCTTGATAGAGCGTGCCCATGACGCAGTCGCGGCCGCTTCCGGGAGTCGCCGCAATCGCTGCGCATTCGAGAATCTTGCCCAGGTGATAGGCAAGCCCCGGATCGAAGCCTTGCCTGATCGCCGGCGCCGCAAAGGGCACCGGGTCATAGCAGCGGCCGCAGAGGACAATCTGCAGGCCCGCCTCCAGGGCTTTGAAGACGGGCTCGGCGCCCATCTGGGCGACAATGCGCACACTGTTCTCAACATCCTCGGCAGTAATCTCGGGCGCGGGATGGAGCGGGCTCACCCGCCCCTGTTCCAGGGCCCGCAAGACTTCTGCCTTGGCGACATCGGCATAGATGACGGCCATCCTGAAGCGGTAGCCCTTGTTCCCGCGCGATCTCCCGGATGATGGCTTCGGTCCAGGCCACATGTTCCCTGGCGCCGCATCCGCCCGCCGTGCCGATGATACACGGGATGGACAATTCCAGAGCGGCTCCAAGCATCAGCTCCAGATCCCGTTTCACCGCCGAGCGGCTGGTGAAGGACTTGCCCGCGCCAAGGTAATAGGGCCCCGGGTCGGTGCTGCCCGCATCAACGGCAATGAGGTCGGGGCGTTTCTCGATTCCCCGAGCGAAAGAGCGTTCCGGGAACCCGTACCCAAGAATCGCGGTAGGCGAAAGGACTTTGAAGGAATCATTTTTCATGGCATTAACCTAGATGGAAACAGGAGCAGAAATCAGGAGTCAGCAGAATTCAGGAGACAGAAGACAGAAGCCAGAGATGAAGCCAGAAATCAGGAAGTTCGAGTCGAGCCGATTGTTTTCTCTGAGCTCAGCAGACAGAATAGAAGATGATTACTTCGTGTGATTTCGTTCTCCTTCGTGTGACTTCGTGGATGAAAGAAGAGAGGAATCACGAGCTCCCCACTCCTTCAAGCGTGAAATGGCATCCATTCCTTCCGCTGCGCCCACCGGCAGAGCCACATGGGGTCCCGGCGGGATCATGGTGTCGCGAGGGTTGATTCTTATGAGGACCCCGCTCGTCGGTTTGCGACCTGTTCGGATTTCCAGCGGACCGTCGCCACTGCTGTTCCCGCCCCCATCTCCACGATGCCAGCCGCATCCCCTTATCGGCAATGGGCTCTCAGCCACTGCGCCAGCCGCTCGCCCTGCTCCTGGCTCCGGCGCCGTTCCAGGACCAGTCGCCGAACATCAGAATATTGGGCCGCGCCATCTCACCACACCTGATGCAGCGCGGCAGAGGTTCCCGGGCTTCGAAGACCTCTTCGTCGACCGTAACCTGCGATGTCGCGCGCATCCCAGATGTCGTGGCCGCACGGACCGAGGCACTGTAAATAGTGGATGGAGCCGTGGCATTCCTCGATCCGGTCCTCGTCATAACCGGCCTTCTGAAAGTGTCCATCGACATTGGAGGTGAAGACGAAATAGCCGCCCGGCTTTTCGTCTCGCAATTTCGAGCAACTGCCGAAAACCTCGGTGAGGGATCGTCTTCCGGTAGAGATTGAGCCGGTGTCCATAGAAGGCCCAGGCCAGCTGCGGGTTGCTGAAAAACCATTCCGGGTTGGCCATTTCGACAAATGATTTACCCAGCCTGGCGATGGGCGGATAGGCTTTCCAGAAGCCCTCTTTGCCGCGAAAATCCGGCAACCCGGAATCCACACCGATCCCCGCGCCAGCCGTGATAAGCACCGCATCGGCGTCGTCGAGCTCCCTGGCTGCCTGTTTTACGTGTCGTCGAACACCATAGTAACCTCTCCCCGACCATTCCTCCAATCTGACCCCAATGGCTCGCTGCATTGACAAAGGCACCGGGCGGGTTGGAAAACCCGCCCTCCTTTTACAGTGAATCGGAACACACCACTCATTACTCATTACTCATCACTCAGCACCCAGCACTCTAGCACTCAGCACTCAGCACTCAGCACTCAGCACTCAGCACTACTTCATCAACCACCGGATTAGTCAACGTCCCGATGTCGCTCCACCTCGATTTCAACGGTATCACCGGACTTGAGAAAAACCGGCGGCTGGCGCACAAAGCCTACCCCACTCGGCGTTCCCGTGAGAATAACGGTCCCGGGAAGGAGTGTGGTTCCTTCCGAGAGGAACGCAATGAGTTCCGCCACGGAAAAGATCATGTCGGAGGTATTGCTGTCCTGCATCACCTCATTGTTCAGGATACACCGGAGCCGCAGGTTCTGTGGATCCGGTATTTCGTCGGCGGTCACCAACTCGGGTCCCAGCGGACAGAAGGTGTCGAAGCTCTTGCCGCGAATCCACTGGGAGGCGCCGGCATGTTGCTGCCACCATCTGGCTGAAACGTCGTTGCCGGCCGTGTATCCGAGGACATAATCCAGCGCCTTGGCTGCAGGGACGTTCCTGGCGGGCTTCCCGATGACCGCCACCAGTTCAGCCTCATAATCGACCTGGGCCGGATTCGGTACACACCCGGGGCAGGATGATGGGATCATCCGGATGAGCCACTGCTGCGGGATTCTTCATAAAGAGCACGGGATATTCAGGAATCTTTATTCCCGTTTCAGCAGCGTGCTGCCGGTAATTGAGCCCAATGCAGAGAATGGCCACCGGGTCCAGGGGGGCCAGAAGCTTTTCACGGGAACCGTGATTCCCGCATTCCTGAAAGCCATGAAACAAATGCCCATGGAGAAGAACGGCCTGACCATCCCGGAAGTCACGCCCGTAGCACTCTTTCCCGTTTTCATCCAGGAACCGAACGATGCGCATTGCTAAGCCCCTCTTTTCTGATCATTAGCCTCAATCAACCACCCCCGGCGCAAGTAAACCCTTCCTTATGCAACGGGGGCAATGATCGAGTAAAAAACAGCCAAGAAATGAAGACCACTTCCCGCCAGCACAAATCCATGCCAGATGGCATGGTGGTAGGGCAACCGATGCCAAAGATAAAACCCGATGCCCGCCGTATAAGTAACTCCTCCCGCGACCAGCAACGCCAGCCCGGCAGGAGGGACTGAGGCACTCAATGGTTTGATTGCCACCACTGCCGCCCAACCCATTACCACGTAAAGAACCACTCGCAAAAAACTGAATCTCCGCAACAAAGAGAACTGCAGGGCAATGCCAAGGATGGCGAGTCCCCAAATCAAGCCGAAAAGAGACCAGCCCCAGCGACCACGCAGGTTCACCAGCGTGAAAGGCGTATAGCTGCCGGCGATGAGCAGAAAAATGGCGGAGTGGTCAAAGACTTGCAGTACACTCTTGGCACGAGGGTGCTGAATAGTGTGGTAGAGAGTGGATGCAGCATAAAGGAAGATGAGGGAAGCCCCGTAAATGCTGCAACTCACGATGTGGCGAGCGGTACCGGACGCACTTACATGGGCAATCAGCACTGCCATTGCCACAATCGCCAGAATCATCCCCACGCCGTGGATGACGCTATGGGCTATTTCTTCTCTGATCCCGTACCTGGGGGGATTCGAACTGCCACTCATTCTTCAAATTCCATCTCGGTGCTCTTGGGGACCCACTTGATGGCCAGGGAGGCAGCGCCATTTTCTGTTTGTTGACGCTGCCATCGCCGCACTATTATAATCCTCTGATTTCGATGACATCAATTTTAAACCTTTCACCGCGAGAATCTTATGGATAGACCACAAGGTTATCGAAAGCGCTTGGTTGCAGCACTACTGCCCATGCTGGTCTTGATTCTCTGCCAGGGCACGGGGATCCGGAGCAGTGTTGCAAAGGATGAGAAGTCCCTGCCGCCGGAGAAGATTCGCGAATCGGTTCTGGCCGGGACGTGGTATCCGGCGTCACCGGAAGAACTGCGCCAAATGATCGAGGGTTTTCTCAGCCGCGTTCCAGCCAACGGACATTCCCGGCCAATTGACCGCTCTCATCTCACCCCATGCCGGATACGTCTACTCCGGCCAGGTGGCCGCTCATGCTTACAAGCTCCTCGAAAAGCAGAAATTCTCGACCGTTATCGTGCTTGCTCCCAGCCATCAGGCGCGTTTTACGGGAGTCTCCGTATACGATCGGGGAGGCTTTCGCACACCTCTGGGAGTCGTACCCCTTGATCAAGACCTGATCTCAGCCCTGGAAAAGCGGGACAAGCGCATCCGTTTCATTCCCGAGGCCCATGCTAAAGAACATGCGCTGGAGATCCAACTGCCTTTTCTCCAGGTGGTGATGCCGGGCTTCAAGCTCGTACCCCTGGTGATGGGAGAACAGGATCTTGAAACCTGCCGATGGCTCGCCGAAGCCATTGCCGATTGCATCAAGGACAAACCTGTTCTCCTCGTGGCCAGTTCGGACCTTTCTCACTTCCATTCATCCGATGAAGCCAAACGCCTGGATCAGGTGGTGCTGGATCGGGTGGCGGCATTTGATCCGGAAGGTCTCCTGCGGAGCCTTGAAAGCGGCAAATGTGAAGCCTGCGGCGGCGGCCCGATGGTAGCGACCATGCTGGCGGCGCGACGTTTGGGAGCAACCAAGAGCCGGGTCCTCAATTCCGCCAATTCCGGCGATGTCACCGGGGATCGCAGCCGTGTGGTCGGCTATATGGCAGCGGCGCTGTGGGCCGAACCGGGCGGCGGCAGTGAACGGAAATCCGAAGACGCCGAAGGTGGGGGTGGATCTTGGCCTCAGTGCCGATGAGAAAGCCCTGTTGCATCGAATTGCCAGGGAAAGCATCGAAGCCAAGCTGCTGGCCAAAAAAGCCCCAAGCCTCGATCAATCTGCCCTGCCGGCCTCAAAGAAAACCGAGGCGCCTTCGTGACGCTGAACAAGGCATGACCAACTCCGAGGCTGCATCGGCCGTCTCGCCGCCGACCGCCCACTGGGAGAGGTGGTAGCGGAAATGGCCTCGGCCGCAGCGTTTCAAGACCCTCGTTTCAGTCCCCTGAGCGCCGACGAACTGAAGGACCTGGAAATCGAGATCTCGGTGCTCACTCCCTTCAAGAGAATCACCAATATTGACGAGATCCAGGTGGGAAAACATGGGATTTTGATGAGAAATGGCAGCTCCTCCGGCCTGCTTCTCCCCCAGGTCGCCACCGATTATGGCTGGGATCGCACCACCTTTCTGGAACATACCTGCCAGAAGGCCGGGCTTCCCAAGGATGCCTGGAAGGACAAAAACACCGAAATCTATATCTTTTCTGCGGATGTTTTCTAATTTAGTTAGTATCTATCCGGAAACCCACTGCTCGAATTAGACGAGCGTGGGGCGGACTTTATGTCCGCCCTCAATTGGCAATGATTTCGGCACACTTCGGGAGGGGATAAACCCCTCCCCTACAATCCAAATTCAGATATCCGGAATTTCCGGATGGAAACTGGTTAGAAGAGTGGGAAAACAACGCGATGAGCGACACGAATATGAATGAAGAAAACTTGCACCCTTTCCGATGAAAACCCGGGAGAGCGGATCACTTCACTGACGGCCCAAATTGTTTCCGAATTCGAGGTGGCGATGGGTAGTTCCAGCCGGGTAAAGGAGCTCTGCACCGAGCTCTCGAAGTTCTTGGAAACGGCGCCGGTTTTTCCCGATCGTCCGCAATTGGAGCGCCTGGTTTCCGTGGTTGGCAAGCGGACGGGAGCCATGGTCGAACCGCTCTTCGATCTGCTCGTCCAGCTCTCCTGGAGAATCGACGATCCCTGGGTTGTGCTGGAAGGCATGCTGAACGTCCGCGACCATGCTCTGATGCGCAGAACTCTGGAAGAAATTCTCAAGCTAACGGAAGCCGGAAAGCTCCTGGTGGATCTTGAAGTTCTCCAAATCTTCGCCGAAAACGTCGAGAAAGAGGGGAACCCCATCAGGGAAGCGGAGCATCTGAAGATTCTGGCCAGGATCATCCACCTGGCCGCCTTGCCGCTGCCGGACTTGCAGCAAGACCCGATTGCCTGGCTCTACCTGTCGTCATCTCAGCTCCAACTGCGCCAGCTCGCCGCGCGCCTCCTCGATGCCGAAGCCAAGCCGGTGGCGGCGGACCTCGCCCAGACCATTCTTGGCGAAGACGCTGTCCAGGTCCTGGCCCCCTACCTTGCGTTTACGCGGGCAACTCACCTGGATCTGCTCTACCTCATTCCCATTCCCGGCCAGCCGCCACCCTGCCTCAGCGGCGTGAGGGAAGCGGAAAAGCTTTGCGGCAGCCAACTGCTTCGGGAGGTGATCGCGGCGCTCGGCTGGGGGCGTTTCAATTTCGGCCTGGATGCCGGCAAAGGCGTCAATATCAGTATCGGAGGCTCGTTTCCCCTGGTCGTCTCCCCGGTCGAAACAACCCTTTTCGATGGCCTCGAAGAAGCTCGCCGTACCGGCGAGCACTTCCTGTTCACCGCCCATGGAGGACTCCCTGTCGAGACCCGGAAGACTTCCGGCGAGGACGACGTGGTCTCCCGTTTCCGCTCCTACAATGTCACCCATTCGGAAGTACTCACGGAAATTCTGGACGTAGCCCCGCTGACCCGGGAAAAAGTCGAGCGGATTCTGGAAAAGATGGACCGGATTACCAGTGATTTTAAGGCGCTCTTTTCTTCGTATGCCGAAGAGTGCGCCATTCTACCGGAGCTGTACCGGAACCTTCGGGAGCGGATTGTGCACGAGCTGGATCAGGAGACTTCCGAACTGCAACTCTCCGCCGAACTGACGCGGCTGGTGCAAATGTTCGAGGACCCGGCATCCCTTGGCTCCGTGCGAACCCTGCATGGCCTCAAGCGCTACCTGCACCAGCGCGGTCTGCGCCTGGGTTTCCGCCTGGTGGAATCGGGAGGGGCCACCAACCGCACCGTAACCCTTGTGGTGGCATCGTCCCGGCGGATTACTCATGTCACCCGCGACTTCCAATATGTGAATTTCGGCTCGGAACGAAACATCACGACGATGACCGAAATACCCTATCCGGTGAAGGTCGTGGTCGATGGTCTCAGTCGCCAGATCCTTCACGGCCAGCAGCGTCTTCCCGGAATCCGGGTTTTTTGCTACGGCAACGAGGTCCACTATTACCTCACCTTTCTCAATCATCCGGCGTTTTTGCGCATCGACTTCTCGCCCCCGCTGCGGGGCGGCATGATCGACCTGGAATACTACGGCGTCAGCAAGAATGAGCTCGAGATGCACCCGAATATTGCGCTGGATGCGATCCAGCAGTTTTTCCGACCAGCTCGAGTTTGACGTCCGGGTAGAAAACACGCGCGTTCATGCCCGTTACGACAAGGAGCGGGCCTTGAGTTTGGGGGACATCTGCGAAAAGGCGGAAGCCCTTTTTCGCCTGGCGCCCTATCTCATGGAAATCGACTGGGTCATCGGGTCACTGGACCTCTCAGAGGACGCCAAGAAGGCCGCCGCAGAGGCGTGGGCCTGGTTCTTCGCCCACTGGGGGGTGCTGCCCATCGACCAGATGCTGACCCAAAATCGGCTGGGCATTTTGCTCGGGATTGAGTCCAGCGCACTACTGGGGAACGGGAGATTATATGGTCAGGGGGCTCCCCTACCGTGATCGCTTCACGAGAATTCCCCCGGCGGGCCTGTTCCCCGCGCTCCGCTCGGTCCTGCACGAACTGGGGCAGGAAGTCGACCCGCTTTTTGAAGAAGGCGGCGGCCACGAATGGGGACAAATCTACCTCGAAAACATGGTGCTGCTCCCCCTGCGCAAAGCGGTGATGCGCGGAGAAATCATCGAAACGGCGAAAGGATACGAAAAAAGTCCGCGAGGAGCTATTTGCGCGAAAACATGAAACGGAGTTCTTTGCGGAAATTCTGACGGCTGAAGACGAAACCTCCTGGGTATCGCCTCCTCTCGCGGCGATCATGGCGACGCTCGAGGGCGACCACCCGATCCCGCTGGGGGTGCGCCTCTCCTCTTTCGTGCTGGCTCATCTGGTTGCGCCTTTGGAGCGGACGCTGCGCTTCCAGACCAGCGGCAGTCTCAACGGCTACGAGGTGCAGCGGGCCGCCATGGCGCTTTGCGGCAAGGAACTCGGCCTGTATGTGTTCCGGGACGGGGCCGGCATCATCCGGTTGGCCATGTTTTCTCACGGGGAATCCCTCTATCTCGGCGCGCCAGCATCCCGCTTCCCGCTGGCAGTCCAACGGCAGCATCGATCCCGCGGAATTCGCGGAACTGCTCTGGCTGAACAATTATCTCACGGCGGGCATGGAATCGGTGAAAACGGACGTCTGCGTGGGCGCCGAAGACGTTCTCTCGTGCTTCCAAAGAATCAACCCCCAGCAGCGGCCCCGTCCCATTCCGGGGGACAATGTCATCGAGGGGCTCAAAGCCTCTCCCGGCCGCGCCGTGGCGAAGGTGCTGTTCGGCACGCGGGGCCGCCAGCCCGAGGACTTCCATGACACCATCCTGGTGGCGCCGGCAATCACCCCGGAGGACAACAGCTTTCTCTACCATTCAGCGGGGGTGGTCTCGATCGGCGGCGGGATTCTCAGCCACGCCGGCTTGATCGCGGTGCAGTTCCACAAACCCGCGCTCATTATCTCCGGGCGCTGGCAGGAGTCGGCGGTGGGTCCCCCCTTTCTTCTCTACAGCACCATCGAATACCAGGAAGAAGAAAAGGCAATCAATGACTACCAGATTACCATCCGGCGCGACGTCCATAAGAAGGAGCGGCGGCTGCAGGAGGGCGACCTGGTGGTGCTCGATGCCGACGATGGGACCCTGCGGGTCCTCGGTCAGGACCGCGAAGTCTTGAGCCTGCATGAGAGCATTCGTCACTTCGGAGAGACGGGCCAGCGCCTGGCGCGGGCCACCGAGGAGAAGGAGATCCTGGTTCTCCGGGGCCGCCGACTGCGGGCGCGTCACCAGATCGAAAAGCATCTGACGCAGTTGAAAGATCTTCTCCTGGCCCATCATGTGGTCCAGGAACTGTTTGTGGGGAAAGATCTTGCCGGCGACAGCGGGGCCCAAAGCGAGAAGGGCCGGTTCCTCTCCCTGCTGCTGGCCAATCGCCGGGTCGGGGCTCCCTGCCGCGAATTCATTTTCGAAATTTCCCGAAACCTTCAGCACCGCTATGCCGACCGTTCGGCAGAGGGCAGACAGCGGCTCCCTCTTTCCGACAATCCTTATGAGATTCTCTCTTTGCGTTTGCAGGTGCTGCGCCTCCGCCGCGCCCTTCAGGACACCTCCACGTCCCTGCAGTCCTGCAACTTCGAGCCGGTCTTCTGTGACACCTCGGTGGCTTCGGAAATAAGCGAGCTGGCTCGCCGCCGACTGCAACATTTGCACGACACGCTGGTGAAAAACGTCAGCGAAACGGTTTCCTCCGGGAAGACGGATTTCCGCCTGCGCCATCTGGTCCGCCAGATTCAGCGCCTGGATACCGTGCTCGAGACGCCGCCGGAGCTTCGAAAATCAGTCGATGAGATCAGGAACACCATCGTCCAGAATGATCGGCAGGCACGCCGGAGCCTTCAGGATCGCCGGGTCCTCGGACCTGCCGACGGAGGCTTCGAGATCTACACGGCGATTGGCTGGAAAGCCGCAAACCTGGCCGAGATCGAACGGCTGGGCGGGCGCCGGCTGGTCCCGCCGTGGTTTGCGGTAACGAACCAGGTGTTCCAGGAAGTCTTGAGCGCACCGCTGGATAAGAGCCTCAGCAGTGCCGAAGGGTTTCCCCCGAGTATCGCTACCGTGAATGATGCGGTTGACGCAATCCTTGCCCGCGAGGACTGGAACAATCTGCAAAAATCCCGGCAGATCCGACAACTTTGGGGAAAAATCACGATTCCTCAGGCCATTGCCGACGAGGTTGCCGCGGCCTATGAGCAACTTTCCAAAGACATACCCGAAGGATCGACGCCCGATGGGAAAGATGCGGAACCTTTCGTCGCCATTCGCTCCTCCGGTCGGGAAGAAGATACGGAGAATTTCACCCGTGCGGGAGAATTCGAGTCCTTTCTTTACATTCGCGGCCGCGAGCAACTGCTGGAATATTTGAAGCGTGCCTGGAGCGGCCTGTGGACGGAACGGGCGATCCACAATCGCGGTGTCCTGGGGACCCAGTTGGAGAAGGTGGTGGGCGGCATCATCATTCAGCGCAATGCCTGGTCGCGTGTTTCCGGCGTGCTCCAGACCGTGAACATCGCCGAAGACAAGCTGCGGGAAATGGTCATCAATGTCGGCCTTGGCCTGGGTGAAGGCATCGTCTCCGGGACGGTGGCCGCCGATCAGATCGTCGTTGCCAAGACCGACAACCTGCAAACCGCTCCCCTTCGGTTTCGCTACATCACGGCCGACAAGCGCGAACAGGTGGTGTTCAATGCGCGCGCCGGCTATGGCGTGATCCGCTCACAGACGCTTTACCACCAGCGGCTTCGCCCCGCGATCGAATACGTCGAACTGGCCGAGCTGGTGGCCATTGCCGATCGGCTCGAAGCGGCTTACGGGCATCCCCTCGATATCGAGTTCGGCATCGAAGGCGCCAAGCTCTGGATCCTCCAGGCCCGGCCGGTTGGCACCTTCCCGGCGCTGCTGCGGGAAACCGTGCAGCTCTATCCGTTTTCGGGAAGGCAATTATTGAGATGTCTTTCAATCCGGAGGAGCCGGCGGGATTGCTTTTGACATGCTTTGAACCTGTTGCTACGATAGCTTGTTTCCATCCGGAAACCCACCTGTTGCGTAGGGGCGGGCTTTACGCCCGCCCGAAATGGACAATAAATCCAGCACATTTCGGGAGGGGATAAACCCCTACCCCTACAGTCCGAACTCAAACATGTGCAGTTTCCGGACGAACAATGGCTACAAGAGGTGAAAGAATGCAATTGGTCGGCATAAGGGAATTGAAGAATAGACTCACCCACTACCTCGAAATTGCCAAGAGTGGTGACAAAGATAGTTGTAACGGACCGAGGGGTACCTGTGGCAATCCTGCACAATCTGGATCAAGTCGAGGAGGAGATGACACTGGAAGAAAGGTTGGTTTCCTTTCAAAACAGGGCTTTGTGACGTTGCCAAGGAAGCGACTGGGTTTCCGTCGCTTACCGGGGTCAAGATCAAAGGCGAATCCTTGTCCGAAACGGTGATCAAGGAACGTAGATGATTTATTAGGAGATAATTTCATGATTCGAGCTAAGGACGCGCTCCGATACCACGAAGGCGATCGCCCCGGAAAAATCGAACTGAGGGCCACCAAACCGTGCCTGACTCCACTGGAAATGCGCCTTGCCTACCTGCCGGGCGCGTTGTTCGCTTCGGCAGCGATCGTCGAGGACCCCTCCAAGATCTTCCGCTACACCTCCCGCGCAAACCTTGTGGGAGTCATCACCAACGGCACGGCGGTGCCCGATCTGGGCAATGTCGGCCCGGAGGCGGCAAAACCGATCCAGGAGGGCATGGTCGTCCTGTTCAAGCGGCTGGCGGATATCGATGTTTTTGACCTCGAGTTGAACACCACCGACCCCGAGCGCTTCATCGAGACGGTGCTCACCCTCGAGCCCACCTTCGGGGGCATCAACCTCAAGGACATTCACTTTCCCGAAGGTCTCTACATCTATGACCGGCTCAACGAGGCCATGAACATTCCCGTATTCCACCAGAACCTCTACAGCTCTGCCGTGGTCGCGGCGGCGGCCCTGATCAATGCCCTGGACCTGGTGGACAAGAACATCGAGGAAGCCCGCGTCGTCATCTGCGGCATCGGCAACATGGGGACCGGCTGCGCCCGGCTTCTTCTGCAGCTGGGGGTGCAGCCGGAAAATCTCCTCTGCTACGATTTCAACGGCCTCGTGCATCCGGACCGCAAGGATTTGCTCGAGTACCAGCGGGTTTTTGCCCGGAATCATCCGGCGCGGACCCTGGCGGAAGGCATGCGGGGCGCCGATATCTTCCTCGGAGCCTCGGCCGGTGGGGTGGTCACCCAGGAAATGGTGCGCGCCATGAACCCCTACCCGATTGTTTTTGCGCTCGCCATTCCCGAACCCGAAATCAGCTATGAAGCCGCGCGCGCCAGTCGCCGCGACGTCATTGTGGCAACCGGCCTGGGCCAATATCCCAACGCGATCCTCGATACATTGAGCTTCCCCTATATTTTCCGGGGCGCTCTGGACGTCCAGGCGACCCAGATCACGGAAGGGATGCTCATCGCGGCGGCGCGCGCCCTGGCGGAACTGGCGCGCGAAGAGATTGTCGAAGAGGTCGAGCGGGCCTACGGTTATGAGCACTTTACCTTCGGCCCCGAATACCTCCTGCCCAAGCCCATCGATCCGCGCATCCTGCTGCGCGAGTCGGCCGCCGTGGCGCAGCAGGCCATCGACGAAGGGGTGGCGCGCATTTCCATGGAAACCGAGCCCTATCAGGAGAGCCTGATCGTGCGCCTGGGGACCGAACGGGAGACCCTGCGCGGACTGGTCATGAAGGCTCGCCAGAAGAACCTCAAGGTCGTTTTCTCCAGCGGGTCCAGCGAGCAGATTGTGCGAGCCTGCTCCATTCTCATCAACGAGGGCATCGCCAGCCCGATCCTGCTTGGGGGTGAAGAAGAAATCAGGGAGCTCATCGACCGGCTTGATCTCGATCTTGGTGGGGTGCAGATCATCGACCCGGTCCGCAGTCCGCTCTTTGAGACGTATGTCGAGGAATACTACCGGATGCGCCGCCGCCGGGGGGTGATCCTGGATGAGGCCAGAGAGCGCATGCGGCAGCGGGACTACTTTGCCTCCCTCATGCTCCACATGGGGGCGGCGGACATGATGATCGGCGGGGTTTCCATCCACTATGCGGATTCCCTCCGGACGATCATGGAAGTCATCGGGCCGGCCCCGGGAGTGCGCAAAGTTTCGAGCCATCACATGGTGCTGCTGCACAAGAACGTCTATTTTCTGGCTGATTGCGGCGTGAATATCGATCCGGATGCCGAAGACTTGGCGGAAACCGCGCTGCTTGCCGCCAATCGGGCGCGTTCTCTGGGCATTGAACCGCGCGTGGCGATGCTCTCCTTTTCAAGCTTCGGCAGCGTCGATCATCCCTTTACGAGAAAGGTGCGCCGCGCCACCGAAATTGCCAAGGAACTGGCGCCCGACCTGGCCATCGACGGTGAAATCCAATTGAACACGGCCTTGAATGGAATTCGCCGGCAACGGTATTTTCCCTTTTCAGAACTGAAAAATGATGCCAACGTCCTCATTTTTCCGGACCTTCAGTCGGGCAACATCGCCCTCGATCTCCTGCAATGCATGGTGGAAGAAGCGGTTTTGATCGGCCCTCTGCTGACGGGCACACGCTTACCCGTCCATCCTCGCCCATACGGCTTTTCCGTGGAAGAGGTGGTGAACCTGACCACCCTCGGCGTCGTTGAGGCCTCCACCGCAACCAGCCGCATTTATTGATCTGGGATGAGGATTTTGGGTTTGAGCTGGGAAATAGTGGCCAGCTCACTGGCGGAAATCATCCGTTGGTGGGCACGGAAAGGCTGTGCCCACCCTACAGTGTTCCCGGGTTCCGTAGGGTGGGCAGGTTTTTTTGCCCACCGGAAACATGCACGAACTTATGCCCGTGCGTAACAGTGGTCAGGGGTCATAGATGAGCTCACTGAGAGGGAAAGCCGGCGCGGCTTTCCCTCTCACCCTCCGAAAGGTCCGTTTCAAGCCGCCTCAGAGACAGACAATCGGTTCTGCAGCGCTAATGCTCACGCCACCATTTCCCAGTTGCTTTCGAACGTGTTGTCATGCAGCGTGTAGGCATATCCAAACATTTTGCCGATTCCCGGCAGTACCCCCTCGTTGACCTGCCAGTAAAGGAGATAGACCGCAGGGAGCAAACGAGGTTCACCGGTCTCGGGGTCCTCGGGATAATTTTGCCAGACCTCCCGCTTTTCCATAACTCGCCAGAGCGTGCCATGCTTCTTGCTCCGAACGATTTGTCCCACCCTGGGAAGATTCTTTTCTTTCAGGATTTGGTCGTGTGTTTCAATCATCGCCCATTCCTCCTTTCGAAGTAGACCCGAAGCTATCGGGTAACCTATCCAGTTTGGTTGCCTGCCGACAGCCCAATCTGCCACCCACACTTCTATTCGCCAGGACAGAGGAAGGATTGCGGATGCCTTCGCGACTTTCCCTGCCTGTCACTGGATGCAGGGTCCACTGCTCTGAGCCGGCATCTCACAGGAGAAATGAGCATGATCTTGTCGATTTCGGAAGGGACTATGTCGCATGCACCTTGATGGGTAATTCTGCTTGACTGGTATAATTCCACGAGCGCCATCGGTTGAAGTTATCAGCACCGTCTCGGCATCTCGAATCAAGTGATCATGGACATGCATGATGTTTGGCCCCGCTGGAATTTGATCGTTTCCACTATTTATTATAATCATCAGGCTAGCATTTCTCATCAAGAAAATGCTGACCTGACCACGTTAACCAAGATATTGTTCAAAGCCTTTTCATTGTTGATAAAAAGGTCCCTGTCGGCTATGCTGCAATAGGATTGCATTATGGTCGAGACAGATCTGTGAGGCGGCTTTATGTATGTCTCGCGAACCCTTGAAACCTTCCTTGGCACCGCCACGAACCAATTTCCCGTGCTCCTGGTCACGGGAGCACGGCAGGTGGGAAAAACAACGCTCCTGTTGTATCTCAGTCGAGATAAAAGAGCCTATGTCAGCCTCGATGATCCACTGGTCCTGAGTCTTGCCAGGGAAGATCCGCCGCTTTTCCTCCAAAGATTTCCACCGCCCGTGCTCATCGATGAAATCCAGTACGCTCCGCAGCTTTTGCCCTAAATCAAAATGGCAGAGGACAGAAACCGGGCGCCGGGTCTTTACTGGCTCACCGGCCCGGGCGGAGTGATCTGCCTGGCCGAGCAGTCTCTGTCCCTCACACCGTCGGCCCGGTCCATACCAGTGGCCGCACTTTAAGGAAGCCTTTTCCTGCCAATCCCACATCTCGAAACACGGTCAGCTTCGATTCTCGTTAATCCTGCAGGCCAGGACCCCTTTGTTGAAATGCTTAAGTCCCATAGGTTGGCATAGGATTCGTTGAGGATTTCGATCGGGTGAAACACCTTGTAAGGGAGCAGCTGGTGGAACTGGAGCCGGCAGCTCAGGCAGTCGCTGAGAAGCCGCTCCGGGATCAATCGCCCGGATCTTCTCCATCAGGCGGCTTCCCATCTCGACGGAAACCTCGTGAAAATCACGCTTGAAACCCATGATTCCGGAAATGCCGCAGCAGTAGAAAGCGCCTTCGATTCTTTCCATGGAGATTCCCGGCACCAGGCTGAGCAGATCTGCGTAAGGCTCGCCGATCATTTGCTCCCTCAGGTGACAGGGGGGATAGTAGGCCATGCGCGCCGGTACCGGTCCAAAGCTGGTGTCGAGGTTGCCGGCGCGATGGAGGTCGCGCAAATACTCGCCCAGGTCATACGTGCGGCTCGAGATTTTGATCCTTTTCAAGGCGCTCATGGGCGAAAAATAGCCTTCATCTTTGTAGAGCGCTTCCAAGATGGGATTGCCGGGGGGACGTGCCCCAAGGCGCCGGTCAGCTAAGGCTCTCTCCTTGCCCGCCGCACCTTCTCCGGACTCCTGCGGCTTCCCGGTGTTCCGCCGCATAACGGGCGCCTTCGCTCAGCACGTTTTTCAGCATATACCCGCAGGTGGGGCAGGAGCACACAATGTCGTAGCCTGCCTCGACAGCTTCGCCGAGCCGTTCCAGATTGAACGCGGCAAACTCGAAAGTGAGCGGTAGATCTCCCTCCAGCAGACTCGGCATGCCACAGCATTGCTGTTCCGGGAAGTAGACCTCGATCCCGTTGCGCTGAAGAACCTCGACCGCGGCCTTGGGCACCTCGGGAAAGAGGAACTGTCCCGTGCAGCCGGCAAAGAAGGCAACCTTTCTTCCTTTGCGTTTCCCGCGGGATATGGAGCCCTCGCCGTTTCGCCCAGGTGGGGAAGTTTTCTTTCGGAAAGACCGGGACTTTTCTTTCTTCATGAATCCCCGCCAGCTTTTTCAGGAGAGCCGCCGGTGCGTCCGCTTTGAAAAAGCGTGTTGGTCAGTCGGGGATAAGCGCCACACAGCCTCGCTACGCGCTCGACATCTTCCAGGAGCCGGATGGTTGGTTTCAGCCCGTCCCTGCCGACAAAGGCATGTTTCGCCCGCATGATATCCGAGCGAATGTTGTGACACGGACATAAGGCGCAGTAATTGCACAAGTCCACCAGGTTTCTCAGGTCCTCGGGAGTGATCGGCTCGTTCTTTTCTTTTTCCTTATCGTAGAGGCGGTAGAGCTCAGGGAATACCAGGCAGGGTGTGTCCTCCATGAGGAATCTGCAGATGTCACAATCCGCACAGGCTTCGATGACGGCCCGCGCCATTTTTTCAGGGTTATTCTCTAGCATGTCAGGTCTCCAACTCGAGAGAAGCGCTTTCCGGTGAGGTTTGCTGCCGAACTGTGCTCCTCAATAAGAGACTGTCCAAAAACAGCTTGCACTCATTTCAGCCCTTCTTCGTGGTAAAAGAAGGCCTTTCATTTTTTGGCCACCCCCTGAGCCGCCGCGATGCTCATATCTACAGTTTCGGCCAGAAGCCCACCACTACTTAATCCAGATGCGACTTCAACCCGAGATTCTTCTGTTGTTCCAGGCGCTCGAGGAATTCTTTGAGCAGACGAAATGCTGCCCTTTCATTGCCGTCCATAACACTCATTTCTATCTGCACAAGCTCTTCCTCACCTTGTGAGTAACGCAACGGCAGTTTGATCAAGGTCCATGCTGTCGGGCAGGTTTTCCAGCCTGCGATGCCGAACCCGCCAAAAGGCAGGCTGCAAAGCCTGCCCCACAACTTAAGGCGCTCCGCAGAAACCTCGTTGTAGTATTAAAACGCCTCGATGAACGGACGCAGGATGAAGTAGATGCCGAGGAGCGCAATGCCCACGCCGGCGCATCGTCGAAACCAAAGCCCTCCTTCATGGAAAGAGCTGCTCTCCAGCAACCGTCTTACCGTTGCGGTCGAACTTCCCGCCACGGCAATGGGGACACAGTGTCCGATGCCAAAAAGGGTGATGAAGAGCAGGCCGGTTGCGATCTTCTGCTGAATGGTGATGATCGCGAGAATGGGCGCAATAAAGCCGAAGGTGCAGGAACCGGAAAGAACGCCGTAGGCCAAACCCAGAAAGAAGGCACCCGACAGCCCCTTGAGCTTGATGCGGCCGAGCATGCTGCCGGACATCGAACAGTTCGACACGCCGAGCATGTCGAGGGCCACCCAGATCAGGATAGCGCCGACCAGGATGGTCCAATAGGGTCCCACCTCGCCGAGCATGCGGCCGAGCAGCGAGCAGATGATCCCGACCAGGGCGATGGTGATGAAGAGGCCCACCGTGAAGGCAAAGGCATAGTGTACGGCATGGTTCGCTTTGAGGGCTTTTTCCTGCCCCGCCACGTAGCTCACGATCAGGGGAATGGAGGCCAGATGGCAGGGGCTGAACACGACACTGATCATCCCCCAGAGAAAGCAGCCCAGCGCGGCAAGGGCTGTCCCCGCCAACATCCACGAGTTGACCGTCAAGAACAGCTGATCAAACATTCTTCCGGCCCCCGATCACTGCTTTTCCACACCCAGTTGCTCCAGCTTGGCCACGATACTGCCTTTGTCGAAGAAGCCCTCATGCCGGTAAACTTCCTTCCCTTCCCGGTCGTAGAAAATCTGCGTCGGGATCGAGCGAATGCGGTATTTTTTCCCTTCCTCCGGATTCTGCCAGACATCGATGAACACAATAGCAGCTTTGCCGTTGTACTCTTTTTCAAGCTCCTCCATGATTGGAGCCATCAGCTTGCAGGGGATGCACTTGCGAGCCCCGATGTCGATCATGGTCACCATGCCTTTCACCGGCAATTCTGAAGGGACAGCAGCCGTTTCTCCCGCGAAGGACAGGGGCAATTCCAAGAAATCCAAACGACAATCCAAGTACAACCGCCAAAACCACGAATCGCTTCACTTAACAAACCTCCTTAAAGTTTCAAGATTGCCCGAGCACCACAAGCATCACCACAAACCACGCCAACGGAAAATTCCAAAGTGCCTTCTTCAAACATTTTCTCCGCTTGAGGAGCCATCCCCTGGTTATGCCCATTCGTTCAGACTCCGTTCTCTGCTTCGGACTGCGTTCACCGCTGTTCGATCTCTCGTTACACATCAGCCAACGGATGAACTTCGGCTAAGGCTCCAAGAACGTGACAGATGCCTGTCGGGGTTTCGACGGAAGGGGAAATACTTGCTCTTGAACCAGAGCGCCACGTTGACCAGACTGATCAATACCGGAACTTCCACCAGGGGGCCGATGACGGCGGCAAAGGCCTCCCCCGAGTTGATGCCGAAGACGGCCACCGCGACTGCGATAGCCAGTTCGAAATTATTGGACGCGGCCGTGAAGCTCAGAGTGGTTGATTGCTCGTAGGTTGCTCCTACTTTCATGGAGAGACGAAAGAAACGAAAAACATGATCACGAAATAGATGCACAGCGGTATGGCCACTCGCAGAACATCCCCTGGCAGTTGCACGATGTATTCACCTTTGAGTGAGAACATCACCAGAATGGTAAAGAGCAAGGCAATCAGGGTGATGGGGCTAATTTTGGGAATGAATTTTTGTTCGTACCATTGCTTGCCTTTGGTCTTGAGGCCGATGAATCGGGAGAGCATGCCTGCAATAAAGGGAATACCGAGATAGATGAACACGCTCTCGGCAATCTGGCGCATGGAAATGTCGACCAGAACCCCGGTCATGCCGAACCAGCGCGGGAGCATGGTGATGAAAATGTAGGCATAGAGGGAGAAGAAAAGTACCTGGAAGATCGAGTTGAAAGCCACCAGGCCGGCGCAGTATTCCGTATCGCCGTCCGCCAGATCATTCCAGACGATGACCATGGCGATGCATCGGGCGAGTCCGATCAGGATCAGCCCTACCATGTATTCATGGTAGCCGGAGAGGAAAGTGATGGCCAAGACGAACATAAGGATCGGGCCGATCACCCAGTTTTGGATAAGGGAGAGAGCCAGGACCTTGACATTTCGAAACACCTCTCCCAGTTGCTCGTACTTTACCTTGGCGAGGGGCGGGTACATCATGAGGATGAGGCCGATGGCGATAGGGATATTGGTGGTGTCTACCTGAAAGGTGTTGATCAGGTCGCGGATGCCGGGATACAGGTATCCTCCCCCTACACCAACAGCCATGGCCAGGAAAATCCACAGGGTCAAAAAGCGGTCAAGAAAAGAGAGTTTCTTGGTAACTGAAGCTTCCATGAGCCTTCTCCTCATCTCTATTCAGTTTTATTCATCCAGAATTTCCGGAAGTTTTTCCACGAACTCCTTGATTTCATCGCGAACACGCCGGTAGTGAACCATCGCTTCCTCTTCCGTCTGCGCACCGGCAGCGAGACGGGGAGGATCATCAAAGCCCACATGCAGCACCCTGGTTTTGGCGGGAAAGAAAGGACATCCCTGATGGGCCTGATCGCAGAGCGTGATTACATACTCGAATTCTATGTGTTCGAGAGTATCAACATCCTTCGAGGCTTGACCTGAAATATCGATGCCGACCTCAGCCATGGCTTGCACCGCCTTGGGGTCAACACCATGGGGAGCGACGCCGGCAGAATAGGCCTCAATCTCGGTCGCCCTTTAAGACGCGAGTCCAGGCTTCGGCCATCTGGCTCCGGCAGGAATTGCCCGTGCATAAAAAAAGGACCTTCAATTTCTCTGCTTTTGCAGCCATCGTCTCCTGCCTCCTCGCATCATAAGAGTTAAAGTTACCAGTCGAGTTGAAACTGCCCGAGATAGCTTGCAAGCTTCCGTTTGTTGTCTTCACTCAGAGGGGGACAATCGTCCGGTCCTTTGCCTCCCTCTGCCACTTGGGCGGCAAAAACCATACAGGTTGGTTGACCACATTCGCGGCAGTTTGTTTTCGGCAAAAGCCTGAGGATCTCAATCACCCGGGGTTTGGGAGCGCCTTCAAAACGCGGTTCGATTTCTTCTCGCTTTTCCCAGGTTTCGTTGATCTCCCCCTTGAGCCATTCCAGGATCTTGTCCACTTCGGTTTCATCCTTCAGAGCATTGACGGCAATAAGACGAGGATGCACCGTGATGAGCTTGCCGTGGGTCTTGAAAGTGACCGAAGGCGGCTCCCTGGTATACTGGTATCCTCCCAGCACCGCATTGAGATAGGGCAGGACTTCGGTGATGTCCTCATCCAGATGGGCAATGCAGTGCAAGGACTGAAAGCTCGGGTTGCACTCCGGCCGAAAGATTTCTTTCCGATAACTTTTCAGTAACATGTGACACCTCCCCCCTGGCAACAAGCAGGCTATTTGAGCCAGCGCAGGACTTCTCCCTTCGAGGGGACCTTCCCAGTAGTCTTAACAGTGCCATCAATCACCACTGCCGGTGTGGAGAAAATGCCGTGCCTGGCAATCTCCGCCAGATCACTGACGTACTCAACCTCGGCGGCTATTCCAGCTTCAGCAACTGCCTCTTTCACCACCTTCTCCGTTTCGTGACACTTCCTGCAACCTGGTCCCAAGACTTTGATTTTCATTTGTTTCTCCTTGTGTAACCATATGCTGGTAATCGATCCAAACACTTGATTCCTGGATCGTTTCCATCCGGAAACACGTTTGACTGTAGGGGAGGGGTTTATCCCCTCCCGAAAATCCACAGCTTTTCGCCAACTTGCGGGCGGGAATAAATCCCGCCCCTACGAATTATGGGGTTCCCGGATAGACAGCTAGATCAGCATGTTGAACAAATAGCCGACAATGATGATGCCCACCGCGACGACAGCCGTGAAAACCATGATCAGTCTCGGCTTGAGGACCTTGCGCAAAATCACCGTCTCCGGAAACGAGATGGCGACCACGGACATCATGAAGGCGAGCACGGTTCCCATTGCCGCGCCTTTCTCGATGAGGGCCGATACCACGGGGATGATCCCGGCCGCATTGGAGTATATGGGGATGCCGATGAGCACCGCGGCCGGAACCGACCACCAGGCCCCCTTGCCCATGATCGAGGCGAGGTAACCCTCCGGCACGTAACCATGAATGCCCGCTCCAACGGCAATGCCCACGATGACGTAGATCCACACCTTGCCGACAATATCGCGCACGGCTTCAAGGCCAAAATTGATGCGATCGGCGAGGCTTTTTCGCTCCTCGTCGTAGACGCCGCTCTCCCCACCTGGATTTGATAAACCCAATCCTCGAGGTGATGTTCCATCTTCAAACGGCCAATCGTCCAGCCGGCAAGCATGGCAATGATCAAGCCCGTGCTCATATAAATCGCGGCGATTTCCCAGCCGAAAAGTCCGTAGAGCAGCACCAGTGCGATCTCGTTGACCATCGGCGCGGAAATGAGAAAGGAAAAGGTCACCCCGAGCGGTACGGAAGCGCTGAGAAAACCGATAAAAAGGGGCACCGCCGAGCAGGAGCAAAAGGGGGTCACAATGCCGAGCAGCGCGGCCAGTACATTGCCAACCGATTCACGCTTGCCGGCAAGGATCCTGCGGGTGCGCTCCGGGGTAAAGTAGGAGCGGATGAGGCCCACGCCAAAGACCACCAGGACCAGGAGCATGAGGACTTTCGGGGTGTCGTAGAGGAAGAATTCCACCGCGCTGGTAAGATGCTGTGTATTTCCCAGCCACGCAATGTGAGTGGCCAGCAGTTCCACCAAATGGCGAGCCAACCAGCCGGCAACCGGCGCCAGACTCTTGTAGACAACCCACCAGGCCACCAGCAAGGGGACCCCGATCAAGAGATAAATGAGCGTCGATTTTTGGGTGTCTCCCGAGGAGGAGTCAGCGCTGGCATTCAATTCCTCACCGGGCAGACAAATGCAGCTTTCAGCCTTGTCCGTTCTCATTCCTTGTCTCCATTTCTGAAAAACCTATCGCACCGTTTGGCGCTTAAGAGACTGTCCAAAAACAACTTGCACTCATTTCAGCCCTTTTTCGAACCACGAAGAACACGAAGAGCACGAAGAAATCACTTCGTGTCCTTTTCGTGTTTTTCGTGGTAAGAGAAGGCCTCTTATTTTTGGACGCCCCCTAAGTACAGCACCACACAAATGAGTGTCCAGTTTCCACACGTCATGCCCGCGAAGGCGGGCATCCAAGCTTTGTCTCTGGATTCCCGCCAGAAGCATGCGGGAATTGACGCCCGGTGATAATGGTCACTTAATTCTGTGGAGCTGTACCAAGATCTTGGAAGCTCGTAAAAGTTCAAGCCTACTCCTTTCGGGCAAGTGATCGATGCGCCTCAATGAGCCAGGCCTTGATCTGCTTCCGGGGAGGCACTCTGCCTACCATTGCGATCCTGCCGTTGATTACCAGGGCGGGGGTCCCCATCACACCATAGCGGGCAATCTCCTTGATATCGGTGACGTGGTCCAGGTTTGCGGGAAAATCCAGTTCCGTCAGCAGTTCCATGACCGTCTGGGTGAGATCATGGCACTGCACGCAGCCCATGCCCAAGACTTTGATCTCCAGTCCCCGGGGTGATTCGTCCTCACAGGCTTGTCCCATGAATTTGCGGAACTCCCGGACAAAGGCCTGCGCATACTCATCTCGGGCAACACTTGGGATGTAGTTGTCGCGGCCGAGACGCTCCAGCATCGCGGCGGCGATTTCGTCATCGCTTGTTTCGCCATGAGTCCGGGCCAGTTCCCCCATGACCTGCCGGATGCCAATGATGCTGATGTCAAACCCCCCAATCCTGATTTTGGTGATATCCTTCTCGGTCATGGTTGCCTTCTCACTTTGACTTGACGATGGGAAAACGTCATTTCTTGCAGATCTCTTCCCGGCGAATGGAAGGAAGGCGCTCGGCAATGCGCACGACCTCGGGATCATCCTGCAGCCAATGCCGCAAGTTCCCCAGGAGAGCAGCCGCATAGGGGCTGCTGTTCCCATTCGCCAGTTGATAATTGACCCAGAGCCCGCTTTTTCGGCAGTCGACCAGGCCGGCGTCCTCGAGAATTTTCAGATGTTTTGATACGGTTGGCTGGGCAAGCTGCAGGGTGGCCTGGATCTCACAGACACACAGTGATTTATGCTGAAGCATTTTAAGAATCTTGACCCGGTTGGGATCAGACAGTGCTTTCATGACTCTTATAAATTGTTTCATAGTACCTCCCCAGTATATTGCTGGCTTGGAATATATCGAATGATCTGCCCGGAATGTCAAGGGCCTCGATCTGCAAAAAGAATCATGGACATGGGCAGGCATGCTGAAGAGGCCCGGTGCCGTCACGATTACATTCCTTGGAATGAATATGAAGCACCGCCTGCCGGAATTTTGGGTTGCTTCGCATAGGAATGTCCATTAAGGTTGGTGAGGTCCTGTTGGGTGAGCTTTCATCAGGGAATCGCAGCGAAGGAGGGGAACTGGTGTCGGAGAGCGAACTTTATGATCTCATCATTGTGGGTGGAGGCCCGGGGGGCCTTACCGCCGGCATGTATGCCATGAGGGCCGCGCTCAAAACGGTACTCATCGAGAAGGGAGTGCCGGGGGGGCAGGTAGCCATCACCAAAGCGGTGGAAAACTACCCCGGATTCATCGAAATCGGCGGCTTTGAGTTGTGCGACAAATTTTTGCAGCACGCCAAATGGTATGGTCTGGAGATGATTCAGCAAGAGGTTGTCGCGGTGGATCCGGGGCTCGAGTTCCATTCCGTCCGCCTCGCCAATGGCGCCGTGGTGAACGCCCACGCCGTGATTCTGGCGCCCGGCGGCAGTGCTCGCAGGCTCAACGTGCCGGGGGAGAACGAAAACTTCGGCAAAGGTGTCTCCTACTGTGCCACCTGTGACGGCTTTTTCTTCCGGGACAAGACGGTGGTGGTTGTTGGTGGTGGCGATACCGCCCTCGAGGATGCGCTCTACCTCTCTAAAATCACCAAACGGGTCTACCTCGCCCATCGCCGGGATGCGTTTCGGGGCAGCAGAATCCTGCAGCAGCGGGTGCTGGCTGAATGCGGAATCGAAGTGCTCTGGAATACGGTGGTTACGGAAATAAAGTCCAACGAGCAGGGGGTTTGCGAAGTTTCCCTCAAGGATACGAAAACCGGTGAGCCAAGGGCACTGGCAACGGACGGTGTCTTCATCTTCGTTGGTTTTGCTCCCAACAACCAGTTGGTGCCCGCCGGCATCAGAGCGAATGCGAACGGTTATGTCGTCACCGACGAGAAGTGCGAGACGAGCATTCCGGGCATCTTTGCCATCGGCGATCTCCGGCAGAAGTATGCCAATCAGATTGTCATCGCCGCGGCCGACGGCTGCATCGCCGCTCTGGCTGCCGCGCATTACGTGGAAATGAAAAAGGCGAGCGCCGTCTGTTCGATGCCTCCCAGCTCCCTGGCTGCGGGCTCACAGTAGGGCTGGAAGAGGGTTGCGGTTGCTGTACTACTGGGTACACATCAAACTGCCCTCTTTTTTGCAGGAAAAGAGATTTGTTTGGGAATTCTTGGATAAGGCACGAGCGTTGGGTGGCTTGAAGGACGTAAAGGTGAGTCACAAACGAGCGGTGATTAAAGCGATCCTCTTGCTCGTCTTCGATCATCGCGGCCGTGGCCGTGGCCCGGTATGCTCCCGTGAAAGGACTGTTGACTGCGGACAAACTTGGGGCATTGCTCGAGCACAGTGGATTTTGGGGACCATTGCTGTTCATCGGCGTCTACATGGCGGGGGTGTGTCTGTTCATTCCGGGGACGCTTCTGACGACCCTGGGCGCCGCCATCTTCGGCCCCTACTTCGGATTCCTGTATGTCTGGGTGGGCGCGATGCTTGGCGCCAGCCTGGCGTTCTTCATCGGACGCTACCTCGGTCGCGATTTCGCGGCTTCGCTCATTGGCGATAAATTGAAAAAGTACGATGATGCCATTGCGCGCAAAGGCTTTGCCACGGTCCTCTACCTCCGCCTCGTCTACTTTCCCTTCACCCCGATGAATTTCGGTATGGGACTGACCAAAGTACAGTTTTGGGACTACTTTTTCGGGACGGCCCTGGGCATCATTGCGGGCACCTTCGTCTTTACCTTTTTCGTGGGCACGCTGAAAGAGGCCTGGGTGAGCGGCCAGTGGGCCGGGCTGGTGAACTGGAAGACCTTGCTGGCGCTTGTCCTGTTTGTCTTCTCGTTCTGCATCCCGAGGATCATCGAGAGGCTGAAAGAAGCGATGCGGCTAAAAGTTGCTTAGGGAGCGTCCAGAAACAAATGGCCTTCTTTTGCCACGAAGAACACGAAGGATACGAAGTGATTTCTTCGTGTTCTTCGTGTGTAGAAAAGAGGCTGAAACAGTACCCGTGGGCCGAAATAAGTAGCCAGTTCCGGTGGGCACGGTGGAGCTGTGCCCACCCTACAGTGTTCCCGGATCCGTAGGGTGGGCAGGTTTTTTTGCCCACCGCAAACATGCACGAACTTATGCCCATGTGTACTAGGTGTTTTTGGACAGTTTCCCAGCTACGCCGGGGTTATTAAGGCAGGCAAGCTGGTTATACTCGTTAGGGATGAAAAGGTTCTCTTTATTACCGCGGAGAACGCAGCGTGCGCAGAGAGAGTTTGCTATGAAATCATTAGGTTTCTCTGCGATCTCAGCGTGCTCTGCGGTGAATTCATAAGTCTGCCAAAACGAAGGTCCTCAGCCTAGACGAGTATATTTTCGATGCAATAATTTCGAGTCAATAGCGGCGGTGGAGCAGCGATGGAGCATGAAACGACGATACGCCTGGGTCTTTTTCCTGGGCATTTTCGGCATGGTAGCCCTTGGGGAAATCCTGGCCCCACGGCGGGCCCTCACCACCTCCAAAGCCGGTCGATGGTTCGCTAACCTGGCGATAATTGCTCTCAATCCGGTTTCGGTGCGCCTCGTCTTTCCCGTTTTGCCCGTGGGGGTGGCCCTCATGGCCCAGGAAAACCACTGGGGATTGCTCAACCACGTTGTTTTTCCGTACTGGCTTTCGGTAGCGATCGGCGTGATTGCTTTGGATTTTACCATCTACCTGCAGCACGTCGGCTTTCATGCCCTCCCGCTGCTCTGGCGGTTGCACATGGTGCACCACGCGGACCTGGATTTTGACGTCACCACGGGACTCCGCTTCCATCCCCTCGAGATTGTGCTGTCCATGGGGATCAAAATCATGGCGGTCGTGCTGCTCGGAGCGCCCGTGCTGGCGGTGCTCGTTTTTGAGGTCGCGCTCAACGCCACGGCCATGTTCAGCCACAGCAACATGCGTCTTCCCGTGCGCTTTGATCGCGTGCTGCGGTGGTTCGTCGTGACCCCCGAAATGCACCGGGTGCATCATTCGGTGGTGATCCGTGAAACGAACAGCAACTATGGCTTCAACCTGCCCTGGTGGGACCGTCTGTTCGGCACCTATAAAGACCAGCCGGTGCAAGGGCATGCCGGGATGACCATCGGCCTCGCGCAATTCCGCGACCCCCGATTGCTGACTCTTCCCCGACTCCTGGTGCTGCCCTTTATCGGAGATATCGGGAAAGTGCCAATCAACCGTCATTAATGGGAAACGAAGAGCCCATTTCGTATTTTTTCGAGGCCAGGCCCTCGAGGGAGCTCAGATCATGGCATCAACGTACTCGAATCCAGGAAAACTCGCGATCAAGTCCAAGGTTTGGATTGAAGATCAAAATGGTAAGGTCGTATTTGGGTCAGGTCGCTTGCGCATTTTGGAGTTGGTGGACCGATACGGTTCCATCCATGCTGCATCCAAAGAGTTGAAGATGAGCTACCGGGCCGTGTGGGGTAAAATCAAGGCCACTGAAGATCGTCTGGGGCAGACTCTCGTGAGGAGGAAGCCGGATGGCGCCAGGCGGGGGGGATCGGAATTAACCCCTTTTGCAACAACCATTATGGAGGGTTTTCGTCACCTTCAGAGTCTGGTCGAAAAAGAAGCGGATCATGTTTTTCAGGATTCCTTCTCGAGTGGCCTGGGCATGGAGATAAACCCACACACCGGCACAAAATGACTGCTTCCCAGGGGGGAATGCCCAGGACAGCTCCGCTTAAAGGAATGGCTGGTTCCACTGCGGCTTAAATGAGTGTCCCAGTTCCGTTCGTCATACCGGCGCAAGCCGGTATCCAGGTATTTTTTCTGGATTCCGGTTTTCACCGGAATGACGCATCAGGATTCCGGTCACTTTATGGTGCGGAGGTTCACTTAGAGGCTGTCTGAAAATTCCCTCTAAAGCTGGTTCCCAGGCTCTGGCTTGGGAACCCACCTCCTTGGAAGCTCCAGCTTCGTCGGACTTGTGGATACCATCTGATACTCAAGACGCACGGGAAGCTGGAGCTTCCGTGCCTGCGTTCCCAAGCTGGAGCTTGGGAACGAGCGAACGAGCTCCCCCCTTTTTTAAAGGTGGGTCGGAGGGATTCTTCCTTCGAGTTTTGTGCAAAATTTGAATTTTCTGACAGCCTTCTTAGAGATTCCAGGAGACAAGCCTGAAGCGGGCTGGGCGGGCTTCAGGCCCGCCCTTCAGACTTTGTTGTCGCTTCAGAGGTGACCAACCAGGTGGCGTCGGTTCAATTCTTACGACCGGCTCGAAGTCCTTCCCTACATTTGTTTGCCGGCATCTGGGAAAAAGAGCGGCTGACCGAATTTGTCCTTGCCGAACTCACCGATGAGCTTCTGGGTTTCCGGCGCGATCATAAACTCGACAAAGGCTTTGCCGCCCTTGCCGTTGACCTTGGTGAACTTCTCGGGATTGACCTGCATGACGTGGTAAACGTTGAGCAGTGACTTATCGCCCTCGGAGAGGATTTCCAGTTTGATGTTCGGTTTCTGCGCCAGGTAGGTCCCGCGGTCGGTGAGGGTATAGGCCTGCTTCTCGGAAGCCATCAACAAGGTTGCGCCCATGCCCTGGCCGGATTCCTGATACCATTTTGTCCCCGCCGGGCTGATTTCGGCTTTCTTCCAGATGGAGAGCTCTTTCTTGTGCGTACCGGAGTCGTCGCCGCGCGACACGAAGGTCGCTTCTTTCTGAACGATGGCCTTGAAGGCGTCAACGCTGGACTTCCCCTTGATTCCCGCAGGGTCAGCGGCGGGACCGACGATCACGAAGTCATTGTGCATGACGAGCTGGTAGTTGCTTGCCAGGCCGCTATCAACCAGCTTCTTTTCAGCCTCCGGAGCATGCACCAGCAAAACATCAGCCTCCCCCTTTTCGCCCATGGCCAGGGCCTGCCCGGTACCGGCGGAAATGGTCTTCACCCGATAGCCGGTTTGTTTCTCGAAGATCGGGATCAGGACATCGAGGAGTCCGGTATCCACGGTCGAGGTGGTCGTCGCCAGGATCAGGTCTTTGACTTCCGGTGGTGTGACACCGGCGCCCTGGGCCCCAGCCTCGGCGCTGGCGAGAAAAAGCGTCATTACCATCATCAAAAAGATCAACAAGCGTTTTGGCATGGCATTCTCCTTTGATCATTATCCTTTGATCATTATCCGCGGGTGTCGTTCCCGCATGCTTTTGGCGGGAATCCAGGAAAAAGCCTGGACACCCGCCTTCGCGGGCATGACGCGTGGAGACCGGACACCCGCATAGGTGGCGCTGCACTCAGTGAATCGCAAGCAAGGTAAGGATTTCATTGGTCGCCCAGTATACCTGATTTTGAACGTTGCAGTCGGTGATCCAGTCGTTCGCGTCAGGTTTTCCTTTTTGCTTGCAGCCGTCTGCCCTCGGCAAAACGTCTCGAGTGAGGATCTTGACGGCATATTGTTCCTGACTGGAGGTAAAAAACCATTTGGCGTTTCGGACGTTCAGGCGGAGCTGATCCTTCAGGAATTGATCCTTGAAAACTGCGGCATCAAGCGATTGGATCGCCGCAAGCAGTTCGTTGAATTTCACCTTTGTGGTCGCGGTGGGATCAATGGCGCCATAAAAGATAATCTTAGCCTCATCGACATAATTCCACCCGGCCTCAAGGGTGTCGATATCCGTGGTGCCCGCCGGCAGGGGCTCAACCTTGATGATCGTGGCGGACCGGGTTGAGAAACCGGCATTATGGTCCCCATTGCCATTATAGGGCCAGATCACATCCTGATTGGCTGCGGTGGAACGCTGATCGGGAGGCCCCGGCTTCTTCTGCGGTGGGACAACCCGGAAGGGACCTTCGCCATCAAGCTTGTTATCAGGAGTCAAAACGCCGGTGGTGAGGTATTCCCCATCCCTCTTGTAAGCCAAAAGCATTCGAAGAGGCTTTCCGTTTACGATGACATCACCATCGAACCTGCCCGCACACGAGGGTGCACTGTAGTCCGCCCAGCCCTCAGGGTTCTTGGCAATGTCAGCGACCTGATCGTAATAGTAGCTGGCCTTGGGGTAGATCCCGTAGACCTGATAGAGAGACGGATTGGGGTCGGGATTAAGCGGGTGAAACTGCGAAAACCCGTCAGGTGCAGAGACTTTGATGTTGGTCGCCGAAGGCAGGACGCGGACCGTTTTCTTGAGCAGGTATTCCATGCTGGCGCCGGTGTATTCAGCATAAGTATCCGTGGATTTGCTCGCATTCATCAGCATAAACTGGTTCCATGCCGGGAGTTTCTCAAGATCGGCGCGACTGAAGATGCGATAGGGAGCGGTCACCTTCGAGGGATCGTCCTTCGGGTCACCGGGATATCTCACGGCAGCGATCTCCACCTTGTTGGGATAGGTGTCACCGTCCGAATCAAGGCTTTCGATGGCCTTGAGGGCATCGGCGTTTCGGCCATGGGCAAGATAATCGGTACCGTAGGAATTAAGGGTCTCGAGAATGTTTCCGTGAGGTTCATCATAGCCATACTTGTAGTGGCACCATTGGCAGCTACCCAGGCTGACGGGCTTCCCCTTGGGATCCGTATATTGGCCGCCGGTGTGGCAGAGGTTGCAGCTGTCCAGCTTGGTGCCGGCCTTGTCGGGATAAACCGCAAGAAAGACCCCGGCATCCTGCTCACCCTGGTGATGATAGGCTGCCAGGCATACCCCGGAAAGAAGTCCCAAAGTCAAGACAATAACGATCCCTCTGTTTCCGTAACGCATGTTACCCTCCTTTCGTTGATTACGACCCTGATGCTTTTGTCACCTGACAACATGGCCTTCAAAGAACCCTGTGATCAATTGTTGCGATTCAACCTCCAGGCAGGCGGCTCACGGTAGCAGAGGAATATAACTATGTCAACATTGACATATGCCAAAAATGAAATAAATGCTACGCCGGGTAGGTCCAGGTCCCAGGAACAGAAAAAGCCCAGCTTGCCGCTGGGCTGAAGTTCTTTTATGGCGGAGAGAGAGGGATTCGAACCCTCGGTAGAGCTTTACACCCTACACTCGCTTAGCAGGCGAGCGCCTTCAGCCAACTCGGCCATCTCTCCGTATTGATCTTATCGTAATGGCGGAGGGAGTAGGATTCGAACCCACGGTCCCGCTGCTAACGGAACTACGGTTTTCAAGACCGCCGCCTTAAGCCACTCGGCCATCCCTCCCGATTTCCTTATGCTATCCATCTAATTCGATTAGCAATTAGCATTGAGTGGTGAATGTGTCAAGAGCTTCAAAACGAAAATTGGAGATCGGAAGGCGGAAAACAGAGAGGGACGTGATTTCCGACTCCTGATTTCAGGCTTCTGCGTTTGGTCATAACTGACAACATTTGTCCAAGTAGTGACAAATGTCGTCTTTCCAGGTTGAGCCATGCGTTGCACGCATGAATGGCAACGTGTCGCACTCCTTGCATCCCCGAACCCCGTCCTCACAATCCGGCGGGTCCCAGGTCAGACATGCTGTCCGCAACGGTTGCCCGAAGTAGGGACCCAAACCCTGTTCGCAGGCTCTGAAGGCTTATGGTCTGCCTCTTCTGCAGCATTTGCCATGGCCGGAACCATCAGGAAGAAGCGCGCACAAAATTTGCTTCTGTATCTATCCGGCCTGTAGCGCACCAGCCGTGCCGAGTAGATCCATTCGCTTGTGAGAGCGCACTTGTTTCCCGTCGGGAACGGCGGGAGGAAGCCCATGCAAAAGAGGTAGCAACGAGGTTATGGTTGACTCCGGGTCAGCGCATACGTCCAGGAAAACGCTTTCATGCCGGGCGGCGGCCGGCTTCACGCTCGTGGAGTTGATGGTCATCGTCGCCATCTGCGCCATCCTGGCGTCGGTGGCCGTCCCCGCCTATGTGAACTACACCAACAGAGCAAAGCAGACAGAGGCGATCGACGCGCTCATGCAGGCGAAGTTCGACCAGGAAGTCTACTGGGCAGCAAACCAATTCTATTCCATTTGGATATGCTCTCTTGAGTCATTTCCAGTATTTCCGCAATGCAGCCCCTCGAAGCAGACAAACTGCTGTATCGGTGTGAGTATATGGGTGACAACCAATTCTTATCGTGTCTGGGTGATAAATGCTGACAATGAACACTTTCAGATCAAGGCAAAAAAGACCATACTGGGTGGAGATGATAATCTCACAGTGAGTGATATGCTTGAGAGGCCCATGGTGGAGACGCCCGACGCCCTCAAGTGGTCACTCTTCAAGTGGATATTCGGATAGCATAACGTTTGCGTGCTTGATGACCCGGAAGACGGGTTTTCCGGAAGGAAACGAGCCGGTCCGATCGAAGACGAGGCCTGCTGACTTTAGGGGGCGTCCAAGAATAGGGGCCCTCTTTTACCACGAAGAACATGAAGGACACGAAGTGATTTCTTCGTGCATTTCGTGTCCTTCGTGGTTCGAAAAAGGGTTGCAATGATTGGTCCCCACGGGAACCGGAGGATGGGAAGGCGACTCAGAAGTGGACTCAGGCTGGGAAGCATGCTCTCCGGGGTGCTGCTCCTGTGCCTGGTGTTGACCGGGTGCTCCCAGCAACCGTCTGCCCCGTCCGCGCTCCCGAGGCAAACTTCTGAAAAGGCCGTGGTTGCGGACCGGACGAACGTGCCGACCGAGCAGGCAGAAGGCGCTTCAGCGGGTCCCGAGTCGCCCTCCTCCGCCACGGGCAGCGGCGATAATCTTCCGGTAATCGAGAAAGTGTCGCTGGAACCTGGGTCGCCGGTTACCGGAGACCATCTGCAGGCAAATGTGCAGACCCGCGGTCCCGCCGGTGATCAGGCAAAGATCCTTTACCGGTGGAAGCTTGACGGCCGCCTGGTCCAGGAATCGGAAGACAGGGTTTTGCAGAGTCCCCTGCATCGCGGTGAGTTCGTGGAACTGGAGGTGGTCGCCGGCAACGGCGCTTCCCGCGGTAATCCGGTCACTATTTCGACCTTTGTAGGCAATGCCGCACCCACAGTCCGGTTTTCCGGCCAGAGTCTGGGCAGCGACGGCATCTATCAGGCGAACGTCGAGGCGGTGGACCCGGAAGGGGGGCCAATAAGGTTCCTGCTTAAGAGCGGTCCTCCCGGGATGACCATTGATGCCTCCACGGGTGCTGTGAGATGGCCGGTCAGAGCGGATCACACTGGAGAAAGCTTTGGCGTCCTGGTAGCCGCCCAGGACAGCGAGGGAGCGGAAACGCAGCTCAGCTATCAAATCAAAACGCGCCTGGAAGCAGGTCAGGGGACTGGCAACAATGCAAACGATGCGGCTCCTTCAAAGCAGTAGAGGATTCACGCTGGTCGAGGCCATGGTCGTGGTCGGTATTGTCGGAATTCTGGCCTGCGTCAGCTATTCTGGCTTTTCAAGCCAGCTCCAGCGGGAAAAGGCAACGGCGGCGGCAAACCAGTTAATGGGCCACCTCAAAGAAGCGAAAATGCTCGCCATGGAGAAGCATGAGAGTCATACCGTCGATGCCAACGAAACGATGTACATTGTCTACCGGGACGCGAGCAATCTCTACACACTCGATGATAGTGAATCGATCATCCACAAGGTAGATCTCGCCAAGGATTTTCTTGGCGTCAAGCTAAGCGTAAGCGTAATCCCGTTTCGTTTTGACACCAAAGGAATGCCGAAAAAGCCTAGTCCTGGGGCGTTTTTGGGGACGACTTTCACCCTGACTATGGCCGGAAAGCGTCAGTGCACTTTGACCATAGCAAATTCGGGCAGGATCGATGTCACTTCATGCTCCGACCTTTAGCCGTGCAGGCTTTACCCTTATCGAGGTGATGGTTGCGCTGGCCTTCATGGCCATTGCTTTCGTTGCGGTTTGGGGCGTTCATTATTCCTCTCTCAAGGCGGATATCAGGACGGACCTTGAAACCGGAGCCGTGGCCGCAGCATACAGTCAACTCGATTTCTTGCGAATTTTTCCCTTTACCGATGCCCTGTTGTCTGACGGCAACCATTCATCTAATGCGGCAGATCCTCCCCTGCCGGCAGCGTTCACCCGATCCTACTCGGTTGTGACCGACCCCAGTCTCCCCTGGAAAAAAACGGTCACCGTCGTCGTAAGGTGGACGGAAAGGACCGGCGGGTTTGGTGCGAGCAAGGTGTCGGTGCCGAAAAGTGTGCAGATGTCCTCGATGCTTGTGGACCTCAATTAAGCTACTGGCAACCGTGGTGCAAGTCATGACGCAGAAACAGGGATCAAAGGGAATGACTCTCGTTGAACTGATGGTGGCGATAGCGGTCACTGCCGTCGTCATGACCCTGAGTCTGTCGATTTTTTATGGCCAATTCAGAAGCTACAAGAGTGGCCAGGAGACCAAGGAAATCCAGGAAACCAGCAACGGGACCCTGGATTTCGTAAAGAGAGAACTGGCCCAGGCGGGTTGGTCGGTCAGGCCGGAGATGTCTTTTTTCATTCAAGATGGTGGAAGCGCTGGCACGGACCAGATTTACATCAATGACACAAGCCTCGTCGATCTGAACTCCTCGTTTGGCCGTTCCCTAATGACTCAAGCCAATGGCTGCGGCGGTTGTGCGGAGATTGCCGGGGGGAGTGGCACGGCAACCGTTACGGTTTCTTCACTTTACATCGACAATGATACAATTACAGATTTCAAAGCCAACGCTACCCATTATGTCATAAGCGACCAGACAGGGGCGGGCAACAGGATTGCCAAGATCCAGACCATTACGGGGAATCAGCTTAATCTGGATCGAACCACTGCCGGCAGATTCCTTGCGCCAGCGGTTTTCTACTATGTCGAGACCGGCCAGATTCTCAGACGAAGTGACCGATCTTCAAGCGGCGCCCAGCCTTTTGCGGAAAATGTTGCCGATTTGCAGGTGGCTTATCGGGACAGAAGCGGCAACTGGTATGGGGTGAGCGGTTGCGCTGGCGCGGGGGTGGGTGCGGGATTTTGCAGCATGAGTCCCTTTAATCCTGCCATGATCGGTTTGGTCCGGGTCACTCTCACCAGTCGGAGCACCAATCCCATCGGCATTATGAATAATTTGAAGTATTGCCGACCGGCGGTCGAAAACAGAGCGGCCGCCGCCCTTGGTTCTACCGAATGCGGGTATGTCTATCGAACCTACAGCGTCAGCATCCAGCCCAGGAATACCAGCAACGAATTCCAATGACGTGCAGCGGTAAGAGCGTGAATCAAAAGAGCCTGCCCCCGCCGCCCTCCGTATGCTCCCCTGCCTAAAGCGTGTGGGGACAAGCCTTGGCGAGGATATGTAGGAACAGGAGGTGGCGGGATTTCCGCTCGAAGCCTGTGGGAATGACGGTTCTCGGACGTCACGGTGATCAGCGAGGGCATGATGGTTGCATAAAATATTTCCACCGGCGCCTTGCTTTTTGTACCAAGAAAGATGGGTTTCCAGGGATTTCGGGACGTTGTCTTAAGCGAACGCACTTTCTCAATAAGTGTGGGTGGTCGAGCGTTTTTGTAACCTCTGAATTCCCGCCAGAACCATGCGGGAATGACGGATCCCTTAACAGGTGCGCTATCGTCGTGCTCGCATCGCTTTTGGCGGGCATCCAGAGAGACGGAAGATTTGAGTCTCAATCCTTAACGGATATACAGCGAACCAGCAGCGAGGGGATGACACATGCCGCCGCGACTATTGCTCAGGGATGAGAAGGGCGTTGCCATGGTGCTCGCCGTGTCGATGATCGGATTGTTGGCCTTGTTCGGGGTCTGGATGCTGGTTGAGGGCCAGACTGCATTTCGCGTCACGGCGTCAATGGAAAGGAGGGAATCGGCGTTCAATCTCGCCGAGGCGGCGCTCCGATTAGATTTTCGATGTCTTCTCGAGAACGCTCCTTCCCCATCCTATGCACTGTTGGCCAGCACCAATCCCCTCGATGTAACCCCTACCGGTATATCCTATATGGCGTCGGCACAGTGTCTCGGAAAAGGGACGATCACCCCAACGATTAAATATCTGGCTTACAACACCGCACCGCCTCCGGGATGGATGTTGAACTGGCAGGGTTCTTCATCCTTCTACAGTCTTTACTACAGGTCGACGGGAGAAGGGAGAATTCCCCTCCCCTCCGGTAAAGGTGATGCCAGGACCGTGGTCTCCGCTTTGACCTCAAGACTCACACGATAACTCCGAAGCGAGAGCCTGGTGAGGAGGAAACTAAATCCGACATCCCAAATCCGACATCCGACATCCGATAAATTCGGAAGGAGAGCCTGGTGATGGGTAAGACACTGGTCGTTCTTGGTCTGCCGATTTTGCTCTTGTTGAGTGGGGCAACCGGCTTGTTTGCGTATGATGAGTGCGTGGCGCCGCCCTTTATTGCCGCCGATGCGCCACCGCTGGTCATGATGGTTCTGGAACGAGACCACAAGCTCTACTATGAAGCCTACAACGATGCCACGGACCTGGATGAAGACGGCAAACTGGATATCGGATACAAGGACAGCATCAATTACTTCGGCTATTTCGATTCCGACAAGTGCTATACGTATGACAACACCGGCCAGGCCAAATTTGTTCCGAGCCGCTTTGCGCCAAACGCCTACGGCGCTTCTCCCGACCATTACTGTGGCGGGGCCAATGAGTGGAGCGGCAATTTCCTCAACTGGCTTTCCATGGCCCGCATCGATGTGATCAAGAGAACGCTTTATGGCGGACATCGAAGCACGGACTCGGCCTCGGAAACGGTGCTGGAAGGGGCCTACATACCCCAGGACGCCCACAGCTGGGGCAAGGAATATGCCGGCTCCGACACCCGCCAGCTCACCCCCTTCGACCCCCCGACCTCACCCACCTTGAGGCACCTCTTTTGTGTAACGAGTGATAGTGCCGGTGATGCCCACAAAATCAAGGTGGCGCTCAACGAAACGTATCGCAAATGGGATTGGGCTTCCTGTGAGAACCCCGTTTGAATGGGGCCCGGCTATAGCGGCAAGGCTGTCGCTTCACGGAACGATATCAGTACTTATTACGTTAAGAGTTAAGGCCTGCGCACGCTCTCCGGAGCTGGATACGACCTTCTGCAAACTCTACCCCGGCGGCGGCACAACCTACAAGCCCATCGGCCTTCTCCAGAAATATGCTGAAGGAAGCGGCTCCAAAGATTTGCTCGAAAAGCTGGTCCACCTGCAACACGGACTCCGACTGCGCGGACGGGCCAGGGTCTTTGCGTCGAGAACTCCGGCATGTATCTGGGGCTGCTGACGGGCTCATACACCAATAATACCAAGGGGGGAGTGCTTCGCAAGAACATCTGGTCCATTCTTGATGAAGTCAATTATTCATCGGGTTCATTTCAGAGTTCGGAAAATGTTAAGGGAAACATCATTCTCTCCATGGATCGGATGAAGACCATCGGTTTCAGATATTCAGATCACAGCTACCAGGATTCCGTCGGAGGCACCTGCGGCTGGATTACCAGCCATGCGTCTGAACAATGGCGAGTGCCGGATGTGGGGCAATCCAATCGGGGAGATGATGTATGAGGCGCTGAGGTATCTTGCGGGAAAAGCTTCGCCGACCAGCACCTTCACTTACGCGGATATCAGCAGACTCGACGGTGAACCTTACGAAACCCGCATGGGGAATCAACAAGGGCAGCAGCACTTATCAACCTTATGACATCTTCCCCTCGTGCGCCCGGCCCTTCCTGCTCGTGATCAGTGACGTCAAGGTCAACTATGATTCGGATCAGCTCCCCGGCAGCTCGTTTGCCACTTTCACGGGCGATCTGCCAAACCTCAATGTCACCACCCTGGCAAATACCATTGGGACCGAAGAAGCCGTCGCAGGGTATAAGTTCATCGGGCAGAACGGCACAACCTATGATTTTACGTGTACCGCGAAAGAACATTGCCAATCTCGGTAACATCAGGGGATTATGCCCGGAAGAACCGACCAAGCAGGGAAGCTTCTATTCGGCTGCGGTGGCTTATTATGGCAAGACCATGTTTAAGGACAACACCGGCAAGCCGGACGTGACGACCATGGCTGTCGCCCTTGCCTCTCCCGTTCCCGATATCAACATAAAAGTGGGGAGCAGCAATGTGCGGATTGTTCCCGTGGGAAAGTCTGTCAGCGGCTGCTATAGTGTTGAATCCAACTGCTTCGATCAGTGCTCCGGCTCATATCGCGATCTCAGCGGACTTCATTTGGTCAATTGCACTTCGAGCGCCTACTGTCCGTCCAATCAAATCGTTGATTTCTATGCGGAAGATGTCCAATATGATGATGCAAATAATCTCGTTTATGCCCGCTTTCGGATCAACTTCGAGGACGTGGAACAGGGTGCGGACCATGACATGGATTCCATCGTCCAGTACACCATTGTGCCGAGCGGCACCGATCAGGTAACGGTGAGCATCGATGCTTCCGTCTATGGCGTAGGATGCATCGATCAGGTATTGGGTCTTGTCATCTCGGGGACCACTGAGGATGGAGCCTATTTTGTCGTGAAAGACAAGGATGTGACTGGTCCTGATTCGGACACCCCAGCGGCCGTTGCGGGCCTCCCGTTTTCATGGAACAAGACCTTCACGGTCACTGGAAGCACTGCCGGAGTGCTTCCAGATCCTCTCTGGTATGCGGCCAAGTGGGGTGGATTTACCGACACGGACGGCAGCGGGAAGCCGGATCGCCCCAGAAAGTGGGACCGGGACAATAACGGCGTACCCGATAACTACTTCTACGTGGCCAATCCCCTGCAGTTGTATGCCCAAATGGAGCAGGCTTTCGTTGCCATTCTCAGCCGGGGAGGGAGCGCGGGCGCGGTGGCCACGGTCACCCAGCAGGTGCAGGGTCAGGACATGCTGGTGAGGGGCGCCTTCACGTCTTATGAAGATGATCCTCAGACCTTTGTGTGGAAGGGACACCTGGAAACCTACTGGCCGTATGAAGGGTGTGTCGACTTCAGGACTGAGGCTGATTGTAAGAAATACGTCGGTTGCACATGGCAGGATTCCACCTGTTCGGGGTTGATCTATGCTTTCCAAAGGCCGGAGCACCTCGATAAATTCTGTTACCAGCATCACGATCACTGCTGGGAAGCGGAAGAACACCTGCCCGATCCGGCCAGCCGCAACATTTTTACCTGGCATCAATGGTCAGAAAGACAACATTTAACGCCACCAACCTATGTGCAACCGATCTGCTCGCTTTGGATGGCGATGCGCTTTACGACAACACGAGGGACAACAACTGTACTGCCATGGTTGACTGGATTCGCGGCCAGGATGGTTGGCTCAAGGCGCGGGACCGCGATGGGTGGACCCTCGGCGATATCGTCTACTCCACGCCGGTCGTGATCGAACAACCGTCGCTGGCGGCTGTGCCGGTCGGGGCAGCGGTTCGTGTGGCACTTCCTGTACTGCTGGCTGCGACTGTAGTGACTCGAACAATTACCTGCCGTAAGCAATGCTTTCTCTGTTACCGCGAATGTCAGAAGACCCGCAAGAAGGTGATCGCGGTGGGCGGTAACGACGGGATGGTGCATGCCTTTGTTTCGAGCAAGTGGGACAATGTCAACCAAATCTGGCTCACTCACTCTTCCGATCAGAATGATAGCCTCTCCGATCCCGACATCGGGAAGGAACTCTGGGCGTTCGTGCCCAGCAACATTTTGACAAAACTCAAGGAATTGGCCCGTCCCAGCTACGGTACGGAAGGAGGCTGTGTGCATCGGTTCACCGTCGACCTCTCGCCGCAGGCCTGGGAGGTTTATCATTGACCCGGACGGCGCCGGCAGTGAACCCAGACAGTGGCGCACGGTCCTGATTGGCGGTGAGCGGGGGGGAGGGGATACCTTCTTTGCTCTCGATGTGACGGACGTGGACAATCCGACAAGTCCTCTGGGAATTTCCCGCTTTCAGGAACATGGTCCAGGTGGCGGGCAGACTCATCCCCGTACACGGTGGAAACCCCTTACCGGGAGAAGACCGTCTATGATAAAGTCAAAGCCCTGCCGGCTTCCTGGGCCGTTCCTTATGTCGGGAAACTCAAGCTGCCGACGGGAGTCTCCTTCCTTGCGGCTCCGCCGGTTTCGCCCCTGGCTGCCGGAAACCCGACGCTTTCTCCGAGTGCTCTTGACAGTCCGGCCTCAGCGGTTGGGTAATGCCGTCATACCCTACACGCTACCCGTGGCCATCATTCCCACAGCCCCCAGGATTTGTTACGCTGACTTGCCGTCGACGTTGACGAACGCCCAGAAGCTTGCCACCCTCCAGCCAAACCTGCTGATGATTGATGTCGAGAAGGGAATCAATATCTTCCAGTATCTCTGGCCGCTGGTTCTTGCGACTCAGGCAACAACTCAGTGGCCGGATAAAATGAACAGCACCAAGCACATCCCCTATGCTCCAGGCAGCGCCGTCGTTTTGGACCTCTGGAAGGCCAATGGCAAAGTCGGCATGGATGGCTATCTGGACCATATTTACTTTGGTGATCTCAACGGCAAATTCTATGGGCTCAAATTCAACATGGAGGATATCAACAAAGGAATGGAGATTGATTTCTGGCAGACAAAGAGCATCCCTTCAGATGATCTTTCGACCGACATTTTGCGATCCGACCATGAACCCATCTCCATTGTGCCTGCCGCCGCCCTTGACCGGGACAATCGCCTGCACCTCTATTTCGGCACCGGAAAGTACGATACGATTAAAGGTGCCAACAACGACAAGACGGAAACCTCCACCATGTCTCTTTATATGGTGGAGGATGAACAGCACGAGGCCGACGATCGATGCCACGGCGACGGTCTCGGGGACAGGCCCAATCAGCGTCTCCAGTGCCGCCGCTGGATTCACATGGAACGGTTTTGGCGTGGATGTCAACACCTCCCAATGCAGCTACGTTGCGGGCTTCAACTCAACCTGCACCTGGGTCAAAACGGATGGCACCGAGGATTGCTGCGAAAGCTCAAACCCCTCCTGTACGACTCCCTGCTGGGACTGCATCTACAGCCTCAATGCCGATGGCGAGCGGGTTGTTGACTCTGCCCTCGTTGCCGGCGGACTGGTCTTTTTCACCACCTTTGTGCCAAGCAACGATCCCTGCACGGCAGGGGGATACGCATACCTTTATGTGCTTGAATATCTCTGCCGGGATCTTGGCAACAAGGATCCCCTTGCGCAATCGGGATTCAGCAAGCAGACAAGTTTCGACTTTCAGACCCTCAGTGCCAAAGCAATATGGGATGGTGCAGAGCGGCACCAAGAACCGTCGGTGTGGTTGCAAAGCTTGGCGTGGGTATGCCGAGCCGGCCCGTATTGGATTCTTCAAGCCTCTATATATTTGTGCAGACAAGTGTCGCAGAGATTCACAGGATCAAGGTCGATCTGCTTGAGAAACCTGTTTACATGATGGGATGGAAAGAAGACGAGTAAACCAGGCAAAAGCCCCGCCGCACTGATTTTGGGTGATCTCTTTCCGAACCCCATCAAAGGGCCGTGAGAGATTCTTCCAGGGTGGCGTGGATGGGAAAGAACGAGACGAAACCGGAAAGTTCAAAGATCTCCCTGATGTAGTCCTTGAGGGAACAGAAAGACAGACGACCATTGATCCGCTTCAGTTCCTTTGCGGCTTTTAAAAGGACGCGGAGGCCGGCGCTCGAGATATAATCGAGTTCCTTGAAATCGAGCACCAGTCGGGTTTCCCCTGTCTGGATCAGGCCCAGCAGCTTCTTTTCGAAATCATCCGAGGTATTGGAATCCAGGCGGCCTTTGAGGCCGAGAATGATAATGCCATCCTGTTGGGTTTGTGTGACCTCCATCAACTTCTTCTCCTCCAGCCAAATGCCCTAAACCTTTAGATCATAAAGGTCTTCACTCAGACGAGCAGCAAGCCCGACACAGCATATAAAAAGCTTGTTCATTCGTCAATAAACATATAAAAAAGTACGAAAAAGTTCACAGCGACCCGCAGGTTATGGAAGGCGGCAAAGGATCGCTGGTCCCAGGCAGGCCCCTTCGCAACGTGGAATCAGAGTGAGGTTTCAGATGATAACCAAACGTCCCCTTATCTACTGGGTTAAGGCCAGCAGTATCAAATTGCAGGTGCTCCTCCTCGTCGTGATTGCCGTGAATATTGCCGCAAGAGTATTTCCCCTGCAGATGCAAAGAAAAATTGTCAACGAAGCCATCGGTCTCAAGAAACTCAACCTGTTGTTTCTATATTGCGGCCTCTATCTCGCAGCGGTGCTTCTCGCCAGCGCCCTCAAGTTTGTCATCAATGCGATCCAGACTTATCTCGGGCAAGAGACTCTTGCGCGATTACGAAAAGAGCTTTACGCTCATATCCTCACCCTGCCCCTGAGCTTCTTTCGCAAAGCCTCTTCGGGCATGGTCGTTTCGTCTCTGGTCACCGAGGTCGTCTCTGCGGGCGAACTGGTGGGGCAGGCAATTGCCGTGCCGGTCAACAACATCCTGACGCTGCTCGCTTTTGCCGGGTACATGTTCTATTTGAACCCCCTCCTGGCGGCCATTAGCCTCGGGATCTATCCCATCGTCATCATGGTGGTGCCAAGGCTTCAAAAGCGCTCCAATCGCGCCAACAAGATGCGCGTGGATGTGACGCGCGACCTGAGCAGCAAGATCAGCGAGACCATTTCAGGCATCCATGAGGTGCAGGGAAATGCCAGTTACCGCATCGAAAACCGAAAATACGGGGGGTTTGTCGACCGCCTGTTCGAGATCCGCATGGTCTGGAACCTCTACAAGCAAGGGATCAAGGTGGTGAATAACCTCTTTCAAAATCTTGGCCCCTTCATCCTCTTCATTGTCGGCGGTTATCTTGCCATCAACGGCCGTTTCGATCTGGGGGCTCTGGTTGCGTTCCTTTCCGCCTATGAGAAGCTTTACGATCCTTGGAAAGAGTTGATGGACTTTTATCAGGTCTATCAGGATGCCACGACGGGATACGGGCGGCTCATGGAGTACTTCGATGTCGAACCCGAGCATGCCATCGAGCCGCCGCCGGATCGCGAACCTTATCAATTTCAAGGGCGGATCCACGCCCAGGACCTCTCGTTCAGCGTCGCCGGCGGGATTCAGTTGCTCAAACAGGTCAACCTCGACTTGAAACCCGGAGAGCAACTGGCGTTGGTGGGGTTTTCCGGAAGTGGCAAGAGCACCCTTGCCCAATGCATCTCCCAACTTTACAGCTACACCGGCGGCAGTGTGCTGATCGATGGGATGGAGGTAGCGGAGCTGACAAAAAGGGACCTGGCCGAGAACATGGGGATCGTGGCCCAGTCTCCCTATATTTTTGATGGCACCATCAAGGAAAACCTCTGCTATTCCTGTGAGGCCCTGCTGGAGGGTGAGGAGGCCGAGAAGAAGCATAGACTGCCCACGCTCGATGAGATGATCGAGGCGATCCAGCAGGTGGGACTTTTTGTTGACGTCCTGCGGTTCGGGCTGAACACGGTGCTGGCGGTAAACCAGGAAGATGAACTGGTGACGAAAATCATCCGCGTCCGGGAAAACTTTCAGACTCACTTCGGGGAGGAACTTGCCGACTATGTCGAATTTTTCGACGAACAGCGCTATCTGGAGTTTTCCACGGTGGCCGCAAACCTTACTTTCGGCAATCCAAATCATGAGGAATTCACCCAGGAACGACTCGCTGAGAGTCCGTATTTCCTGCAGTTTCTGGATGAGGCGCAGCTCAGAAGGCCCCTGATCAATCTGGGCCGCGAGTTAGCCGGCCAGTTCCTGGACATTCTGGGAGACCTGCCGCCGGATGAGGTCTTCTTCAAGGAAAGCCCCTTCTCTCCCCATGAACTCGATGACTACAAAGCGCTCATCCGTCGGATCGAGCACTCGCGGCTTCACGAACTGGCTCTTGAAGACGAGCGCCTGTTGCTTCGCCTGGCGCTCCGGTTCGTTCCGGGAACTCACAAAATGGCCACCCTCTCGGGGGACCTGCGCCAGCTGGTCCTCGAAGGTCGCTTCCTTTTTATGGAAAAAATCCAGCAGGACCACCCCGGCGCCTTAAGCTCTTACCGCATGCCGGAATACATTCACTCTCAGACCATCCTGGACAACATTCTTTTCGGGAAGTCCACCAGCGACCATCCCAACGCCCAGGAACGCATCAGCCAGAGCATCATCCATCTCCTCATCGAAGAAGACCTGCTGGAGCGGATTGTCGAAATCGGCATGGACTTCCGGGTCGGGACGAAAGGCGACCGGCTCTCGGGCGGGCAGCGCCAGAAGCTTGCCATTGCGCGGGTCTTTCTCAAGAACCCGCCTATTCTGATCATGGATGAAGCCACCTCCGCCCTGGATAATGCCTCCCAGAAGCGCATCCAGACGTTGCTCGAAACCAAATGGAAAGGCCGGAGCACACTCATTTCGGTGGTGCACCGTCTCGATACCATCAAGGGCTATGATAAGGTCGCCGTGATGAAAGCCGGCAAAATTCTGGAAATGGGCTCTTACCAGGAACTATTAGCTGAGAAGGGGGTGCTCTATGAACTTGTCCATGGGGCCAAAGCAGCCGCTTAGTGAATACCGGGCCAACCTCGAGACCCTGATGCAACTCCCGCTGTTCGCGGGACTCCCGCTCGAACCGCTGAAGGTCCTTGCCTACCTGTGCCGGCGGGAGACCTTCAAGCCAGGCGAGATCCTGTTCCATGAACACGAAGTAGACGCCAATGCTTACTACATTCTCGAAGGGACCGCCGGGTTGCTCTCGGAAAGAAATGGGGGATCGGAATACACCGAATTTGGAGAGCGTGAATTCATTGGCGGCATGTCACTCTTTTGCGACATCAAACGTTTGTTTACCCTCAGGGCGAAGACCCGGGTGGTTTGCCTGACCCTGTCGCGGGACAAGTTTCAAAAGATCGTGGAGCGTTTCCCGGAGATCACCGACAAAATGGTGAAAGCGATTATACTGGGCGTACATGCATGGGAAGAGAGGTTCCTGAGGGAGCATGCGCGGGCTTGTGACGGCTGCCGTAAGTGGGTCGGCGTCAGCCTGGTCTGAAACTCCTCATGGTTGAGAGAAAATGAAAGGGTTGCAGCTTTTGATGGAAACCTTGCGCTTGCCTGCCAGGATGGAATCGCTGGAAATTTTTCGCCTGTTTGTGCTCGGGAAGCTGCGGCAGTTCAACCTGTCCCAGGAACTGGTGTTCAAGGTCGAACTGGTCCTGGAGGAGGTGCTGACGAACGTCATCCATTATGCTTATCCGGAAGAGGCAGGAGAGGTGGAAGTGGGATGCGCCATAGAAGGTCATGACAAATTTTGCTTCTGCGTGACCGATTGGGGCATTCCCTTTAACCCCCTTGAACGCCCGGACCCCGAACTTTGTGAGGATCTCACGGAGCGCCACGTGGGAGGCCTGGGCATCTACCTGGTCCGCCATCTCGCCGACCAACTCCGCTATCGCCGGCAGGAGGGTGGAAACCTGCTGACGTTCTGCTTCGATCTTCAGCCTATTTCGCCCCAAGGGCCTTGGAAACCAACTCGGCAATATCACGAGAAGTGAAGGGCTTCATCACAAAGGCGCTCACTCCAAGCTCCCTGGCCTTCTCCTCGTTGATCGTTTCGCTGTAGCCGGAGCAGAGCACCACGGGAATGTCCGGTCGCATGCTCATGATTTTGCGGGCAAGTTCGGCACCGGTCATCGACGGCATCGTGTAGTCCGTAAACACCAGGTCAAACCAATCAGGCTGTGCGCGGAACACCGCCAGTGCTTCGCGTCCGCTGGTCATGGAAATTACCTCATATCCAAGGTGACTCAGCATTTGTTTCCCCAAATCCGCCAGCGTCTCCTCGTCATCGACAAACAGGATACGCCCTGAGCCTCGTGGCATTGCCTCGAGCACCTCTTCCCTGTCCTGAACGTTCACTGCGTGCCTGGGAAGGTAAACCGTGAACGTACTCCCCACCCCCGGCTTACTGCTGACGTTGATGACGCCGCCATGGCTCTTCACGATGCCGTGCACCACGGCGAGTCCCATTCCCGTACCCCGTCCCTGGCCTTTAGTTGTAAAAAAGGGATCAAAAATCCGTTCCATGATGGCAGGCTGAATCCCCCCCCCCGTATCGCTGACGGTCAGTTGTATGCAGGGGGTGTCACTTAGCTTATCGTAGATGCTCAGTGCTTCTATCTCGGGATCTATGTCGGTCAGGCTTACCTCCATCACGCCACCCTTACCCTGCATCGCATAAGCGGCATTGGCGCACAGGTTCATCAGCACCTGGTGAATTTGGGTCGGGTCCGCGAGGACTAAACCATCCGATGCCAGCCGGACATGCTGACGAATCTCAATCGTTTTGGGGATAGACGCCCGGAGGAGTTTCAACGCCTCTTTTACGACCGGAGCGATTCGCACCGGCCGATGCTCTTTTTCTCTTTCATGAGTAAAGATCAGGATTTGTTTGATCAATTCCTTTGCCCGATGCGCCGCTTTGAGAATCCGTACAAGGTTCCGCTCCGTCGTGCTTCCGTGGGCCACCTTCGTCAGGGTCATCTCGGCATACCCAATGATTGCTGCCAGAATATTGTTGAAGTCATGAGCGATACCGCCGGCCAGAGTGCCAATCGCCTCCATCTTCTGGGTCTGCCGCAGGTGGGCCTCGAGATTGTGGTGGTCGGTCATGTCCTGATAGGTGAGCAGATGTTTGCCGTCATCCATGACTACGGACCGAATATGGATGATTTTTGACTTGCCGTCCTTGCAGCAGACCGTGACCGTTCGATCTTTTACCGTCCCCGGCGCGGAGCTCTCAAGGATTTCCTTCTCCCAGAAGGAGATAACTTCGGCTCGGTAGGCGGGATCGGGGTAGGCTTTCCCAAACCACTGCCGTTGCCCCGGGAAATCATCCATTGTATAGCCCAGGATCTCGGTGAAAGCCGGGTTGAGGTATTCGAAGCTCAGGTCGCTGTTCATCAGTGAAATCCCGATGGGGGCCTTTTCAGCAAGCATCCGGAAGCGCTTTTCACTCTCACGAAGAGCTTCCTGGGCCAACCTTCGCTCGGTGACATCGCTTAGGGTCCCGATCACCCCGGTTACCTTTCCCGACTCGTCACGGCAGCGAAAAGAATGGTCCCGGAGCCACCTCGATTCTCCGGACCGCGTACTAATCAGGAAGTCTGCCTGGTGTCGCCCGGTTTTCCCCGCAACCCGATCCTGCATCAGGACTTCCACGGAGACGTCCTCGTGCCCGGGAATTTCGATTTGCTTCACCATGCTGAAGAAACCCAGGGCGTTGATTTCCCCAGGCCCGTAACCCGTCAGTTGCCTGATTGCCGGACTGAGATAGTCATACCTCATGGAATCGCAGTTCATTCGGTAGAGTACATCTCCCGTGTTTTCCGTCAGGCGGCGCTCCTCGCTCTCCCGCAACTCTTCGGCAAGCTTGCACTCGGTAATGTCATGGAATGATTCGATGGCGCCAAGAAGCTTTCCTTCCTTGTCACAAATCGGACTGGCCTTTCCCTGCAGGTAAAGCCATCTGCCGTTCATGAAGAGCATTTGAGCGGGTTCTGCCACCAAACCGTCCTGTTCTCTGCGGACATAGGCATATTTGCCTTCCACCTCCTCGTCGGTATCGAAGATGAGGTCAATCAGGATGGGCTGTCGAGCATCGTAAAGCGGTCGAGCATACTCGTAGTCTCCCTTTCCCAAAATCGCCTCAGCCTTAATCCCGGTCAGTCTTTCCATGGCCGTGTTCCAGGCGACCACTTCTCGCTGGGTGTTGACCACCAATGTTGGGTCGGGAAGGTAGTCGGCGAGGCAGCACAGCAGATTTTGCGGATCACCAACGGCCCCCCCCGCCGGCGGCTTATGTTCGCCGGTCAGGGCTGACTGCGCGCTCTTCAGTTCGATAATTTCCTCGTTGAGCGCGCGGTTTGTGGCTTCGAGCTCAGCAATTCTCCGGTAGAGGTCCCTCACTTCTTGAAGGCTTCTGACTGCTGTCTTATCCTCTTCAATCATCTCAAAATCCTTCGTTCCCGCATTAGCGGAGCCTTTCGCTGGTGCTCGGTGGAAAGCCTGCCGCCGCTTGTGATCAAGACCACTGTTTCATCAGCAATTCAGGGTCTTCTTGAGCCACTCCCTCAGTTTCTCGCTAATGGCGTATACTCCCACGCCGGGCTTCCGTCCTCCGTCCTCGATGGCTTTTTGAATCAACTCCTCGGGAGCATCGATTTTGGCCAGTTCTTCCATTGCCTTCATGTCTCTGCGAACCAGGGTGAGTCGCAATGGTTTCTCCCAATCGTAGATAACGAAATAATAGCTTTCCTGACCGGGATATCTGACAAAATCATCTTTTCGCGCCCACCCGGTCCCCCATTCCAAAAAGGTTTCCACCGCCTTTTCGGGAGTCATTTCCAGGTCCAATTGGTCGATGATCTCACGATGCTTTTTCAATTCTTCCAGGTCCCACATGGGGGTCCCCTCCTTTTTTCTCTTCACCTTGCAAAACCAAGACCAATGATCAAAAATTATGGCTTGACATGGTCGGTCCCTCCATCCTGTCAATCTGCGGTTCACCATTCATTGTATATTAGAGCGAGTGCGTTTTGATTGTAAATCGGGAGTTCAGGGATGATCGGGGCAAGCGCTGAGTTTTCCGGAGCATTACAGGGGTGGCCTTAAAGCCGTCCATTCGGAGTGGGTGAGCTTTGGCCCTGGCGTGCCGGCCATTGGCCGCTTGGACCTTTCTTGCTCAAACGGTGTCAAAATAGGTCTCCCGAATCACATTGCGTCATTCCGGCGAAAGCCGGAACCCAGCCGGAATCCAAGGTATTTTAAGACCTCCCGGCCCCCGGCTTTCGTCGGGGTAGCGGGAGAGAAGGGCTTTTTTGACACCCTCTCAGGAAGTGGCCGCATGAGTCAAGGCTGACACGAAAGGGGTTGGACAAAACTGGAAGAAATCGATTACAAGTCCCCATCGACGACGCGTTAAATGGCGGCTGGACGGATGAGGGAATTGTGGGGAAAGGAATGACCGTGCACGAATATGTCCATGGATTTACCGAGCGGGAGAGCAGGAGGCTCCTCGACCAGGCGTCGACGCTCGTCGAGATTTTGCACTCGGATACTCTCTACCCTACGGGAAGCAGTGTTCTCGAGGCCGGATGCGGCATCGGTGCTCAGACCTTATCCTTGGCCCGAAACAGCCCTGGAGCGAGGATCGTATCCATAGACATTGCCGAAAAATCCCTCGATGCCGCGAGGAAACGTGTTGCTGCGGAGGGGCTGAAAAATATAACATTTTGTCGCGCTGACATTTTTGCTTTACCGTTTCCCCCAGAAAGCTTTGACCATGTCTTCATTTGTTTTGTCTTGGAACACCTTCGGGACCCCGTCGCGGCGCTGGCATCCTTGAGCGCAGTATTGAAGAAGGGGGGGAGCATAACGGCCATCGAAGGGGATCACGGATCGACCTATTTCCATCCGGACAGCCCTGATGCCCTTCGCACCATACAATGCCTGATCGATTTGCAGGCGGGGTTTGGAGGCAATGCTCTCATCGGGCGTCAATTGTATCCGCTCCTGACTGAGGCCGGGTTTCACTCCGTCGGGGTTTCTCCCAGAATGGTCTATGTTGACGCAAGCAGACCCAAGTTGGTGGAAGGGTTCACCAAACAGACTTTCATTGCGATGGTTGAGGGGGTCCGTCGGCAGGCACTGGAACTCGGGTTAATTGATCACGAAACGTGGGAAACAGGTATTCGCGATTTGTACCGAACCACCCACTCTGATGGTGTCTTTTGCTACACTTTTTTCAAAGGCCTTGCCTTGAAGCAGGGTAATGTGGTCCCCGCGTGCTGATTAGTGGAGCATAAGCTGATGACCCCATCGTCTCCGCCTCAAACCAATAAGTGGGTCGTAGCGCTTACCGTCATTCTGCCGACCTTCCTCGAAGTCATGGATACGAGTGTGGTCAATGTTTCTCTGCCGCACATGCAGGGCAGTCTGAATGCCGGGGTGGATGAGGTGACCTGGGTGTTGACCTCGTATCTCGTCGCCAATGCCATCATCATTCCCATCACCGGATGGCTCGCCAGCGTGTTTGGCCGGAAACGTTACCTGATCTTTTCCGTCGCCCTGTTCGTAGCGAGTTCGCTTGCCTGTGGAGCGGCGCCGTCTCTGGAACTTCTGGTTTTGGCCCGGATCCTTCAAGGGCTGGGGGGAGGCGGGTTGCAGCCGCTTTCTCAGGCGATCCTTCTTGAAACCTTCCCGCCCAAAGAACATGGAATGGCAATGGCGGTCTTTGGCATGGGAGTGGTTTTTGCCCCGATCCTCGGCCCCGTTGTCGGCGGATGGATTACCGACAACTGGAGCTGGCGCTGGGTCTTTTACATCAATCTGCCGATCGGCTTGATCTCGGTGGCACTGGCCGCCCTCCTCATTCATGATCCGCCGTATATCCGCCGCGCCAGGATCCATATCGATTCCTGGGGGCTCTTCCTGATCACCGCTGGACTGGGATGCCTGCAGGTGGTTCTCGATAAGGGCGAGCGCGAAGACTGGTTTGAGTCCAATTTCATCATCACGATGAGCATCGTTGCGGTGGTCGCGTTGATTCTCTTCGTGATCGTGGAACTCCGTGCCGAGCATCCGGTGGTAAATCTCCGGGTCTTTAAAGACCGCACCTTCGCGGCTGGTAACGTGATGATGTTTATGGGGTTCTTCTGTATGTTCGGGAGCTTCGTTCTGCTGCCGCTCTATGCTCAGACCCTCATGGGCTACACCGCAACCTGGGCAGGACTCGTGCTGGGGCCGGGAGGCATCGCCAGCCTTATCATGATGCCCATCGGCGGGGTGCTGATGAAGAGGGGAGTAAGGCCGCGCAGGTTGCTGGCGGTTGGACTCTTGACCATGGCCGGCGCCCTGTGGCTCATGTCGGGACTCAATTTGGATGCCGATTTCCCGGCCATTGCGCTGCCTCGCTTCATCCAGGGTTTCGGTCTGGGGCTCTTCTTCGTGCCGCTCGCCGCTTCAACCTATGTCAATATCCCGAAGGAAGAAATGGGCAATGCCTCGGGCATCTTCAACCTGCTTCGCAATCTCGGCGGCAGTTTTGGCATTGCCACCGCCACTACCCTGGTTTCGCAGCGCTCGCAGCTGCACCAGACTTTCCTGACGGAAAACATAACCCCTTTCAGTCCCGCTCTGAGAGAGTACAGTCAACATTTGCTGGCACCTTTTCCCCGGCCACGACCCGTCGGGTGGAAACGCGCTCTTGGCGCTCGCGGGGATTTATCGTGAAGTGCTGCGACAAGCGAGCATGCTGGCCTTTAATGACGTCTTCTGGCTCTTCGCGTGGCTTACGGCCATCCTCGCACCATTGACGATCTTCTTGAGGAGGGCCAAAGGAACGGCTGGTCGCGAAACCACCGGGGGCCTTCATTAAAAAAGCCCCGGCTTCGCTGTCACCGTTTGAATGGCGGCATTATTCAGGACGGCATCTGTTGATTCTTTTCGAGTCGCGCAATGGATGGGGCGCACCGAGATGCAACCAGTGAAGATGGAACGATGAGCGAATTTACGGCGGGCGAGGCCAAAACACCTGCAGTCCCATCATACGGGGTGCTGCTTTTTACCTGCTGTGCGGTGGCCGGGGCGTGCTATTTCGGCTCTTTCATGCGCGTGCCGGTGGTGCCTCTCTACGCCCTTTCCTTAGGCGCCGATGCCTTTCAGGTTGGTGTCATCAACGCTGCCTTTCTGTTCATGGCGGGAACCGTTTCTCTGCCCCTGGGCCTGGTCTCGGACCGGCTGGGACGCAAGCTGCTGGCCGTCACGGGCCTGGCGCTTGCAGCATGCTCTTGTTTTTTGCTCGCCTTCAGCAGCTCCACCGCCGAGTTGGTGGCGATTCATCTTTTGCTTGGCGTCAGCCTGGGGATGTTTGGTCCCACCATGATGTCTTATGTCGCCGATATCACTCCTGCAACGCATCTTGGTCGGGCCTACGGATGGTATACCCTGGCCATCAACGGAGGGATGAGCGTAGGGCCGGCAGCAGGAGGAATCGTGGCGGAGTGGTTGGGCTTCCGGGCGGTTTTTGTCCTGTCGGGGGTGGAAATCCTGCTCGTATGTTTGATGACGCTCATCTTTCTTCCACGCGCTCGACACGTTGTCCTTCATCAACCCACAAGCCGAGACACCAGGGCATTGATGAAGGACCTTCCCAAAAATGTGGCGCTCCTCTCATGCTGGATGGTGACGCTGGGAAGCTGTTTTGCGGTTGGAATGTACACGACCTTTGTCCCCTTGCTGGCTGCCGAGCAAGGATTGAATCCCGGCGAGATCGGTCTCATTTTCGCCACCCAGGCACTTTTCAATGCCCTGTCGAGGGTCCCCTTCGGGCGGCTCAGTGACACCGTTGCCCGGCGGAGCGATCTCGTCGTCGTGGGTCTGATCGGCCTTAGCGGCGGCCTCGCCGGCTTTGGCGTTCGCGTCAAGCATGCTCGCGTTCATCCTGTGTGCCGCCGGCTTGGGGATCAGTATTGGGATTGCGTACACCGCAATTGGAGCGCTCATCCCGGAAGTGGTCAAGCCCGACTCCCGCGGTCTGGCGATGGGCGGCTACAACAGTTGTATTTACCTCGGCATGATGCTGAGCTCCCTCGGGATGGGGGCGCTCGTGGGGGATCTGGGTTACAGGAATTGCTTTTTCATCGTGGCCCTGACCAACCTGGTAACCACCGGGCTTTTCTATCTCATGATGAGCAAGGTCGGCATGGGCAGAAGGGCCTGAGCAGACAGGGAAAGTTTCTTTTGCCGGTTTTTTCGGGCGCTCCGTGTCTCCCCCAGACAAGGCGTCGTCGTTGCTGGTCGGGTCTTTTAGAGGGTGTCCAAAAAGGCTGAAAAAGCGCGGTTGTGGAAACGCAACCCCAATAACCCCAATATGCCGTCCGGATATCAGGGCCATTAGGATATCGCAGGAGGCGCATGCACGAGGCCGGTGCGAAGGCGTCCTTATGGTGTCCCTCCTCGACCGGGAGGCCGGAGTCCAAACATGACGAACAAGGTTCAGACGCTGGTTGGGCAGGTCAAGCCGGTAGATGTTTTTGTCCTCTCCTGCGCACACGAGGACGAAGAGTTGTGCGATGAGCTGGCAAAGCACCTCGCCTTGCTCGAAAGTCAGGGATATATCTCCAGCTGTCATGACTTCAAGGTCACGGTCGGATCCAAGGGGAAGGCAAAGATCGACGAGCACCTGAAATCCGCTCAGATCATTTTACTCCTGGTCAGTCCCGATTTCCTGGCTTCCGACTACGGCCTCGATGGGGAGATGAAAAGGGCCCTGGAGCGTCACAGGGCAAACGAAGCCCGAGTGATCCCGGTCATCTTGCGCCATATCAATTGGCAAGAGACGCCCTTCGCCAGGCTCCAGGCCCTGCCTGTAAACGGCAGACCGGTCACGGATTTTCCCGATCGGGACAAGGCTTTCGCCCAGGTCGCGGAGGGCATTCGTAGGGTCGCGAAGGAACTGCGCGGCGAGGGGACGATGGCAATATGGAGTTGGCTGCCTCTGCCAGGCGGATCACCCGCCGGGACCTGGCTCTTTGCTGTGCTGGTGATCGCAGCAGCTTTGCTTGCAGGCTTGCTTGCGGGCAAGTATTTCTGGTAGAAGGGGCAGAGTCGACGGGCGTTCCGTGCCCTCCTGGAGAGCGGCAAACGCAACGACTTTTCGTTATGCCTTGACGGACCAGGTTGAATAATGGTGGTTGGAGGAGTGAGTGCCTGAGCTCCCCGAGGTAGAGGTCATAAGACGCCGGGTGGCTCCTCGTGTCACCGGTCAGGCGGTGACCGAGGTCATCGTGCGCAATGCGGCAATGCGCTGGCCGGTGGCGGCGGAAATCACCTCAAAACTTCCCGGACAGATCATTCAGACCATCGAAAGGCGAGGCAAGTATCTCCTGTTCCGCTGCCCGGACGGAACCCTGATCCTCCACCTCGGCATGACCGGTTTCTTGCAGGCACTGGACGCATCCATCGCCCCGGGCAAACACGACCATCTCGATATTCTCTTAAGCAACGGCTGGTATCTCCGTTTCAATGACTATCGCCGGTTCGGGCTGGTCCTCTGGACTGAGGGTGATCCTCTGCACCACCCTCTGCTTGCACAGCATGGGCCGGAACCCTTTGATGAGGCCTTTAACGGTTCGTATCTCTACCGGAGAAGCCGGGGCCGCAAAGCTGGAGTGAGGCAATTTCTCCTTGACCAGAGGATTGTCGCCGGGATCGGCAACATCTACGCCAATGAAGCGCTTTTTGCGGCACGCATCCACCCGGTGCGACCGGCCGGGAGAATCTCGCAGAGCCGCTACACGATTTCTGGCAGAAGCCATACGAAACGTGTTGAGAGATGCCATCGACCAGGGCGGAACGCTTCTTGATTCCAGCGCGGGTTCTGAGTACTTTGAGCACTTCCGTTTGGAATTGCTGGTCTATGGTCGAACGGGGCAACCCTGTCCAAACTGTGGTACTCCGATCGAGCGTGGGCGGCACTCGCAACGCACGTATTATTTTTGCCGGAGCTGTCAGCGTTGGGTTTCCGGAGACCGGAATTATCGCCGAGAGGGCCGAAAAGGGCATGAAGAAATGAAACAGCATCAACAAAGGACCTGAAGGGAGAAGAAATAGCATGAAAATCGCAATCATGGGGACAGGCGGTGTCGGCGGCTATTACGGGGGACTGCTCGCCAGGGCCGGGCACGAAGTGACGTTCATTGCTCGCGGCGCGCATCTGGCGGCCATTCTTGACAAGGGGCTGCAGGTCAGGAGTGTCTTCGGCGACTTCCAGGTGTCACCGGCCCAGGCCACCGACACGCCGGGCACGGTGGGTGTGGTCGACCTGGTGCTATTTTCGACCAAAACCTACCACACCGATGAAGCGGCACAGCTCATCAAACCGATGATCGGCCGGGACACGGTGGTTATTTCCTTTCAGAACGGTGTGGATGCGGCGGAGCGGATCGGGCCGGTGGTGGGCGCGGAGCACCTCTTGGGCGGGGCGACCTGGCTTTCGGCGGCCATTGAAGGACCCGGAGTCATTGGCCAGTACAGCCAGTTCCGCCGGATTGTGGTGGGTGAATTCGATGGGCGTGTTACCCCGCGTGCGCAAGCGATCTCCGAGGTACTTAAGAGCACCGGGGCGACCGTCGAGGTGGTTCAGAACATTGCCCAAATCCTCTGGACCAAGTTCGTCTTTATCTCCGCCATCAGTGCCCTGGGCAGTCTGACCCGCGTAACGATGGGCGAATATCGCGGTGTTCGGGAAGCGCGGGCGGTGTTGACCGAGGCCATCAAGGAAGTGGTGGCGGTGGCCCAGGCCAAAGCCGTGGCCCTCGATCCGGACGTGGTGAATAATACCCTGAAGTTCATCGATGACAGCGCGCCGGGCATCAAGCCCTCGATGCAACGGGACATCGAAGCCGGACGGATGAGTGAGCTGGAGTCCATGATCGGCATCGTCGTGAGGTTGGGTGCGGAGCTTGGCGTACCGACACCGGTCATGGGCCTGGCCTATGCGGTGCTGAAACCGGGAGAACTCAAAGCGCGAGCCTAGCTTCTTTCCTGCACGACCCGGATGGGGCAGGGCTTTAACCCCGCCCTGAAAGGCAGCCCAAGGGACTGCGCTCGGCAGAGATTAGGGTCCCCCCTCTGAACACTGACTGCTCCAAGGGACTGCCATGAAGCTACTGGAGCAGCGGCTCCGTTTGTGGGGCAGGCTTTCCAGCCTGCTGGCGGACTGGAAAGTCCGCCCCACATGAGAAGGTTGTCGAATAAATGCAGCTTGGTGTAACAACCCGAATTTCGCGCCCGCCAGTCCGTCCCCAGCACCCAACACCCAACACCCAACACCCAACACTCAGCACCCAGCACCCAGCACTGTTTCATTTGGTAATGGCGAGGGGGTTGAAGCTCGTGTCGTAATCGTAAACGTCAATGCCTTCGACCCGTTTCAGAAGGTTCACCACGATATAGGTGAGCGGCGTTGCCGCCGCTTCGTAGCAGGATTTCCCGAGCCACTGGGTGACGATGATTGCGGCCAGGCTGGAGAGCGGCACGGTGCCAAGGAAAGCCAGGGAGATGAAGACGAGGGAATCCAGACCCTGGCCGACAATGGTCGAGCCGATTGTCCGCGTCCACAGCCACCGCCCCTTGGTGGCGATTTTCATTTTGGCCAGCACCAGAGAATTGGCAAATTCACCGACTAGATAGGCCGCAAAAGAGGCGGCGAGCAGCCGGGGAGTGCAGCCCAGGATCTGCTCATAGGCTTCCTGACCATGCCAGAATGGTGCTGCGGGCAGCATTTGCCCACCCCAAACGGCTGCCACCGCGATGACGTTGCAGAGAAACGCCCAGCCAGATCACCTGGCGCGCTTTTGCATAACCATACACCTCGGTCAGAACATCACCGGCAATGTAGCTGATCGGGAAAATAATGATGGCGGCCGGGAGCACGAGACCAAAGATGCTGATCAGTTTCACGGCAATGATGTTCGCGGTAACCAAGGACGTAATGAAGACGGCGGTGATGAGGATAAACCATTTGGAATATCCTTGAGGTGAAGACCCGAGAATTTCCTGTTCCATTATGTAACCCTCCCGGTTGAATGGAAGCTGTAAACAGAGGCTCTGACCCTGCCTGACGGCATAATATCGCCTTCTGAGGCAAATTTGGCAACCGCTTGCTCGCAACCGGAGGCCGAAGAGCGAGGGTTATGCCTGTATGCATCAAGCTAACTTCACTGCCCTGAAGGGGCTTCATAGATGAGCCCAGGGTCAGCGATAGCGCCACCCTGGGGAGCCAAGTACAACACGAACGGCTACCCTGAAGGGGTTACATAAAACATACCGATTCAACGATTTATCTAACCCTTTCAGGGTAAGCGGAAAGGGGATTGGGCTCCTCATCCCAGAGTGGCGCTCTGCTGCCCCCGGGCTATTCCATGAAGCCTTACAGCATTCTGCGGTTCCTTGTGCAATATTCGATATTCGGCTTGCTGCCCCCGGGCTATTCCATGAAGCCCTTTCAGGGCATTCATCAGCCGGCTGGCAACCAGTCACGGGCATAGCTCTACCTTGGGTAAACCTTAGCTTGATGCAGATGGGATAAGCCTCTTACGCTGAGCTCATGTCCCAGGGCACCGGTGGGTGGCACCCCTCGGTCATTCGCGTCAATGCTTGCAGCGTTTTTGCGCTTGCCCGTCTATCTAAACCTTCTTAGCCCCACCGGTCAAAACGAAAGGAGAAGACTCGGCTTTTTCTCCGTGATGGGCTTTCCAGGCTGCAATCCATCGGTTAGGATTTCAAACCAGCCCGAGGGCCTGGCAGGTTACTCGATCACTTTCAGCCACCTCGCGGACCTTAAAGTTGCTCGTGTGTCATGATTTATTGCGAACAAAAAGATTCCTTCCGGGGAGATCGGTGTTATGGATGGAAACAAAAGCGGCGGCGGACAGGGCCTTCCGTTCCTCAGCGGATGGCAGACAAAGTGCCATAAGTGCGGAGACGTGCTGCCCCTCCTGCATCCCCATATCGTCGTCGAAAGATACGACGAGCAGGAAAACATGATTTGCGAGACCTGCTACGAGAGCCTTTGCGCTGAAACATAAGCAGCCCCATCCTCGGCGAAGATTATCGGTTTGCCAAGGTTCGTGTTTCTTTCTAAGAAAAGACCATCCCTCTCCTTTTTTTTCAAAAAGAGGCTCTCGCCCTAACCTTCGCGCCATCCCAATATCCTGGCAGCCCTTAAAGAATGCCTTCAACTCTCCTTTAAGAGTCCTCGGGGATGGTTAACATTATATCCTGAACCCTTTCATAAGGAGGTTGACATGACGATTGACCGATTAGTTCTTGCTTTTGCAGGAAGCTTCGTGCTTTTGAGCCTCCTGCTTTCCCGAATCCACAGTCCCTACTGGCTGTTGTTTACGGCGTTCGTGGGGGCGAATCTTCTGCAGGCATCGTTTACCGGTTTTTGCCCTATGGCCAAAATTTTAAAGGCACTCGGCTTTAAACCGGGAGAAGCTTTTAACTGATTACCCGCGGTTGCAGGCCGGGGATTTCTGCGTTAAGTAACCATCTTGAAATTCCTGGCATCTCCTCCCCCTTCGGCGGGGAAGGCTGGGTGGGGGTTTAATTGAAAGCGTATCCCCACCTCCCCCCAGCCCTTCCCAGCGAGGGAGGAGAGTTTTGAAATAGATCGACAAAATCTATAATTGCGGGGGATTCCTATTTTGTGAGGCGCGAGTTGGTTCGTGGATATGAAATGGGCCAACCGAAAGTAAATTTAATCAAAAGCTTAGATGAGTTAAGGAGGAAAGAGAGTGGCCAATTTCAAATGCAGCAAATGCGGGTTTGAAAAAGAAGGCAAGTGCAAACCGCAAAAATGCCCTAATTGCGGCGAAAAAAAGAGCTTTGAAAAGAAATAGATGCTCTGAGCACTGAAACTGAGCAGACCGAAGATTTTGTGAGCCTCTGCCGCCGAGCTTTCAAGGAATATGGGGCGTCCCCATCGGGGAGCAGCTGCGCCGTGCGGGAACCGACCTGGGGGGATGCGCTTGCCATCACCCGGAGCTTACGCGTCGAAGGCGACCTGAATGCCCGGCGCCTGGCCGAAGAGATTGAAAAGGCTTGCCCTGCCGCTGTCTAAAAGTCGCACCAGATCGGAGAGAGCTTCACTCGTCCATTTCAGTTCCATCAGCGAGGCGCCGGCAGCGGGTTGTCGGTGTCAAGGCTGTCCGCCCACGCCAGCTCAGCCTGGTGGTCGATAACATGCCCCGCATCGACATCGGCCAACGCCTCCAGGGTCAGCCGACGGCGTTCTTCTTCCTGCTCAACCCAAGCAGCCAATGCCTGTTTAATGATCCAGCCGCGCGAGCGCTCCAAGCGGGCGGCCAACTGATCGACTTTCTCGGCTAACGACAAAGGGACGTGCGCAGTTAGCACCTTGGTCGTCATTTGGAATCTCCCTTCAAGGACGACAGAATCCGCGCCTCGTAGGCCGCATGATGCCGCCCACCGACCACACCATTACACTCATGCTTGTAATCCGTCATGCAAAACATGATGACGGGACCGAAAAGTGACGTTAACTTCAAGATCCTCATCAAGCTTCCCGAGTATCGTAATCATCCGATCAAGCGTAAAGCGTTCAAGCTTTGCGTTCCGAATGCGTGAAAACTCCGAATGTGCAACACCTGTCAGCCTTTCGGCCTCACGTGTCGATAAGCCGCGATCGTCAAGCGTGCGGATGATCTTCGCTGCAAGAAGGGCGCGGGCCTGTTCAACACAGGGGTTAACGCGGCCAAAGTCACGAAACACGTTGCCGCTGCCGCGAATAAGTTCAAAGTCGTCGTTCATCGTAAAGCCTCCTTCAATCGGTTCAGGCGTTCGCGGATAAGATCAACCTCCATCTGAGGCGTCTCCTTGCCGGTCTTGGATTTCTTCTGAAAGGCGTGGATCACCCAAATATCCGCGCCAACCTTGACAGCATAGATCACGCGGAAAGCATCCCCGCGATGTCGGAGCGCGACTTCGAACACGCCTCCGTCAACGCCCTTGAACGGCTTGGCCTTGTCCGATTTGCTCTAAGGTAGTAAAGAAATCGGACGAGATCCTGACCGTCCTCGCCTGGAAGTTCGGCGGGCTTCATCTGCTGCGGGAGCTTCACCGGCGCTCGCTCCCTCACATCCAGGACATGCCCGTGGGCGCCTGGATTGTTCAGTGGGGAAGCATTGCCGCGATGTGCAGCAGAGGGGGGTTATTCCTGACCCTTGCTATTACTTTTGCTGTGATGTCGATGTGTTTGCCGTTGCTTCCAGTCATGATGGCTGCTGCACCGTAACGGACATTTGCCCCGGTTGCCCCGTGCTTTGCCGTGCAGCCGGTTTGACCGTAACTTCTACATCCTGCCCAAGGATCGTTAGAAACTCTATTAACCGGCCCACGGATACCGACACGGGGCGGCAGCGCATAAGCGCTGAGACTTGGGGCTGTGTGGTGCCCAGCAGTTTCGCAGCTTCAGCCTGGGTGAGCCCTCGCTCTTTCAGGAGTCGGTAAATCTGTACTGTCAGTTTGGCTTTGACCAGCTCTTGCTCCGAATGGGGGAACCCCAAATCAGCAAAAACATTGCCACTGCTTTTTTCGTGATCTGCTATCATATCAACAACTCCTTATGCCTGTTGGCGTAAAGCCTTTCGGCCTGCTTCAAGCGGTCGCGGATCAAGTCGAGTTCCTGTTTTGGCGTCGTTATTCCGTGTTTTGCCTTCTTCTGAAAAACATGCAGCACATAAACCTTGGCCGGGAACCGAACGGTATAGATAGCGCGATAGGTATCGCCCCTGTAATCCTCGATCAGTTCAAGCACACCCGCCCCGCCAAAACCTTTAAGTGGCTTTGCTTCGGGAGGTTTCTCACCCAATTGGGCCGCATAAAGCGCGTAGCCGAATGTGCGTTGAACGGAACGCGGCAAAGCCTGCATATCCTTTCGGCTTGACCCTATCCATTCAAGCTCTTTGGGTTCGCTTTCACGGTCATCCATAACTATTTCATTATATAGATTTTTATATTAAGAGTCAAACAAAAACTCCCTCCGGGTTCGATCTCTCCAGGTTTCGTTTTCATATGGCGTTTTCTTCGCTTCATTGTCCCCTCGGCATTTTGTCTCCACCGGCCGCCGTCTTTCTTCGACGGGGCCCTCTAGCCAGCAGAGGGCCTCCAGTCCGTGGGCTATGGCGACGGAACAATCCCTCATGCAGACATCCCGCAGGCGGTCGGGCCAGAGGCTATAGGCCAGGTGCGCCCAGTCGTATTGACTTGGCGCGACCTCGCCTGTTGGGCGATGTCCTGTCATTCCGCGAAAAGATCTTGTGGCTTGAAGAAGGCGCCAGGCTCGCCCTTGCGTTCAAAGCGGCGCGCGAGCAGCGCAAGACCAATCCTCCCGATCCGCACCCGTGATTCAGTTCTCCATCAGCGGCGCCGTGACATCCCGGAATAATCCCTTCGGTTCGACCTGCACGGAGTGATCGCTCAATGTCCTGTTAGGAGTCAAATAGCACGGGGATGTTGCGCGCTCCGTGCAGGATGCGTTCAATGCGAACGTTTTTGGAATCGACGGTGTAGAAAATCAGGTAATGACCAAAAGCCACCATGCGAATGCCCTCCCCAAGCTCATGCCGTAAAGGAGCGCCTGTCGGGGCAGCAGTAATTTTGAGACACCGCTCTCGAATTTCACGGATGAAAGAAACAGCGCGGGGTGGATTGTCGCGAGCTATGTAATCGCCAATCTCTTCAAGATCGTGTTCAGCGAGCGGAGAAAACACGCATTGCATGAGATATCTCAGGGTTAGCTTGTCATCTTGCGATATTTCGCTTCGAGGCGATCAAAAATCTTGTCAGCCGGAATGCTGGGGCCGCTTTCCTTGCCCTCCTGAACCTGCTGACGAAGATTTCTCATTTGTGTTTCCCGCAGCTCCTCGCGCTCTTCCAAGAGACGCAAAGCATCGCGGATAACTTCGCTTGCGCTGCTGTAGCGTCCGCTTCCGACTTGCCGCTTAATGAATCCTTCAAAATGCTTTCCTACTGCATAGCTGGATGGCATGGCCCAATCCTCCCTTATCAAATATTATCGATTATTGATAACACAGCATAGTTTTGGTTTCAAACCATAAATTTTTCCGAAGCGTGAATGCCTTCGCGAAAGGCATGCCAGTCAAATCGGCAGCAAGGCCGTGTCTCGGGAAAGGCCGCATCCTGTTGCGGCAGGTTCACCGGATCAGGTATTTGGTGCCAGCCTGTCATTCAGGGGAAAGACCTTGTGGCTTGAAGAAAGCGCCAGGATCGAGAAAGATGGCGCACTTCCCCACAGGCTCCCTGCTGTTCGTCTGCAATCTCATTGCAGTACCTATTGGGGATTACGATAGTGAAGTGGCCGATGGTTCTGGGGTAGCCAATGGGGCCAGGGCGATCCTGATGCACGCACACACCCCCTGCCAATCCCGGTCTGACAGATGACCGACAAGTACAGGATGAGTATGAGTAGTGGGGGTAGCGTGGCGAGAAAGCACCGGAAGACTGATGGAACTCGCAAGCCCGCCTGTGCCCAATCTTGCAGTACGTGGTCCGTGGGTCCAATGGCAGTGGATTGGCTGGTGATGAGACCGACGACCACATCAGGACGCGTGGCATGATAGACCGGAGATGACACGATTACGGTCGGCCGGCGTTTGATACCCGTCACACCTGGGAGGTCAATCGCCACCACATCACCCGGATCAAACAAGGCTCTCCTCCTCTGGGTAGAGCTCCTCCGCATGCTTTAACGAGAAGGATGTCAGGTCCGCCTGATCCCTTTCGCTCCAGGCGTCGCTTTGATCCACAACGACCACGTCGGGAAGTGCCAGTTCCTGAAAAAGCTGCGCTGCGTGAGGATTTGGAATCAGGCTCATTTCTTTATCTGCTGCTCTCTCAAGCGGCGCTGATGATCAAACATCCCCTCATTTTGCCTTTTCCAATATGCTGCCTTCTCCTCAGGTGTGAGGTCCTTCGTTTCTTCGTAAATGCGAAGGGAACCGCGCCGCTTCATTTCCACGCAATCAAAGCTCTTGGTTTTCATAGGAAATTACCTCCTCCAGCTTACTATCATCGGACATCCCGCAACGGTAGCCAAAGCTACATGAAGAAGATCGGCCTCCCACCGGGGCGCCACAATGCCCGCACGAAGGTAGGCCTGTTGGAGTTGCAGGGCTTCTTCAGTAACTGAAATACCTTCGACTAAAGAGAGCATCTCAGCAAACAACTGTTGACCAGTTTCTTGTGCAGGAACGACGTGAACTTCATCGGGTTCACTCCGATTCAGCAGAGAAGCAAGGGCAGGGAAGCGTTTGGACCGTACCTTCCTTCATGGAAGAACTTTGCCGCCGCTGAGTTTAAGGATAGTGTTCACCAAGGCTTTGAGCTCTGAACAGTGATTGACGGCCTCAGATAAATCGTTGTCTCGTAAGATGCGCCCCGCATCGCGCGGTTTGACATAGCTGGCCCGGCACTGACCGATCTCGAAGATTTCCTTTATCCGATGCGCGGGCGGATTGTCGTGGTTGACGTCTTCCGGATTCCCTGTGGGTGCCGCTTTGTTGTGGCCTGCCAGGCGCTGGATGGTTGTCCAATAGGGCAGCAACCACGCTTCGAAGTCAAACTGAGCGGCATGGGGATGGAATTTTTCATCATCACCGACCCAACGGCGCATTTTGTCCTTGGCGTCCGACGCATCCTGGAAATCCGGCGGTCTGCTGCCGGTATAAACGTCAGTCAAAGCGATAACGTGGTCGGTCGGCCGGCAACGATCCCTCAAGAGTCCTTGCACAACACGCTTTAATTTATCTCCAGTGGGAATCCGACCGTCATAGGGGAAAGGGTCCAGGTTAGGCATTCGACCACGCAGTCGGGCCTCCAGATATTTCCTCAGATGTGGCATAAAGGCCTTTTCGGTTTTTCCCTCGACGATAATGGCAATCCTCATGAACGGCCTCCCATCCGGCCCATCCGCCAGACCTCGTCCAGGGTGTAATCCGAGAGCCATTCGTCAAGATCGCAGGCGTCCGCCCAAACAGCACTGGCACAGCCATCATCCATGATATCCATGACGACGACTTCTTCAGGCTTCAAGAACCTGATCAGGCGATCCGAATGGGTAGCCACAATCAGTTGCGTTCGCGTCGAGGCTTCACGCATGAGTTCAGACAGGATGCTCAGTAACTCCGGGTGGAGGCTCACTTCCGGTTCGTCGATCATCGTAATGGTTGAAAGGCCCGGGCTTTGCAAAAGAGCTGTCAACCAGAGAAAACGCAGAATGCCCTCCGAGAGTTGATGCATGTATATCGGCTTTTTGAACTGCTTTTCCTTCCACGTCATGGTCAGCATTCCGGCGGCAACCGGAGGAAAACTCAGGGATTCAAAACCGGGAAAGGCCGCTTGGAGCGTATCGATAATTATTTCGTATCGTTCGGGATCGCTTTCTCTCAGGTAGTAAAGGAATGGGACGAGATCCTGACCGTCCTCGCCGGGAAGTTCGGCGGGCTTCATCTGCTGCGGGAGCTTCACCGGCGCTCGCTCTCTCACATCCAGGACATGATACTGAGTGGCTGAGCTCAGAATTCGCCGCATTTCCTCCGGCTGCCGAAACATCTTGGGGACCTGGGACAAAGAGGTCTCCAACGGGTTGTGATCCCAACTCGGGCGCACAAGTGTCTCTTTATCAATCTCATAATACCTGATGTCGTCATAGAGAGACTGAATGTGCATGAATGGGCCAGTGTATCCCTTTCTCACCTGGGTGAGGGTCTCCGATGAGACAGCATACGAGGACCCCTTTGGAGCAAGGTGAAGATCATATTTAAGGGGTTCGTGGCCCGGCACATCCTGGTCAATGGACAATGAGACCTCATGTCCACGATCAATAGTCAGGATATCGGCAATACCTCCCATGGAATTCAATCTGGCATTCAAATTTCCCGCCGCCGAAGCCGAAAGGAGGGAGAAGGCATCCAAGAGAGAGGTCTTTCCGACACCATTGGCCCCAATCATGACCATGAGGGGACGCATCGTCAAATCGATATTATAAAGACGCCTGAATCCCTTGATTTTTACGTGGTTCATTCTATACATCTCCAGCATCTCCTGTGGGTTAGCTCGTTTTACGGCACCGGTCGCCTCTTTTCTTCGCGGGGGCGTCTACCTGGCAGAGGCCTTTCAGCCCGTGGGCTATCGCGATGGAACAATCCCTCTTGCAGATATCCCGCACGCGGTAGGGCCAGATGGTATGGGCCAGGTGCTTCCAGTCGTATTACCTTGGTCCGGCCGCGTCTGCCGGCTGACAACTATCGATCTTCCCGCGTATGCCATAGGCGCAGCACGTAGATGATCGATTCCCGGATTTCGTATCGCATCTCGTAATGTCCCACGAGGATGCGGCGAACCTCGCGCGGCTCGAATTCTTCAAGCTTCTCACCGATGTGCGGGTGCTCCAGGAGACGGCTCGGGGCTGCGGTCAGCGACTGCACGGTGCGAGCGGCGGCGCGTTTGTTGACCGGCGCCAGGAAGTCATAAAGCCGCACCAGATCGGAAAGAGCTTTACTCGTCCATTTCAGTTCCATCAGCGCGGCGCCGGCAACGGGTTGTCGGTGTCAAGGCTATCCGCCCACGCTTGCACAGCCTGGTGGTCGATAACATGCCCGGCATCGACATCGGCCAACGCCTCCAGGGTCAGCCGACGACGTTCTTCTTCCTGCTCAACCCAAGCGGCCAACGCCTGTTTAATGATCCAGCCACGCGAGCGCTCCAAGCGGGCGGCCAACTGATCGACTTTCTCGGCTAACGACAAAGGGACGTGCGCAGTTAGCACTTTGGTCGTCATTTGGAATCTCCTTTCAGGGGCGGCAGAATCCGGCTCTCGTAGGCCACATGATGCCGCCCACCGGCCACACCGCCCGGCCAGTTCGCACCAGCCAAACCTATGGCATTGCTGATCTGCGATGTTCAATCATGATAAATCAATTCAAATCATAGCGATTAACCGTGATCGGTTCAAGGTTGAGCGTAAGACCAATCTGTACCTAAAGTCACCCGAGATTCAGTTCGTCGTCAGCGGCGCCGTGACCCCCCGGAATAACTCCCTCGGTTTGACCTGCACGCAGTGGCAGTTTTTGGAAGAGAGCGGGAACCGAATGGTGACCTCGTTTGGCCCGTTTGGCTTTCATGGCATTTTCTCCGTGGTCGTTTCGACCTCGAAGACACGTCCGAAATCATACGCCAGCAAGGACTATGGGCCTGGATTGTTCAGCCGTAGAGGCATTGCTATTAAGCGCCACAAAATGGGGTTATTTTTTAATGACTGGTCCTGTAATATCAGGTACTTAGCGATACTGCCCATGGCATTATTCCTGTGATGTCAGGAAGTTAACTTGGCCCGACCCCGTTTGGTTTTGGTTCCGATTAATTCGCAACGACGCTTCGGGCTTTTGCCGTAATCGCTTCATAGCAGGGGGTACCCCCAATTCTTGCGCAGCGGC